>NZ_DS981450.1:0-79391 GCF_000154845.1 Phocaeicola coprocola DSM 17136 | reverse complement strand
CAGGTGCGGAGTTTGGGGTGAAGGGAAAGATGACTCATTTAAGTGGGCGGTGACATCCTCAACGCAAGAACCGCCGCAGAAGTAAACGCATAGGAGGGAGCGGATGATTTCGCTGTATTGATAACCATAGAGTTTGCATCTCAACCCAAGTGTTGAGTCAATTGTAGAGGAGAGAAGGGAGGTAAATTGCTCCATGATTGGAAATATGCCTCCAAAAGGAGTGAGTCTTTCGGATTTTATTGCTACCTTTGCCATGCCTGTTGCGGTTTTCTTTGTCTTTGGATTCGCAACACTAAGGTAAGTGAAAACGCTGACATGGCAAAAACCTGGGCAACAAAATGTTGCTCAGGAACTTATAAAAATAATTATCAATTATGTTGCGGAATTAAGGTATTGAACGTTGCAAAAGGACGTATCCTTGTATTCTCTTATGTAGGTTATACCACTCAGGAAATCGCAGTCAACCAACCTTCTTTAACCGTTTCGCTGAAAGAAGATACGCAAACCCTGAACGAGGTTGTAGTTGTAGGATATGGTGTTCAGAAAAAGAGTTCTGTTACTGGTTCTATCTCACAGGTAAAAGCTGAAGATATGGAAAACCGTTCGGTTACTACCGTACAGTCCGCTTTACAAGGTAAGACTTCGGGTGTACAGGTCATTTCTTCATCTGCAGCTCCGGGAGAAGCTCCTACTATCCGTGTACGTGGTTTTTCTTCTAACGTAGCTTCAGACCCTCTTTATGTAGTAGATGGTGTACGCCTTTCTGATATTTCAGGTATCGATCCTAACGATATCGCTTCTATAGAAGTATTGAAGGACGCAGCTTCAGCTGCCATCTATGGTGCAGAAGCTGGTAACGGTGTTATTCTGATTAGTACCAAAAAGGGCAAAACCGGACAAGGAAAAGTCGTTTACGACTTCCAGTACTCCATTCAGTCACTTGGCAAAATGCCGAAGCTGATGAATGCAGAGGAATATGCTACATACATGGTAGAAGGTGGCGTATTCGAACAGTCAAAGATTAACAATAACTGGGATGGTGTTACAGATACAAACTGGGCTGACGTAGTCTTTGGAAACGGACAGATGCAGAAACATAACGTGTCATTCTCTAATGGAAATGAAAAAGGGAACTATTATCTTTCTTTATCATATCTGGACAACAATGGTATTGTCAGAGGAGATGCAGACTTCTACAAACGTCTGACAGGTTCTGTCAACGCAGATTATCAGATTAAAGACTGGTTAAAAGTAGGAACAACCAACCAGATTGAAAAATACAATTACCGCAAACTGTCAGGAAACAACGCTTACGGTAGTTTCTTCCAGGCCGTTATGGAACTTGATCCACTCACTCCAAGTACATATAGTCCGGATAATTTACCAGCTAATATGCAGGCAGCACTCGATAATGGCAAAACTCTGCTGACTGACGAAAATGGAAATTACTATGCAGTTTCCAACTTTGTAGAATCGGAGAACTATCATCCGATGATTATGCGCGACAATACTGTACCTAAAAACAGTGGATTCAATGTAAACGGTTCTGTATACGGAGAACTGAAACCATTCGACGGATTCGTATTTACCTCACGTTTCGGCTACCGCTTGTCTGGTACTCGTTCTTCAACAGTCAACCTGCCATTTTACGGCAACTCTGTTCAGAACAATGATTATATGTCTATCAGCGGTACATCAAGCACTTCTATCTATTGGCAGTGGGAAAACTTCGCCAACTACATCAAGACTTTCAATAAACATACCATCAACGCTATGTTGGGTATGTCTTACCAGGAATCTACATACGATTATATTACCAGTGGATTCAGCGCAAACGGAGCAGATGCCATCACCAACAGAGATCCGTCATTCTGGTATCTGAATTATGGAGACCCTTCAGCAAGTAAATCAATACAAGGTGAAAAGACCCGTACAGCCAAATATTCATATTTCGGACGTGTAGGATATGACTTTGCCGGAAAATATATGTTGCAAGCTTCACTTCGTGCCGATGCAGCCGATTTGTCTTATCTCCCTTTGGAAAAACGCTGGGGATACTTCCCTGCCGTATCTGCCGGATGGACTATCTCTGAAGAAAACTTCTTCACTCCGTTGAGAGATGTAGTATCAAGCCTGAAACTACGTGCCAGCTGGGGACAGAATGGTAGCCTTGCTGCATTAGCAAGCAACCTTTACGGTTACGGAACTACCATGGTAACAGCCGGATATTATCCGTTCGTTCCTGGTAATAACTATACAACAGGTATTCGTCCGAATAGTTTGGGTAATGATGAATTGAAATGGGAAACTTCTGAACAAATTAACGTCGGTCTGGATGCTCGTTTATTCAACGACCGCCTGACTCTTTCTATGGACTGGTTTAACAAGAAGACTAAAGATTTGCTTATCACTGGTACAACTCCTTCACTCATTATTGGCGGAACAACTTCACCGATCAATGCCGGTAATGTAAGCAACAAAGGTTTTGAATTTGAAATAGGATGGAGAGATAACATCGGTGATTTCAATTATAGCATCAAAGGAAATCTGGCAACCTTGAAGAACAAAGTTACTTATCTGGATCCGTCACTCACCAGAGCTAACGGAACAACATTCCATACAAATACAATTACCTATTTCGAAGAAGGATATCCGGTTTACTACTTCCGTGGATATCGCTGCGAAGGCATCAACCCAGAAGATGGAGAACCGATTTTCGCTGATTTGGATAACAATGGCATCATAAACGAAGATGACAAGACTTACATCGGCGATGCTATTCCTGATTTCACATATGGCTTGACACTGACAGCAGCATGGAAAGGACTTGACCTGACAATCTTTGGTTCAGGAAGTTACGGAAATGACGTATTCAGCTGTATCAACCGTCCAGACCATGCTTCTGCCAACAAACTGAGTGAAGTATTCTATAAAGACCGTTGGACTCCTGAACATACCAATGCTACTGCTCCAAGAGCTAACGCTTTGAGCCTGGACAAATATACCGTATCTGATGCCATGGTATTCGACGGTTCATATTTCAAAATCAAACAGATTCAGCTGGGGTATTCATTACCGAAACAATGGATAAATAAGGTATTCATCAATAACCTGCGTCTGTATGTATCACTGGAAGATTTCTTTACTTTCACCAGTTATCCAGGCTTCGATCCTGAAGCATCAGCAAACGCTACAAGCGGTATGGGTATTGATATGGGTACATATCCAAGCGCAAAGAAAGTTATGTTAGGCTTTAATGTTGAATTTTAATCGAATAATATTATGAAAAAGAAACTATATATAGCACTTGCTGCAGGAATGTTTTGCATGACATTGGCAACCGGATGCGAAGACAGACTCAATATTGCAAAACATGGAGATGTGGGAAGCCAGGAAACATATTACCAGACAGACGATGAAGCCGAAGCTGCCGCAGCTGCCTTATACTTATCTGTCAGATCACAACATTACAACTGGTTCTTTGTCAAGAATCTGTTATCAGATGATATGTATACTGGCGGAGGTGCACGAGGTGACAATGGAGAAATGGAACGTCTGAACGAAATGACATTTGGTTCAGATCATGGCATGATTACCAGTCTGTATTCCGGACTATACAATATCGTATATAATGCCAACCTGATAATAGAAAAAGTAGCACCCGATAGTGAAGTAAAACGCAGAGCCATTGCCGAAGCTAAATTCTTCCGCGCCTTCTCATACTTCGAGCTGGTTACTCTCTGGGGAAATGTACCTAAGGTAGACCATCTGCTTGCTCCAGATGAATATAGAAAAGGGAATACACCCGCAGAAGAATTGTGGGCTTTCATCGAATCAGACTTGAATGCAGCAGTAGGAGATCCTGACGGAGCAAGCGACCTGCCTTCTAAAGAAAACATAGACGATGATGTAACCAATATCAGAGTGACAAAGGAAGCTGCCATGGCTTATCTGGGTAAAGCTTATCTGTTCCAGGGAAAATATAATGAAGCTGCCAGCATATTGGACAAAGTTATCAGTTCAAACAAATATGGACTGTATCAAGGAGAATATGGCAATCTGGCACACGTAAAAGCAAATAATTGCAGAGAATCTATTCTGGAAGCACAAATGCGTAATGACCCGGAACAGATGTGGAACCAGTTTACTCAGCTATACTGTATGCTGGGATGGCGTTCCTCAATGCTCAATTTTGACCAGTCGGCCTCAGCCTTTTCACAAGGTTGCTACGGTTTCGGTAACCCTACAAAATCACTGTATGATGCATTTGTAGCTGAAGAAACTGCCGATGGTTACCGCTTGAACCAGACTATCATTACCTATAAACAATTGGAAAGTTTAGGAATCTCATTAAGAGACGGTAACATCATGGTAGGTAACGAAGGCTATTTTTCATGGAAATACCGCGCTCTGAAAGAAGATTGCATGTACGATAATCCGGGACTTCAGTTCTATCAATACATCAATTTGCGCTTCATGCGCTATGCAGAAGTCTTACTGATGGCAGCCGAAGCTCATGTACAGGCAGGAAGCGGACAGGACAAGGCTCTGAACTATATCAATGAAATCAGACAACGTGCACAGCTGGCTCCTTTGTCGACAGTTACCTTAGATGACATCAAGACAGAAAAGCGTCTGGAATTATGTATGGAAGGTGTCCGTTACCAAGATCTTATACGCTGGGGAGATGCCGAAGAAGTATTGAAAGAGCAAGGACACTATGTTCCTTCATTGGTTATGGACAAAAAAGTATCCGAAGAACCGACTGTAAAGAAAGAAGGCTTTGTCAATCAGCAAGGCTATGGATTTAAGAAAAACAAGAGTGAATTATTACCTATTCCTGAAAAAGAAATGTCATTGAATCCTAACATGACACAAAACCCAGGCTGGTAAAAAAGAATATAATCAATTAAAAATATTATAGTTATGAAAAAAATAGTATTATATGTAGGTGCATTTTTATTCAGTATCGCTGGATATGCACAACAAGCTTTATGGGGTGGGGGCGATATCGTTTCCCCCCAGATAAACAAAGATAATTCAGTAACATTCCGCATTCTTGCTCCTAAAGCATCTAAAGTAGAGATTGAAGGGGACTTTCTACCTGCGCAAAAAATCAAGACTCCTTTTGGAGAAGTAGAAGCTCCGGGAAGAGTTCAGCTGAAAGAAGGTAAGAATGGGGTTTGGGAATATACATCGTCTATTCTTCCAAGCGAAATGTATAACTATTCGGTATATGTCAACGATTTTAAAACAACCGATCCGAGCAACGTATACCAGAATCGCGATATTGCTACCATTACCAATTACTTCCTGATAGGAAACGGACAAGCTGATTTATACATGGTACAGGATGCACCTCATGGAACTGTATCGAAAGTATGGTATAACTGCCCTACACTGGGTATGGAGCGTCGTCTGACAGTCTATACTCCTGCCGGTTATGAAAGCAGCAACAAGAAATATCCAGTCTTATACTTATTGCATGGAGCCGGAGGAGATGAAAATGCCTGGGTAGAACAAGGACGTGCAGCACAAATCATGGATAATCTGATTGCTCAAGGTAAAGCCGAACCAATGATTGTAGTTATGCCTAACGGAAACGGTGCACAACAAGCAGCTCCGGGTGAAGCTCCCAACAGCATGGTTAAACCTCAGTTCATGAATCCTAAAACAATGGACGGAGAAATAGAGAAAGCTTTTCCTGATATCATAAAGTTTGTCGAAAAAACATATCGGGTAAAAAAAGATAAGAACAACCGTGCTATCTGCGGATTGTCTATGGGAGGATTCCATTCTCTGTATATATCAGCATATTATCCAAACAAGTTTGGTTATGTAGGTCTGTTCTCTGCTGCTACCAGCAAGCAAATCAACAACAAAAATACATCCGATGTATACGAGAACTTAGATCAGAAACTTGCTACCCAGTTCAGTAATCCACCTCGCTTGTATTGGATAGGAATCGGTAAAACAGATTTTCTATACAAGGATAACATTGACTTCCGTAAACAACTTGACGAAAAAGGATATAAATATACTTACGTAGAAACAGATGGAGGACATATCTGGAGAAACTGGCGTATATACCTGACAGAATTTGCTCCTTTGTTATTTAAATAATTAATACAGACATGAAAAAAGAATTAATTATAGGAATGGCCTTTTCGGCAGCAATACTGAGTTCATGCGGTCCTACAACTCCCCAATTAGGAAAATCTCCCATCAATGAAGTCATCAATGCAATGACTCTGGAAGAAAAAGCACATCTGGTAATCGGTACAGGTATGGCAGGATTTTCCGGTGACAGTGCTGTTATCGGAAAAACTAAAAAGTTAGTACCTGGTGCAGCTGGAACAACTTACCCAATCGAACGATTGGGTATTCCGGCTGTCGTACTAGCTGACGGTCCTGCCGGATTGCGCATTGACCCCACTCGTGAAGGAGATTCAGCAACTTACTATTGTACACACTTCCCTATCGGAACATTATTAGCTTCTACCTGGAATCAGGAACTGGTAGAAAACGTTGGTAAAGCCATCGGTAATGAGGTTTTGGAATATGGAGCCGACGTTTTGCTGGCACCGGCACTGAATATTCATCGTAATCCTCTTTGCGGACGTAACTTTGAATATTACTCAGAAGATCCGCTGGTATCTGGAAAAATTGCTGCTGCTTATGTAAGAGGTGTACAGAGCAACGGAGTGGGAACATCCATCAAACACTTTGCAGTAAACAATCAGGAAAGTAATCGTATGGCTGTAGATGCGCATGTATCGCCAAGAGCCTTACGCGAAATCTACCTGAAAGGATTCGAAATTGCAGTAAAAGAATCGAATCCATGGACCGTAATGTCTTCTTACAACTATCTGAACGGAGTCTATACTTCAGAAAATCCAGAGCTGCTTACTACCCTTTTGCGTGATGAATGGGGATTTAAAGGTATGGTTATGACAGACTGGTTTGGAGGTAAGGATGCAGTAGCACAAATGGAAGCTGGAAATGACATGCTGCAACCAGGACTCGACAGACAGTATGAAGCAATAGTCAACGCAGTAAAAGAAGGAAAATTGGATGAGGCAATCTTAAACCGCAATGTAGAACGTATTCTTAACATGATTCTGCAAACTCCTCATTTCAAAAAATACAACTATTCCAACAAACCCGATTTGCAGGCTCATGCCAATGTTACCCGCCAATCGGCTACCGAAGGTATGGTTTTACTGAAAAACGACAATCAGACTTTACCACTGAATTCCAACATTCAGAAAGTTGCATTGTTTGGATGTACTTCGTATAATTTCATTGCAGGAGGAACTGGTTCTGGAAATGTCAACCGTGCCTATACAGTTTCTTTGCTCGATGGATTGAAGAATGCTAATTTCCAGGTAAACGATGAATTGAAAAACATCTACCTGAAATATATTGCAGAAGAAAATGAGCGCAATAAACCTAAAGGAGATAATCCATTAGTAAAATTCTTACCCACTCCATTACCTACTGAAATGGCTCTGTCAGCAGATCAATTAAGTAACTGGGCTGCTCAAACAGATATTGCATTAATCACTTTAGGACGTATGTCGGGAGAATTTGTTGACAGAAAGGTTTCTGATTTCAATCTATCAAAAGAAGAATCTAAATTGATCAACGATGTATGCAGAACCTTCCATGCCGCAGGTAAAAAAGTTGTAGTTATCTTGAATATCGGTGGAGTGATTGAAACCGATTCATGGAAAAATCTGCCGGATGCTATCCTCTGTGCCTGGCAGGCAGGACAAGAAGGTGGTAATAGTGTAGCAGATATCTTGAGCGGAAAGGCTTATCCATCAGGTAAACTAACAATGACTTTCCCTGTTAAATTTGAAGATGCAGCTTCATCTGCCAACTTCCCGACAGAAGGTGCTATGGGCAATCTGAGTAACATGGCCGATCCTAAAGAAAAGAAGTCTGATGTAAAACTGTGGGACTATACAGATTATGAAGAAGATATCTACGTAGGTTACCGTTATTTTGACAGTTTTGAAAAACAGGTTTCTTATCCATTCGGATATGGTTTGTCATACACAACATTTGAATACGGAAATCCAAAAGTGAAAACTGAAAATGGAATCTATACCGTAACCGTAGATGTTAAAAATACAGGCACACAGTCAGGAAAGGAAATCGTAGAACTTTATATTTCCGCACCTAAAGGAGGAGAATTGAATAAACCAGAAAAAGAATTAAAAGCATTTGCCAAGACTAAAGAATTAAATCCTGGCGAAACAACATCCGTTACAATGGAAGTAAAAGCATTCGATCTGGCTTCTTACAACGAGAATTCTTCTGCATGGGTAATAGACGGTGGTAATTATCAATTCTTGATAGGAGCTTCTTCACGTGATATCAAAGCTACATTAAATGTAGTAGTTACTGGTGGAGTTGAAAAGACTAATAATATATTGCATCTGCAAAGTCCTATCAATATACTAAAAAATAACCCATTCTGATGAACACATGCTTTTCTACAAATAAAAATGCGGATATAGCATGAACCATATCATCTTTGAGTACAGCAACTTAAAGATTGATAACAATAAATTCACAGCTGAACGATATACTGCCTCTGGTAATAAAATAAAAGCTGACAACCACACCAGATAAAAAGCATATCGTTTTCAGCTGTGATTAGATTACTTCTCTCACACCTGATCTACGCCGCTTACATATCAACAAAGTAATATGATGACTAACCTTTAATAATGAAAATCGGATATTGGAAAAGGTAAATTTAAGATTCAGTGTGGTAACAAAACCTTATTATACCCACTGACAAAAACAACGGCTACCCAAATCTATGAAGACTTCAGGTAGCCGTTTTTAACTTATCGTATAGTTTGGACCAATCTACTTCGGTTTACTTTTAGAAAAGCCCGATATATTCATTAACTTTCAGGGCACTATACGAAACAAGATCAAACTCTTATCATAAAATTATATTGTATCAACGTGGAGTACATATTAAATTTTTCACCTTCCCATTGAATCCCATTTGAGTATCTCCTAATTGCTTCAATGGGAATATCAAGGTTTCCTGATACCATATACGGTCTTTTCTCTGATGCTTAACATTGAATACTTCACCTATGCGTCCTTCCAGTCTTTCCAGAAGTTGCCCGTCTACAAACAAAGAAGTGCCTTTTATATCTCCTTCTATCCGTATCTTAGTCCACTTTTCTACTGGCAAACGATAAGCATGAAATACAAATTCATATCCATCACGACGGAAAGCAAACTTGCCTGTATTTTGCCAGTTCGTTATAAATTCCGAATGAGGCCCCTTGAACAATATAGCATCAATGTTTGGAATAGAATCCGGATAAATTTCAAACTCCACAGCATAAGGATAACCTATTTCGTCAACAGAAGTAGTCACCACATCTGTTTATACAAATCCAGATGATCCATACCATACTCTTTGTTGTCAGCTGCTAATCGAGGATTATAATGGGTAAAAGCTAAGGAATGAGCTGGTACGTCTATTTCCGGAATCACATTCACTCCATAGGTAGCGGCCATTTTCTGAAAATCCTGAAACTCAGCCTTTGTATAAGATCCATCCTTTGCAGTCAGACCGGGATAACGCTCACTTTCTAACCGGAAGGCTGCATACGTCTTGTCCCAGTCATTTCCGAAAAACTCAACAAAGCCATTGTCATTCAAATGAACTTGTAACTCATTCAGTTTATAGAATGAAAGGATTTTTACATAATCACGCAGGTAATCCATTGTAAAGAACTTACGTGCCACATCAATCATGAATCCTCGGTTCGGATACAATGGAAAATCTGTAGCCTGCCCTCTCATCAGCCCATCCGGCTGATTATGAATCATCTGCAACAAGGTTCTCGTCCCCCAAAATACACCTTTAGCAGTAGGAGCTTCAATAGTTACTCCATTACGTACATCCATCCGATATCCTTCATCACCTAATGTCTTATCTGGTTTACTTAAAGTCAAAAACACAGCCCCTTTTTCTTGTTTACCAATTACCACACGATAATTCCAGCCAAACATCTCTTTCAGATCTTGCACCAGAATCTCAGCACTTTGCTTTAATGCCCCTTCCTCATCTGAAGATATAATCACCTTGCCCGATTCCGGCAATACCATTTTGCCTTTGGTCGGTTTCCACTGCTGCAATGCAGGAATTACTTGTGGTACGTTTTGAGCTACAACTGTCATCAACCCGCATAACCACATTATACCAAATAAAATCAGATGTTTCATTTTATTAGATTTTAAATTTAAGGTTTTGAAATAAGATATCATTGAAAATCAGAACATAAAGCTTAAAGTATTACTAATAATAAAAGATTTTCACTGTCGTTTCAGCAGTTAAAATTACATAGATTATTGTATAGCAAGTGATTATTAGACAGAATTTGTAGAAATGCATAAAAACATTGTAATAACTTTAGCAGTCGGATACAGATTTCTAGAAAAGTCAAACAACAATCAACGCCGTATGTTCCAAGCCATTCCAAATCTTTTTAAAGAAATTTCGATCTTTCTTATAACGATAAATACGATAACCCAGATAAAAAGAAAAGAGAAAATTCTCTTAGCCATTTTCCATCAATGATAATTCCCAAATAATCCTTATCTTTGCGCATCATAAGTTTGCAACTTAAAATAAACTATATACGTATATGGAAAAAAAATTCAAACGAACAACCGTTACATCAGCTCTACCATATGCTAACGGTCCGGTTCATATCGGACATCTGGCTGGAGTTTATGTACCAGCGGACATCTATGTGCGCTACCTGCGCCTGAAAAAAGAAGATGTTTTATTTATCGGAGGATCGGATGAACACGGAGTACCTATCACTATCCGTGCAAAAAAAGAAGGAGTCACTCCGCAAGATATCGTAGACCGCTACCACACACTGATTCGCGACTCATTCAAAGAGTTCGGAATTTCGTTTGACGTGTATGGACGTACCTCTTCTAAAATTCATCATGATACCGCATCTGACTTCTTCCGTAAGCTGTACGATAAAAATGAATTTATCGAAAAGACTTCCATGCAGTATTACGACGAAGAAGCTCATACATTCCTTGCAGACCGTTATATCACTGGAGAATGCCCGCGCTGTCACGCAGAAGGAGCTTATGGCGACCAATGTGAAAAATGTGGAAGTACACTCTCTCCTACTGAACTGATTAACCCGAAAAGTGCAATCAGCGGAAGTCAGCCTGTAATGAAAGAAACTAAACACTGGTATCTGCCACTCGACAAACACGAAAGTTGGTTGCGCCAGTGGATCCTGGAAGATCATAAAGAATGGCGTCCGAATGTATATGGACAATGTAAGAGCTGGCTGGATATGGGCCTTCAACCACGTGCCGTAAGCCGTGACTTGGACTGGGGTATTCCTGTACCGGTAGAAGGAGCCGACGGTAAAGTGCTTTATGTATGGTTCGATGCTCCCATCGGATATATTTCAAATACCAAAGAATTATTGCCTGACTCATGGGAAAAATGGTGGAAGGATCCGGAAACACGTCTTATCCACTTCATCGGAAAAGATAATATCGTATTCCACTGCATCGTATTCCCGGCTATGCTGAAAGCAGAGGGTAGCTATATCTTGCCTGACAACGTTCCAGCCAATGAATTCCTGAATCTGGAAGGTGACAAGATTTCAACATCACGCAACTGGGCAGTATGGTTGCACGAATATCTGCAAGATTTCCCAGGAAAGCAGGATGTATTGCGTTATGTTCTGACAGCCAATGCTCCAGAAACAAAAGATAACGACTTTACATGGAAAGATTTCCAGGCTCGCAACAATAATGAACTGGTAGCTGTATACGGAAACTTCGTAAACCGTGCGATGGTACTTACTAACAAGTACTTCGATGGTAAAGTTCCTGCTTGTGGTGAATTGAATGATTACGACCGTGATACACTGAAAGAATTTGCTGACGTAAAAGCAGAAGTAGAAAAACTGCTGAATGTCTTTAAGTTCCGTGATGCACAGAAAGAAGCAATGAATCTGGCACGTATCGGAAACAAGTATCTTGCCGATACAGAACCTTGGAAGCTTGCCAAGACAGATATGAACCGTGTTGCTACTATTTTGAACATTTCATTGCAGTTGGTTGCTAACCTGGCAATTGCTTTCGAACCGTTCCTGCCTTTCAGCAGTGAAAAGTTACGTCATATGCTGAATATGGAAAGTTTTGAATGGGAACAACTGGGACGTACCGACTTGTTATCAGAAGGTCATCAGCTCAACAAGCCTGAATTGCTATTCGAAAAAATAGAAGACGAAACAATTCAAGCACAAGTAGACAAATTGCTTGCAACTAAAAAGGCAAACGAAGAAGCTAATTATAAAGCTAATCCAATCAAGCCAACCATTGCATTCGAAGAATTTGAAAAACTTGATATCCGAGTAGGAACTGTATTGGAATGTGAAGTAGTTCCTAAAATGAAGAAACTGCTGAAGTTCAAGATTGCCGACGGTCTGGAGAACCGTACAATCGTGAGCGGCATTGCCCAGCACTACAAACCGGAAGAACTGATAGGTAAGCAAGTCTTATTTATTGCTAACCTTGCTCCACGTCAGTTTAAGAACGGACTGGTCAGTGAAGGTATGATTCTTTCTGCCGAAAACTTCGATGGCTCGCTTGCCGTAACTTCAGTATTGAAAGAAGTAAAACCAGGAAGTGAAGTGAAATAATTCTTCCTTCTGCAATATTAGTAAGCGGAGAATCTCAAATCCTCAAAACTTGAGATTCTTCGCTTTCATTACCACTACACCTATCCACACTAAAACGCTTGTAACACATGCCCGAACAATCACTTAAAGAAAAAACCGCCAAAGGACTTCTGTGGGGTGCGATCAACAACGGAGTTCAGCAAATTCTTGTTCTTGCTTTTGGCATTATTTTAGGGCGATTGCTTTCTCCATCCGAATACGGTATGGTAGGTATGCTTACAATATTTACCCTGATTGGTAACTCGCTACAAGAAAGCGGATTTCGTGCCGCATTGGTTAATCTGAAGGAAATCAGGCATGAGGACTATAACGCTGTATTCTGGTGCAGCACGTTTATCGGAATAGCAGCATACCTGATTTTATTCTTCTGTGCCCCGTTAATAGCTCGTTTTTACGGAGAGCCGGAATTATTGCCATTATCCCGTTATTGCTTTCTCGCCATACCGATAGCCAGCTTAGGAACCGTACAAGGAGCATATCTCTTCCGCAATCTGAAAGTACGACAGCAAGCCATATCAGGAATACTCGCACACATCATATCAGGATGTCTGGGAGTCACATTAGCCTTTTATGGGTTTTCTTATTGGGGTATCGCCACTCAAAGCCTTACTTACCTGATAGTTGTAACTCTCTGCTCCTGGCATTTTTCATCATGGCGTCCAACATTGCATATCGATTTCAGTCCGCTGAAACCTCTTTTTTCATTCAGCAGCAAAATTTTGATAACTAACATTGCCAATCAGATAAACAACAACATCCTATCGGTTGTACTAGGTAAATTCTTTACTTCGCAATCAGTCGGAAACTATAATCAGGCCAATAAATGGAATGCAACAGGGCATCAGTTTATCACAGGCATGCTAAACAGTGTGGCACAACCTATATTAGTAAAGGTACGCGACGACCAGGAACGAGAATTACGGGTTTTCCGGAAAATACTCCGATTCGTAGCTTTCATAGCTTTCCCTGCCATGTTTGGCTTATCAACGGTTACACGTGAACTTATTCTTATCACGGTAGGAGAAAAATGGACAGGCAGTATTTCTCTGATGCAACTATTATGCATAGGAGGAGCTTTCATCCCTATCAGCACACTGTTTTCAAATCTTATTATCAGTCAAGGGAAATCAAACATCTATATGTGGAATATCATATCACAAGTAGTTCTACAGCTGATAACAGTACTCTGCATCATCATGATGAAAGGCAGTATACAAACAATGGTGATAGTTTATGTATGTATCAATATCATATGGCTGTTTGTCTGGCGCACCTATGCCCATCGATTCATCGGTCTTAAGTTTCGTATGCTCATGTCCGACTTGCTTCCTTTCATGTTACCAGCTATTATTGCCTGCTGTATTGGAGGAATAGCAGCTTCATTGATTGGAGGACATATCATTGTGACTTTTATCATTAAGATATTAGTAGCTGCAATCTGTTACATGGGAATTATGAAACTAAGCAATGCAGAAATCATGCATGAATGTATCAATTACTTGCTAAAGAAAAAAGTATCATGAAAGGTAAACTGTATATCGTCAGTGCTCCGCGATTTATCTTCGACGGACTCACTCCCGACAGGCAAGAGAGAATCGTATATCTTCCCGACTTTTTAAGTTTCCCGAAAACTCGCTTCAAGCAACTGACAAGAGCATTACTTGTCGGACGTATACACTTGCCTAAGAAAATACTATATACCTGGTTTCAGAAAGAATATCTGGACCAGATGCTTCAGACCAAAGCAGGTGATGCCATTCTGATATATGAGGGATGTAATGTAAATGTATTGAAGGCAATCCGTTCTTTAATACCATCCGGAGTAACATGCCATATTTATTATTGCAATCCGATTCATACTACGTTCAAAAATCCATCAGAAGATTTAAAGAAAATACAGCAACTGGGATATGAACTCAGTACATTCGATCCGAAAGATGCAGAACGGTACAATATAAAATTCGCCAACCAGTATTTCAGATATCCGGCAGAAGATATACCAGAAGAACCTGCTTCCGACTGTTTTTTCTGTGGCTTAGCTAAAAACCGCATCCATGAATTACAGGCATTAAAAGAGCTGCTGGAAACAAACGCATTAACATGCAACTTTATTATACCCGAAACAGCTAAAGAAGGAATTTCATATGCAGAATATCTGAAACAACTGTCGCTGTCACGCTGCGTGATAGATATTAACCAATCCAATCAAACTGGTCTGACCCGACGGCCGTTAGAAGCTTTGTTTTATAATAAGAAGCTGATAACAAACAATGCAGATATCCGGCGATACAACTTCTATAATCCAAAAAATATATTTATTTTTGGGATAGACTCAACCGAATTTCTCAAAGAGTTCGTAAAAAGTCCTGTTGACAAAATACCCGAACAGATACGACAGCAATACGATATTAATACATGGATTGACCAATATTTACCTTGAAAGCCATGCATACACCAGTTAACTATATAACAACCTGGTTCTACAAAGAATCGAAAGAAGAAGCCAGTTTCTACCCCCAACTGGGACAGAAAGGAAGTTCCTCACTTGTACACTCCATTTACATGCAGATACAAGTACCTTTCTTCGTAACGTTCAAGCATTATAATCCAGATGCCCAATTTATCTTCTTCACCAATTTAAATCAGAAAGAGTTGCCCGACTATCTCATCCGGCTTTTCCATAAACTGAATGTAGAGGTCGTAACATTACCCTATACATGCAAACCACCTAAAGACTGGTATCCGGCATGGCAGAACCAGTTTTACTTGTACGATATTCTGAAGTACATGGACGGCCGGATGCTAGAAAATGATACATTACTCATCAGTGATGCCGATTGCTTGTGCCGTACACCTTTGAATACGCTCTTCGACGCTGTCCGTAAAGATGGAAGTGCACTTTATGAATTCATTACCGACAGAACATACTCCATCAACGGTATTACACTTCCCCAGATGGAAGAGGTATACCAGTCGTGCTACGGCAAGGAGGCAACAAGCTCTATCACGTATTATGGAGGGGAGTTCGTTGCCTTACGCAAAGATATAATCAGCAAAATAAATATCGCTTATCCTCAACTGTGGGCATTCAATCTGGAATACGGAAAACAACATCCGTTCAAGCTGAATGAAGAAGCCCATATATTGAGTTTACTTGCCGAACATTTGAACATACGGAACAAAACGGCAAACCGATATGTGAAACGTATGTGGACTACTCCTCATTTCAACAACGTGCAACCCGGCGACGAAAACTATCCGGTATGGCATTTGCCATATGAGAAAAAGCGGGGATTATACTACCTGTACAGATTGATAGGAGAAAAGAGTGAAATAACAGATGAAGCCGATTTCTGGGAAAAAGCAGGAAAATATACAGGCATTCCTCATATCAGTCTGAAGAAAAAAGTAAAAGACCGTCTTACCACATTATGGATGAAATTCAAATAATTTATCACGATAAACGACCAGCATGATGAAAATCCTGACAATCATTGTTTCATATAATTTCGAAAAATGGATAGAGCGATGTTTAGGCAGCTTGAAAGCATCATCACATCCTACCGATATTATCGTGATAGACAACTGTTCGAATGACCGGACGGTAGAGATTATTAAAACCCAATATACTTATGTAAGACTGATAGAAAACCATGCCAATTTAGGATTCGGCAAGGCTAATAATATCGGTATGCAGCTTGCATTAAAGGAAGGATATGATGCAGTTTTTCTGCTGAACCAAGACGCATGGATAGGAAGTGATACGCTTGCGACACTGGCAGAACAGTCTGTAAAGCATCCTGAGTTTGGCATTCTTTCTCCCGTACATTTAAACGGAAGCGGAGAAGAACTCGACAAAGGGTTTGCTTCATACGCTCAGCTCGCAAGCATCAATAACATTCCCCACAGACATGAGCCCATATCATGCCCGTTCATCAATGCTGCTTTTTGGTTTATTCCAGTCAGCACTTTACAGCGGACTGGAGGATTTTCTCCTCTCTTCTACCACTACGGAGAAGATAAAGATTATGTAAACCGCCTGCACTTCCATCAATATAAGATAGGCTATATTCCGACCATATATGGTTGTCACGACAGAGAATTCCGCAAAGTTTCTTTCGAAGGACTCTTGCGTGCGGAACGTGTCTATCTGCTTTCAGAATATGCCAATATCAATTATCGCTTCACACAAGCATTTGCTTACGGTATTTTGGCAGGAATCAAGAAACTTACAATAGCCCTTTTAAAAGGACATATCAAATATGCCAAAGGATATGCTTCTACCGTTTTCAGTTTACTCAAACAGAGTAAAGCTGTAATTCAAGTTCGTAAGCAAACCAAACAAATTCACGCCAGTTATCTTTAACCCATGACATACGCACCTATTCTGTTATTCGTCTACAACCGTCCGGAACATACCCGACAGGTTGTTTCTTCTCTGCTACACAACAAAGAAGCAGCAGACAGCCCTTTATTTATCTATGCCGACCAAAGCAAAAACCCTGAAAGTGATGCTGCTGTACAAGAGGTACGCCGATATATTCATAGTATCAGCGGATTTAAAACAATAACCATTATCGAACGTGAAACGAACTGGGGACTCGCACGCAACATCATCGATGGGGTAACAACACAAGTCAATCACTTCGGAAGGGTTATTGTACTGGAAGATGACTTGATAGTAGCTCCCTATTTTCTGAAATTTATGAATGATGCACTAGAGGTTTATAAGGACGAACAGCGGGTGGGACATATTCAGGCATGTGACTTTACAAAAGACATATCACTGCCTGATACTTTCCTTATCAAGTGGACAGGCAGCTGGGGATGGGCAACATGGAGCCGGGCATGGAAGCATTTCAACCCTGACGGCAAAGAACTGCTTGCACAACTGGAAGCACGTAACCTGACACGATACTTCGACTTTAACGGCAATTACCCTTTCACTCGAATGCTACGCCGGCAAATAGAAGGGAAAAATAACTCTTGGGCTATCCGCTGGAACGCCAGCCTTTTTCTAGCTGATATCTTATCGTTGAATGTAGGGAAATCACTGATACAAAATACCGGATTCGACGGAAGTGGAACAAACTGTGGTGGAGGTGGTCTGTACGACTCCACTCTATGGCAACAACCTCTTCCTGTAACACTTATTTCCCCGACAGAAGAAAATCAGACAGCACGAAAGGTATTCGAAAGATACTATCACCAGACAAATTGTTTCTGGGCAAAAGCAATTCGACGTATCAAACGCACGTTAAAGGGAGATTTTGGCGCCTGATTCGGAAGAAAAAAAATAAAATGAATTACCTTTGCACAAAATTCAGGAAGCAATGAGAGTATTAATCATCAATACTTCCGAGCGAATCGGAGGGGCAGCGATAGCGGCAAATCGTTTAATGGAGGCACTCAAAGGCAAAGGTATAAAAGCCAAAATGCTGGTGCGCGACAAACAGACAGATCAGGTTACAGTCGTACCACTGAAAAAATCATGGAGACATATCTGGCAGTTTGTTTGGGAACGTGTAATTATCTGGAAAGCAAACCATTTCAAAAAGCACAACCTTTTTGCTGTTGATATTGCCAGCATGGGAACGGATATCACTTCATTGCCGGAATTTCAGCAAGCCGATGTCATACATTTACATTGGATCAACCAAGGAATGCTTTCGCTGAAAGATATACAGAAAATCATTGATTCCGGAAAACCGGTCGTATGGACCATGCACGATATGTGGTCTATCACGGGCATCTGTCACCACGCACAAGACTGTACAAAGTATCAGACTCAGTGTCATACTTGTCCGTTGCTCTATAAAGGCTCCAAGCACGACCTCTCATATCAGGTTTTCCTGAAAAAACAGAAACTATACAAAAAAGCCAATATAACGTTCGTTGCTTGCAGCCAATGGCTCGAAGAACTTGCCAGACATAGTGTACTGGCTTTGGGACATTCGGTTACCAATATACCTAACCCCATTAATACCAACCTTTTCCGTCCGTTAAACAAAACACAGGTACGTAAGAACCTGAATTTACCGACTGACAAGAAACTACTTTTGTTCAGCTCGATGAAAATAACCGACCCGAAGAAAGGTATAGATTATCTGGTAGAAGCATGCAAGCTGATCCAGCAACAGCATCCTGATTTCTGCAGTTCACTGGGAGTAGTAGTCGTCGGAAAAGAGTCACAACAATATGCCGATCTTTTTCCCTTCCCCATCTATTGCCTGAGTTATGTAGGAAACGAAAAAGAACTGGTAAACATTTACAATGCTGTCGATTTGTTCGTAACACCTTCGCTACAGGAAAATCTGCCTAACACGATTGTAGAAGCAATGTCGTGCGGCATTCCATGTGTAGGATTTAACATTGGCGGCATTCCGCAAATGATTGACCACCTGCACAACGGCTATGTAGCCCAATACAAATCATCAGAAGACCTCGCCAATGGTATATGCTGGTCGCTGAATGAAGGAGATTATGCAAGCCTCAGCGAAGAGGCACGGCGAAAAGCTGTAGATACATATTCAGAGCAGACTGTCGCCATGAAATATATCAAGATTTACAACCATATTACAGGGGAAAATGCATAATATCACACATCTGCATCCGAAGTTTTCCATTATTACTGTAACCTATAATGCCGAAAACGTTCTGGAGGATACTATTCAAAGTGTCATAACCCAGACTTATAAAAATGTAGAATATATCATCGTAGACGGCAAATCGACCGACAAGACAATGGAAATAGTCGGCCGATACAAGGAACATATCCATACAGTTGTAAGCGAACGCGATAAAGGATTATATGATGCCATGAACAAAGGCATAGCCTTAGCCACGGGAGATTATGTATGTTTTCTGAATGCCGGCGACGAACTGCATGAAGATGATACCTTACAGTTGATGGTGCATTCACTGGCAGGACTTAACGAACTGCCGGACGTAATATACGGAGAAACAGCCATCGTGGATGAAGAAGGACATTTCTTACGGATGCGGAGACTTTCTGCTCCTGAACAACTTACATGGAAAAGTTTCCGTGAAGGTATGCTGGTCTGTCATCAAGCTTTCTTTGCCCGTCGTGACCGCGCAGTCAAATACGATTTGCACTATCGTTTCTCTGCCGACTTCGACTGGTGCATCCGTATCATGAAACAAAGTAAGATACTTCATAATACTCACCTTACTTTAATAGACTACCTGAACGAAGGGATGACTACACGCAACCACAAGGCATCGCTGAAAGAACGCTTTCGCATTATGTGCAAACACTACGGATATGTATCAACTGTCATGAGACATCTATGGTTTGCATTGCGACTGATACTTCACAAATAATAACGATGTTTCTTTTGATGGTCCAGTAAAAAACACTACATTGCGATACAGAAACTATAAACTTATCGCAATAATGAAACAACTTGTCCTAATTTTGTTCTTTTTATGTACTATATGTACAGAATTATCCGCGCAGAAAAATATCACTAGTCTTAGTCCGACTATCAACATCAAAGGAGTAGTAAAAGAAGATATCAGAGAGATAAAAGCCGGCACTCCTTTTACTCTCCAGCGCTTTGTAAAACTGACACAATACCAACCAAGCGACCCCAATTACCGGCAAGCAGTATTGATTGTCAACGGACAACAACAAGGTGTCGGCCTCAACGATATGTATAAGCTGGAGTTTACTCCTACCGATCCGAACACGTTCTGGTTGGCCGCACAGATCAACTCCAGACTGGTACAGTATTACGAAACCAAAGGACTTCAGGAAACCATGAGAAAAGAAATGGAAAATGAAGCCAACACCTATCTCGACGAGTTGGAAAAAGCAGGAATGATTTATGAGGACGCTGCCATGGAAGACTACGTACACTGTATCATGTTGAGTATGATTCCCAAAGAATTCATAGCCGAACGATATGGAATGCCTTATATACGTATACTGAAATCTCCCAATCCAGATATCTTGATGCTAAGCAATAATTGTATGCTGGTTTCAAGCGGATTGCTTACACTGCTCGATACGGAAGATGAATTATTTGGCATGCTTGCCAGAGAAACAGCACATTATGTTCTCGACCATGCTGTAATAACCGTCAACAAAAATATCAACCGCGCCAATCGGGCTGCCTTCTGGGGTGGTGTAGCCGATGTTGCAGGCCTGGCCATCGAAGCTGCGCTTTACAACAAATATGAAAACTATGTACCAGGAGCTATCTTTACAACCAATGCCATTGTACAGACACTGGTCAATTATGATATATACAACCGCATGGGACTGGATTATTCCAAACAACAGGAAAAGGAGGCCGATGACGTTGCTGTCCAGTTTATGCAATTCATGAAAAAAGATCCTTCCGCGCTGATTTCAGCACAGAATAAAATCCTGCAATATTATCTGGAAATAAAGGATAAAAGCGTATTGGAAAAATACGGTATATATAGCAGTCTGGAAGAAAGACTTACCAGATTGCAGAAAAAATACCCACTAAAGGAAACGGGAAAAGATCCTATCTACCTGAAACGTACAAGCGGATTGATCAGCTTCTCTGCAGCCATGATGGAATACAATCGGGATTATATACAGGCCATGAAGTTAGCCCAGAAAAATATAAATAACAAGATGGCTTCATCCGATGACTATGTAGTCATGGCAAAGTGTATCATGAAACAAGATAACAGTGCAGAAAGCAACCTGAACAGTTGGAAAATGCTGAAGAAAGCCGAATCACTGGGTGAGTTTTCTAATGTGAATATCTCAAAACAGAAGATTCTCTTATTGTTGCGCGACAATAAACAAAAAGATGCCGTTGCCGAAGTCAATCAATACATCCAAATGTTGAATGATATCAAACAGACTCCTCATAGTGAAACCGATGAACTATGGCTGGCAAAAGAATACCATTGGGCTACCACGTTGATGAAACAGTTATATATTCTGTAATTCTCTCAAAATAAAAGGATTACTACAAGAAAAAATTCATCAGCATAATAACAAGAAAATATCAGCATGTTTTCCTCCAAACATGCTGATATTTTTTTATTTTTCGTACAAATATTTTTCAGAAGAAAAGGAAGAGTTTTCAGAGAGCTCTTCGAGAGAAAATAATATGCCCTTTACTTCTTTATACAAACTCAATAGTATAAAAAGTAAAGGGCATATCTTATGTTAGTCTGACAAACATTTATATCAGACAAGCGGTGTCATACTTATTCTTTTCTTCGTTTACGAAGCTGCAAGACGACAGCAATAACTGCTACAACAGCCAATATTCCCAAAGCAACAAACGCAACAGTTTCGGTAACATGCAATGATTTCGGATCGAAAACAAAACGTACTGTATGTTTACCGGCCGGAACATTCATTGCACGAAGAATATAGTCGGCACGTCCGTGAACTGTTTCCTTATCGTCTATGTAAGATCCCCAACCCGGATAATAGATTTCAGAAAATACTACTACTCCACCCTTCTGAGAATTAACTTCATAAACCAGTTCATTCGGTTCATAACTTTTCAGAACAACTGTACTCAAGCTGTCTTTTCCTGCTCCCGAATCTTTTACAGCTTCGGCAAAGCGTTTGTCTACTACAGCCACTTTGGCAGGATCAATCTGATGAATAGCCTCTACTTCTTCGTTGGCATTGTTCACATACTGAACCTTATCTACAAACCAAGCGTTGCCCAAGGCATACGGATTGAATATAGGAGCTGTAGAACCACCCTGAAGCGGGAAAATAAAGTAACGGGTATTCAACATGTTCAGTACAGGGAAATGAACGGGATCTACCTTTGTCATATCTCCACCTGCTGCCGGAAGTTCTTTAAACAAGGCAGTCATTTCACCCTGGATATGCTCTTCTATCATTTCCTGATAACGGCGCAACTTGGCTGCGTGATAACCTCCGATACTCTTATGCCAGTACGAAGTCTGGTTTTCATTAAATGTATTGCTAGCCAGATTCAGTACACGATAATCGAGTGTCTTGTCTTCCAGAATCTTCTTATCCGTTTCCGAAGGTTGCAGGAAAGGCTGCATCTCTGTTCCTTTAGCCACAAACTGTTCGTCGTACAAATAACGCTTATTCACGCTCCACATATCTACCAGACACAATATAGTCAGCGTAGCGACAAGCAACCCGGCTTTCAGTTTTCCGGCACAATAAGCCCAAAGTAATGCCACACCAATCAATATGATAACAAAACTTCTCCAAGCATCCGACGTAAAGATAGCTACACGCATATCTTCCAGGTTCATCAGGATCGGAGCAAGCTGTTCTGCCGGAATAGCGTTTTGCAAAGCGCTCATTTCCATGCTCGAAACATACGACGGGAAGAATACACGCGGAGCAACAGCAAACAACAAGGCCAGTCCGCCTGTCAATCCCAGACTGATATAAAAAGCTTTTGCTTTTTCTTTTAATACAGAAGGATGTTCAATCACTTCCTTCAATGCCATGATAGCCAACAACGGAATGGTAAATTCTGCTATTACAAGAATAGATGATACAGCACGGAACTTATTGTACATCGGGATATAATCGATAAAGAAATCGGTCAGTCCCATGAAATTCTTTCCCCACGACAGTAAAATAGAGAACAGTGTACCGCCCAGCAAAGCCCATTTCATCGGACCTTTTACTATAAAGCAGCCCATAATAAACAGGAACATTACGAAAGCTCCCACATATACCGGTCCCGAAGTTCCAGGCTGTTCACCCCAGTACTGCCCTATCTGACTGTACAGTCCCATGTATGTCGGATCTGCTTTCTTCATAGCCGTTTCATTCTGTGAAAGAGGAACAGATGCCCCACCCTTTACATTAGGAACAAGCAATGAAAAAGTTTCTCCTATACCATAGCTCCACTGAGTAATATAATCACGCTCCAGTCCACTTCCGGTCTGATTGGCAGAGTGTTCTTTTACCAGTTCACTCTTTCCGCGCATACTTTCCTTACTGTACTGATATGTATGATATATATTCGACAGATTCACACATATTCCCAATATTCCGGCAACAACCAATACTCCAGTCGATTTCAAGAATTGCGGAAAACGTTTCTCCTTCCATGCCGAAACACCATAGGCTATTGCAATGAACAGCATGACAAAAAGGAAATAGTAAGTCATCTGCACATGGTTTGACACGATTTGTAAAGCAACAAACAATGCAGTCAGCAAACCACCCCACAAATATTTTCCTCTATATATCAAAACCATACCTGCGATAGTAGGCGGTATATAAGCAAGCGTTACAAACTTCCAGATATGTCCGGCAGCAATAATAATAAAGAAATAAGAAGAAAAAGCCCAGATAATAGCTCCCAGAGCAGATAGCCAGACTTTAAAATTGAATGCACGAAGCAGGATGTAAAAACCCAGCAGCATGATAAAAATATATCCGGCATAGGTAGGAAGAAACAGCCGGTAGATTTCCTGAACAAAGTTCAATGTACGACTCGACTCATATCCCGGAGCCAGCTGATAAGTCGGCATACCGCTAAACAATGAGTTTGTCCATCGGGTAGCCTTACCATGCTTTTCATAGTATTCCTGATGTTCTCTTCCCGCTCCGATACCTGCTACAGCATCATGTTGTGCCAGGATACGTCCCTCGGTAATAGCCGGAAAGAAATAGGCGACTGATATAATTGCAAAGAGTACAATCGCCACAATATCAGGGACAAGTTTCTTTAATTGATTCATACAGAAATAGTTTATTAATTAATGTTTTCAGGCAGCAAAGATAACACAATAGTCCATGAAAAATAGTAACTTTGCCATCGAAAATCATAAAAATAATATGAAAATAGGAATCATAACCGCCATGTCTTCAGAGCAGAAGCAACTGGCAAACCAACTGAGAGACAAGACAGAATGTACCAAAGGTCCCTTTAACTACATTGAAGGAACAATCAAGAACAATACAATCATACTGATGCAATGCGGTATCGGTAAAGTAAATGCTGCCGCCGGAGCAGTAGAGCTTATCCGCAATTTTGAACCTGACTGCATTATCAGCACAGGAGTAGCCGGAGGCATTGATTCTTGCCTTAAAGTCATGGATGTAGTAGCAAGCCGACAGATTGTGTATCACGATGTATGGTGTGGCGAAGGAAATGCTTACGGACAAATTCAAGGACTTCCGACTTTTTTCGACGGTAATGAAACACTTTACGACTGTGCTCTGTCGCTTGATACAGAAACAGCCATCCACGGTGGACTAATCTGTAGCGGTGATAAGTTCATTACAGATCGCAGTGAACTGGAAACAATCAAGGGAAACTTCCCCGAAGGTCTTGCAGTAGACATGGAATCTGCTGCGATTGCCCAAGTTTGCTACCTGTACAAAGTACCTTTCATCAGCTTCCGCATTATCAGTGACACTCCGGGAGCAGACAAACATTTCGAACAGTACCAGAACTTCTGGGGCGAAATGGCCGACCGTTCATTCCATGTTACTGAAACATTCTTAAAGGCTTTGCCAAACAAATTATAATAAAAGACAAGAAGATTATGAAGAAAATCCCAAGTTTTACTGTCGATCATATCCGTCTGTTACGCGGTATTTATGTATCACGCAAAGATACGGTAGGAAACGAAATCGTAACAACATTCGATATCCGTATGAAGGAGCCGAACCGTGAGCCTTGCCTCAGTCCATCGGCCATCCACACCATGGAACATCTGGCTGCAACTTTCCTGCGCAATCATCCTGTATGGGCCGACAAAATTATCTACTGGGGCCCGATGGGTTGCCTTACTGGCAACTATCTGGTTGTAAAAGGTGATCTTGAATCGAAAGATATCCTTCCATTGATGCAGGAAACCTTCCGCTTCATTGCCGGTTATGAAGGTGATGTACCCGGAGCCAGCGCTAAAGATTGTGGCAACTATCTGATGATGAATCTTCCGATGGCCCGCTGGGAAGCTGCAAAATATCTTCACGAAGTATTAGAGAATATTACCGAAGCACAACTTCAGTATCCGGAATAAAATAGATAATAAAAAAAGAAACTCCCTTATATTTGATCATTAATGATAATATACAATCAAATATAAGGGAGTTTTTAGTTACCTAATTTAAGAAGAAACTCAAATTAGGTAACTAGAAGGTTTAATTAGCCCACCAGCGCGGATCTCCAGCAACACCTTCACCGTCAAATTTCAGTTCTGGTTTAAAACGGAAATCACCATTGGTAGGATCGATAAACAGATCATCGCTTGTGTATTCCAAACTAATGGCATCATTAAATTCTCTACTATCAATTACCATATCAGATGTCACATAACAACCAGCATAACTTAGCCAACCGGAATAATCACTATTACCTGAATTAACTTTACTTCCTCCATTAGGACCAGAGAAAATACAATTAGTGATAGTAATCATCTTAGGTTGCTTTTCTAAACGGAACATCTTAGGAATACCTGTTTCATTATTATAAAAGGTACAGTTAGAGAACTCAAATTCAGATAAAGCTACACGCAGGTCAATAATCTGATTGCCGATTTCCCATAATGTACAGTCTGTTATAGAAATGGAACTTAACGTTCCAGCTTTCCCTATATTCAATAAACCATATCCACTTAAGCCAATATTCTTTAATATACAATTATCAATATTTATACTTTCAGCCATTGCGTCATTAGAATTCATTCGAATAATGCTACGAGGAACTTCACGAACTGTACATCCAGTAAAACTGATATTCGTAAAGCAATTACCATTACCTATTTCGACAAGGAATTGTGATCCTCCATTACTTAATACATCCATATACTGAACATAGAAGTTACCCATTGGAGCAGAGAAAGTAAACTTACTCATTTCCAAAACAGGATTTATTCCATTCACAATATTACCTGATAAATAAATATTCTTGATTCCTTCAGGAATAATTATTTCATCAGCCTTGTAAACCAACCCTCCCTCAAAAGCAAGAGTCACATCTACAGGTGCTTCAACTGTACCAGCAACGTTAGCTAAAACTATATTAATATCATCTTGAGGAGTGACATTAATCAAGGTTGAAGTAGATGAGCCTAAAGTTCGGAAAGTATACGTGCCTCGTAAGATTCCATCATTTAATATTTGAGCAATATAATTAGTTCCAATTTGCAAATCAGAGATAACTAATTGCCCATTCTGTAATTCGGTATCTGTCAATTGATGATCTTCAATCCAAAGAGTATCCGTATCAAGTTCAGGTTCATCATTTTGTATTAATTGGCCATACTTAATATTTGTTGCTTCCTTTTCAATATCCCACTGCAATGTAGCACTAGTAATTCCTGGAACAACCTTAGTAAAGATTTGCTCAGCAGGTGTATCAAAGCAAAGAGCTGTCCATCCAGACTCTTTACCAGTAAGATCATCCACACCTTTCACTCTAATTGAATAACGGCTAGTACCATGAAGATCTTCAAATAATAAACGATATTCGGTAGCTGTTACTGTACTTTCCTCTTTATAAGCGGTCAGTGTATCAACTAATGCCGTTTCAGTACGTACAATATTATTAAAAAGAAGGCTGTCTCCCTCACTAAATTCAAATACATATTTGGTAGCATCTATAACCCCTGTAAAACTAACAATTACAGATGTAGGCCTTTCCTCCACTATATCAAAATGAATAGGACGATACATATTATCATAATTCGGGTCATATCCCCAGTTATTAGGGTCTTCACAAGAAACAATCAAAAGATTGAGCAGGCCCAATAAAATCAATAACCTATTTAGTTTCATAATTCTCAATTTTAATAAAACAAGTATCAATATCCATACGAATTGGACAAACATCCATTCGATTTATAAACATCTTCATAATAAATAGGATAAAGATGGCGATAATTACATTTGCCATTTCCCATCTGACTTATATTCTTTAAAATATAATCTTGAATCTGTGCTCCCCATTGTAGTTCTTGTAACAATCCAGTATAATCATAGGATGCACGTAATCCAGATGCACAAGCACACACTTTAGCTGAGTTCTGAATTAAAGTTTTTGCTGCACTCTCATCTTTGCGTTCCCAATAGTTTCCGGGGAACCAGCGTATTTCTCGATAAATCTTAGGATTCGGATTGGCATTTCGATTCATATAGAAATTAACAGAAGACCAGTCAATAAGCTCACCATTTAAATTGCTTCCTTCATAAGTATAATATAATACTTGCGGAAAATCACTTGGGTTATAAGTTTTATCAAAAATCTGCACGGTCTTTGTACCATCCATCATATATAGCATAGCCTTCTTCATATCTTCGATTTTACTATCCAATAATCCCCAACGTACTAAATCTAATTTACGGATACCTTCACCTCCAAATTCCCAAGCACGTTCATTAACTATGGCTTCAAAGAAATCTGAATCATATGATGAAACTTGTGGAGAATCAGCTCCAAATGCACGTTGACGTACAGCTTCCAAAGCCTGACGAGGACTGATTCCGGCTACTGAATTTATCATATCGGCACTACCATTCAATGCATAACCAGCTTCCGCAAACATTAACAGCACATCAGAATAGCGCATAATAATCCAATTTATACCGGTCGGAGTTCGACTAGTTGCAGTAGCTGCAATACTGCGGTAAGTGTCAGAAGTCCACCAAAAACTCCATTTACCTAAACGCACATTCATTATATCATTATTCATTATTTCACGGTTGCCACCATCCACATCCGAATCTTTTTTATAAGTAGGCCAATAACATGCATAGTCACGACGCTTATCAGCTCTATCGAATGAATAGAAATAATAAGCATTCGTACTTACATAAGTACCACCGAATCCACGTTGTCCATAACCTATATTTCCATCCATGGCACGTCCCATCAGTGTTCCTATATCCCCACTATATCCAACACCATTAGCAACTTCAAATAAATTCTCGTTATATGCATTATAACCTAACCCACAAACTGTTTTCCATATATCTCCATAATCGGGGTCCAATGCATGAGGATTCTCTGGATCTGCAATCAACTCTGCACACTGCTGCTCAGCAATTTCATAATAATCACGCCAGTTTTTAGGACGTCCTACATAAAAACCGTTTGTTTCTTCCATCCCAGGATTACCTTCAATGTTAGGATAATGTTCTACATTCGTATCATCAAAAGCATTTCCATCACGTACAGACCAACCACCTGCAAACAAAGCAATACGTGCCAATAAACCTTTTGCAAAACCTTTAGTTACACGTTCACTATTATAATCTGAAGTTCCCATCCAAGGCAAATAGTTTATCGCTTCTTTCATTTCTTTTATTATACAAGAATAGATACTGTCACGATCAGTCTTTCCCATATACACATTCGAAAGATCAGAATTAGACATACCTTCTTTATAAGGAACATCTCCATAGCGACGTACCAATTCAAAATAAGCTAATGAACGCAGCACCAAGGCCTCACCTAAATATCCCTGTAAAGTCTTAGATTCAGATAACTTAGTAGATTTACGTAAACCATCAACTGTAGTACTTGCTAATTCTGCCATTTTAAAAATACCTTCCCATTTTGTATTTTCCAAATACCAATTACACCAATAATTAGCAATACCATTATCTGCCCCTGCAGTAGAAGGATCTTTTTGATAGCCACTAGCCAATTCTATATCAGAGACACCTTGCCAATTGACAGACATTTTTTGTCCGTACACATAACTATCACACAGTTGAGAATAAATACCCATTATAGCTGACCGTGTCATACCCTCATTCTCATAAATAACCTCTCCTGTCTGTTCCGACAAAGATTCTGTATCTAGGAAATCACTACATGAAGCCATACACAGACATCCAAATAGTAATATTATTGATTTATATTTTTTCATTATTCTATTTTATTTAAAATGTTACATTTACTCCTACTATATAAGAACGTGATTTGGGATAAGCTGAATAATCAAATCCCATAACCATCTTATTAGAACTTGTATTCACTTCCGGATCTTGTCCACTGTATCCTGTAATACACAACAAATTACTACCTGTAGCATACAATCGTAAATTACGTACTCCAAACTTTCGAGTTAAATTTTGAGGAAGCGTATAACCAAGTGTTAATGTTCCTAGACGTAAGAAAGAACCATCTTCTATTGCCCAATCTGTCATAATCGAGTTATTCATCAAAGGATGCCAGATTGTAGCATTTGCATTAAGTTCTTGTAAACGAACAGGATCTGCATGTGCACCATAATAGATATTATATCCAGTTTCCGGATCAATTGTAGCAAAACGATTTGCCAGACTCATTTCCGAACTCATATTTTGATAACGTTTTGAACCAACAAACGAGGTGTAATCTATTTTATTAGCATTGAACACATCATTTCCATAAGACCAGTTAAATAAAGCAGTGAGGTCAAATCCCTTCCATCCTGCTGAAATACCAAAACCTCCAGTATGTTTAGGTAATGCATGACCTATTACCTGACGATCGTTATCTGCATCAAGATGCCCATCTCCATTTAAGTCTTTTAATTTCAAATGACCTGGACCAAAATACTGACCACTATTAGTCAACAGTTCTTCTGTCACATCGGGCACTCCTTCTTTTAAAACCCAACGCTGAGTTGTTTCGTCAAAATTAAAATCATCAAAAGTATACATACCGTCACAAACATAGCCATACATCAAACCAACTTCCTGTCCAACAAATACACGATAATTATCACTACCAACTTCTACTTTATCACCTTTAATAATCATTTCAGTATCCTCTGAGCCATAAAGCGCATCTACTCTATTTTTATTGAAAGCTATATTAAAATTAAAATCTAAAAAGAAATCTTTCTTATTTATTAAATTGGCATTCAATGAAAGTTCGACACCACGGTTTGTAGTCTGTCCTAAATTCTGATATTGAGTTCGATAACCAGAAACAGAAGGCAGCTGTATCTCCATAATCAAATCCTTTGTTACATCATTATAAAAATCGAAAGTAACATTTAATCTATTCCAAAAAGTCATATCCAATCCAAGATTGGTAGAATACTTTGACTCCCAGGTTAAATTTTCGTTACGCAAACGAGTTGATGGCTGCAAGCTGCTTTGTCCTATTTCATTCTGATAATAAAGATTCTTTGTATTAGTTACAGGGCTATAAGTCTGACGCCAATAAGATCCTACACGAGCATTACCAGACTTACCATAACTAGCACGCAATTTTAAGTTATTAAACCAGTTCCGAACAGAATCCATAAACTTCTCGTCACTAATTCGCCATGCTAACGAACCAGCAGGAAAAATTCCCCATTTATTACCTGGAGCAAAAACATTTGTACCATCCGAACGTAATGTAAAAGTCAAATAATAGCGGTCATTAAAAATGTAATTTAAACGTCCAAAATAAGACATGCTACGACTAGGTTCCTCAATAGTAGTATAAGTCGGTTCAGAAGTACCGTTATTCCACATTGCTAGAATATTATCTACTGTATAATCTGCAGGATAATAATCTGCATTTATTTCCATTTCATCACGTTGAGAATGTTTAGCTTCCCAACCTGCCATAATACCAAATCTATGTTTCTTCTGAATATCAAATTTATAATTCAATATAGTACGTAATGCCCAGTTATTTCCATTCCAATACTGACGTCGAGCAACAGGCTGTCCTGCCTTACTATTAGCTTCACCTGTATTTGCTAACCAAATATTATCCGTACGATCATAAGAATAACCATATGTACCTTCTGCACGCCACTCCAAACCTTTGATAATATTCCAAATTAAAGCTACATTATAGTTATTGTTAAACTTAGTCTGTTTTTTATACTCATTTGTAATATTAAACATCGGATCATTCAAGTTACTAATATTTTCTATCAGTATTTCATCATCACCAGCCAAATCCTCATCCGAGAGGTCTGTCAATGTTCCGATATTAGGATATTTAATCGCATCACGAAGTTTTGAGCCGCTAGATACACTTGGGCCATCAACCACTCTATTGGTCATTTTTGCATTAAAGTCTAAGCGTAATTTATCTCCAAACTTTTTAGTCAACTTTAAATTCAAATTATCACGTTTAAAATTAGAAACAGACATTATATAGCTTTCATCATCATGCGTATAGCTTAGACTATAGATCAAATCTTTACTACCTCCACTGATATTCAAATTGTAATTCTGCTTAATACCTGTATTTCCGAATAACATATCCTGCCAATTCGTTCCAACACGAGCCTTATAATTATTAATATCCTCCCAACGACCAAATTTGTCAAAGAAACCTGCATTATCAGAAGAATCCAATTCACGCTGTAAATACACATATTCATAAGGAGAAAGCACTTCCGTCTGATTATACATCCGGCTAAAGCCAACCGAAGCGTTAAACGAAACTTCTGTACGTCCAGTACGTCCACTCTTAGTTGTTACCAAAATAACTCCATTAGCACCTTTCGCACCATAAATTGCCGTAGAGGAAGCATCCTTTAATACATCAATACTTTCAATATCTGTAGGTGGTATATCATCAATACCACTAACTTCAAATCCATCTACTATAAAGAGCGGCTCATTACTTTGAGTAATAGAACCACCACCACGTACACGAATACTGACAGAAGCATCAGGAGAACCTTCGGAGGTAATTACGCTAACACCAGCCAAACGACCTGTAAGTGCACTTGAAGCAGAAGTCACAGGAATATTCTTCAATGTATTTTCACCTACAGAAGATATAGCTCCCGTCAAATCACGTTTACGAGCATTACCATAACCAACGGAAACAACCACTACCTCATCAAGTAACTGAGATTCATCCTCCATCTTAACCTTCAAAAGTTTACCAGGCTGAGATACAACTTCTTGAGGTTTCATTCCAATATAGGTAATAACAAGTACCTTTTTCTTCTCAGAAACCGTAATAGAAAACTTTCCATCCAGATCCGTAACTACACCATTTGTTTTATTGCCCTTTTCAATGACAGTAGCACCAATAATAGGTTCACCGTTTGAGTCTGTTACGATTCCTTCCACAGTAATACGCTGGGCTAGAGCCTCTATCGGTATCATAAAACATAACACCCATAAAAAAAATAGCCAGCTTCTTTTCACTTCCTTTTTCATGATATATTATTTTAGTTCAACAAAATCAATTGGATAAAACCACTATAACAAATTGATATAATATAAATATGGAAAATATTTCTCCTCAATAATTGAGATATATTAAAATCAATAAGCTATAAGATTTTAAGTTCTTTTCGTTTTTGCAAACAAATTTAAGCTACCACATTTTTTATAAAGTGAACTATTTATTCTTTTTTGTATACAATTTGGGATATAAAAATGTAATTCTATAGGAATCAATGAGTTTAAATAATTCAACAAATTTACAAGAAGGTTAGCAAGGTAAAAATTGGTTCATCAATAAAAGCTCGGTTAATTTTTTCTTTAACAACAAAACACAAATCGAGCCGTCCTTCTTTCGAAGAGGCGGCTCGATTTGTGTTTTGTTGCAGCAAGTAATGAATTACTTACGCAGACCGAGTTCCTTAACAATAGCACGGTATCTTTCGATATCGCGGTTCTTCAAGTAAGTCAGCAAAGAACGACGCTTACCTACCAGTGTTGTCAGAGCTCTTTCAGTGCTATAATCTTTTCTGTTGAGCTTCATGTGCTCAGTCAGGTGAGAAATACGGTATGAAAACAATGCAATCTGTGCTTCAGGTGAGCCAGTATCAGTGTTAGACTTTCCGTACTTTTCAAAGATTTCTTGTTTTTTAGCTGCGTCTAAATACATAATTTTGACTATTTTTTAATATACTAAATTGATTTGCGGGTGCAAAGATAGTGATAATCTTCCGTTATACAACATTTTTCTTCTTTTTTATACACAAAAAATGAAAGAAACATGCAGATTTTCATTATATTTAAAGCTTTGAAAATACAAACAATCCAAAAACACAATAAAACCGTATTATGAAAACTACTTATTTCATCAAGACACTGCTGCTCACTTGCTGTCTTATTCCGGCTATCATGCTTGCCGAAAATGTATCAGTCACCCAATTAAAGACAGAACAGCTTAGCAATCCGATGGGAATTGATACTGCCAGTCCACGCCTAGGATGGCAACTGGAATCGGACAAACAAAATGTGATGCAAACAGCCTATCATATTCTGGTAGCTTCTTCGCCCGAGCTCCTGGCACAAGACAAAGGCGACATATGGGATTCTGGAAAAGTTCAGTCATCCAGTTCTCAGTGGATTCAGTATGCAGGAAAACCATTAAAGAGCAATGATTTATGCTACTGGAAAGTAAAGAGTTACACTACTGTAGGAGAAAGTGAATGGAGCCAGCCTGCAACATGGAGCATCGGATTATTAGGAGAAGTAAAATGGAAAGGCCGGTGGATAGGACTGGATAAAGTCTTCCCATGGGAAAAAGAAACAGCCCACAGCCGCCTCAGCGCACGCTATTTACGCAAAGAGTTTTCCATCAGTAAACCGATAAAGAGAGCTACTGTATTTATTTGCGGACTCGGACTCTACGAACTATTTATCAATGGTCAGCATATAGGCAACCAAGTCTTGACACCTGCACCCACTGACTATCGGAAAACGGTGTTATATAATACATTCGATGTTACTTCCCTGCTGACAACCAATAACGCCATAGGAGTTACATTAGGCAATGGACGTTATTACACCATGCAACAAAAATACAAATCATATAAGATTGTCAATTTCGGTTATCCCAAACTACGCCTCAACCTGCTTATAGAATATACTGATGACAGCAAAGAAACAATTGCAACTGATACCAGCTGGCGCATTACAGCCAATGGTCCCATACGCAGCAATAACGAATATGATGGAGAAATTTACGATGCACGCTATGAATTAGGCGACTGGACAAAACCCGGTTACGATGACAGTCAGTGGCTCGAAGCCGAACGAGTAGGTATGCCGGGAGGTACTCTCCGCTCTCAAATGACTTCCCCAATGACTATCGTACAAACAATTAAGCCCATCAAAATCTCTCCTCTAGGAGATAAATACATACTCGATTTAGGACAAAACATCGCCGGATGGATTCGTATGAAAATAAAGGGAAATACGGGCGATACAATCCGACTGCGTTTTTCTGAAACGCTCTCCGCTAACGGCGAACTGTACCGGGATAATTTCCGACATGCGGAATCTACCGACTTTTATATATGTAACGGAAAAGAGAATGGGGCGACATGGGCTCCACGATTTGTTTATCACGGATTCCGTTTTGTAGAAATCAGTGGATATAAAAATGCTAAACTGTCTGATTTCACGGGAGAAGTTGTCAGTGATAACCTGGAACCAATCGGAACATTCGAATGTTCTGATACCACATTAAACCGCATTCACCAAAATGCATGGTGGGGAATACTTGATAATTATAAAGGTATGCCAGTAGACTGTCCGCAGCGTGACGAACGTCAACCTTGGCTCGGCGACCGCACAATGGGCTGCTGGGGAGAAAGCTTTTTATTCGATAACAGCACATTATATAGTAAATGGACACGCGACATCTGTGAGGCCCAACGCGAAGATGGCTGCATTCCCGATGTGGCCCCAGCCTTCTGGATGTACTACAGCGACAATGTTACATGGCCGGCAGCTTTACCTTTTGCCTGCGACATGCTGTATACACAGTTTGGAAATCGTGAACCCATAGAACGCTGTTATCCTTACATTCGCAAGTGGATGTTACATCTTCATAAAGAATATCTAAAAGACGGATTAATTACCAAAGACAGATACGGTGACTGGTGTGTTCCACCAGAATCTCTGGAACTGATTCACAGCAAAGATTCTGCACGTATAACCGACGGAACCCTGATATCTACAGCATATTACATTAAGCTTCTTGATATGATGAGCCGTTTTGCATCCCTCCAGAATCTTGAAGAGGATAGAAACCAATGGCAAGCATGGGCCAAAGAAATGAAAGATGCTTTCAATAAAAAATATCTGCACATCGAACGCGGGACTTCACAAAAACCCGGTAACCCACTCTATCCGGATAGCATCCGCTACAGTAATAATACTGTCACAGCCAATCTGTTGCCTTTGGCATTCGATATTGTACCAGAAGATTGCCAGAAAGATGTTACAGGCCAAATCATAGCCAATACCATTCTCCGAAACGGAGGTCATATAGGTTGCGGAGTCATTGGAGTACAATGGCTCTTGCGTGAACTCTCCCGAAGAGGTTTTTCCGATGTAGCATTCTTACTTGCATCAAACAAAACCTACCCTTCCTGGGGATATATGGCTCAGCAAGGAGCTACTACGATATGGGAATTATGGAATGGCAATACCGCTAACCCAGCAATGAATAGCGGAAATCATGTTATGCTGCTGGGCGACTTACTGCCATGGTGTTATGAAAACGCAGCTGGGATACGTAGTGACCGTGAAAAGACAGGATTTAAACACATTATATTAAAACCTGATTTCAGCATCCAGAACTTATTCTGGGTAAACGCCTCTTATCGTTCATTGTATGGCAAAATAGAAAGCCGGTGGAAAAAGACACTGACTCATGTAGAGTGGGACATCACCATCCCCTGCAATACCACAGCAGAAGTCCATTTCCCTGATGGCAGCATACAGCAAATAGGATCGGGAAAATATCATTATGCAGTAGAAATACCAGCTATTCATCCCGCTGTTATTCAAAATGAATTTCTATATGAAAAGGCTCCTTTCCCCGAATGTCATGCCTCTACGATTGTAGAACTCGACAATGGCGATTTGGTAACTGCTTTCTTCGGTGGCACAAAAGAACGCAATCCCGATGTATGTATCTGGGTATGCCGTAAATCTCATGACAGCAATACATGGACTGCACCGATAAAAGCAGCCGACGGTGTGTTCGATTTAGACGATCCTGATGCAACCATAGCCGGTGTAACCGCCGACATAAAAGATCATCGTAAAGCTTGTTGGAACCCAGTCCTGTTTCAAGTTCCGGGAGGCGACCTGCTACTTTTCTTCAAAATAGGATTAAACGTTCCCGACTGGACGGGCTGGTTGGTACGTTCAAAGGATGGAGGAAAAACCTGGAGCAAACGTGAACCGCTTCCCAAAGGCTTTTTAGGTCCCATTAAAAATAAACCTGAATTCATAAACGGAAGAATCATTTGTCCGTCAAGCACGGAAGGAAATGCCGGCTGGCGCATACATATGGAATATTCTGACGACATGGGAAAGACATGGAAAACAACAGGTCCGATAGATGCAGAACAAGAGTTTCTCAGCCAGCATCAAGGTATCGGAGCTGATGATTCCTTGAAACGTCCCATACAAGTTATCCAGCCCAGTATACTCAAGCATAAGGATGGAACGCTACAAGTAATCTGCCGTACACGAAACTCCCATCTGGCAACCTCATGGAGCAAAGATAATGGAACAACCTGGAGCAAAGTGACCCTGATCGACGAACTTCCCAACAATAACTCCGGAACCGATGCTGTTACATTGAAAGATGGAAGACATGTATTAGTCTACAATAACTCCAAGCCACAGCTTCGTGCAAAAAAAGCAGTGCGTACTCCACTCAACCTTGCTTTATCCGAGGATGGTATCCACTGGAAACCTGTACTTACTTTGGAAGATTCTCCGATACGTGAATACTCCTATCCTGCAATCATACAAGGAAAAGATGGAAAACTACATATCACCTTTACCTGGCGCAGAGAACTTATAAAATATATGAAAATAGACTTAGACAAACTCTAAAGACACAGTTTATTACGCTCATATCAGAATAAATAAAAACTTCTGTATCTTTACGTTTTTGCGTTCAATAAAAAAGTAGTAAATTTGCAACCAAATTATAGGTATAGTATGCAAGATATTAGAAACATTGCCATTATTGCCCACGTAGACCACGGAAAAACTACACTGGTGGACAAAATGATGCTGGCGGGACACTTATTCCGCAATGACCAAGCCAATGGCGAATTGGTACTGGATAACAATGATCTGGAACGTGAAAGAGGTATAACTATCCTTTCTAAAAACGTATCCATCAATTACAACGGTACAAAAATCAACATTATCGATACTCCGGGACACGCCGACTTCGGTGGAGAAGTAGAACGAGTTTTGAACATGGCAGACGGATGCATCCTGCTGGTTGATGCGTTCGAAGGTCCGATGCCACAGACACGCTTTGTATTGCAAAAGGCTTTACAGATCGGATTGAAACCTATTGTTGTTGTCAACAAGGTAGATAAGCCAAACTGCCGTCCGGAAGAAGTTTACGAAATGGTATTCGACCTGATGTTCAGCCTCAACGCTACAGAAGACCAGCTTGACTTCCCTGTTCTTTACGGTTCTGCAAAGAATAACTGGATGGGCGAAGACTGGAGAACTCCTACCGGCACTATTACTCCATTATTGGATGCTATCGTTAAATATATACCGGCTCCTCATCAATTGGATGGTACTCCACAAATGCTGATTACCTCTCTTGATTATTCTTCATATACCGGACGTATAGCCGTAGGTCGTGTACATCGCGGAACACTTCGCGAAGGCATGAATATCACATTGGCTAAACGTGACGGAACAATGGTGAAATCTAAGATCAAGGAAGTTCACACTTTCGAAGGATTGGGCCGCAAAAAGGTAGAATCAGTTTCTTCAGGTGATATCTGTGCACTTATCGGTATAGAAGGATTCGAAATCGGTGATACTATCTGCGATTTTGAAAATCCGGAACCACTGCCACCTATTGCTATCGATGAACCGACCATGAGTATGCTGTTCACTATCAACGATTCTCCGTTCTTTGGCAAGGAAGGTAAGTTTGTTACTTCACGTCACATCCACGACCGCCTGATGAAAGAGCTTGACAAGAACTTGGCATTACGTGTACGCAAGACAGAAAATGAAGATGGAAAATGGATTGTTTCCGGACGTGGTGTATTGCACTTGTCTGTATTGATTGAAACCATGCGCCGCGAAGGATACGAACTTCAGGTAGGACAGCCTCAGGTTATCTTCAAAGAAATAGACGGTGTAAAATGCGAACCGATTGAAGAACTGACCATCAGCGTACCCGAAGAGTTTGCCAGCAAGATGATTGATATGGTAACACGCCGTAAAGGTGAAATGGTTTCTATGGAAACTCAGGGTGACCGCGTAAACATCGAATTCGACATGCCTTCACGTGGTATCATCGGTCTGCGTACCAATGTACTGACAGCTTCACAGGGAGAAGCTATCATGGCTCACCGCTTTAAAGAATATCAGCCATATAAGGGTGAAATTCCTCGCCGTACTAATGGTTCTATGATTGCAATGGAAAGCGGAACAGCGTTTGCTTATGCTATCGACAAGCTGCAAGACCGTGGAAAATTCTTTATTTACCCGCAGGATGAAGTATATGCTGGTCAGGTAGTAGGAGAACATGTTCACGAAAACGACCTTGTCATCAACGTTACCAAATCGAAGAAACTGACAAACATGCGTGCTTCCGGATCGGATGATAAAGCTCGTATCATTCCTCCGGTAATCTTCTCACTGGAAGAAGCTTTGGAATACATCAAAGAAGACGAATATGTAGAAGTAACTCCAAAGAGCATGCGTATGCGTAAAGTCATTCTGGATGAAACAGAACGTAAGCGCGCAAATAAGAACTGATAAAGAATACAGAATAAAAGCTAAATTTCAACTTCAGAAAATAAACTTTTAATCTGATTTTAGATTTAACTATATATAAAACAGCCCTGTCATTCACTTTAAAAGCTGAATCTGACAGGGCTGTTTTATATATAGCTAACTATTAAAACCTTTCGTCCATTAAAAGAAGGAGAGTTTCACTCCATTCTTTTTCAAAATAGAGCAACAACCATAAGCAATAGTTATAGAAAATTATTATATTCTTTGCAGAGTTTGACACAAAGCGAACTTACTCTCTGTAAACCAGATCATTCGAGTTCATACGTTGCATATACTGCTGGATAAACGATTTCACTTGTGTTTCCATAGCCCGAAGTGTGTCCTGAGGCATGGTATCCTTCACATCATCTTTCAGTAAACGGTCGGTACGGTAACGATAAGCTTTCAGCACTTTCTCTCCATCGAACTGAATCATGTAATCTCCCTTTACAAACTGATAGACATTTGTACCCATTACATTATTCACTGAGAATTTCTCAGCAGCCGGAGTTTGGAGTGCATCCTGTCCGAAACTGATATATGGGCGATCATAACCCAGCAATCCCAGTACAGTCGGCATAATATCTATCTGCTCGACAATCTTGTCCTCCATACCGCGAAGTTCCGGCATACCGGGAGCATAAAACAAGATAGGAACACTATACAAACCCAAGTCGGTCATATACTCTGGATATGTACCAAAGCTGGTATGATCGGCAGTTATCACAAACAATGTATTATTGAACCAAGGCTGACGGGAAGCTTTCTCAAAAAAGAGCTGCAAGGCATGATCCGTGTAGCCGATACAACGCTGAAGCGGAGTTGGTCCGTCTGGAAACTTTCCTTCATAACATGCTGGTATTGCAAACGGATGATGTGAACTTGCCGTAAATACGGAAGTAACAAACGGCTGCTTAAATTCTGTCATCTTATCACAATAGTATTGCAGAAACTCTTCGTCCCAGATAGCCCATGTACCGTCGAAATCATCATCACCGTGATAGCGAGGATCTTCATTATACTCCGTACGTCCGTAATAATCAGTAAATCCTACTGAACGAGCAAAGGCCTGAAATCCCATCGAACCGTTCATAGCCCCATGGAAGAAAGCCGAATAATATCCTTTGTTCTTAGTCAGCTCACCTGCAATGCTGGATACATCGTTCAGCGAAGCCGGTGTAAGGAAGAACGGCTCAACAAAACTCGGTATGGACGACAAGACCGAAGGCATTCCCTCGATACTCTTTCGCCCGTTGGCATAAGTATATGTAAAACTCAGACTCTTTGTCAACAGTGAATCGATAAACGGTGTATAACCCTTATATGTCCCGTTATCCAGATCAGGATTCAGCTTGCCTACAAATTCTTTCGTAAAGCTTTCCCAAATAATCACAACCACATTCATCGGCTTGAACTGTACTGAATCGGCAGGAACATGTACCGGAGAATATACGGCAAGTGCTTCACTTTCGGGCATATAGTCGGGAACAATAAAAGCCTTTTTCCCGAGTGTACGGAAAATAGAAAACGGTGTATTCAGCACCACCCCCGCATCCAGCGGCCGGTCGACATACTGATTGGCATTACTAATGGTAATCGGACGTGTAGCAGTTGTCATACCTCCACGCATACCAAATACTGTAAACAGTATGGCAACCAGCAAAGTAACGGTCTGTATCAGATAATATTGCCACTTGCTATATACCGGAATATTCCGTGGTGCCCGATACAATTTATAAATAGCATAACAGAACACTGCCGCCAATACCACCAGATACCAGTGCGAAATAAACTCATCCATGAAGATAGAAGCCAGATTACCCCCACCCTCATTGCTAAATTCCTGAAAGACACTCATGGTAGTACGCCGTCCGGAAAAACGGAAATACACACAGTCTACCAGATTCGATATCAGGAAAAAGCCATTGACTACCGTAAAAATCCAGCGGACAACCTTATAAAAGGTAGCATTCTCTTTCCAATGAAACGGCAGCAGAAACAATAAAATAAACAAGGCATTGCTATACAAAATGGCCGTCGTATCAAAAATAATACCTGCTCCGAACATATTCAGCGCATATTCTCCTGTCAAGTTCTCACTGAACAGACGGAAATTCTCAAGCAAAAAAGTCAAACGGCAAAGCGAATAACACACATAGATAATGAACAAATTCCATATCAAGGAAAAGACATTCGAAAACAATTCTTTTTTCATTGCCAATGTTTTTGGAGGTTAAGAGCGACAAAGTTAACGATTATTTTCCAAACCCTCTCAAGACCTTATTTTAAAATAACTTTTCTGTAAAACAGAACACAATATAAGAAATTTAAAGTACCATTTTCTATCTTTGTAACCGAATAACAATCTGTTACAACATGAAAAAGAAAACTATCATCCGACTTAGCATCACATTGATTGTCATCGCGGCACTCGCACTGTGGATCAATTCACGCTGGAGCGCATGGTTCCACAACGAAGCAGAACTTCCTTATGCACCGCAGTCAGAACCCGGACGAGTACTACTCACTTTCGGCGATGAAAACGAACTGTCGCGCAATATCAGCTGGCAGTACGACTCTATAGTCGTACCGTCGCATGTCGAATTGGTAGATACACTTTCGAAAGATACCATACAAATCGATGTACAAGGAGAAATTTTCCAGTCACGTAGCGGAAAGGCAGCATACTACGTTGCCAAACTCCGTACCTTACAACCTGACCGCTATTATACTTACCGCGTTTGTAATGAAGGCAAGACCTCATCCTGGTATAGCTTCCGTACATACAATCAGTCTACCCGCAACGATTATTCATTCATGTATGTAGGCGATGTGCAAGACAGCATCAACGGGAAAGCAAACCATTTTTTCCGTGAAGCATTGCAACGTCATCCCGATACAGAGTTTTCGGAGGCGATCTGACCGAACGTCCAACTGAACAACGCTGGGAAGAAACATATCGCGGGCTGGATTCCATCGGACAACAATACCCTGTCATCACCGTTACAGGAAACCACGAATACCTGAAATACATCATTCGCAAACTGGAACGCCGCTTCTCACTGGTATTTTCATACTATCTCGACTCAATGGTAGGCGAAAATCAAGTATATACTCTGAAGTATAACGACATGCAAATCTTCTGTCTCGACAGTAACCGCGAGTTCTTCTACCTGTGGACTCAGAAAAAATGGTTAGAAGAACAGCTCAAGAAAAGCAATGCACGATGGAAGATCGTCGTACTTCATCATCCGCTATACTCCATTAAAGGCAGTATGAACAACCTGTTTCAACGTACCATGTTCAACCCGCTGGTTGAGGAATATGGAGTCGATCTCGTACTGCAAGGACACGAACACGCTTATGCCCGTATGACTGCCCACGGTGAAAATGGAGAAGCCCAAGCACCTGTTTATACAGTCAGTCACTGCTCACCCAAAAACTACTACATTGAGTTCGACAAGCGGTTCGACAAGTTCGGAACAGGTAGCCGTTACTATCAGCAAATCCGTGTACATGGCGACACCCTCACCATGAACGCCTACGATGCCACGACCAACGACTTATACGATGCTGTCGATATAATAAAAGATAAAACCGGAAAATCCCGACTGGAAGACCGTGGAAAAGAGATTCCCGAAGCACTGATATTCCATTCCAACGGCGGAAAAAAAGAAGAAGCCTTCCAGAAGCGAATCGATGAATACAAACAGCGGAAAGGTATCCAATAAATATAAGATGAAAAAAGGATTTATGACTTTTGAAATGTCATAAATCCTTTTTCCATATCGTATTAAGCAATTATCCTTTCTTTTGATTTTTCAGTTTCAGTTGAAGCAGAATCCCTACCAGCGTAATAGCAATCATGAACCACCAAAAGCGGATATATCCAGTATAATCCATAGAATAAGCTACCATAAGCCCTGCGATGTCAACCATCAAATCAATCAGCTCACTCCGCAGATTGCCCGTTATACACAAGAAAGACTTTTCCTTTCTGTACAATTGTATAGCATAAATCACATGCATTATAAACAGCCCAATGATTAAGACAGAAACCGTATAAAAGAGCCAGTCCTTAGACTCCGTAGCAGGCAATATCGCGACAAATAATAATATAAGCCTTGATGTATCAGAACCTAAACGTAAATTTTTAAAAGCCATACTTACTCTATTTTTTAGTTTACCATGTAATCCAGTCACATTATCTGCCAAGCAGATAAAATCTTACCGCATTACAGAAATGCTTGAACGAACGTTCCAGTTTCCTGCCAAACTTATGGTCACGCCAGCTTCCGTACACCCGATGTTCCCCAAAAGCATCCGGACTATGCTTGAAGCGGCTTCTTGGCGACAACCAATGAGTAGGATATATATGTATACCATCCAAATGCTGTTCCTCCTCCTTGCAGACATATCCCCTACGTTCCGCAACACTTCGCATGATATACGGAGAAATCGTCTGGTCCAGCGAACCGTCAGGACGGATAAAGTCCCGTTCCTGATAATACTCAAAGACCTCCTTACAGAAATCATTTCCCTTTGAACCGATAAAGAACGCGGCCTGAATACCATAATCGGTTTCTCCTTCTTCCCACCGCTCATTAAACGTAGCACATCCGGTTTCAGGAATAAACCGGTCGAAACGCTTACGCAGATAAATATCACTGTCCATATACACGCCACCTTCTTTATATACAGCATAAAAACGGACTACATCTGCCGCAAATGCCCATTTCCTGACCGACAGCGCCTGGTCTATATATTTACAACCGATAGCCTTTGCATCCTCGTACGTCCAGACACGTACCTTATAATCAGGAAGAACACGCTTCCAGCTTGCCAGACAAATCTTGATTTCCAGCGGATAAGGATCCTTGCTGAACCAGCATAAATGAATAATTTTCGGGGGCATGATATCTACGAATTTTGAGTGTTCCACGACATTTTCAACCATTCTTCTTTTGTCCGTTTCCATCGGTTATGACTCCACAGCCAATACGCAGGAGCTTCCTTTATCTGTTGCTCCAGATGCTCCGAGTACATATCCGTCAGCTGATACTCAGGTAATTCGGCAGGATGCAAGGTCAGCAGTTCGAAAGAAGCATGATAGTATCCGCGCTTTACCCGTGTTACTTTCAGGTAGTAAACGGCAGCATCCAGCCGGCGCCCTATGCGTTCCGTTCCTTGAAAGAAAGCAGTGTCCCGATGCAAAAACTTTGTCCAGTGGCTCATCCCTTCCCATCCAGGCGCCTGGTCGGAAATAAAGCCTATCATCACTTTCTTTTCTCCTCTGCTGAGTGTAACCAGCCGGCGTAACGTCTCCTTCATCGGAATGGACTCACCACCAAACTGTCCGCGAAGGCGGAGATATAACTTATCGAACGCCTTATTATATAAAGGATGATAAATCTGTCCGCAATGAATTTCAGGAAACCAGTATTGCAGAGAAGCTACATACTCCCAGTTGCAATAATGTCCCAGACATACGAAGCAACATTTTTTCCCAGCCTTGTCCAACTCCGCGCGTACCTCATCCAGTCCGCTGAAAGTCATACGCTTCATCATCTGCTTTTTCGACATGGAAAACAATTTGATGGTTTCTACCACATAATCGCAGAAAAAATGATAGAACTCCTTTTCTATCTTCAGAATCTCCTTTTCACTTTTTTCCGGAAACGAACCGGCAATGTTGCGGTGTACAATATCCCGGCGATATTTCAAGCCATAGAATAACGGTACAAACAGCAGGTCGGATATGAAATAGAGTACCCTCAATGGCAGCAAAGAGAGCAGATACCAGAAGAAAAAAATCAGATAATATATGAATTTCATTGAATTGCCATGTTTCAGTTAAAGTGCAAATTTATAAAATAATATGCAAAAGCACCTGCTTTATATAAAATAAAACAATAAATTACACTATCTTTGTGCACTATATTATAACAGAAATTTTTCCTGCATGAAAGAATTTTTCCAAATGATGCGGCGGTTCATTTCGCCCTACAAAAAGTATGTTGTCGGAGCAATAGGTCTTAATCTGCTGTCGGCAATATTCAATGTCTTCTCTTTTTCACTTCTTATACCGATTCTGAACATCCTGTTCAAGACTGGAGAGTCAGAAAAAGTATATCATTTTATGGAATGGGGAAGCGGAGAACTGAAAGACGTTGCCGTAAATAATTTCTATTATTACGTATCCGAATTGATAGAAATATTCGGCCCTGCCACTACTTTACTTTGGCTGGGACTTTTCCTTGCAGGAATGACCCTGCTGAAAACCGCATGCTATTTCGGTTCTACAGCCATCATGATTCCGCTTCGTACCGGTGTAGTACGCGATATCCGCATCATGGTTTATTCAAAGGTAATGTACCTCCCACTCAGCTTCCTATCTGACGAACGAAAAGGTGACATCATCGCCCGTATGAGCGGCGACGTTGGCGAAATAGAAAACTCCATCACCAGCTCACTCGACATGCTGTTGAAAAACCCGATTCTTATCATCTCTTATTTCGCCACCCTGATTGTAACCAGCTGGCAACTTACCCTGTTTACCATCATCGTGCTGCCAGTTATGGGATGGATCATGGGACGTGTAGGACGCAAACTGAAACGCCAGTCGCTCGAAGCCCAGAACAAATGGAGCGAAACCATGTCGCAGTTGGAAGAAACATTAGGCGGTATGCGTATCATCAAGGCATTTATCGCAGAAGAAAAAATGATAAACCGCTTCGTGAAGTGCAGTAATGAATATCGTAGTGCAACCAATCGCGTAGCCATGCGCCAGAGTCTTGCCCACCCGATGAGCGAGTTCTTGGGAACCGTACTCATCGTACTTGTACTTTGGTTTGGTGGTTCACTGATTCTAAGTGCTAACTCTACCATCAACGCTTCTACCTTCATTTTCTATATGGTGATACTTTACAGCATCATCAACCCGTTGAAAGATTTCTCCAAGGCAAGTTACAATATCCCGAAGGGGCTCGCTTCAATGGAACGTGTAGACAAGATTCTGAAAGCTCCAAACAACATTACAGAACGTACCGATGCCGAACATATCAGCGAAATGAAAGAAGGACTGGAATTCCGCAATATTTCGTTCAGCTACGGCACGCATGAAGTACTCCACGACGTCAGCCTGAAAGTACGCAAAGGACAGACTATTGCATTGGTAGGACAAAGTGGTTCAGGAAAGTCAACACTAGTCGATTTAGTTCCCCGCTTTCACGATGTGCAGGCTGGTGAAATTCTGATAGACGGAAAAAATATTAAAGATCTGGTAGTAAAAGACCTCCGCGGACTGATAGGTAATGTAAATCAGGAAGCCATCCTGTTCAACGACAGTTTCTTCAACAACATTGCTTTCGGTGTAGACAATGCCACCATGGAACAAGTTGTTGCCGCTGCCAAGATAGCCAATGCCCACGATTTCATTATGGAAAGTGAAAAAGGCTACGACACCAACATTGGCGACCGCGGCTGCCGCCTTTCAGGAGGACAGCGTCAACGTATCTCGATAGCCCGTGCCATCTTGAAAAACCCGGCCATCTTGATTCTGGACGAAGCTACTTCTGCCCTTGATACAGAAAGTGAACGCCTGGTACAGGAGGCTTTGGAACGTTTGATGAAGACCCGCACTACTATTGCTATCGCACATCGCTTGTCGACTATCAAGAATGCCGACTGCATTTATGTACTCTATGAAGGCCGTATCGTAGAAAGCGGCAGACACGAAGAGCTGCTCCAGAAAAACGGTTACTATAAACGTTTGAACGATATGCAGGCTCTGTAGATTCTGACCATACCAAACGTATAATATAACCAAAAGGTCTTGTATAAAAAAGAAAAGTACAAGACCTTTTATTTTTTTCTCTACAAATTTTACTTCTTTTTTTGTACAATAGGTTCTATGGATTTGTACGAAAAATAAAAAAAGATGAGGATGTTTTTAGAAAAAGAACAAGTAATTATAAATAAACATCTAAGAAGAGTTTGTTTTCTAATTAATTTTTCTTCTATCTGCGAAGTATATACATCTTTTAAATATACCACCCTTACCTAACAAAAAACAAAAAGACAAGCAGTATTTTAAGAAAAGAACATTTTATATATAAAAAGCAAAAGTTTACATATGAAACATATCAATATAAACATTTTAAAGGGACAAAATTGTGTTTATCTAGTAAAAACTATAACTTTGTAAACAAAATAATTTATCGGATTATTCATTCAGTAATCCAAGCCACCCGCTTAGTTAAAAAATAAACAAATATGAATAAAATTCCTATATTTTTTTGTTTTGACAAAAATATGGTAATGCCAGCTGGTGTATGTATTACTTCAATGCTTTTAAACAAGCATACAAATACCTACTATGATTTCTTCATTTTATATAATGAAGAAAATCTTTCATCAGAATATAGAAGCCAAATTTTAAAAATACAAGATTTTTATTCTAAAGATTGTCGTGTTTCTTTTTTTAACGTAGGAGAATCATTTAAAAATGCCTATGAAGTAACAATAGTTCGTTAAAAATTCGCCAAGCCTAAGCGGCTCTGGCAGTAAATAAAATGAGTTCTTTGAAAAGTTTGTCAATAACTTGCGGGTCTGGGCTAATCCCAAACACGCAAATAAATCGTTCAAGCATATAAGCATTGTGTATGAAAGACTTGCAGGAGGATATGGAATAGGTTATTCCGAGCCTCTTACATGCCGCTTTGGCCAAGTTGACAGCAGCAAGCGATGCATTGAAGTGAAAATCCAATTTCCTGAAGTCGGTAGACTGGCAGCTGGTGATTCCTGCATGCTGCTTGCCATCTCTAAAGCAAAATTCCAACTGGAACCTGGTTCTGTAATAATCCAGCACCTCGCGTCCATCCATGGAATCGTCTGTAGAGAAATAAAGTTGCCACTTGTCTGTTCTTCCGTCCATCGGATACCAGACGGCTAAGGAAACATACCTTTTGAAAGCTTTAGCATAAACCCTCAATCCGTATAGCTTTCCTTTGTTCACCTCGTATTCCTTGCACCGGGTCAAATCCAGATTGGCAAAGTCAATCCTGCCGTCAAACCACTTGGGATGACCACGTTTTCCTGTTTTCTTTTCCAATGTCGGATAGTACAGGACAACATCATTCCTAAAGCGGCTGATGACATGGAAACCGTTCTCACACATAGGCGTTACGAAAGTTTCCTTGGAAAAGAATGCGTCTGCAACCACCGTTCTGGACAGGCTCTGTAGCTTGTCTTTTCTGCTGATAAGATAGCAGCTGTACCAGTCAACAAGGTTCTTGTCCATATTATCCAAGGTCTTACAATCCGGTGTCTGAATGGAACCTAAAGTCATGCATTCATGGTTGTCGATGTCAATGACACCGATGCCCATGATTTCCAGTCCACGCTTGTACTCTCCTGCACAACCGGACCAGAAGTAACCTATCCAAGGTGTCTTCTTGCCTGATTTGGGAATATAGGAAGGGTCGATGGCAATGGCTTTTCTTTTGCCTGTGAGATGCTTGCTGATGATAGATCCGTTGAACGCAAACCAGTCGAAAGTTTCATGCTCAAAAAGGTTGCGATAAGTCTGTTCTGAGAAACAGCCATATCTGCCCAATTGAAGGAAATTTATACGATCCGGGATGGCCATGAATAATTTCATGGTGTCCATGAATGCTTTTTCAAAAGGTTTGTGTATATTCGCTACTGATTTGAGAGCCGACAGGCACTCGGATTGGTATTGCATAAGGAGTGTTTCTTTAGTCATAATCAGAAGAGTTCAGAGACTTCTAATTTACTAAGAAATAACGAATTATGCAATACTTTCCTCCTTTATTATCAGCAGGTTAGCTCTCTTTTTTCAGCACATTTCTTCATGCTTAACCATTCGTTTTTGACAACATTTCAATGACCTCTTTAGTGTTTCCGAACCAGCTTTTGCCGGTTCTGTTGTTTAACTTTTAATCTTTCGGTAAAAATTTACCGAAGTATTGGATATTGATACTCTAGGGCATTGTGATGAATACAAATGTCCAGGTATGAGTTGTCATGGTTATGATTGGTAACACAGTTATTGTATTGAGATTTAGGAATCTAGTCAGTATTCCTAAATCTCATAATTTTAAAGATTATGAAATTGATTATAAAAATTTTATTTTTCAGCAGTTTGATAACGACTCCTCTTCAAGCACAGTCTATACTGAAAGGTATTGTAAAATCAGAAACTGGAACTGCTGTTCCTTATGCATCAATTCAATTATTACAACCGGATTCTACTTTTGTACAAGGAACAGCAACCGATAGTACCGGTAACTATAAAATGACAGTACGGAAAGGAGAATATTTGATGTCTGTCAGTTCAATCGGCTATCTTACCAAGACAATTCCTGTAATTAGCAATGGTGAGAATGACAGGACATTACCAGTCATTACCTTACAGACTAACAATATAATGCTAAACAATGTAGAAATTAAAGGAAGTTCATTCATCCGTAAAGACGACCGAATACTGATAATTCCCGACAAGCAGCAGTTGAAACACTCACATACAGGATACGATTTGCTTTATAATCTGATGATTCCGGGCATGGATGTCGACCGCCGGAAAGGAACAGTATCAGCCATGGGCGGAAACGCCACTTTATATATAGACGGACGCGAAGCAGACTATCGGGAAATAAAGAATCTACGCCCGAAAGATATTGAAAGGATAGAATACATGGATATGCCCACCGGAGAATATGCCGGAGATAAAACTTCCGTAAATTTTATTACCAAGAAGCGGATAAACGGAGGTTATGTGTCGGCAGATGCGGACCAGACAATCGGTTATCTGAAAGGAGATTATAACTTGGGAGTCAAGCTGTATAGTGGTAATACTTCATATACGTTGTTTGGCGGACATTCTATGCAAGAATATGAGAATGAGGGAAGCGTAAATACAGAAACCTATTATTTTCCGGAACATAGTATTGTAAAACAAGGCAATACGGACTTAGACCGCAAGAAGAACAATAGACAATATGCACAGTTGAATATATTGAACCAGACCAACAAACGAAAACTGATGGCCAAGATGGCGTTGGTACACAGTGAAGAGCCGGGCAGTGAACAGGAAAGCAGCCTGACCTATTCGGAGCTATACCCCAGCTCATCCTCCCATAGCAGGATGGAACAGCGCTCGCTGAAACCGTCGTTAAACCTATATGGAGAATTCCGTTTCAATAAGAATCAGAAATTGCAGTGTACGCTGAATGGAGATTACACCGATAACAGTTATGACCGCTCGTATCTGGAAAACAAGTTTATTTCACATAGCAATGTGCAGGAAGAAATGTACACGCTTTCTCCTTCGGTGAAATATTATGCCAAGTTTAAACACGGTAACTCTCTGACAGCTCAAGTTCGTCATATACATCGTATCAGTTCGACTACCTATAAAGGTGATTCTCCTTCCTGGCAACATCTGTGGTCGGGTGAAACCTTATTGTTTCTTAATTATAATCACAAGTTGAGCAAGAAACTCACGTTAGATGCACAAGCGGGTATGTCTTCCTTACAGTATCGTCTGCATGGTCAAGACAAAATCAGCCGGATCAGCCCGCGAGGTTCTGTAGCCTTGATGTACAGCATCAGCAAGAAGCAGTTCCTTGGCGGAGGAATGGCAGTAGGTAATGCCTATCCCGAAATCAATACCATCAACACGGCTGAGCAGACAGTGGATATGCTTCATGTGAAACGTGGTAATCCATATTTGCCTAAGATTTCCATGTATTCGGCATCAGCCAACTATAGCGTACAGTTCGGGCGCTTTAACTTGTTTGGAATCTTCATGTATGATACGGAGATAAACACCACCCTGCCTGCTTTCTTTATTGAAGGGGATAAAGTGGTGGAAACATTCAGAGGTGACGGAGATTATCATTCGTTCCGTGGTGGATTGGATCTTTCGTACAAGGTGACTGATGCGTTACGTTTGAAAATTAGCGGACGCTGGCAGCGTGGATTGATAACAGGAACAGAAAAAGAACATGAAAACAGTGTGTACGGTAAACTGGACATCAATTACTTCTGGAAAGATTTTGCACTGAACATCTACGGACAAATGAAAAGCAAGGAGTTGAGTATGAGTGGTATTTACAGCGAACAGGACGGCTGTTATGGGCTGTCATTGAGTTGGAATCACGGCAACTGGTCACTGGAAGGAGGTACGAATAATCCGTTTATCGACAGCAGCAAGACACGAAATTATCTGACTTCGGAGGTATATAGTTTCGACCGTTACCAATATTACCGATATAATCAGCAAAGCGGATACGTAAAGGTAGCCTATACATTCGAATTCGGAAAGAAAACTTCCCGTGACAGAAATGATGTTGATTATAATATCAATAGCGCAATATTGAAAGTGGAATAGAATGAATAAATATAAGCAGATACATATACAAAATTTTTCTTCGGCCTCGGTGAAGGAACGCTTCTTGCTGGTGTATAACGGACGGCACTACGAGGCTGGCGCACCAGTGGTAGACCTAATCCGCTGTCTGCAACAAGAAAATACACAAGAGGAGGCGGTAGTTGCCTTTGTGGAAAAAAAGAAGGGCATGTTTTCGTACGCTCAGGTGGAGGACGTGATAACACGGCTGATCCAGCCGATGTTTGCCGACGATGCGAAACCCCGTAAACGGACATTCCTCTACGAACGTGAGCTGTTCTCCGCTTCGGTGATAGACCGCTTTTCGGATGCATGTAGCTTTCTGTTCCGTAAAACGGTAATGTTTCCGCTGATGATAGCGGTACTGGCAGCCGACATCTGTTTCTTCTGTATCACCGACAACCTACTTACCTTCAACGGTTCCGCCAATGCCTATATGGTGATAGGAATGCTGATATTTATGGTAGCATCATCGCTCTTCCATGAGTTGGGACATGCTTCGGCGTGCAAGCACTTCGGCATCCGCCACGGAGGAATCGGATTCGGACTGTACCTTAACTTCCCCGTGCTGTACACCGACGTGACCGAGGTGTGGCGCTTGCGGCGTACAGACCGTTGCATCGTAAACCTGGCGGGAGTATACTTCCAGATGTATATCCTGCTGGCAGTGCTTGCCTTGTTTTATGCTACTGGAAGCGATACACTTCGCTACATGATACTGACACTCAACCTCGGATTTATCATGACTCTGAATCCTTTCTTCAAGTTCGACGGCTACTGGATAGCGTCCGACGTGCTGGGCATCCCCAACCTACGCAACCGTTCGAAGGAATTGCTGAACTATCTGTACAGCCGGATACGCGGACGTGCGGAGAGTGAAAGGCCCTATCTACTCCAAACCAACCGGCTGGGGCGTTACGGACTGCTGGTGTATACCGTGGTGGTGAATCTGTTTATGGGATACTACTTCTTCTATATCCTGCCTAAGTTTATGGTAAACTTTGTGGCTTCGTTTCCCGATGAGATACACCAGTTGGTGCTGTATCTGTCTAATGGTATGGCGCCCTCGTTCGCCTTGCTGCGCAACATCTTCATGCAACTTGTGTTGCTGGGACTGGTGGGATTCATGCTATACAATGTGATACGCAAATTAAAAGTGAATGTCGGCAGAAGATAGACAACGGATTTCGGCACGATGGGGCATGCAGATAGCGGCTGTAATGGCTGTCATGGCACTGGCTGCGGAATTATTCCGCATAAACGACCCGTGGATGTTGTTACCGCTCGGGCTGTGTGTAACTGTATCTGTATTGTGGCTGCACTTCCGGTTTTCGGCGGTGGACGCGGCGGTGCTGGCAGTCTGTCTGTATGACGTGGCAACTTGGATTCTAAATCCGATAACAGGAATGTATGCGGCACGTATCTCGCTGACGGGACTTTGCGCATATCTGTTGCTACGAGAGGCATCGTGCCGGGCAGAAAGTATTTCGCTCTTTCTGAAACTGTCCGCCGGAATAGCAGGCATCGCCCTGGCGATTACGCTGGCTTCATTCTCAATCTGGACGAGAGCGGTACATGGAGCGGGATTTACCGATGTGTATCCGTTCCGTTTCTTGTTCCGTCCTTTCGGTTACATCACAAATGCATGGGCAAGTGTATGGTTACCCGTATTGGGGATGCTTGCGATGGGGATATACCGGATAGACCGATGGCGGAAGGTGTTCGGTATATGCTGGGTGCTGGCTTCCGTAACAATGCTGCTGTCTTTTTCGAGAGGAGCCTTTGTGTCGTGGGCGGTGTATGTGACAGTATTGTGCGTATCTATGGCTACATGGCGGTACAGGTTGGTACTGGTGGCAGTGTGCGTATTCATTGTGGGAACGGTATGGATGCTGTTTCCTACCGAAACAGGAACTACACTGGCAATGAAGCGTACCGAATCGCAGCGACAGAGTACGGAAAGCCGTTTTCGTGCCACAGAGCAGGCAATGACAGTGATAAAGGAACATCTGTGGACGGGAACAGGAAACGGAAGTTATACGCTGGCGATGGATCGGGTACTGAACGAAGACTCTACCCGACCTTATACCTCGTATGCACCGAATGTGGTGGTACAGGTGCTGGTAGAGAAAGGATTGACAGGGATGATGCTGTATATCGGTCTGTGTGCAGCGGTAGTAATATATTGGATAAAATATCGCAAGAAAAAGACAATGACGGCAATAGCTGCATGTCTGCTGGCAGTGGGAGTAAAGGAAATGACAATGAGCATCATGCTGGCCGACGGATCCGTATGGATACTTACCCTGATATTGCTTGCCTTGATGCAGACGGAAGCAGAGAGCGGAAACGAAACTGTAAAGTCTGTAAGGCTTACTGCATGGATACGGTATATGCCGCTAGCCGTGGGATGTTGCTGCTGGATAGCGTTTATGGTGTTGGACACACGTCTACGTATGGATAACAAGGCGGTGGAGCAGGCTTGCGAGGCTTGGAAAAAAGGAAATCACAAAGAGGCATTACAAGCATTGGAACAGACCTCCGACCGTTTTCCCTGCCGGATAAACAAGGCGATAGTTGCGGCGTTCGCGCCCGACAGCACATTATCTGAGGGATATCGGGCAAAGATACGGCAGCAACTGGAACTGGATATGAACGACACGGATGTGTATGCCGATTTTCTGCGAGGCAGGCTGTACCGGCTTGACGGAAAGTACGAGGAAGCAATGCTGGTACAGCAAAAGTTAGAATCGGAGTTTCCTCGAAATGCATCCATTGCCTACGAGAGCGCGGTGTTACTGTATGAAATCGGACGAAAGGATGAGGCGGCAGAACAGTTGCGCCGGGCTATATGGTTGCGTCCTGACTGGCTGCGTACGGAAAAGACACAAGAGTGGCTGACTGCGGACCCCGACTTGCGCCGTGCCGTGGAACAGGGACTGACGGTAGGGCTGGCAAAAAACGAAGGGACGGCTCATGCCTATGCCCGATACGGAGCACTGGCTTATTATCTGAACCGAAAAAAAGAGGCAACAGAGGTACTGGAACAAGTAGTAAATGCACAGCCGGGATATGCTGTGCCGTGGCTGCTTTTAGGACAAATCTATCGAGAAGAGGGCAAAATGGAACAGGCGGACAGCTGCTTCCGCAAATATAATCTGCGGATAAAAGGGGCTTTCAATAACAGTGACCGAGCGATGGAAAACGAAAAACGTAACTTCGGCGAGCATCAGCTGATGCTGGTGGACTATGCGGCGAAGTTTCAAAACTGGTATCGGTGTAAATTGATGTTTTGATAAATGATATGATATGAATAAGTGGAATCTTTTTAGTTTAAGTGCACTCCTGGTACTGGTGCTGTATAGTTGTGGTAGGCAAACAAATCTGGAGCTGGCGCTGGAAGAGGCTGGCGAAAACAGACTGGAGCTGCTGAAGGTGATAGACCATTACCAGAATGTGGATAACAGTGACTCGCTGAAACTGAAAGCGGCACTGTTTCTGATAGAAAACATGAGGGGGCACGGTACAGTATGGAGTGAAGCGATTGATACCTTCCGGAACCGGGTAGCGGAAGCTGACTCGCTGCTGACCATGGAACCACTGAATACATGGTGGGACGAACTGGCAAAGAATCACCATCCAATACTGAAGCGGGACTTGAATTACGTGAAAGCCGATTTTCTCATTCAAAACATAGATGGAGCTTTTCAGGCATGGCAGGAAGCGCCATGGCAAAAAGAAATAGATTTCGGACTGTTCTGCCGATATGTGTTGCCATATCGTTTTGAGTCGGAATTGTTGGCGTATGGCTGGAGGGACTCGCTTTATCAGGAATATCATACATTAGTAAAAGATGCACGGACTGTAAAAGAGGCGTTCGAAATCGTACACGATACGGTATGGAAACGGTTATTGAGCAGCAGTTCGCACTTTCCTCATATACTGGATGTAGTGGCAATGCAACATCAGCGTAAGGCAATGTGTGTACAGAGATGTGTGATGTTAGGGGCAGTAATGCGTGCGCTGGGGATTCCGGCTGCCATTGACAATGTTGGAAGATGGGCGAATTACAGCCGGAACGGTCATGCCTGGGCGGCACTTATTACCGACAAAGGGACTTACTCGGTATACGAAGACGAAAGAGTGGCAAAGATTAATAACCGCATCGATGCTACGGAATTCGAATTGAAGTATCCGATACCGGAAGATTTTCCGATGCGGACGGATTTCAAGAAACGTTGTGCCAAGATATGGCGAAGCACGTTCGAGCGACAGCCGACGGAGGATGTCGCAGAAGATGAGTGGGGAAAGAACGTATCATCACCTTTCCGTATGGATGTATCAGCCGCTTACGGGCTGAACAATAGTGTGGAAATGCAAACGGACCGTGCAGTAAAACGGGCATATCTGTGTACATTCGCTACCGGAACAGACTGGTCGCCAGTCGCTGCTTCCGAAGTTAAGAACGGAATGTGCCGCTTTGAAGCATTGGGAGATTCGGTTGTATATGCGGTAATCGGATTCGAAAAAGAAAAACCGATAGCGCTGGATAATGCATTCCTGATGCTAAACGGAAAGAAGCACACGCTTTCGCCTGACAAAAGTATGACCGGACGGGTGGTGTTAACCCGTAAATACCCGCTGACGGGAAAGTGGCCAAATGAATGGGCTCCAATGCCTGGGGCACGGTTTGAGGGTAGTAATGACAAGAATTTTACTCATGCGGAAGTTCTGGCACGGGTAGAACAGATGCCGGTATTCCGCAATGTACTGAAAGTGGAAAGCAAACAGATGTACCGCTATATCCGTTATTGTTCGAATGATACATGTGATACTCCGATGGCGGAAGTGGAATTCTGGAACAAAGGAAGCAAAATGAAAGCCGTACCGGGTCAAAGTACAGTAAAGAAAGTGGAACTGAGTGTGGACGGTAATACTTTGACCAGACCGGATATCACTCCGGGATATATATTGGGCTATGAACTGGAAAAACCGGCAGTACTGGACTCTATCGTATTCTATCCGTGGAACGATGACAACTTCGTACTTCCTACACACGAATATGAGCTGTTTTATTACGACAGAGGATGGGTTTCACTGGGTAAACGCAAGCCTGAAACCTATACACTGACATACGACAGAGTACCTGCACATGCTCTACTCCTGTTGAAAGACCGCACTTCAGGAAAAGAGGAACGTCCTTTCACTTACGAAAATGGGGAACAGATGTGGTGGTAATCAATAGCGGACCAGTTTCTTCGGATTCCCGTGCCATGAACAGCCCAGGCAGAATACTTCGCTCACATCGAATCCGTCGAGCGACTCTTCCGGATTTTTAGGTATGACCTCTCCTCCCTCAACAACGTATACCAGACGGCGGTCGCCTGCTTCATTCTTTACATACATGGCAGCAATCTTACACTGCGGACAAAGCATTTTTCTCATTTCTCTATGCTGATTTTTATTAACTTTACAAAAATATAAGATAGAAACAAAAAAAGAACAGTTGTGGTTCTTTTAACAAAAGAAAATTCAGCAAACCGGCATATATTCATATTGAAAAGCTTTATTTTGCAGAAATTATTTTAAGACGCATGAACAATACAACGCTCTATATTAAAAACATGGTGTGCTACCGCTGTATTATGGTGGTAGAAGACTTGCTTGCCAAACTGGGCTTTACACCCTTGCATGTTGAGCTGGGAAAGGCTATCATACAGGAAACTGTCGGAAAAGCCGAACTGGAACATATCCGGCAAACGTTACAGTCTGTGGGATTTGAACTGATAGACGACAAACGCAACAGGCTGATAGAGCAAATCAAGCAGGAAATTATCCGGCTGGTACATAGCCAAAACGGTGAACTTAAAACAACTCTGTCGGACTTTCTTGCCGACAGGCTTCATCACGATTACAGCTCCTTAAGCAAACTGTTTTCGGAAACCAATGGCATTACAATAGAAAAATACTTCATTTCACAAAAAATAGAGCGCGTAAAGGAACTACTTGTGTATGATGAACTCTCACTGAACGAAATCGCTTTCCTGCTAAATTATTCGAGTACGGCTCATCTTAGCCGGCAGTTTAAAGAAGTGACCGGCACTACTCCTAGCGAATTCAAAAAACAAAAGATCCAATTACGCAAAGGACTGGATGAAATCGTATAAATCATACCCATAATTTTATAACACACACAATGGTCTGCCGGTGTATCTTTGCGCCAGAATCAAAAAGAAAAGAACAATGACAGACCAACAAATAAAAAAACAGACTTTCCCCGTACTGGGCATGAGTTGTGCCGCCTGCGCTGCACGTGTTAACAAAACATTGAGCCGGCAGGAAGGGGTGTGCTCGGCCAATGTCAATCTGGCAACAGCTATCGCTACCGTAGAATATGATCCGTCGCTCTGCTCGCCCGAAATGATGAAGCAGGCTGTACAAAACGCAGGATTCGACTTGCTGATTGATACGGCTAAAGAAGCCGAAAAAGAGGCTGAAGACACACATGCCGCCCATTACAGGCAATTGAAGTTCCGGACTATATGGGCTATTATCCTATCGCTTCCTGTCGCTATTATCGGAATGTTTTTCATGGATATGCCATATGCCAATTACATCATGTGGATATTATCTACTCCTGTAGTGTTCTGGCTGGGAAGCGGATTCTATGTCAATGCCTGGAAGCTGCTGAAGCACCGTTCTGCCAATATGGACACGCTGGTGGCAAACAGTACCGGAATCGCCTATCTGTTCAGCTTGTTCAACTTGTTTTTTCCCGATTTCTGGCTATCAAGGGGAGTGACTCCGCATGTGTATTTTGAAGCGGCCAGCGTGATTATCGCCTTTATCCTGCTGGGACGCACACTGGAAGAACGCGCAAAAGGCAATACATCGGCTGCTATCAGGAAACTGATGGGACTACAGCCCCGTACAGTTATTATCGATGACGGAACCGGCGAACGGGAAGTGAGTATTGATCAGATTGTTCCAGGCAACATGATTGTCGTGAAACCGGGAGAACGTATCGCTGTAGACGGAACCGTAACGGAAGGCAGTTCTTTCATCGACGAAAGTATGCTGAGCGGCGAGCCAATTCCTGTCTGTAAGTCGGCAGGAGCAAAAGTATATGCAGGAACCATCAACCAGAAAGGAAGTTTCCGGTTTCGGGCTGAAAAGGTGGGAGCTGATACGATGCTTTCTCACATTATTCATCTGGTACAGGAAGCTCAGGGAAGCAAAGCGCCCGTACAGCAACTGGTCGACAAAATTGCAGCTGTATTCGTCCCTGCTATCATGACAATGGCCGTGCTTACTTTCATTGCATGGATCGTGCTGGCGGAGAACGGCTTTACGCACGGACTGCTGGCAGCCGTTACCGTACTGATTATCGCCTGTCCGTGCGCCTTGGGACTGGCTACCCCTACGGCTATTATGGTGGGTATCGGCAAAGGGGCCGAAAACGGTATACTGATCAAGGATGCCGAAAGTCTGGAAATGGCCAAAAAGATAGATACGATTGTACTCGACAAGACGGGAACCATAACGGAAGGGAAGCCTGTGGTGACAGACATTGTCTGGGAAGCTGAGAATGCTGATATACAGCGTATCTTTCTGGGACTGGAAAAGCATTCCGAACATCCGCTGGCTACAGCCGTAGTGCAGGCATTATCTCAGGCAAATGCTGATAACGGAGGGGATTGTCTGCTAACCGGTTTCGAAAGTATTACGGGGAAAGGTGTGAAAGCAAGCTGGAACGGCAAAACGTATTATGCAGGAAACCGCCGGATGCTTGCCGAAAGGGGTATTACTATCTCTCCTGCCCTTTCAGAAAAGGCTGAAGCTTTCGCACAGGAAGCCAAAACCGTCATCTGGTTTGCCGACGAACAGCAGGCACTGGCAACTTGCGCCATTGCCGACCGGATAAAGGAAACATCGAAAAAGGCCATCGCCGAGTTACAGCAAAGAGGTATTTCAGTTGTCATGCTGACGGGTGACAATGAGCAGACTGCCCGTCGGATTGCTGCGGAGGCTGGTATCGCCGAATTCCGCGCGGAAGTGTTGCCTCAGCAAAAATCGGAGTATATCAAACAGCTTCAGGCGGAAGGAAAGCATGTAGCCATGGTTGGCGACGGCATCAACGACAGCGCCGCCCTTGCCCAAGCTGACCTGAGTATCGCCATGGGACAAGGAAGCGACATCGCCATGGATGTGGCAAAGATGACCATTATATCGTCGGACCTGACTAAAATAAGTGAGGCCATCCGGCTTTCGACACTCACCGTACGTACTATTCGCGAGAACTTATTCTGGGCATTTATCTACAACCTGACAGGAATTCCCGTAGCGGCAGGTGTGCTTTACCCTTTCACGGGATTCTTGCTGAACCCGATGATTGCGGGAGCTGCCATGGCATTCAGTTCGGTTTCGGTAGTAACAAACAGCCTCCGACTGAGAATGAAGCGAATCAGATAGTCCTCTAAATCAACATATCAAATCAACGCAGACTGCCTGCCTGTTGTCTTTTATGCATGAAACGTTTTGCAAGATATTTACGCACCGGTTCATCGTATAACTTCAGACACAGGTAGGCTAAAACGATATTACCGGCCATCAACAAGGTTGCAACTTCCCATGTTTCTCCGAAAGTGAAATACTGATTCTTTATCAGCCACGCGTAAAACAGGTAATAGAAAGGATAGTGAATGATATAAACGGGGAAAGATATATCGCCCAAGAATTTACATACGGAAGAGGAAATCGTATCGGTGGTAGAACCGGAAGCGCCTAGCCATACCAGAACCGGGAAAACAATCATAATGCACACCATTTCAAACACGCCGTTGTAACAGATGGGTTCCAAGCCCGGAATAAACGGTACGTAAAACAGGCATATCAATACCAGTGAACAAATCCAGAATGCGCCACGAACCTTCACGGGTTTAAAATAACGGCACACCAGCATACCAAGACTGAACGGGAAAAGCATGCGCAGCAAGCCTCCGATGAAATTGACAGAGTCGAGTGTCCATCCTACTCCGAGCGAACCATAACCCGAATAATCGGTCAGTGTAAAGAAGGCTAAGCAAATTCCCATGACGGCCGTCCACACAGCCAGCGCTTTGTTGCTGAAACGATGAATAAACAATGCGTACAAGATATTGCCTATATACTCGAAGAAAAGTGACCATGCAGGACCATTCAGCGGAAACATTTCGCCATTTCCGCGTATTTCGTAACTGCAACCCAGCACAGCGGGGATAAAGAACATGGCGCACAAAAGGGCAATCATCACTGCTGATGTGGCAACATGTGTTCCGTCCCACTGCACACTGCCCTGTAACAAGAAGGTTATTACTCCCAATACAGCTCCCATTACGACCATGGGATGCAGACGGATTAAACGGCGCTTAAAGAAGTTGCCGGAAGACATTGATTTTCCCCAGCGGTCGTCATACGCATAAGCGATGACAAATCCGGACAAGATAAAAAAGAAGTCTACGGCCAAATATGCATGATTAGGAGTTTCGATGATTGGGGCATTTGCCGCAAAAGCATATCCTTCAAAAACATGATACCATAAGACCAAGATAGCAGCTACCCCACGCAGACCGTCGAGCAAGTCGTAATGAGGCTTTGTATCAGAAAAAGCTGCAGATGCTTTTAATTGTTGCATGATTATCGATTTTTAAATTAAACAAATAAACTTTCAAGGTTAATCACACAACAAAGGTAGCCTCTATCCGCCAATAAAAAGTTGTCCTACATCAAAATCGGCTGCCATTATGCCTTATCATTCTCATTCGAGCGAAGCCTGCTCAACGTAGAGAGAGTAATGCCCAGATAAGAGGCGATGTAGCCTAAATTGGTTCTCTGGCAAACATACGGAAACTGTTTCTTGAACTCTTCATACCGCTGTCTGGCCGGAAGTGTAAGCCTTTCCTTATGACTTCTGTGCAGCCTTCTGTATTCATTCTGATGTATGATTCTCCCCCAGTTACAAAACTCAAGATTGGTTTCGAACAGCCGTCTTAAATCTGTCAGTTCTATTCTATACACCTCTACGTCTTCCAGTGTTTCAACAAATTCTTCGCTCTTTTTATTATAATAGAGTTCGTCCATACTGAAGACAATCCCTCCCTCACACGAAAATGAGGTCGTAATTTCTTCTCCGTCTACCAGCCAGAAAGAACGCGTCATTCCCTTTTCTATAAAATAAGCGTATCGGCAGAAAATATTCTCTTTTATAAGCTGATATCTTTTGGGATAATTACATTTTACAACAAGACTTTCCAGTTCCTTCACTGTTTCATCCGATATAGGACATAAGGCCCTCATACACGCTATTACATGCTTCATAATACTATTTCGTTTTTCAAATGACAAAGATAAGCAAGAGAAACAAAAAGCATCACGAACCGCAAAAGATTTTAGCAGAACGCAGGAGAGGTTGCAGTGTTTCGGAAAATAGTTGTATCTTTGAACAAAAGATTAATAGGTAAGGGCTTTACTTTGTTTGTTATGTAAAGTCATTTTATTCAAGGATATTCATCTGCCATGTCTGGAAACTTAACGAACCACATCGAACTGCAATCTTTCGATTTATATAATCGCATCGAACAAATTCACCGTCAGCCTACAGCCGCTCCCGAAAATATCCGGGCCAAATATATTCTTTTATACAAAGTGCTCGAACAGGCATGTTACGAACTGACGGCAGGGGTTACGTTCTCTTTCGCAAATTTGTTTTCACGCCTCGACTATATCTGTAAAGAGAAACGGATGACTCCTTCGGACAAATATGCCATACAGACCATGCGACGCAACTGCAACGCTGCCATGCGCGACGATTTCCGTCCCGTAATGGAAGAATACCTGTACGACCTCCGTGCCATAGTCCGTTTCGTTTCCCTGGCTTTCGATGAAGATATTCCAGCTTCTTTAATTCCGGAAATTCCACATTCGAACCGTCCTTATCGCGGTACGCAGTACTCACGCATCCCCTATATACGCGCAGCCGTAAGCAGTTGGGATGATACAAAGATATTTGCGGCAACCGACAGTGATGAAGATCCTTTCATCATCATTGACTATGCAAAAGGAGGATATAACAGCGACATGCTTTACGTAAAAGACTTGCTTGCTGAAAATCTTCAGCTGAATCTGCTGGATGTACATGTGGATGAAGAGAATCATTATATACCGAACCTGATTGTCATCCATCCCGACTATCTGATAGATATCAGTTCGCTGGCTGCCTGTTTCCGCGAGTACGGGCATCATCCGCTGAACTTTTTCATGAACAAGGTCAAGCCAAAGGCTAATACGGCTCCTATTCTGCTGGGTAACCTGGCCAGCCAGTTTCTGGATGATTATATAAACGAACGCGAAGATGCCCCGGTAGCCTATAGCACAACGGTCAAGAAGTTTTTTGCTTCAGCGGCTTTGGAGTTTTGTACCTGCCCTATTCCCGCCAACTTTCACGAGCAGGCGCAGGCACAAATGATGAACATCCGCTCGTTTGTACACGATGTACTGCCACATAATATTCAGGCTTTCGACAAGCACAATACCTTGCTGGAGGCTTCTTTCATCTGCGAACAGCTTGGCTTGCAGGGACGTGTCGATATGCTTCAAAAGGATTTCAAGGTACTTGTGGAACAGAAATCGGGAAAACGGGATGAATACAACCGGCGTCATAAGGAGGATCATTTCATCCAGATGATGCTTTATCAGGGGGTACTGATGTATAACTTCGGACGGAAGACGGAGGACTTGCAGACTTTCCTGCTTTATTCCAAATATACCGATGGCCTCATGATAGAACATTTTGCCGAAACTTTGTTTCGTGAGAGCATACATCTGCGCAACCGGATAGCGGCACGCGAAATGGCTTTCGGTGACGGAGCTATCGCTTCTGTAACGGAAGAACTGAGCACCGACCTGCTGAACGAGCTACAGGTGAGCAACCGCTTATGGAATGATTTTCAAGAACCGCAGTTGCAGGAAACAATCAATACGCTGAAACGCTGTACGCCACTGGAACGGGCCTACTTCCAGCGGTTCTTCACCTTTGTATCGAAAGAGCAGATACTAAGCAAAACGGGAGGAAAGAATGATTCTTCGAACGGATTTGCCGGCCTTTGGCACACTCCTCTTGCCGAAAAAATCGAATCGGGAAATATTCTGCTCGGACTGACAGTCACCGAAAAGCGTCAAAGCGGACCGGGAAAAGGATATGATATTATCGAACTCCATATACCGCAACAGGGGGAAGACTTCCTGCCCAACTTCCGCACGGGGGATATCATCATTTTTTATGCATATCAAAAGGAGCCCGACGTACGCCAACAGATACTGATGAAAGGCAATATACTCGACATACAGGCTAACAACCTTACTATATTGCTGCGTAACGGACAGCAGAACAAGGATATCATAGGTGGAGCCGATGAAGTGTTTGCCGTAGAACATGACTCGTCTGACTCTTCGGCCATGAATGCCATGCGCGGACTATATGCGTTCCTGTCTGCCCGAACCGACCGTAAAGAACTGTTGCTGGGGCTACGTACTCCGGGGAAACATCCGGAACGTACACTGAACGGTTCGTACGGACGTTTTGACGAACTGATTCTGAAAGAAAAGCAGACGGACGATTACTTCCTGCTGGTAGGTCCTCCGGGAACCGGAAAGACATCGTGTGCCTTGCGGTATATGGTAGAAGAAGCTCTGACCGATCCGGAAGCTTCTCTCCTGCTTTTGTCGTACACCAACCGGGCTGTTGATGAGATCTGTAGCATGCTGGTCGACTCGGGCATCGCAGAAAGTACTCCTTTTATCCGGATAGGCAGTGAACTGTCATGCGATAAACGTTTCGCGCCTTACTTATTGAAGAACAGCCTTGCCGACTGCCCCAAGCTGACGGATATTCAGCAGAAAATAGCTCATACACGCATTTTCACTGGTACTACGACTGCAATAAACAGCCGTCTGCACCTGTTTAATCTGAAACATTTCACACTGGCTATCATCGATGAGGCTTCACAGATATTGGAACCGGACCTGGTCGGTATTTTATCGGCACGCCACGACCGTAGTAACGCAATCGACAAGTTTATATTGATAGGCGACTACAAGCAGTTGCCCGCCATCGCCCAGCAGGAAGAGGAAGAAGCTCGCGTAGATGATCCGCTGTTACAGTCTATCGGACTGAACGACTGCCGCAATTCGCTTTTCGAGCGTTTGTATAAACAGAGTAAGGAGGATTTCAGAAGTATTCTGCATAAACAGGGACGTATGCATCCTGCCATATCGGAATTTCCTAACCAGACATTTTACTATCGTGAGCAACTGGAGCCAGTCCCGTTGCCGCATCAGGAGGAGTGCTTGCCCTACGCCTCCGCACCTGCCCCACAGGATAATCTGGATAAATTAATACAAAGCCGCCGTATGGTGTTTATCCCCGCAGATGCTCCCGACAATCTCGCTTATTCGGAGAAAACGAACATCAATGAAGCACGAATCGTCGCCGCTCTGCTCGAACGTATTTACCGGATGACTTCCGGCACTTTTGACGCCTACAAGACTGTGGGGGTGATTGTCCCGTACAGAAATCAGATAGCGATGATACGCAGAGAGATTGCCAGAAAAGGAATCCCGGAACTGGCCCATATTTCCATTGATACGGTAGAACGCTATCAGGGAAGCCAGCGTGATGTAATCATCTATTCGTTTACCATACAGAATTTCAGTCAGCTGAATTTCCTGACGGCCAATACTTTTCAGGAAGATGAATATGTAATAGACCGAAAACTTAATGTGGCGATCACCCGCGCAAGAAAGCAGTTGTTTCTTACCGGAAACCCACAAATACTGGGGGCAAACATCACATTTTATAAACTGATGGAATATATCCGCATGAACAACGGATATAGCCAGACTGATACCGACGCATTCTGCCGGGGAGATTTCACATTGCCTGAATATATGCCGGGATGGGATTTACAATCGGAAAACTATCCTCTTTCTGAAGCGTTCGACCATGCTTTCCGTCATATAGTAGAAGAAAACAGCAAAATAAACAAGGATGAAGCACGTAACCGTGAACTGACGGCTTACGGAAGATGTGATTTCCGGAACGGAACGGATACCGTTTCTGCATACGAGCAAATACAGCTCTACAACTGCTACTATATGAGGCGTGCATACAGTGCGGCACGTGCTTTGTTCGAAAGCAACGGAGGCTGGCTGTTCAGTGCTGTCCGCAACTTATCGGGACGTGTAGTGTTCTGCGACTTAAGCTACGAAACAGGTGCTTCCGGGCTTGCCTTTATCGACGCATGCCGACGGCTCCCTCATCTGGATCTGACTTATATGGGTATTTACCCGACAAAAGAAATGGACGATATAGCCTTGCAGTTCTTCCAGTCGGAAGCGTATCGCCATGCAACTCACTGTTTCTATCCGAGAATATCGGCTGTACCGACTTCATTCTGGACGGCACACGCTGTCTTATCTGAATTGATTATTTTCAATGTTTCCAGTCTTTTCGACCGTATATCGGCTCGGGAAGCCCGCTCACTTGCCCTGGAAATCAACCAGCTTGTGCATGCCCGTCCGCTTAACCATTATGCCATCCTTTTCCGTGACGATGCCGGCGAACGCATGAATATCCATTCATACAAAACATTCTGTGCCCATCTTACACAAGAGCTCCGGCCCTTGAATGAACAAATGCCTTTTGCCGGCCAGTTCTTTTACAACTGTAAGGGTGCGGATATTCCAAACGCTGAAACATTCATATACGAAATACGTACAAACAAATAATTTACACACTATAACAACCACTGATATGGATTCACCGAAAACCAGACGTGCAGTCATCATAGGAGCAACCTCGGGCATAGGCTATGAGGTAGCACAGTTATTATTAGCCGAAGGATGGTATCTCGGCATAGCAGGAAGACGCCGGGAAAATCTGCTGGAATTTCAGAAGAAATCTCCCGACAGAATAAAAATCTGTGCACTCGACATCAGGAAAGAAGGGGCAGAAAACGAACTGGAGAAACTAATAGGGGAACTGGGAGGCATGGATTTGTTTCTACAAAGTTCCGGTATCGGTTTCCAGAATTTTGAGCTTTCGCCCGACATTGAACTGAATACGCTTGAAACAAACGGTACAGGATTCGTACGTATGGTAGGATATGCTTTCCGGCACTTCCGCCAGCAGGGTAAAGGTCATATCGCAATCATCAGTTCCATAGCCGGAACTAAAGGCTTGGGTATCGCACCGGCTTATTCGGCAACCAAGCGTTTCCAGAATACATATATCGATGCACTCGAACAATTATCGCGTATGCATCACCTGCATATCAGTTTCACAGACATCCGGCCGGGCTTTGTCGCTACCGGACTTCTGAACGACGGGAAACATTATCCCATGCTCATGTCACCGAAAACAGTAGCCGCACATATCGTACGAGCCCTACACAGGAAACAGCGCATTGCCGTTATCGACTGGAGATACCGTCTGCTAGTATTCTTCTGGAAGCTTATCCCTGCGGGAATCTGGAAACGGATGCCGGTGAAGAACTAACGTTCTTTGGCTACAATGACCTGCAAACGGCGATATACATAGATAAATGCGGGTATCAAGAAGAGATTGGCAAAAAGCCATGCGGTTGGGTCGCCCACACATACTCCTACAAATCCCCAAAGTGGAACAATAATCACACTTACCAGCACACGTGCTATCATCTCTGAAACGCCGGAAAACATGGCAAGCTTGGTATATCCCGCTCCCTGAATGGAATAGCGGAGTATGCTGAGCATGCCCAGCAAGGGGAAGAAAGAAACATTGAAGTGCAGAAATAAGGCTGTATCGGCTATGATTTCCGTTTCATCAGCAGAAATGAACAGCAAGGCAAACTTATCGGCAAATCCCCAGATAAGAGCTGCCACTACAGCTACATAGATTATCATCATCAGTGAAGCCGACTTAATGCCCTGCCAGATACGGCCTGGTTTGCCCGCACCGTAATTCTGCCCGCTGTACGTAGCCATCGCCATTCCCAGACTGTCGAGCGCGCACATCACAAACATCTTGATACGCATAGCGGCTGTGAAGGCTGCCACACATGCCGTACCCAGCGCATTATTCGCACTCTGAAGCATGATACTGCCAATAGCGGTTATGGAAAACTGAAGTCCCATAGGCACGCCAATGTACATCAGTTGTCTGGCAAGTTCCGGACGGAAGCGACGGTCTAAAGGTTCTGTTTTCAGAATATCAAACTTCCGGTACATATAAAAATAGCATAATACAGCCGAAACTCCCTGAGAAAATACCGTAGCGACAGCAGCTCCTGTTACCCCCCACCCCATAATCAGTATGCAGAAGAGGTCAAGTATAATATTCAAGATTGTCGAGAAAAGCAGAAACCAGAAAGGTGTCTTGCTATCGCCCAACGCACGTATGATGCTGGACAGCAGATTGTAGAAAAATGTACACGGCACTCCGATGAAAGTTACCAGCAGATAGCTGTATGCTCCTTGAAAAATATTCTCAGGCGTCTGCATCGTCCGGAGAATAAAGGCACACAGCAGGCTGGTAAGCAATGCGATGATGACCGACATGACTCCGGCTATTTTCAGACTGACAGAAACATAACGCCGCATCGTCACATAGTCGCGCGCACCAAATTTCTGAGCTACGGGAATAGCAAATCCTCCACAGCATCCGTTGCAGAAGCCTAATATAAGAAAGACCACCGAAGTGCTTGCTCCGACCGATGCCAGGGCATTTATCCCAAGAAATTTTCCGACAATAGCCGCATCAACCAATGAATAAGTCTGCTGCAACAAGTTACCCAGCAATAAAGGTAATGTGAAATTGAAGATCAACGGCAGTGAAGGGCCTGTTGTCATTTCTCTTAATTGTGCCATATCCGTGTCTGTTTCTGAAATAGGTTACAAAATTACGGAAACCCATGGATAATATTGCCGATTTAACAGTTTTCTCATTTTTTATCTTCAAAATCTTGCTATAAATCAAGACTTATTTCAGCGTCTTTCCCTTATCACGCAAATAGAGTAAATGTTTGGGAGTACCAACAACCTGCGACGTGTATATTCCTGTATGTCCGGAAAACAAATAGGCTACGACACAAGCTATGCCCAGATAAATTCCCGGCTCTATACCGAACAGTTCGATTCCCATAAAGGTACAGGCTATCGGGGTATTGGTGGCTCCGGCAAAAACGGCTACAAATCCGAGTCCGGCCAATAGGCTCATGGGCAATGGAATGATAAAAGATAAGGCACTGCCTAAGGTAGCTCCGACAAAGAACAAAGGAGTAACCTCTCCTCCCTTAAAACCAACACCAATCGTAAATGTTGTAAAAATCAGTTTCAAGAGGAAATCATACCACATCTGCTGTTCCGAAAAAGAGGCTACGATGGTCGGCACACCCAGTCCGATGTACTTGGTCGTACCCAACAGCCAGACTGCCAAGGCAATTATTATACCTCCTGCTACCGGACGTAAAGGTGGATAGGATATAAACTTTTTTGCCACTCCTCCCCAGAAACCGATAGAACGTGAGAATGCCATCGCGACAACTCCAAATACAATGCCCGAAAGAGCAACCCACAAGATATTTGAAACGCCCAGTTCCGGAACTACAGGAGCCGGATAAAGCGTATGCTCTACGCCCCAGGAATGGCAAGTCAAATGTGCAAAGGCAGCCGACAAAAAGACCGGAAGAATAGATTCATAACGCATTCTTCCCACAATGATTACCTCCAGGCCAAATACAGCTCCTGCCAGCGGTGTACCGAAAATAGAAGCAAAGCCGGCACTGATACCTATTGCCACCATAACCCGATGGTCGCGTCTGGGCAAACGGAAAAGCTTGGAAAAACGGTCGGCTATTGCCCCTCCCATCTGCACTCCGGTTCCTTCACGTCCGGCTGATCCGCCAAACAGATGTGTCAGAACTGTTCCTATATAAACAAGAGGAGCCATCCGAAAAGGAATTATGTCATGCGGAGAACGGATTTCTTCTATCAAAAAATTATTTCCCCGTGACGCCGTACCTGCCAGGTAATGATACATCAGTCCGATGACCAAGCCGGCTACAGGAAGCAGGGCTATAATCCACAGATGGTGTTCACGATATTGGGTTGCCCATTCCAGCGAAACCAACAATAAGGCGGAAGCCGAACCGATACACGCTCCGGATATAGCAGAAAGAAAAAGCCACTTGAATAAATAAAAAAGTAAAGGAAACTGTTGCAGTTTCATCGCAATGTTTTGATTTTTCTGAATCTTCATCTCTTGTCTATATTTTGTCAAACAATAAAAATAACTTCTTCGAAAACGGAAGCCGGATTCTTTTTTCAGACAAGCAGATATAGATTTTCCTGCCAGTCTTACTCCAAAGACCAACTCCGGCAGGAACTATCAGCTACTTTATTAGCGGTTTATAACAGGGAAGTCCCATTCCCCTGACTTTGAATCAGCCTGAATAATCGGTAAAATCGGACAGAATTCAAAATCGGCTGCAAAGTTATACAAAATTCTGCAAACAAAAAACTGTTTCCCGACTCACGTCGAGAAACAGTCACAACACAAACACAAAATAAAACACGACAAAACTACTATGCATTAACGCTCCTTTTCCACTTCTGGAACAGGTAACACTTACACATATTCACATACATCCAAGTGTTTTAAGCGTCTGCATCAATAAAACATTTCTTCAAACGTTTTGGTTTTATATATTAACGTTTTTTATCATTTTTCATTCAACCGATTACTGAACTCCTTTTTCACGAAGTTTCAGCTGCCAGTTCCATGCTGAACGCAGTGTTTCTTCGATAGAAGTTTCAGCCTTCCAGCCCAATTCATTGTTAGCGTAAGAAGGATCGGCCCACACTTGTTCGATATCTCCGGCACGACGACCTGCAATCTGATAATTCAGCTTCACTCCTGTTGACGATTCAAAAGCATGAATCAGTTCCAGAACAGAAAGGCCTCTACCTGTACCAATATTGAATACTTCAACTTTGTCTTTCTGTTTGTTTTCCAGGATACGGTTCATGGCAATAACATGTGCCTTAGCCAAATCGACAACATAAATATAATCGCGGATACATGAACCATCAGGTGTATTATAATCATCACCAAATACACTCAATTTTTCACGGATGCCGATAGCTGTCTGAGTCAGATACGGAATAAGATTCTGCGGAACACCGTTAGGCAATTCACCGATGAGTGCTGTAGGATGAGCACCTATCGGATTGAAGTAACGCAACAGAATAGCATGAATCGGAGAGCCGGAAGCCACAGTATCACGAATAATTTCTTCGTTTATCTGTTTTGTATTTCCATAAGGTGATTCTGCTTTCTTAATCGGAGCCTCTTCTGTAACAGGAAGTTTGTCGGGCTGACCGTATACTGTACATGAAGATGAGAAGATAATGCCCGGAACGTTATGCTTAGGCATCAGCTCCAGCAAGTTAATCAATGAAACCAGATTGTTGCGATAATACAACAAAGGTTTCTGCACTGATTCACCTACAGCCTTGCTTGCTGCAAAATGGATAATTCCTTTAATACCTGGATATTTGGTAAACACAGCATCCATTCCTGCATAATCCAAGCAGTCTACCTGTTCGAATTCAGGACGAATACCTGTAATCTTTTCAATATTATCGACTACATCAGCACGAGAGTTCGAAAGATTATCTACAATAATTACCTCATAACCACTATTCTGAAGCTCTACAACTGTATGAGAACCAATATAACCGGTTCCACCTGTTACCAGAATTCTTTCTTTCATATTGCTATAAAATTACGTCCTTCAAATTTTTTCTTCAACAAAAGTAGAAATAATTATCGAATATCACGTCATCTGTCAGAAAAAACTCTCTCAAATTTATCAAATAAATATGCAAAGGCATAAAAAAAGCAGAACTCTTTCATCCTTCCGGACAGAAAAGAGTTCTGCTCATTCAATATATTAACCAATCAGGTTTCGTGCGGATTACAGTCCAAATAAAACTGCCAGGCCTTTATCTACACCAGAGAAGCCCATGAATGCCATTGCCAGCAGACCAGCTGTGACCAATGCAATAGACATGCCACGCATACCTTTAGGGATATTCACCAGACTGAGTTGTTCACGAATTCCAGCAAAGACGATCAATGCCAAAGCAAAACCGAGAGCTGTAGAGAACGCATAGACAACACCTGTCAGCAAATCATAATTCTTCTGAATAACCAGAATAGTCACACCCAAGATACAGCAGTTTGTTGTAATCAACGGCAAGAATACTCCCAGAGCCTGATACAAAGCCGGAGAAACTTTCTTCAAAATAATTTCCACCATCTGAACCAATGCCGCAATGACAAGGATAAATGCAATGGTCTGCAAATAACCCAGTCCGAAAGCATCGAGCACAAACTTCTGGATAACGTAAGTCACAATGGTAGCCAGCGTCAACACAAAGGCAACAGCAGCTCCCATACCCATAGCGGTTTCTACCTTCTTAGAAACGCCCAAGAACGGACAGATACCGAGAAACTGTGACAACACAATGTTGTTCACAAAGATAGCGGTGATAAATATCAATATATATTCCATATCTTCTACTTTTTAGGAGTTATGCCTTTTTCAGACGGTTTACAATAGCAATCAGGTAACCCAATACGATGAATGCTCCCGGAGCCAGTACAAAGATCAGCATACCATATTCTTCCGGCATGATGGCAATGTTAAACAACTTACCTGTTCCAAGGAATTCACGAACACCGCCCAACAGTGTCAGAGCAATGGTAAAACCAAGTCCCATACCCAGTCCGTCGAAGAACGACGAAAGCGGATTATTCTTTGCAGCAAAAGCTTCTGCACGTCCCAGCAAGATACAGTTTACCACAATCAAGGGGATAAACAATCCGAGGGTAGCATACAGTGCGGGGACATAAGCCTGCATCACCATCTGCAACAAGGTTACGAACGAAGCGATAACTACAACGAAAATAGGAATACGTACCATGTCAGGAACCAGATTCTTAATCAACGAAATCACCACATTCGAACAGATAAGAACGAACATAGTAGCCAGTCCCATTCCCATACCATTAATGGCAGAAGAGGTAGTACCCAGCGTAGGACACATACCCAAAAGGAGTACAAACGTAGGATTTTCTTTTACAATCCCGTTCATCAATACTTTAAAATTATTCATAGTCTGCTCCTTCCTATTAATTATTTTCAACATTTGTACTATCAGCAGCAACAGCTGTTTCAGCATCTGCCTCTTCAGCCTGGGTAGTTGCACCGCTAGCACCATCTACATACTGATTCTTATATGCTGCATAAGCATTGTTCACTGCCAGCAAGAAAGCGCGTGAAGTAATGGTAGAAGCCGTAATCGCATCGATCTGTCCCCCATCCTTGCTTACAGTCAGGGCTGCTTCACCCGGATTCTTTCCGGTAATGTCGCCTTTAGCTCCCTTTTTAAACCAGTCGGCAGCCTTCGAACCCAATCCCGGAGTTTCTGCATGACTTAACAGAGAATAATCGATGATATTTCCATCATTATCAAAACCAACCAATACGGTCAGCGCACCACCGAATCCGTTTGCCGACGACTCTACGGCAGCTCCTATCGGCTCTCCGCCTTTAGTTGCTTTATAAATCTTATAAGTAGCACCGTTTACCTCTACAGTTTCGGGCGCTTCGGCAGGGTTGTTGTCAAATCCCGGAACCACTACAGCAATTGCATCACTCAATGTTTTAGCATTTGCCTGAGCAATCGGCTCAGCGGTAATATCGTTCACCCAGCCCAATAAACCTCCGGCTACTACAGAAAAGCCTGTTAGTGCCAAGGCCATATTCTTTAAAGATGATTCAAGTTTTTTCATTTCTTTACTACCTCCCCGAATCGTTTAGGTTTACAATAAGTGTTAATCAACGGAGTAAATGCATTCATGATGAAAATAGCGAATGACATTCCTTCCGGATAAGCACCGAAAAGACGAATTACCACTGTCAGGAATCCGATAGCTACACCATAAATGATCATTCCTTTATGAGTCATAGGTGAAGTAACATAGTCGGTAGCCATAAAGATTGCTCCCAACATCAAACCACCGGTAAACAGGTGAACGAACGGAGATGCATAAGCTACAGGGTTTGCCAGATGCATCAAGCCTGAGAATACGAACACTGTTGCGATGATAGATACCGGAATATGCCATGAAATGATTTTTTTCCATAACATATATACCAGACCGATAAGCAAAGCCAATGCACTGATTTCACCGATACATCCCGGATTGTTACCCAAGAAAAGACTCATTGTATCGGGCAACTGGCTCAATGCATTTGCATCGCCATGTACAGCCTGCTTCATCAGAGCAAGTGGAGTTGCAGCTGTTTCAGCATCTGTATAGCTTGCCCACTGACCGGTAACAGGCCATGAAGTCATCTGTACAGGGAAAGAAATCAGCAAGAAAATACGTCCTACCAAAGCAGGGTTGAACGGGTTACATCCCAATCCGCCGAAAGTCATCTTACCAATACCGATAGCAACCAGCGCACCGATGATGATAATCCATAAAGGAAGATTAGAAGGCAAGTTGAATGCAAGAAGAATACCGGTCAGCGCAGCAGAACCATCCATAATGGTAGTACGTTCACGCTTCAAGATATACTTTGTAATAGCCCATTCGAAAAACAGACACGCAATGACAGAAGTCAACGTGACAATGACAGCCCCCAGACCGAACATGTAGAATGATACAAGCAAGGCAGGCACCAAAGCGATGATTACACCATACATATTCTTCTGTACGCTGTCACCGCTATGCACGTGGGGTGATAATGATACAATTAATTTGTTTGCCATAATTAAAATTCAATTATTTTTTAGCGTTACGTGCACGGATAATTCCGCCCACCTTACCTTTACCTAAACGAATATAGTCCAGCATCGGACGATGAGAAGGACATGTGAACTGACAAGAACCGCACTCGATACATGACATAATCATTTCATGTTCTACACGTTCCCAGTCGCCATGAGCCGAGCAAGTAGCCAGCAAGAACGGTTCCAGTCCCATCGGACAAGCACTAACGCACTTAGCGCAACGGATACATGGCTGAGGTTCTGCACGACATGCTTCCTTATCGTTCATGATTAATACGCCCGAACTACCTTTGCAGATAGGAACTTCGGTATTGGCCAGTGCCTTACCCATCATCGGACCACCGCCGATTACCTTTCCTGTGTCTTCGGGCAGACCGCCGGCAGCTTCAATAAGCTGGCTCATCGGAGTACCCATACGTGTCAGGAAGTTTGAAGGGTTCTTCAACGATTTTCCTGTAACGGTTACGATACGTTCGAACAAAGGCTTGTTTTTCTGTACAGCCTCGTATACTGCATAAGCAGTTCCTACGTTCTGAACGACTGCACCTACATTAATAGGAATTGCGGGAGGAGCAGGAACCTGACGGCCAATAACAGCATCAATCAACTGTTTTTCACCTCCTTGCGGATATTTCACTTTCAAAGGAACAATCTCAATACCAGGATAAGCAGCAGCCTTCTCTGTCATCAGCTTGATGGCATCCGGCTTATTATTTTCAATGCCGATATATCCTTTGGTAACCTTAGCTGCTTTCATCAGAATCTGTACGCCAACCAATATTTCATCTGCCTTTTCCAGCATCAGACGATGGTCGGCTGTCAGATATGGTTCACATTCTACTGCATTGATAATTACGCAGTCTGCCTTACAGCCCGGAGGAGGAGTAAGTTTTACATGAGTAGGGAAACAAGCACCACCCATACCAACAACACCTGCATTTTTTATCTTAGCAACAATTTCTTCAGGAGTCAGGTTACATTCTTTTACCAGTTCGCTGCTGCGGTCGATGCTTTCTTCCCATTCGTCACCTTCCACATCAATAAAAATAGCCGGTTTACGATAGCCACTGGCGTCGATAACGCTATCCACTTTGTTTACTTTACCAGAAACAGAAGAGAAGATAGCGGCAGAAACAAAGCCTCCTGCTTCAGCAATCTTGGTTCCGACCTTCACTACATCACCTTTTTTTACGATAGCAGTAGCGGGAGCACCGATATGCTGTGACAAAGGGAAAACAGCCTGCTTAGGAAGAGCAAGCGTTTCGATAGCTTTGCCTGCTGACAATTTATTTTCTGCTGGATGAACTCCACCAATTCTAAATGTCTTCACTGTAAATATCTTTTTAATTTAATTACTAATTTTGATTAAGCCTCAGTTTTAGGAGCTTCTTTCGGAGCTTCAGCAGCTTTAACTTCCACTGTTTCCTTTTTAGGTTCAGCTACAGGCTGAGCAGCCTTTGGTGCAGCAGAAGCAGCCTGTGCTGCAGGAGCAGCGTCAGCAGGTTTAGCCTTGCGAGGAGGGAAATTTACTGCAACAATTGCATTCTGAGGACATTCAGTTTCGCACTTGCGGCAAGATTTACACTTAGCCGGATCGATGTATGCCAGATTATTTTCGAGTGTAATAGCTTCGAACGGACAAACCTTCACACACTTGCCACAGCCGATACATGCAGCGGTACAAGCCTTACGTGCAACAGCACCTTTATCTTTATTGACACACTGTACGTATACACGACGGTTGTTCTTTCCTTTCGGACGGATTTCGATAATGTTGCGCGGACATGCTTTGCTACAAGCACCACAAGCAGTACATTTACTTTCATCCACTTCGGGTAATCCGGTTTCCGGATTCATGTGAATGGCATCGAACTGGCAAGCACTCACACAGTCGCCACATCCCAAGCAGCCGAATGTACATCCGGTTTCACCTCCATAAGTGGAATTAGCTACTACACATGAACGCACACCGTCGTACTGAGTAAGTTTAGGACGGTTGGCACATGTACCGTTACATCTCACTACCGCTACTTTAGGTTCTGAAGCTGTAGCCTCCAGTCCTAAAATACCAGCAACCTTTTCCATGGTAGGCTGACCGCCCACCGGACACAGTTTTCCTTCGAGTGAACCAGCCTTCACGCAAGCAGCGGCAAAACCAGAACATCCCGGATAACCACATCCACCGCAGTTAGCTTGTGGAAGCACTTCGGCTACCTGAGCAATTCGCGGATCTTCATACACAGCAAATTTCTTTGAAGCCACAAACAAAATAACTGCGGCAATCAAGCCAATGGCCCCCAATGAAATCACTGCAACCAAAATTAAGTTCATAAAAATATAAAGTTAGTTTATTAATTATATATTGATTCTAGGGTAAACATAAACGAGCGGCTGATTTTCTGCCGGCACATATATATAATAAGGTAATAGGGAACCAGGGTAGCCAAAGAAATCAAAGCCGACAAAACCTCATCCCCCCCAGTCAGTTTCAACGAAAAAATCAGGGCAAGCAATAACACGACAAAAGGGAGTACAAAAGCTAAAAAGACAGCTTTCATACCCATTGAGGTAGTTCCAACAATCATTACTCGTTCGCCAATCTGGCATGGAACTCCATTCTTATTATAAACATCAATTATTTTTTCTTTGGTTTCGGAAGCACTACAGTGTCCTTTCACACTACAAGACGAGCAAGCTGAACTCTGCACAATTCTTACTTTCAAGCGAGAGCCATTGATGTTTTCCACAATACCTAGATGTTTTATACTATTTACCATGTTTTGCAAACCGTACTTTACAAATCCGTGGCAAATGTACTATAAAAATTGTTTCATTGGTAACGTTAACAATGTTTTTCTCATTAAAAAAAGTAAAATTTTATATCAAAGCATCGTCATATCCTTTAGCAATCATCCTTTTTTCCAACTCCTGATAAGCAGACTTCAAGCGTTTTACAACTGTAGATCTATTAATACCTGTCTGTTCTGATATTTCCTGATAGGTCATCCCCTCCCAGATTTTCATTTTAACCAAACGGCCCAATTCTTCCGACAGGCCTTCTACAGCCTCTTTCAGATCCTCGAATTTCCGCTCTCTTCTTTCTGCTGAAATATAATTATCGACAAGACAATCGTCATCTTTCAATATATCAAGTTTCAATGGAAGGCAATCCTGATGTTTCTTACGATACACACTACATAAAAAATTCCCAACGACGCAATTCAGCCATGCTCCGAAATGGCCATTTGCCTTGTATACGCATTTTAGTTTTTCATAGAGATGGGTAACAATTTCCTGATACAGGTCTTCTACGCTATCATTATTATTAATGGTACTCTTTCGGATAGCTCTCATTATGCATTCATCATAACGTGACAACAAAATTTCGAAAGCGTGACTGTCACCATTACGAAACATAGAAACCAACTTATCATCCGGGAATATTCTTTCGTTATCTTCCATAGCAGGATTGACTTTTAAGGGTTTAACAATCTGCCCGCACACAGCGTCCCCTGCTCAATTATTCCTTCTGAAACCCAAAGACAACTACTGTAGAAGAGTGATACCGTGTTACAGACAATTTCAAAATCAAGAACTCAAAACCACAAACGAATTTATATTCAACAGAAAGCGTTTTTGAATTCGTAACCATTCTATTTTCCGCCACGACAATTTTATCGGCTGTTTTTCAGCCGATAAAATAAAAATGTCCGCAAGAAAATAGTTTAGTTTTAACATTCCGATTTATAAAAACATGGCAGAAGGACCTTCTTGTCGCAGTCCTTACCATGAAGAATACATTCAAACAAGTGCTTCAGGTAATCCTGAGGGGCTATATCATTAAGCTTGCAGCTTTCTATCAGAGAAAAGATGAATGCCGAGTTTCCTGCTGCATCCTCACTGCCTATGTTCATACAGTTCTTGAGCAGCAGCTTTACAGGTTTCATCCTTTGCTCACAGAGGTTGTTCGATATTTCCGCAGAACCGTCCTTGAGGATATTTTTCAGGGATTTCCACTGGTTTATCGTATAGTTCACAGCCTTTCTCATCAGTTCGTTTGCCATGAGTTTGGTATCCTGCATCATCATGACCACCTTATGATGGATACGTTCAAGAATAGGTCTCGTAAGCTTAAGTCTTTTTTCCTTAATCTGCTCACCGCTGAGTTTCATTGTGCGGAACAAGTCTTCATTTCTGAACATATCACCGATAGGGTCTATTATATCCATCGCAGTTCTGTCTGATGGCAAGGCATCGACCCACAGCCTCCTGCAGTGTGTCCAGCATCCTATATGAAGCACCTTTGAGTCTTCTCCGTCGAACATCCTGTAAACCGTATATCCGTCTGTAGATACAGATCCCATAAATGTTCAAGGAAGGTCTTTGCTACATCAGAGGCTCTGCTGCCGTTATTGTAATGATAGTAAACCACTTGACATGCTTTGCAAAAAGCCCATAATACTTCTCTGTAAGCTGCATCGGTGTTCACTCGACAGCTCGTCGTCTCGTCAACCATAGGAATTTTGCCTGGTGGACAACTCCTTGGAGACACTCT
>NZ_DS981451.1:33787-45943 GCF_000154845.1 Phocaeicola coprocola DSM 17136 | reverse complement strand
AAAGGTGCTTCATATAGGATGCTGGACACACTGCAGGAGGCTGTGGGTCGATGCCTTGCCATCAGACAGAACTGCGATGGATATAATAGACCCTATCGGTGATATGTTCAGAAATGAAGACTTGTTCCGCACAATGAAACTCAGCGGTGAGCAGATTAAGGAAAAAAGACTTAAGCTTACGAGACCTATTCTTGAACGTATCCATCATAAGGTGGTCATGATGATGCAGGATACCAAACTCATGGCAAACGAACTGATGAGAAAGGCTGTGAACTATACGATAAACCAGTGGAAATCCCTGAAAAATATCCTCAAGGACGGTTCTGCGGAAATATCGAACAACCTCTGTGAGCAAAGGATGAAACCTGTAAAGCTGCTGCTCAAGAACTGTATGAACATAGGCAGTGAGGATGCAGCAGGAAACTCGGCATTCATCTTTTCTCTGATAGAAAGCTGCAAGCTTAATGATATAGCCCCTCAGGATTACCTGAAGCACTTGTTTGAATGTATTCTTCATGGTAAGGACTGCGACAAGAAGGTCCTTCTGCCATGTTTTTATAAATCGGAATGTTAAAACTAAACTATTTTCTTGCGGACATTTTTATTTTATCGGCTGAAAAACAGCCGATAAAATTGTCGTGGCGGAAAATAGAATGGTTACAAAACTATAAGAATCACTTATTTTTCACTAAATGTCCTTCATGTTCGAAATCTTATAATACGACCGGATTTTCAGAATTACAAGCTATTTGCATTTTGTTTTTTTATACAATCCTATTAAAAAGACTAAAAATAAATCACTATCTTTGCACCCGTTTTCAGATAGGTATATGATGGGTAAACAGGTGAGAAAGGCAACAATATTTTTCTTTGCTTTCCTTATAATGGTCATTATAGGGAATGTCGTTTGTGTACCCGCACAACATACCGACAATACAGCTTCCGTATCCTGCACAACAACTTACAGTGAGATACAGGAACCTCAGTCGCCCATGGAAAAAACCATCCAACACCTATTCTCTCAAAATCATACAGATCTCCCCAATAAGGCAATTATTATACCAAACATCAATACTTACGATTTCAAATCGGTATTACGTAATGTTATATGTTTAGCGGTATATTATAATATCACCGTATATCGAAGTTTTGCCTGTTTCAATCACCCCCCGACAAACAAGACAATTTCCTATTACATTTATACGTTAGAAAAAATATTGATTTAGCCTCTCTATAACGATAGAGATCAGGCTAGATTTTATTCTTTATATATGGTAAAGGGCGTTTTACCATATAGAGAGTGTATATATATACGATTTACAAATATAAAATTCTATTTATGTTTTTCACATTTTTAATTGTTGTCATTCTGACGGCCATAGCCTTAGTAGTAGTCGCAATGACAATCGCAAAGCTTATCGCACCGCGGTCGTTCAATCCACAGAAGGGAGAGCCTTATGAATGTGGAATCCCGACACGAGGGCAATCATGGGTACAGTTTAAGGTAGGATATTACCTGTTTGCCATTCTGTTCCTGATGTTCGATATCGAAACAGTATTTTTGTTTCCGTGGGCAGTAGTAGTCAACGAAGTCGGTACTTATGCCTTGGTGTGTGTGGCATTTTTCTTATTAGTATTAATATTAGGCCTGGCATATGCATGGCGGAAAGGAGCATTGGAATGGAAGTAAAAAAACCAGCAATCCGTTCAATGAAATACGATGAGTTCAAAAACAATGATTACCTGCAACGCATGGTAGATGAACTGAACCGTGACGGTGCCGGAGTAGTCATAGGAACAGTAGACCAACTCATCGAATGGGGAAGAAGCAATTCACTCTGGTCACTGACATTCGGAACAAGTTGTTGTGCCATCGAATTTATGGCATTGGGAGCTGCACGTTACGATATGGCACGCTTCGGATTTGAGGTAACACGTAACTCTCCGCGACAAGCAGACATGATTATGGTTTTAGGAACTATTACCTACAAGATGGCTCCGGTACTGAAACGTCTGTACGACCAGATGGCAGAACCCAAATATGTCGTAGCAGTCGGCGGATGTACCATTTCCGGAGGACCGTTCATTAAATCATATCATGTAGTCAACGGTATAGACAAAATTATTCCGGTCGATGTATATATTCCGGGATGTCCTCCTCGTCCGGAAGCTTTCTATTATGGTATGATGCAGCTGCAGCGCAAAATAAAAGTAGAAAAATTCCTTGGAGGTGTGAACAGACAGGAAAAGAATCCTGATTCACAGAAAGAGAATGGAAAATAATTAACGACAGGAAAACAGCAATTTATGAATATAACTGAAAAAATATCCCGATTAGTTCCGGGAATCACTATTACCGAGCAGGGTGATCAGGTGATAAGTATTCCGGCTGAATCGTTTCATCAAATAGCCGAAACCCTGCGTAATGATCAGGATGAACCGATGGATTTCCTGCGTGATATCGTAGGAATGGACTGGCAGGAAGGTGGTCTGGGAGCACTTTATTATCTGGAATCAAGTAAGACTTATAATCGTATCGTTCTTAAGACTTCAACGACCGATCGTGAAAATCCTTATCTGCCGTCAGTATGTGACCTGTGGAAAACTGCAGAAATCAAAGAACGTGAAGTATTCGACTTCTTCGGTATCCGCTTTCTGAATAACCCGGACATGCGACGTTTATTCCTGCGTGAGGACTGGAAAGGTTATCCATTACGTAAGGACTACGACATGAACTCCAATCCCCTGAATATGGAGAATGAAGAGAATGCAGATATCACCGATGAATATTACCTGAATCCAGACGGAACAATAGCTGATAAGAAAAATATCGTTTTCGGACAACAGGATTTTGTGGTTAACATTGGTCCTCAGCACCCGTCTACTCACGGTGTACTTCGTCTGCGTACTTCACTGAACGGTGAAACAATCAGTAAGGTAGACCCTATCTGTGGTTATATACACCGTGGAATAGAAAAAATGAACGAAAGCCTGACATATCCGCAGACACTGGCTTTGACCGACCGCCTGGATTACCTGAGCGCACATCAGAACCGTCACGCATTGTGTATGTGTATTGAAAAAGCCGCAGGCATCGAGATTTCAGAGCGCGCACAGTATATCCGTACCATCATGGACGAACTTCAGCGTATCGACTCTCACTTGTTGTTCTACTCTTGTCTGGTTATGGATATGGGAGGATTAACTCCTTTCTTTTACGGTTTCCGCGAACGTGAAATGATTCTTGACATCTTCGAAGAAACAACCGGAGGACGTTTAATACAAAACTATAACATGATCGGTGGTGTGCAAGCCGACCTGCATCCGGACTTCCAGCGCAAGGTTAAGGAATTTATCAAACATCTGCGTAGTGTCATCAAAGACTATCACGATATATTTACCGGCAATGTGATTGCAACGACCCGTCTGAAAGGAATCGGAGTATTGAGTCTCGAAGATGCTATTTCTTTAGGAGTAACAGGAGGTTCAGGCCGTGCGTCCGGTTGGGCAAACGACGTGCGTAAACATCATCCGTATGCCATGTACGATAAAGTTGACTTCAAAGAAATCACTTATACGGAAGGGGATTCATTTGCACGCTACATGGTACGTATGGACGAGATCATGGAATCTTGCCACATCATCGAACAGCTGATAGACAATATTCCGGAAGGAGAATATCGCGTCAAGACAAAAGCAATCATCAAACTGCCGGAAGGTAATTACTCAGCAGCAGTAGAAAGCAGCCGTGGAGAGTTTGGCGTAATGCTGGAAAGCCATGGAGACAAGAGCCCTTACCGTCTGCATTACCGTTCTACCGGATTGCCGCTGGTACATGCGCTCGACACTGTTTGCAAAGGCAATAAAATTGCCGACCTGATTGCTATCGGAGGAACATTAGACTATGTAATTCCGGATATAGACAGATAATATCTTTATTTATCATTCTTAATTTAAAAAGTATATGTTTTTAGATTATTATAATCTTCAACCGCTTTTCATGGCAATACATTCTGCACTATGCAGCGTAATGCCTGAGGGGCTGGCAATCTTTCTGGAAGGGCTGGTAGTAGGCGTAGTGATTCTGGTTCTTTACGCTGTACTTGCTATCATATTGATTTATATGGAGCGTAAGGTTTGTGCAGCTTTCCAATGCCGTATCGGTCCGAACCGCGTAGGAGGTAAAGGAGGTTTGCTACAAGTTCCAGCCGATGTTATCAAAATATTGACAAAGGAAATTATCAGCCTGAAGAATTCAGACCATTTCCTTTACAATTTGGCTCCGTTTCTCGTTATTCTGGCATCTATTCTGACATTTTCATGTTTGCCATGGAATAAAGGTGGAGAGATTCTTCATATGAACATCGGTATATTCTTTGTTCTGGCCGCATCATCTATCGGAGTTTTGGGTATTCTGCTTGCCGGATGGAGCAGTAACAGTAAATATACCATCATCGGAGCCGTGCGAAGCGGAGCTATGATTATCAGCTACGAACTGTCTATCGGCCTGACCGTATTGACTATGGTTATGCTGAGTGGTACAATGGATATCCAGCAGATAGTAAGCGGACAGGCAGACGGCTGGAATATCTTCAAAGGACATATTCCGGCAATCGCTGCATTCGTTATTTATCTGATTGCCGGTAATGCAGAAGCCAACCGTGGTCCGTTCGACTTGGCCGAAGCAGAACAGGAACTTACTGCCGGTTATCATACCGAATATTCCGGAATGCATTTCGGCTTCTTCTATCTGGCAGAATACCTGAACCTGTTCATTACCGCCGGTATTGCTACAACCCTATTCCTGGGTGGCTGGATGCCATTGCATATAGCTGGTCTGGACGGTTTCAATGCCGTAATGGATTACATTCCCGGAGTAATATGGTTTGTTGGAAAAACTTTCTTTATCGTATTTCTGTTAATGTGGATTCGCTGGACATTCCCACGTCTGCGAATAGACCAGGTTCTTACACTGGAATGGAAATACCTGATGCCGCTTTCACTGGTAGTATTGCTGCTGATGGCATTGTGTAAAGTTTTTGGATTAACATTTTAAGGTAGATAGCTATCAATAAGATATTATGGAAAGTTTTAGTGAATATATAAAAGGTTTTGCTTCAGGAGTAAAAAGCTTGCTGATAGGTATGCGTACCTCTATGAAGGTATTCTGTCAGCCTAAAGTGACCGAGCAGTATCCGGAAAACCGTCATACGACGTTGCACATTCCCGAACGTCATCGTGCTCAGCTTGTTATGCCACACGACGATGAGAATCATCATCACTGCATTGCCTGTGGACTCTGCCAGATGGCCTGCCCAAATGGCACGATTAAAGTCATTTCAGAAATGCGTGAAGATGAGGAAGGAAAAAAGAAAAAGGTTTTAGTGAAATATGAATACAACCTGGGATCGTGCATGTTTTGCGAGTTATGTGTAAACGCATGTCCGCATGGAGCCATCAAGTTCAGCAACGATTTCGAAAATGCTGTATTCGAAAAAGAAAAGCTCCTGCTCACACTAAACCATGAAGGTTCAACACTTGCTAAATAAAAAGGAGAGAATATGGAAATAACACTTCAAGAAATCGTATTCTATGTCGTTGCAGCAGCAATTGCAGTATTTTCCGTACTGGCTGTAACAACAGGAAAAATTTTACGCGCCGCTACCTACCTGCTTTTCGTCCTTTTTGGTACAGGAGCTATTTACGGTGTATTGGGATATACCTTCTTAGGGGCTGTACAGTTAATGGTATATGCCGGAGGTATTGTTGTATTATATGTATTCTCTATCTTGCTGACTCAGTCGGACAAGAATATGAAATATCCGATAAACCGTGGCAAGCTTATCAGTGTATTGCTGACAACGCTTATCGGTGCCGCACTGGTATTATTTTTAATCTTTACAAATGGCTTCGCCCTTAACATCATTCCACAGGGTGTAGAATTACCCGCCCGTGAAATTGGTCTGGCGTTAATCGGAACAGAAAAATATCAGTTTGTTCTACCGTTTGAAGTAGTCAGCATCTTATTGCTGGCATGTATGATTGGTGCCATTCTGATAGCAAGAAAACAAAAATAAAAATTACGACTATGGAATTAGATGTACACGTAATACACTATCTGGTCATCAGTACCATCATGATGTTCTGCGGAATCTACGGATTCTTTACCCGCAAGAACCTGCTTGCCTTGCTCATCTCGGTAGAGCTTATGCTGAACGCAACAAACATCAATTTTGCAGTATTCAATCGTTATCTTTTCCCGGATCATCTGGAAGGTCATTTTTTCAGCTTGTTCGGAATTGCTATCGCTGCGGCAGAAACAGCTGTTGCTATTGCTATTATTATTAATGTATATCGCAATATCAAACAGGTTTTGACTGACGATATTACTGACATGAAAGGATAACTAAAAATATTTTGATTATGGAATATACAATTCTGATACTCGCATTGCCCATACTCAGTTTTCTTATTCTGGCTCTGACGGGTATGTACATGAAGCATCGCATAGCGGGCTTGATAGGCACACTGTCACTGGCAGGTGTTACTATATTAAGCTATCTCACCGCTATCAATTACTTTACAGCTCCGCGCACTGCCGAAGGAGTATTCCCGACACTGACTCCATGGAATATCCAGTGGCTTCCTTTTACGGAATCTCTCCACATTGATATGGGTATTTTACTGGACCCCATTTCCGTTATGATGCTGGTTGTCATCTCGACAGTCAGTCTGATGGTACATATCTACTCATTCGGATACATGAAAGGTGAAAAAGGGTTCCAGCGCTACTATGCTTTCCTGTCACTCTTTACTTTCTCTATGCTGGGACTTGTACTTGCTACCAACATATTCCAGATGTATGTATTCTGGGAGCTGGTTGGTGTATCTTCTTATTTGCTCATCGGCTTTTACTATACAAAACCGGAAGCCATTGCAGCCAGCAAGAAGGCATTCATTGTGACAAGATTTGCCGATTTAGGTTTCCTCATCGGTATTTTGATTTATGGCTACTACATGCAGACATTCACTTTCACACCCGGTGAAGAACAGCTGATGAAGGCTGGCATGGTACTTCCTTGGGCACTCGGACTGATGTTTGTAGGTGGAGCAGGTAAAAGTGCCATGTTCCCACTGCACATCTGGTTACCCGATGCAATGGAAGGCCCGACTCCAGTCAGTGCATTGATTCATGCAGCCACCATGGTCGTTGCCGGAGTTTATCTGGTAGCCCGCATGTTCCCGCTGTTTATCGGTTTTGCTCCACACACACTGCATATGGTTGCCTACGTGGGAGCATTCACTGCATTCTATGCTGCCTCTGTAGCTTGTGCACAAAGTGACATCAAGCGAGTCCTTGCTTTTTCTACCATTTCACAAATCGGTTTCATGATGGTTGCTCTGGGTGTATGTACAGCCAATAACCCTCATGAAGGAGGCTTGGGATACATGGCAGGAATGTTCCACCTGTTTACTCATGCCATGTTTAAAGCCTTGTTGTTCTTGGGAGCCGGATGTATTATCCACGCCGTACACAGCAATGAAATGTCGACAATGGGAGGACTTCGCAAGTATATGCCTATCACTCACATTACATTCCTCATCGCATGTCTAGCCATTGCAGGTATACCTCCATTCTCTGGTTTCTTCTCAAAAGACGAAATTCTGACAGCCTGCTTCCAGTTCAGTCCGGTTATGGGATGGATAATGACAATTATTGCCGGAATGACGGCATTCTACATGTTCCGCTTGTATTATGGTATCTTCTGGGGAACTGAAAATAAGGAACTTCATGCAGCACATACTCCGCACGAAAGTCCTTTGACAATGACTTTCCCGTTAATGTTTCTAGCAGCCATAACTATTGTATGTGGCTGGATATTGCCTTTCGGACACTTTGTATCTGCCAATGGCGAAGCATACGATATCCACCTTAATGCACAAGTAGCCGCAACAAGTATTATCGTTGCTGTAATAGCTATTCTTCTCGCTACCTGGATGTATGCACGCGAAAAACAACCCGTTGCCGACATGCTGGCAGCACGTTTCAGTACATTGCACCGTGCAGCTTACAAGCGCTTCTATATGGACGAAATCTGGTTGTTTGTCACAAAGAAGATTATCTTCCGCTGTATATCTACCCCACTTGCCTGGTTCGACCGTCACGTTATCGACCAGTTCATGAACTTCATGGCCTGGAGTGCCAATGCAGCAGGCGAAAGCGTACAACCTCTGCAAAGTGGTAAAGTTCAAAGCTACACCATGTGGTTCTTGGGAGGAGTTATAGTATTAACTATCATGTTATTAGTATTATGAATATATTAAGTCTTTTTGTTTTAATTCCTTTACTCATGTTGCTGGGATTGTGGATTGCCCGCAATGTGAATCAGGTAAGAGGAGTAATGGTAGCCGGCTCTACATTGTTGTTAATTCTTGCTGCCTACCTGACAGTATCTTATATAGGACTGCGAAACGGAGGAGCTACAGATGAAATGCTGTATACAGACAGCATTGTCTGGTATGCCCCATTACATATAGCTTACTCGGTAGGAGTAGACGGAATCTCTGTTGTCATGCTTCTTCTGAGTTCCATCATTGTATTTACAGGAACGTTTGCATCGTGGAAGCTCAAACCGCTGACTAAAGAATATTTCCTTTGGTTTACGCTGTTAAGTACCGGAGTTTTCGGTTTCTTTATCTCTACCGACCTGTTTACCATGTTTATGTTCTACGAAGTTGCCTTGATTCCGATGTATCTGCTTATCGGCGTATGGGGCAGCGGTAAAAAAGAATATGCAGCCATGAAGCTGACCCTGATGCTGATGGGAGGATCTGCTTTCCTGCTTATCGGTATTTTAGGAATCTTCTATGGTGCCGGAGGTGAAACCATGAATATTCTGGAAATAGTCAAACTTCAGATACCAACCGAAATGCAACGTATCTTCTTCCCGATGATATTTCTCGGATTTGGTGTGTTGGGTGCATTATTCCCATTCCATACATGGAGTCCCGACGGTCACGCCTCAGCGCCGACAGCCGTATCTATGCTTCATGCAGGTGTTCTGATGAAACTGGGAGGTTACGGATGTTTCCGTGTAGCCATGTATCTGATGCCTACCGGAGCTGCCATTTGGGGTGATTTCTTCCTGGTATTGACTACCATTTCAGTTGTATACGGTGCTTTCAGTGCTGTGGTACAGACCGATTTGAAATACATCAATGCCTATTCTTCTGTAAGTCACTGCGGCCTGGTACTGTTTGCTTTGTTGATGATGACTAAAGTAAGTGCTACAGGTGCCATTCTCCAGATGCTGAGCCATGGTTTGATGACAGCATTATTCTTCGCCCTGATTGGTATGATTTACGGACGTACACATACCCGTGATATCCGTCAGTTAAGCGGACTGATGAAAATCATGCCTTTCCTTTCTGTTGGTTATGTAATCGCCGGACTTGCCAACCTCGGTCTTCCGGGCTTAAGCGGTTTCGTTGCCGAAATGACTGTATTTGTCGGATCATTCCAGCATGCAGACTCATTCCATCGCATATGTACAATCATTGCAACGATGAGTATCGTTATTACAGCCGTATATATCTTACGCGTTGTCGGTAAAATACTATACGGAACTTGTACTAATCCGGAACACCTGAAGCTGACCGATGCAACCTGGGATGAGCGTTTTGCCGTAATCTGCCTTATTGTGGCTGTTGCCGGATTAGGTCTGGCTCCTTATTGGGTAAGCCATGTTATCAGTGGCAGTGTAGAACCTATTATTTCACAACTTTGTCAATTATAACGCATTATGGATATAATAACAACTTTACATACCATGCAGGCAGAAATCGGTTTGGCAATTATTCTGATAATTGTGTTACTTGCCGATTTATTCCAGAAGGTTCCTTCTCCGAAAAACATGCAACGGCTTTCATGCGCATTGCTTGTTATTCTGCTACTCAACAACCTATTCAATTCTGCCAGTGGAGAAGCTTTCGGAAGCATGTATATCAATACTCCCATGACATCTGTAGTAAAAACAGTCCTCACATTAGGAACAATACTGGTATTCATGCAGGCAGACACATGGCTGGAACGCGAAGACACACGTCATAAAGCTGGAGAGTTTTATTTATTGACTCTTTCTACCTTACTGGGTATGTTTTACATGGTCAGTGCAGGTAGCTTCCTGCTCTTCTATGTAGGACTGGAACTTGCCAGCATCCCGATGGCTTGCCTTATTGCATTCGACAAATATCGTCACCACAGTGCAGAAGCTGGAGCCAAATTCATTCTGAATGCCATGTTCTCGTCAGGTTTGATGCTTTACGGTTTATCATTAGTATACGGAACTTGTGGAACAATGTATTTCAATGATATCAGCACCATGATAACCGGAAGCCCGCTTCAAATCCTTGCCATGGTATTGTTCTTTGCCGGATTAGGCTTCAAACTGAGTCTGGTACCTTTCCACATGTGGACACCCGATACCTATCAGGGAGCTCCGACAACAGTCAGTGCCTATCTTTCTGTTATCTCAAAAGGAGCTGCAGCTTTTGCCTTGATGAGTATTCTGCTGAAAGTATTTGGCCCGATGGTTGCCGACTGGAGTCTGTTACTCTCTGTTGTAATCGTACTGACTATTACAATAGCCAATATTTTTGCAATCTTGCAGAAAGACCTGAAACGCTTCATGGCATACAGTAGTATCTCACAAGCCGGATATATTATGCTTGCTGTATTAGGAGCCTCAGCTCAAGGCATGGCATCTTTAGTATATTATGTAGTAGTTTATATTGTAGCCAACCTGGCAGTATTCGGTGTAATAGGAACAGTAGAACAACATAATGGAGGAACAGTCGACCGCGATGCCTATAATGGTTTTTATAAGACCAATCCTAAATTGAGTCTTGTTATGACCATTGCCTTATTTTCACTGGCAGGTATCCCGCCGTTTGCTGGATTTTTCTCAAAATTCTTCGTCTTTGCATCTGCTTTCCATGCAGGCCACTGGCTGGTAGTATTCCTGGCGTTGGTAAATACAATCATTTCGCTATACTATTACCTGCTCGTTGTAAAGGCCATGTATATTGTTCCTAATGAAACCCCACTTGCCACATTCAAAAGCAGTGCGACCACTCGTGCCTGTCTTTTTATCTGCCTCATGGGAATTATTTTATTAGGAGTATGCAGTTCTGTATATCAAATCTTTACAGAAGTTGCTGCTCTATAAACAATAAAGAGAAAGGATAAATTCTTTTGCTATCCGATAAACATATTATGCTTTTATTGTTATCACTTCAGATAATTGCACTAATAAAAAACAGCGAATCTGATTTTCCATACAGATCAATTCTATGAATAAAAGATTCTTTATTAATACAAAAAATTATCGGATAGCATTTTTTTATATCTTTGCAGAATACAATACTTCGGTAAATTTTTACCGATAAATTAAAATTAAACATAGAATCGGCATAATCCGGTTCAAAAATATATTCAAGAGATCATTGAAATACTGTCAAGAATGAATCGTCAAGGAGTAAGAAAAGGGATGAAAAAGATATGCTAAACAGCTGAAAACCAACAGAAAAAGTATTGCATAATTTGTTGATTATTAGTAAATTAGAAGTATTCCACCACTTTTAATTATGACTAAAGAATCACTCCTTATGCAATACCAATCCGAGTGCAGAAACGCTCTCGAATCAGTTGTAAATATAAGCAAATCTTTTCAGAAAGTATTCATGGATGCAATGAAATTGTTCATGGCTATCACGGCTCTTTCATTTAAAACAACCTCTATAATCCTTGTTATTCTCCGAAAAACCATTATTTTTGCGCACAGCGATGCAGGAAGCACCGCTTCCGGTGTTTCTTTTTATCGTTCATATAAAATTATTTTTGTAGGCGGAAATCAAATGCGACAGAGGTCGTTTTTTGATTTCCGCCTTAATTTTCGCTATGCGAAAATAAGATTTATTTTGCTGATATGCAACATTTTGCATGTCTAATATATAAAAAAGAAACATGCATTCTGCCGTCGTGGCAGCATAATGAAACATCTGAAAGAATTTGTGAAATCAGTGCCGGATTACCGCAGGACAGACAAGGGAAACTACAAATACAAGCTGGAAGATATTCTTCTCCTTGTAATACTC
>NZ_DS981451.1:0-33687 GCF_000154845.1 Phocaeicola coprocola DSM 17136 | reverse complement strand
TGGATAGTTCTGGTCCGGATGCACCGGTGAATACAAACGTGGACAGGACGTATCCGGTATTGGAGTCCTACAGGCTGCCTACCAGGAATGTATGATTTTGGGATAAGTACAGACACCCGCTAACGCAACGTGGTAAAGCTACGGGAAGAATTATGTAGACTGGTACAGTTCTTACCTTATCAGCATACAGGAACATCTGAAACGTATTCAGGCACTGTCGTATGTGATGCGTTTTTTCAAAGGCAACTTTCATCAAACCATTGTGTGAGAACGGATTCCACGTTATAAGCCGCTTCAGAAATGATGCAGTGTTGTTTTATCCCACTTAGAAAATAGGACAGGAAAACGCGGACGTCCAAAATTGTATGACGGAAAGATTGATTTTGAAAATCTGGACATCACAAGATGTACCGAGTATAAAGTGAACAAGGGTAAACTTTATGGACTGAAAGCATACTCCAAAGCACTCAAACGTTTTGTGAGCTTAGCTGTATGGTATCCTATGGATGGAAGAACGGACAAATGGCAGCTGTATTTCTCCACGGACGAGATGCAGGATGCCAAGGAGGTTTTAGACTTCTACAGGACACGTTTCCAGCTCGAATTCTGCTTTCGCGATGCCAAGCAACATGCCGGAATGACGAACTGTCAGGCAACCGACTTCAGAAAACTGGCATTTCACTTCAATGCGTCACTTGCAGCGATAAACCTTGCCAAAGCTGCCTGTAAGAAGATGGGAATAAAATATTCCATATCATCATGCAAGTCAGTCATACACAATGCTTACATGCTTGAACGATTTATTTGCGTGTCTGGGATTGAGCCAAACACGCAATTAATTGACAAACTTTTCAAAGAACTCATTTTATTTACCGCCAAAGCCGCTTAGGCTTGGCGAATTTTTAACGAACTATTGCAGAATAATAACATTAACAAAAAATACTTTTTTCAGTAGATACAATAAGAATGAACAATAGTAAGCATTTTTACGTTTCTATCATTAAATTTAATAAAGCAAGAGGGGTCGCCCTTTTCACATAAGCATCATCAGTAATAATCTGCAAACAGGTATATTGCTGAACTTTTTACACCGGAAAGCAATTATTTTGTTATTTATTAATTTTATAATTATTTCATGAAAAAGCAACTGACAAACAAAACATTTTCTTGCGCACTTGTACTACTTTCCAGTTGTATGCTATCATGCGTAGATAGTGATTACGATTTAAGTAAGGATCTCGACATGACAATAACAGTGGGAGGTGATAACTTAACTATTCCAGCCAGCAATACAAAAGACATTACATTAGACAAGATTTTCGACTTAGATGAAGAGAGCACAGTAAAAACTGATGCAGCAGGCAACTATGCCCTTATACAGTCAGGTGAAGGCTCCAACACTCAGGTTACTATCGAAGACATTACAATTAACTCCAACGAGATAGCACTTCAGTCTGCCCGGACAGAATTAAACTATGAAGTATCTTTAGATGGAACATTGACAGCCACAGTAAGCGATAAAACGTCTTTCAGCATTGACAAGAAAAATATAACAACCGATGTTACCGCACTGTACAGTTCGGATGTCATCATGCCTGCCTCACTGCGCATGAATATAGAAGGAAACAATTCGCTGACACTTAAGAAAGGATTCCAACTAGATTTTCCTGAGTACATGACAATCAGTACAACAGACCAGCGAGTTGATATAGAAGGAAGTAATTTGATTTTTAAACAAGATATAAACGTATCCAGTACATCACCTCTTTATATTCCAATCAATATTACACATATTGATTTTGAAGCAATGGGAGATGGTAAAGGTCTTGTAGCTCCCGGACATCTGGTCATCGCAGATGATATAAAGATAAGCGGAACCAGTACAACAGAAGGAGGCAGCGCCATCCAGATGATTATGGATACGGAATTTAGAATCGATGAAATCCAGCTGACTCAAGTTACTGCCAAGGTTAATCCGGAAATCAATGTATCTATCGACCCCATTGCGATAAACAACTTGCCGGACTTCCTTCAAGACGAACAGGTAAGAATAGATATGACCGATCCTAAAATATATCTGACAGTCAGCAACACCTCTCCTATCGAAGTTAATTTCAGCGGTACACTGAAATCATACAAAGATGGAAAGGTTATTGCATCTGTTCCTGTCGGACAGTCACCCAACCTGATTACCATTCCCGGCAATCATGCAAATGATTATATAATCTGCCTGCACAGACTCGACAGTCAAGTAGAAGGAGCTGATGCCAGCGTTACTGTTGAGAACCTGAACGCTTTAATCGAAACCATTCCAGACGAAATCCGTATGGAAAGCATAGAAGCAAAAGCGTCCGACCGTGAATGTTCGATTATTTTAGGAACGACATACAATGTCAAGGCCGATTACGAGATTAATGCGCCATTGCAGTTCAATGAAGGAACCAACATCGTTTACAGCGACGTTATAGACGATTGGAATAAAGATGTGAAAGATCTGTTTGTAAAAGAACTGGTAGTTACAATGGACGCAAAGAATACTATCCCTTTGACTATGAACATGGACGTAAAGGCAATAGACAAGAATGGAGCTGTACTGAATAACATTTCAACAGAAGTTTCCAGCCAGATAGCAGCAGGAACCATGGAAAATGCAAAAGTTACAGCACTCCAAATAACATTGAAATCGACAGATGCCAATGCATTCAAGGAACTGGACGGTCTGAAATACGAAGTCTCGGCTACTCCATCAGCTGAAACAAGCGGCAAAGTATTAAACAAGAATCAGTCCTTGCGTCTTGAAAACATGACTATAAAAATAAAAGGCGGTGTTACTGTCGATATGAATTAATCAATCCCTTACCAACAATTATTGAATTATATGAAAAGAAATAACATATACCACATTCTTGTTACTATTGCCTTTGTATGTCTTTGTACAGTTTCTTCTGCACAATCCTTACGTTCCGGCTATTTTCTCGAAGGATACACATACCGTCACCTGATGAACCCAGCTTTTTCACCCGAGCGAAATTACATAGCTGTTCCGGGTATAGGAAATATCAACGTTGGTGCTCAGTCGAATGTAGGTTTAAATACTTTCATCTATCCATACGGAAATGATAAGCTCACAACCTTCATGAACAGCAGCATCAGCAACGACGATTTTTTGAGTAAATTGAAAGACAATAACCGCATCAACGTAAATCTGAACATGACATTGCTTTCTGCCGGATTTCGTGCTTGGGGCGGATTCAATACAATTGATGTAAACATGCGTTCTACCACCAGCCTCAACTTACCGCGCGGATTATTTGAGTTCATGAAACTGGGAATGAACAGCAGCAATTCTGTATACGAAATGGATGATTTAGGCATTTCATCGAATAACTACGCTGAAATAGCCCTGGGACACTCTCGTCAAATCAATGATAAACTAAACGTCGGCGGTAAATTAAAATTCTTGCTTGGACTGGGAAATGTCAACATCAAGATGACGGATATGAAAGTCCAGATGGCAGAAGACAAGTGGATGGTTCAGGCAAACGGAGAAATGAATACTTCTGTAAAAGGCTTGACCATTCCGACCAAAGAAGAAAGTGGAAAAGAAATAAAAAATCCATCAGAAAGAGATCTGGTTGACTGGGATAACATCGATCTGGACAGTCCCGGTCTTTCCGGATTCGGTATGGCTATCGACTTGGGAGCCACTTATAAGCTTCGTGAAGATTTAACATTGTCTGCCGCAATTCTTGATTTGGGATTTATTTCATGGAGCAATACCATCAAAGCAAAGACAAGTAACACTCCCTGGGAATTCAACGGATTCCAGAACATAGCAATGGAATCTGATGACGCAGACGGCGACAAACCACTGGAAGACCAACTGGAGGATCTGGGCAATGATATCGAAAACTATGCAAGTTTCCATCGTACGGAAACCGGAAGCAGCTCTACAAGAGCCTTAGGAGCGACATTGAATATAGGTGCTGACTACGTATTCCCGCTATACGACAAATTGCATTTCGGTTTTCTGTCTTCCACACGCATCAATGGCAAGTACAGTTGGAGTGAAGGACGCATTTCAGCCAATGTAACTCCGGTCAAATGGTTTGACGCAGGTGTCAATTATGGAATATCATCCTTTGATTCCTCATTCGGATGGATCTTGAACTTCCACCCATGTGGTTTCAATTTCTTTGTCGGAATGGACCACCTGATGACAAAAGTAACTCCACAGTACATACCGGTAGGCAAACTGAATACAAATGTCAGTGTAGGATTCAACGTTACCTTCGGTAAAAAAATCTGATCAGGTTATCAAAAACAAAAACAGACTGAACATACAGACAATATATGTTCAGTCTGTTTTGTTTTATCTCCTTATATTTCCTCTTTTTTTACCCGCTTCACCTACTTTTTCGGCTAAAATAATTACTTTTGTAAACAAACCTAATTATAACACTTATGTACCCTTTAAAATTTAAACCGATCTTAAAATCCACTATTTGGGGAGGAGAAAAAATTATCCCGTTCAAACACTTAGACTGCCAGCAGGCACAAGTAGGTGAAAGTTGGGAAATATCAGATGTACCGGGCGACGAATCAGTTGTTGCCGATGGAGCCGATGCAGGTAAGAACCTTACACAAATGGTAAGCGAATACAAAGGTGCACTGGTAGGTGAAAGCAATTACAAACGCTTCAATGGAAAATTCCCTCTGTTAATCAAATTTATTGATGCACAGCAGGATCTGTCTATTCAAGTTCATCCTGATGACGAGCTGGCTATGAAACGCCACAATTCAATGGGAAAAACAGAAATGTGGTATGTGATAGGAAACGATGGCGGAAAAGCTCACTTGCGCTCTGGTCTGAGCCAGCAAATCACTCCCGACCAGTATGCGGCAATGATAGCCGACAACACAATCTGTGATGCCCTTTCAGACTATGCCGTACAACCGGGCGATGTATTCTTCTTGCCGGCAGGACGTATTCACAGTATCGGAGCAGGCTGTTTCATCGCAGAAATCCAGCAGACTTCGAACATCACGTACCGTATCTATGACTTCAACCGTAAAGACAAGAACGGAAATACCCGCGAACTGCATACCGAACTGTCAAAAGATGCAATCGATTATACTGTATCCGAAGATTACCGTACACATTACACTCCTAAGCAGAACGAACCGGTAGAACTGGTTTCATGTCCTTATTTCACAACTTCAGTATACGACTTGACTGAAAAAATGAGCATGGACTATACAGAACTGGATTCATTCGTTATCTATATATGCATGGAAGGCGCTTGTACCGTAACCGACGATGAAGGCAATACAGTAAGCTTGCAGGCTGGAGAATCTGTATTGTTCCCAGCTACAACCAAAACATTGGATGTAGTTCCGGAAGGACATGTAAAATTCCTCGAAACTTACGTATAACATGCCGCTTACGGCACTATAATTAAACAACGATTACCATAGGGATTGCAGAAAGGAAGTCGTCCACATATGCTGCAAGCTCTATGGTAATTCATTCTGTTATCCACACTTTATTAACCTGATTCATGAAAAAACTTTCTGTATTTCTCTATACTCTTGCACTGGGAAGCGCGTTTTACAGTTGCAGTACAGCCAAGCAAGATACTCCACAGACAGATTATACACAATACGTTGATCCTTTCATCGGAGCAGCCGACAACGGACATACCTTTCCGGGAGCCTGCCGTCCTTTCGGTATGATACAGACCAGTCCTGTAACAGGAGCTGTGGGATGGAGATATTGCTCCGAATACATGTATGCCGACTCCATTATCTGGGGGTTCACACAAACTCATCTGAATGGAACCGGATGTATGGATTTGGGAGATATCCTCGTAATGCCTTTCACTGGTGAACGCCACCGCACATGGGATGCTTACCGTAGCAGTTTCAGTAAAACCTCAGAAAATGCCACTCCGGGATATTATACTGTCACACTCGACCAGGCAAAGGTAAAAGCAGAACTGACAGCCACTACCCATGCAGCATTGCACCGATACACTTACGAACAGGCCGACTCTGCTTCCATCCTGATCGACTTGCAGCACGGACCGGCATGGAACGAAAAACAATATCATTCGCAGGTAAACAGCTGCGAGGTAAACTGGGAAAACGACAGTACGCTTACCGGACATGTCAACAACAAAGTCTGGGTTGACCAGGATTATTATTTCGTCATGCAGTTCAGCCGTCCGGTCATCGACCATTTTGAACTTCCTATGGCAGAAACAGAAAAAGGCAAACGCCTTGTAGCAAGTTTCAATATCCAGCCGGGTGAAGAAGTACTGATGAAAGTTGCTCTCTCCACCACCGGAGTAGAAGGAGCTAAGGCCAATATGGCAGCCGAAGTTCCGGGATGGGACTTCGAAGGAATACGGACTGCCGCCAAAGCCGACTGGAACAGCTACTTGAGCCGCATCGAAGTAGAAGGTACAGACGAAGAAAAGACAAACTTCTACACCAGCTTCTATCATGCGCTGATCCAGCCCAACGAAATATCAGACGTTGACGGACGCTATCGTAATGCTGCCGACTCTGTAGTAAACGCTACAGGAGGTAAATTCTATTCTACCTTCTCCTTGTGGGACACTTACCGCGCCGCTCATCCGTTCTATACCCTGATGGTTCCCGAGCGTGTAGACGGATTTATCAACTCACTGGTAGACCAGGCCGAAGTACAGGGATATCTTCCGATATGGGGACTGTGGGGCAAGGAGAACTTCTGTATGGTAGCCAATCATGGAGTTTCTGTCGTTGCAGAAGCCTATGCCAAAGGGTTCCGCGGATTCGATGCAGAACGTGCGTTCAACGCCATCAAACAGACTCAGACCGTATCACACCCGTTAAAGTCTAACTGGGAGAACTATATGAAATATGGTTATTTCCCGACCGACCTGACCGAAGCTGAATCTGTTTCATCTACACTGGAAAGTGTGTACGACGACTATGCAGCTGCCGACATGGCTAAACGCATGGGAAAGACAGAAGATGCCGCATACTTCGCACGACGTGCCGACTTCTACAAGAACCTGTTCGACAGCAGCACACAGTTCATGCGTCCTAAAAAATCGGACGGCACATGGAAAAGTCCATTCAACCCTAGCCAAATCGGACATGCCGAAAGCGTAGGCGGTGACTATACGGAAGGAAATGCATGGCAATACACTTGGCATGTACAGCACGATGTTCCGGGATTAATAGCCTTGTTCGGTGGAGAAGAACCTTTCCTCAACAAACTGGATTCACTGTTCACACTGAAACTGGAAACTACTCAGGCTGATGTGACCGGACTGATCGGACAATACGCACACGGAAATGAACCAAGCCATCATGTGACTTATCTGTATGCCCTTGCCGGACGTCCTGAACGTACACAGGAACTGATACGTGAAATCTTCGATACCCAATATTCACCCAAACCAAACGGATTATGCGGAAACGACGACTGCGGACAAATGTCAGCCTGGTATATGTTCTCCGCCATGGGATTCTATCCTGTCAATCCGGTAAGCGGCGAATATGTGTTTGGCGCACCTCAGTTGCCGGAATTCGTACTTCACCTGGCAGACGGAAAGACCTTTACCATTAAAGCAGAAGGACTTTCTGAAGCCAATAAGTATGTAAAGAGCATTACCCTGAACGGTGAACCGTACACCAAGAACTTCATTTCGCACGCTGACATCGTGAAAGGTGGTACACTGGTTTACCAGATGACAGACAAGAAGTAAATAAGCAACGGGATGTAAAACCCGATATGATAAAAGAGAGGCTTGTCAAACTCCGTTTCGGAGAAATGACAAGCCTCTTTTATGTCGTAAAAAACAACTTTCGGATTACTCTCAGTCCATCGGAACAAACTTCAGACAAACCGGCTTCGACATTTCAATTTTCTCACCGGTATCCTGCAATAATCCGGTTTCCGCATCACGCGCAAATATCTGAATTTCATTCGTATCCCGGCAAGCCACCAGCAAATACTTGCCATTAGGCGTAATGGCAAAGTTGCGCGGATGAATTCCCGTAGGCTGATAGCCTGCCTTTTCCAGTGTACCGTCCTCCGAGTTGACTGAGAAAATAGCAATGCCATCCCCTTTCAAACGATTGGAAGCATAGACAAAGTTACCGTCCGGCGAAATATGAATATCCGCACTGCCACGCGCATCGAGCGTATCAGCCTTGATAGTCTGAATGGTATCCAGCTTCATTTCATCGTACGAAAGCACGATAACATCACCCGAAAGTTCCGTAATGAGGTAAGCATGTTTCCCGTCCGGCGCAAAGCATATATGTCGTGGTCCGGCACCCGGAGCCAGTTGTACATCATAAGATGCCGTACGGTCCAACAGCCCCTCACCTTTCTTTTCGCTGACCGGAAATACATGAATACAATCAGTACCCAGATCATTGGCAAGCAGCAAACGACTATCCGGTGTAAAAAGCACACAATGCAGATGCGGCTGGCTCTGCCGTTCCTTATCCGGTCCGCTTCCCGTAAAGGCGAGCGTATCACCTTCCAGCAGTTCCCCGCGACTTCCTAAAGGAAATACAGTAACATTTCCACCCATATAGTTGGCAGTCAGCACATAATCCTCCTTCGGACTCAACGTAATATTACAAGGAGCTCCCCCATGAGTTGGTTGAGAGTTAATGAAAGAAAGCATCCCTTTCTCACGGTCAAAGCTCAGCGCATTGGCCGTAGAAGAAATCCCTTCATCCTCTCCTACCGCATACACCCGGCTACCGTCAGCCGACGGAGTAAGAAAAGAAGGATTCGAAATGCCGGACAAGCCACTCCGGAACGTCCCTTTTCCTGTTTCCTGATTGAATACATACACACGGATGCCTTTCTCCTGCGCCCGGGCGTAACTACCCACCAGCAGATACAACGAGTCTGTTGTTCCTCCGGAAACTGACTCCGCGTGTTTCGCATTTCCCATGCAACCGTTTCCTATTAAAGCCATAGCAGCCATACATACACCTATCAATGTCTTCATATTCCTGTGTTTAATCAATTCATTAAGGACGTCAAAAATACGTAAAATCAGTCATATTTTGGCAGAATCACAAATATTTCATATCTTTGCAACCAATAAATATCACAGACTTGGGCTTGACTGGATTTGACAGCGAGAGATGTGGTATGTAAGCATGCAGTGCGTCAGTGATTTGCACTATAATCTCAGTTACTGAACAATTATCTGGCAACGAAAACTATGCTCTCGCTGCTTAATCGAAGTACAGTAGATTAGCTTTATTTCCGTCACAGTGATGGAAACGAGATGTCGCTCAAAAGCTCTTGTTCCGAAGCGTTTGGCTAAGCGGCACAGCAAAATCGGGAATAGTTTCAGTCGGGTTCCGAGGCTGAAATGAAATTTTAGGAACTAAGGTATAAGTGGGTGGCTCTGGTCTTGCTTATGCACGAAAACCGAAGGCAGAGATAAGCATGTAGAAAGCATATGGCTTCCTTGTTTGGACGAGGGTTCGATTCCCTCCAGGTCCACCCAGGAAATATGAGTAAGGCTGTTTCAAACTGAAAAATGAAACAGCCTTACTTATATCTGTAAGTTATATAATAAAAAAATCTCCTGTCCTGCTTCATCCCAAACGATGCAGCTAAGACAGGAGATTTTCTCATTTTAAGCCTTTATTCTTATAGTTTCGGAACAATCACGAAATGAGTTTCCGGATATTCCTTTGCCAGCAAGTCACGGATATAAGCTTCTGTATCCCGACGGATAATATCATCATCTTCTTCCGGGAAAAGATTATAAGCCACGGTATGCAGACGAATACCCCGACAGGTTACAGCCTCCAGGCTCAGCAAAGTATGGTTGATGCTTCCCAATTTTCCCGAAGTCACAAAAATCAACGGATAGTTTTTCTGCGCCACATAATCAATTGTCAGCAAATCGCGGGTAAGCGGAACCATCAGACCGCCTGCTCCTTCCAGCAAGACCGCATCATAGGTTTCACTCAACTGACGGGTAGCCTTTTCTATCTTGTCAAAATCAATCGGACGATGATCTATTTCGGCAGCCAAGTGAGGCGAGCAGGGATAAGTAAATATCTCGGGCATGGTCAGTCCGCTTTCATCTTCCGGCAGCAAACCGGTTCCCATAATCTTACGGTGCAGTTCGATATCTTCCGACATACCGACATTTCCCGTCTGAATAAACTTCTGCGTAATGGTACGCACACCTTGTTCGTTCCATGTCTTTGCCAGATAACCGGTTGCATAACTCTTTCCGACATTGGTATCAATGCCGCTCACAAAAAAAACATTGTCTTTCATATTATTACATTTTATTTTTTACAAATCATATAAATAGGATGATAAGTCAGCGGAACGGTTCCGTCGGGAGCTGTGTACTGTTCCCTATAGCGACGGCAGAAATCATCCAGTTCTCCCCTCGTCCAGCTCTGGCGACGTATGCCCGTCACTCCCGTTTCCTTCAGATGCTTCAGTACCTCCAACGGCGAAGCGAACGACAACTTCAGTTTTTCCTCCCTGCTATATACAATCTGATATTCGGTCGACAATACATCTGTCAGCTCCTTCAGCGAACGGTAAGGAAGCGTATCCGAAGTAAGCGATACCACCTCTTTTACATTCTGAGGGCCAAACGTACTGAAAGCCAGATAACCATCGGCCGTCAGGAGCTTGCGACAGCCTGCCAGAAACTTCTCCGGCTGGTCGAACCACTGAATGGCAGAGCACGACACAATCAGATTCTGCCCCGACGGGAAATTCAGCGCCTCTGCATCGGATGCAGCAAAATGAATCCTCTTATTGGCAAGCAAATCGGTAAGATACGGTTCCACTTCGGGACACAAGTCGTTCAGCAGCAAGCGTTCGGGAGTAGCACGATGCAGAAAGGCACGGGTAAACATGCCTGTTCCACAACCAATCTCCAGCACGTTACGCCGTCCCCCCGATGGGATATACTTGCCTATCGCATCAACCATGTGATAAGCAATCTGCCGCTGTACATCCGCCCGTATGGAATAACTGCCCACAGCCTTAGCAAAACGGCGGCGAATCAACGTCTTGTCCATTCTTCCCCCTTTCCTTCCAGCAGGCGGTCGAACAACACTGTATCATAATGTTCTGCTTCCATCTCCATCACCTCTGTGCCAGTCCATGCGGTACGCTGATTTGCCGGAATAAAAATCTTGTCACACAAACCGATGATTGCCTTGTCCCACACAAAAGCCGCAGGCTGAACCTTCCCGACCTCATGCTCCAAAGCAGCCAGTTCCGCTCCCAGCTCTTCCGCCGTACGGTAAGGCTGATGCGAAAGAAACTCCTTCACCTGTCCCGCACCGCCACATATTCTCCGGCGGAAACGCGCCAGCGTAGCATCCGAAAAATTCTCCAGTGTACCGTGAAAAACCGCTTCCGCTATTCCCCGCCGGTCATCTATCGGAAAAGGTGTACCGTTGACAGCCAGTTTCATCTCCCAGGGATAAGTATGCCCCGAAAGAATCTGTCCGGCTACCCATACTCCCATCGACCAGGCAAGCAGTCTGATTTCACGATAACCATCCAACAAAGAATAATCGAACTCCAACGTACGGTAATCGAAGCAGAGCAGACAGTCGTACCCCTCCGCCACCGTACGGCGGAACAGATTCTCGTCGCTTCCCCATCCTGCAAAGAAGAGAAGCAGGCGCGGACTATTTTCTTTTTTTATAAATAATTGTTTCATTTTCAGTCATTCGGCAGACATGCAAAAAACATGCTGATATTTAAAAAAAACATGCTGATGTTTTCGGAAAAATATGCTGATGTTTTTCTTAAAACATGCTGAAGTTTTTTCATGCATTCGTACCGGTGTTTTTTAAACGTTCATAATCTTTACAACTCACGGCATAAACTGTCCACTTCCTCTTCTGTGACAGCTGCCGTCAGCGAGATACGCAATCGGGAAGTTCCTTCGGGAACCGTAGGCGGACGAACCGGCAGCACATAAAATCCTTTCCGCCGCATGTCTTCCGCTTTCAGGATGGTCTGGTTGCTCTCACCCACAATAAAAGGGACAATATGACTTGAGGAAGGGCACTCACGACCTGCCCCCCGGACAGCTGCCTGCACCCGAAGAGCCGCCTCAGCCAGTCGTTCCCGACGGTCGTTCCAGCCTCCCAGACGCGACAGGATAAACTTTGTCCATGCCACATTCAGCGGAGGAAGTGCTGTCGTAAAGATAAATGTCCGCATCCGGTTAACCAGAAACGAGCGCATTACCTCACTGCACACCACATACGCTCCGACCGAAGCCAACGCCTTACCGAACGTACCGCACAGAAAGTCAATATCCTTCATACATCCTTGTTCCTCGACCACACCCAGTCCGCTTCTGCCACGTACACCAATCCCGTGAGCCTCATCCACATACAGCATCACACCGGGATAACGCTTTTTCAAGTCCACCAACCGGTCGAGAGGAGCCACATCTCCATCCATACTGAAAATACTCTCCGTCACGATAATGATCCGTTCGTGGTCTTTATAACTCTTGGCAAGCAAAGCCTCCAGTTGCCCGTAATCCTGATGACGATAACGGATGCACCGTGCAGCCGACAGCCGGATTCCGTCAATCAGACTGGCATGTACCAGCTTGTCTGCCAGAATCAGCGTATGCGCATCAGCCACAGCGGGAAGTATTCCTGTATTCATGTGATAACCACTTGAAAAGACCAGTGCACCGCTTGCTCCGAATAGCTCGGCAAGCATCCGTTCCAATTCATCGTATACGGTAAAGTTACCGGTCAACAGGCGCGACGACGACGACGAGAACAGAAAATCACGTTCCGAAAGCGTGCGCATAAACTCGTCACGCAGCGCAGTGTCGGCAGCCAGTCCCAGATAGTCATTCGAAGAAAGATTCAGCATACGCTTGCCTTCCTTCCAGATCCATTTCCCCTGATGTTCCGCCTGCGACAGTGTACGCAGATTGCCAGCCTCATCCAGCGCATCGAGCGTCCGGCTATATAAATTATCCGATGAAACCATCGTTTCCATTCCTTTCTTTCTTTAACAAGTTATTTCTCTTACAATCTTCAGCAAGCCGGAAGTCAGCTTTGTCAGTTCCTCCTTGCTGATAATAAACGGAGGCATGATATATACCAGTCGTCCGAACGGACGTACCCAGATACCTTCTTCCACAAACCGGCGCTGCATCCATGCCATATCCACCGGATTCTTCATTTCGATGACTCCGATAGCCCCCAGTACACGTACATCTGCCACCTGAGGCAATCCGGCAGCCGGTAGCAGTTCCTCCCGCAACTGTGCCTCTATGCGCTTCACCTTCTCGTCCCATCCACTGGACAAGAGCAGATTGACAGAAGCGCAAGCTACCGCACAGGCAAGCGGATTTCCCATAAAAGTAGGTCCGTGCATAAAAGCATGCGGCTCGTGTGAAGAAATACAGTCCGCCACCTTATCGGAAGTCAGCACGGCCGAGAAAGTCATATACCCTCCGGTCAGCGCCTTACCGATACACATGATATCGGGTTCCACTCCGGCATGTTCCCAGGCAAACAGTTTTCCGGTACGTCCGAAGCCCGTAGCAATCTCGTCGAAGATAAGCAGCAAACCATATTCACGGCACAACCTGACCGCCTCACGCAGATACTGCGGATGATAAAAACGCATACCACCAGCTCCCTGAACTATCGGCTCCAGTATCAGTCCGGCAAGCGTCTGATGATGCATTTCGATTGTTTCCTTCAGTGGAAGAATATCCTTCTCGTCCCATTCGGCATCGAAACGGCACTGAGGCGCAGGCACAAAATAACGTACCGGAAGCGCCGAACCAAACAAACTATGCATACCCGTCACCGGATCGCATACCGACATCGCATTCCATGTATCTCCATGATAGCCGGAACGGATCGTCACAAAATTGTTCTTTTCAGGCTTTCCCGCAGCAAACTGATACTGTACCGCCATCTTCAATGCAACCTCTACAGCCACCGAACCACTGTCGGCATAAAAAATCTTCTGCATGGAAGGCGGAACAATCTTCAGAAGTAATTTTCCCAATGCGATGGCAGGCTCGTGCGTAAGTCCTCCAAACATCACATGCGACATGTTTTTCAACTGCTCTTCAATCGCCCGATTCAATACCGGATGATTATATCCATGTACGGCACACCACCACGACGACATACCGTCTACCAGTTCCGTACCGTCTTCCAGCGTAATGATACACCCTTTTGCCCGTTTCACCTTGTACGTAGGCAACGGGTTAATGGTCGACGTATAGGGATGCCACAAATGCTCCCTGTCGAAGTTATCAACACATTGTTCATAAGTCATAACCCACCTCCTTTATTCGTTTTTTATCTTCTGCCACTTTCGAACCCAGCGTCGTCAGCAAATCTCCCACGATAGCCGAGTTCACACCGATATACATCGCCTTACGTACCGCCTCGTCACTCAGTTGCGAACGTCCTCCCGCAAAACGAAGATAAGCCGAAGGATTGACAAAACGGAACATAGCCACTGTACGCAATACCTCTTCTTCCGAGAGCGCAGGCTCCGTTTCAAGCGGAGTACCCTTGATCGGCTGCAACAAGTTGAGCGGAATAGACTGAATATCCAGCGATTTTAAAGTAAAGGCAAACTCCACACGCTGCCGCATGGTTTCCCCCATTCCGATAATTCCTCCGCAACACACATCCATTCCCGTACGACGGGCAGCCTGTATGGTAGCCAGTTTCTCTTCCTGTGTATGAGTAGAACAGAGATTGGCGAAATGAGAAGGCGCCGTTTCCAGGTTACAATGATAGCGGACTACTCCTGCTTCATGAAGCAACGCGAGCTGTTCCTCAGTAGCCAGCCCCAGCGAAGCGCAAAGCTGTATGTCCGAGTGCTCTTTCAAATATGTAAAATGCCGGCACAAAGCCTCTACCTCCTTATTGGAAGGTTTCCGTCCACTCGTTACCAGTGAGAAGCGAGCAACTCCCTGTTCTTCGTTCGCCTTTGCATGGCGCAGACATTCCTCCTGCGAAACCAGTCCGTACACCTCAACACCCGTTGCATAATGTGCCGACTGAGCACACCATTTGCAATCTTCGGAACACCGTCCCGACTTGGCATTGATAATGGAACACATATCAAACTTATGCGAAGCATACTTCAGCGTAATGCGATGAGCGGCTTCACACAATTCCTCCAGAGGAGCCTCCTCCGCCAGCCAAAGCGCCTCTTCCGGCGTCAGTTCAAGACCGTCGTCAACTTTTTTTTCTAATGTTTCTATCATATATATTTATAGGCATAAAAAAGCGGAATGGCGAAAGTACCCGTGTACACCTACAACAAGATGCCACACGAATCCTTTCGCCATTCCGTTTCGGTAAATGACAATTATTCTGAGTTTTTCTAATACAAGCAACCTCACTGCCCGCCGGTTCAACAGCCACAGGCAGTCCCATCAAAAGCAGGATGACACATCCCAGCGGGATTCCTATATCGTACGGTGAAGCATCCTGTTCCCTGATGCCGTTCATAGCATATACACACAGCACGTTACCTTCTACCGACACGATATGTCTTGCCTTATCCAACGATGAATCGGCAATACCCTTACACACCCTTCCAATCGTCACATGCCGGTGCAGACTTCCGAACACAGCATAATTTTTCCGGCTCCAACGGCGGAAACGGATCGATCTTCTCTGGTTATGTAATGTGTTTTCGTGCATATGGTTTTATTCAGACGGCTGCAAATATAGAGAAAAAACCGAAAGCCGGCTTAAAAAATCGGATAAACTCATTGCGACAGGACATTTTTAAGCCTTCTTCAAACCGTTTTTCTTATTTTAATTATCTTTCATCACAAAAGTTTCATAAAAGAATACGGTTTCATAAAAATATGTATCTTTACACTTTGTAAAAAGGCTTTCTTAAAAAAACGAGATAAAAAGGCTAACAAAACGGCGTAATAACCAAACACTTAACTCAAAAAGAGAAAAATGAAAGTTTGTAATTTAGGAACAATAACCCATCTTGAAGACATCATGCAGATGTCTGATTACATCTGTACAGAAGCTCCCTTACTTATAATCGTTCCTGCTTTCGACCGAATCAAACGCAGTCTTCAAGAAATTTCCATTCATTTGTTCCGTGCCGAACAGGAAAAGGCTTCACAAGCCATCCTGCATCTGGAAAAGCACTGCATGGAAACTGTTTCCGGATTCCTGCCCGATCATGATTCTGCCTTTGAGTTTGCCCAAACACAGATCACATCCAATTTTCAGCATATCCGGCAACTGGCAAACAGCACGTTCAGCCAGTCCGACGAACGCAAATTACTCATTTCGGGAGAATACATTTCTTCGGCACTGGTAGCCGCCTATTTAAAAAGCCGACACATTGATGCCACTGTAGCAGATACTGCCACACTGATGCACCTGGATGCTGACGGAAAACCTGATTTAGAAACAATCTGCCAGCAGGCACAAGCTTTTGCGCAAACAGCACAAGCCGCAGTCTATGTCACCCAGTCGCTTGTATGCCAGAGTGCTTACGGTGAAGTAGAATATATCGCCAAAGGTGACAGTTGCGCTTATGCCATGTATCTGGCCATCGCTTTCCGTGCTCAAGAACTCGTACAACGGATACAGGCAAAAGAAATATACATCCCGAACGACAATCAAAAGCCGGAAGAAAGCAACGACACGATGTTCTCCTTCGAAGAAGCCGAGAGCCTCATCAATGCCGGCGTTCTTCTGGTGTCACCCCGCAGCCTCTCGCTTGCCCATCAATATCAGATTAGTATCCGGCTGATAAACGGACAAGGCCGCATCATCCGCCTCGTCAGTGAGATACAAGAAGAAACGCATACCGTAAAAGCCATCACAGCCCGGAAACACATAACCTACATCCGACTGCATTCATCGGGAGGCGTTTCTTCCTTCCGCTTTCTGGAGAAAACACTTACTGTCTTTGCGAAGTACAAGGTATCCATTTATCTGATGACATCATCCAGCACCAACATTTCGATGGCGATAGAAACAGATACAGAAACCCTGAGCCTGCTCCGCCGTGAGCTGTCAGGATTTGCCGAATTAATCACGGAAAACAATATTGCCACTATCAGCATACTCGGAAAACTGAACTGGGGAGATTCGGATGCAAGCAGCCGTATCATCGAATTGCTGCACGACATACCTATCCTGATGATTTCGTACGGGAATGACAATCATTGCGTATCGATAGCCATCCGGCAGAGTGACTGCAAACACGCTCTCTGTACGTTATCCGATCATTTCCTCGGAACCGACTTCACACACGAAAACGGCTCGCATTCGTTCAGTGAAGAGTATAACGCTTTTATCATCTGATTTCCAAGCAAGTTTTAACTTATATAGAGTTATTGCAATGTCAATTTTATAGATTAAATTCAAACATAAGACCTATAGGGAGTTCATCTATCTTATACAGCGTACGACATATCTCTCCGTCGCGTCATAAAGATAGCACGTAATACTTATAATGCTTTGTAAACAATTAGAGTGGCTATCCACAATATTCTTGCGAGCCTTTTTTACAACCAAAACAAAAGAATCATGCGCAGATAACTCAATTTCTCGCGTAAAATTTTCAATGCCTTATACATGTGTGCTTCTACCGTACGCAAGGAAATACCCATCACATCGGCTATATCCTTATTCTTCATGTCGTGCAGGTAGCTGAGCTTAAATACTTCTTTACACTTATCAGGAAGTTCGTCTATTGCCTGCCTGATTTCCGAACGCAGTTCGCGGTTCTCTATCCGCTTGATAACCTCCGAATGATCGGGCTGATAGTATTCAGTTCTTTTCTGATAGAACTCTATTTCGGCAGCACTGTAGTTTTCGGCTACGGCCTTATGTTTCAACAGATTGATTGCCTTGGTATAGATAGACCTGTAAAGAAAGGCCTGAATCTGCTCGCCAAATTCTACAGAATCCTGCCTTCTCCATATTTCGACAAATACATCTTGAACTATATCTTCTGCATCATCCTCTCCTACAAGGCGAGTTGCATAAAACAGAAGTCCGGCATAGTAGCGTCGAAATAAAGCTTTATATGTATCTTCAAAATTTCCTCTCATCTAGTATTTCAAGGCTAATCTGTGGGCAAATGTAACGATTTGAGAGAAATGAACCAACGAAATAAGTGTTTTTCTCTTATTTCTTGTTATATTTACAAATCAAATACTAATATTATGAGATTGAAGACAATTCCACTTTACGCAGTTCTGGCATTTGCCGCATGTACATCACCGAACCAATCTTCGAACATGACAGAAGATTACACTCAATACGTCAATCCGTTTATCGGAACTGACTTTACAGGAAATACTTATCCGGGTGCTCAGGTTCCCTTTGGAATGGTGCAGCTCAGTCCTGACAATGGATTGCCTGGATGGGACAGAATTTCCGGATATTTCTATCCGGACAGTACGATTGCCGGATTCAGCCATACGCATCTCTCGGGTACAGGCGCGGGCGATCTTTACGACGTTTCGTTCATGCCGGTTACGCTTCCGTATAAAGAAGCTGAAGCTCCGCTGGGTATTCATTCTAAATTTTCACATGCCAACGAAAGTGCTTATGCCGGATATTATCAGGTAAAGTTGGACGATTATAATATCAATGTGGAACTGACTGCTACAGAGCGTTGCGGCATCCAGCGTTATACATTCCCGAAAGCCGAAGCAGCTATCTTCCTGAACCTGTCAAAGGCTATGAACTGGGATGCGACACAAGATTCTCATATCGAAGCTGTCGACTCGGTTACTATCAGGGGATATCGCTATTCAGACGGCTGGGCACGCGGACAGAAGATTTATTTCTGTACCCGTTTCTCGCGTCCGTTCAATGCAATGACAATTGACTCTACGGCTATCGAAAAAGACGGCAAGCGCATCGGAACTGGAGTTATCGCCCGCTTCGATTACACAACTGAAGAAAATGAGCAGATCACACTGGCAACTGCTATCTCGGGAGTAAGCATGGAAGGAGCTGCCAAGAACTTGCAGGCTGAAGCACCCGACAATAACTTCGATACATATCTGGAAAAGGCTAAAGATATGTGGAACAAAGAACTTGCCAAGATACAGATAGATACTCCCGACAAGGATGAAAAGACTGTTTTCTACACGGCTTTGTATCACAGTATGCTGGCTCCTACTATATATAGTGATGTAGACGGCTCTTATTATGGCCCAGACAAACAGGTGCATCATGCCGACGGATGGACAAACTATAGTACATTCTCGTTATGGGATACTTACCGTGCATCGCATCCGTTGTTTACTTATACGCAGCCTGAGCGCACCAACGATATGGTTAAATCGTTCCTGGCATTTTACGAACAGAACGGACGCTTGCCGGTATGGAATTTCTATGGAAGTGAAACGGACATGATGATTGGTTACCATGCCGTACCGGTGATCGTAGATGCTTACCAGAAAGGTATCGGCGACTTTGACGCAGAAAAAGCACTGGCTGCCTGTGTGGCAACGGCTAACATCGATGAATATCGTGGCATAGGAGTGTACAAGGAAAAAGGCTATATTCCTTACGACCTGCACGATCAGTATAATAATGAGAACTGGTCGCTTTCTAAAACACTTGAATATGCTTTCAACGACTATTGTATAGCCGAAATGGCAAAGAAGATGGGCAAGGAAGATATCGCCAAGCAGTTTTATACTCGTGCAGCGAACTATAAGAATGTATATAATCCGGCTACTTCATTTATGCAGCCGCGCGACATGAAAGGTAACTTCATCGAAAACTTCAAGGCTGACGAATATACGCCGCATATCTGTGAAAGTAACGGATGGCAGTATTTCTGGTCGGTACAGCATGATGTGAACGGTCTGATTGAACTGACCGGAGGAAAAGATCGTTTTGCCCAGAAACTGGACAGCATGTTTACGTTCCATCCTACCGACAAGGACGAACTTCCGATTTTCAGTACAGGAATGATAGGACAGTATGCACACGGCAACGAACCGAGTCACCATGTTGCTTATTTATATAATGCAGCCGGACAGCCGTGGAAGGGACAGCAATACATCAGCCAGATAACTCACGAACTGTACACCAATACACCGGCAGGACTCTGCGGTAACGAGGACTGCGGACAGATGTCGGCATGGTATGTATTCAGCGCAATGGGATTCTATCCGGTTAATCCGGTATCGGGCATGTATGAAATAGGAAGCCCGGCATTCCCGAAAGTACAGTTGCACCTGAATAACGGAAAGACTTTTACAGTCATCGCAGAAAATGCCAGTCGTGAAAACTGCTATATCCAATCGATAAAGTTGAATGGAGTGGCTTATGACAAGAGTTATATCACTCATCAGCAAATCATGGAAGGAGCCACTTTAGAAATAAAAATGGGCAACAAACCGGGATATATCTGGTACAAATAATATTTTTAAACATCAAAATGTTTTTTACGACAAGAGTAAGTGTTTTTATTTCGCTAATTGTTATTATCTTTGAACAGGAAGTAAGGTAAAGAGATGAACAAAGTAAACTATAATACAATAATACGCTTCTTTAAAAACGAGTGCTCGGAAGAAGAACGCTTACTCATCATAAAGTGGGTGAATGAGTCGCAGGAACATGCCGAACAATTTTTCAGATGGGAAGAATTGTATCACTTGGGAAACAACTCTGAAAAGGAAAATGACTTAGCAATCAGAAAAGCTGAGAAAAAACTATACGAACGGATTGAAATAGAGAAGAGCCATCAGTGGTTCTTCTCTACAATCAACCGTTGGGTGAAATATGCAGCGGTAATCACCAGTATTCTGGCTATATCCGGACTCACATTATGGTATTTTGTTGCCGACTCACAGGAAAAATGGATTACTGCTTCGACAACTAACGGAGAAACATTGGAAATAACGCTGCCGGATAACAGTAAGGTATGGCTGAATGAAAATTCTATATTGAAATATCCCGAACACTTCACCAAGGAGAAACGTGAACTGCATCTCACAGGAGAAGCTTATTTCGAAGTAACCAAAAACAAGCATAAACCGTTTACTGTACAAAGTTCTGCCATGAACGTACAGGTGTTGGGTACAAAATTTAATTTTAAAACCCCCAGTAACGGTCGCATTGCAGAAACTTCCCTTATAGAAGGAGAAATTAAAGTCAGTGGAAATAACAATGAGGGAGCAATAACGTTGTCACCCGGTCAGAAGGTAGAACTGAACACGGTTACCAAACAGATGAAAGTTTCGGAAACCAATGCTGCTCTGGATGTTATATGGCACAATAATCTGATACCTTTCAAAAATGCGGATATTTTCGATATTGCTAAAGTATTGGAGAAAGTTTATGGAGTTAAGATTATCTTGTCGCCTGACATCAGTCCATCGACTACATATTCAGGAGTGTTAAAAAGAAAGGATTCTATAGAGGATGTTTTAAGAATATTGCAAAATACAATCTATCTGCAATATAAGATTCATCAGGAAACCATATTTATATCATCAGCTTCAAAATAAAAATCATCACTAACTCTTATCATTTAATATTATGAAAATCAAGATCTGTGCGATAGCATGTTTCATGGGAATGGCAGTGACTATCACTTCATGTACCACGAAGAACATGGAAAAAGACTATGCCGCATACGTCAATCCGCTTATCGGAACGGGAGGACATGGTCATACATTCCCCGGACCCGTAGTTCCTAACGGTATGATTCAGCCTAGTCCTGATACTCGTATCGACGGTTGGGATGCTTCTTCCGGATATTATTACGAAGATTCGACAATAAACGGTTTCTCGCATACGCATGTCAGTGGAACAGGCTGTGCAGATTATGGTGACATCTTATTGATGCCGACTGTGGGAAAACAGACCTATGATCCTCAGGATTATTCCAGTCAGACTTTGCCTTATGCATCGGAATTCTCTCATAAGAATGAAACTGCAGAACCCGGATACTATTCTGTCTTTCTTGACAGATATAAGGTAAAGGCCGAACTGACTGCTACCAAACGTGCCGCATTGCACCGGTATACGTTCCCTGCAAGTAATGAAGCCGGCTTTATTCTTGATATGGACTACTCAATCCAGCATCAGAAAAATATGGATATGCAGGTAGACATTGTCAGTGATACTGAAATCAAAGGATATAAACTGACAGAATACTGGGCTTTCGACCAGCAAATCAGCTTTTATGCAAAATTTTCCAAACCGTTTACCTATCAGATAGTAAGAGATACATTGACCGATCAGAACGGAAGACTACAGCCCCGCTGCAAAGTCTTGTTGAGCTTCAAGACCCAGAAGGACGAGCAGGTCATGGTCAAAATGGGTATTTCTGCCGTCGATACAGAAGGAGCTAAAAAGAATCTGGAAGCTGAAATCCCTTCATGGGAATTCGAACAGGTACGCAGTAATGCACGTCAGGCATGGAATAATTATCTGTCTAAAATAGATATTACCACACAAGATGAAACAGACCGCAGTATTTTCTATACAGCAATGTATCATACTGCAATCAGCCCGAACCTCTTTACAGACGTAGACGGACGTTACTGGGGAATGGATCTGAAGGTACATCAGGGCAATGCCGACAAACCGATTTATACGGTATTCTCTTTATGGGATACTTTCCGTGCGCTGCATCCGTTATTGTCTATCATCGACCCGCAACTGAACAACGACTTTATCCGTTCACTTCTGCAGAAACATCAGGAAGGTGGTATATTCCCGATGTGGGATCTGGCATCAAACTATACAGGAACTATGATTGGCTATCATGCTGCATCTTTGATTGCCGACGCGTATACCAAAGGTTATGCTGATTTCGACTTACAAGAAGCATACAATGCCTGTCTGCGTGCTGCCGAATATGATACAACCGGTATAAAATGTCCGGCATTGGTGTTGCCGCATCTGATGCCGATGGCTAAATATTACAAAAACACACTGGGATACATCCCATGTGACCGTGAAAACGAATCAGTTGCCAAGGCGCTGGAATATGCTTACGACGACTATTGCATCTCGGTACTTGCCGAAGCAGTAGGAGATTATAAGAATCAGGAAAAATATACACGCTTTGCTAAAGCTTACGAACTATACTTTGATCCGTCTACACGCTTCATGCGCGGACTTGACTCAAAGGGAGAATGGCGCAGTCCGTTTAGCCCGAGAGCTTCCAACCACCGAAGTGATGATTATTGTGAAGGAAATGCATGGCAATGGACTTGGTTTACTCCACATGATATAGAAGGATTGGTAGAATTAATGGGAGGTGAGCAGGCATTTGTCGGAAAACTGGATTCGCTGTTCACTGCAGATTCTAGTTTGGAGGGTGATGCAGTTTCGGCTGACATAAGCGGACTGATCGGACAATATGCTCACGGTAATGAACCGAGCCATCATATCATACATATGTATAACTATGTAAACCAGCCATGGAAGACACAGGAACTGATTGACCGTGTGTTGAAAGAACAGTACCGCAATGCTCCCGACGGACTTTCAGGCAATGAAGACTGTGGACAAATGTCGGCATGGTATATTCTGAATGCAATGGGATTCTACCAGGTTTGCCCGGGTAAACCAGTGTATTCAATCGGCCGTCCTTTATTCGATAAGGTTACAATTAATCTGCCGGAAGCAAAAACGTTTACAATTATTACAAAGAATAATTCGAAAGACAACAAATATATCGAGTCAGCTATGCTGAATGGTCAGGAATTGAATATCCCATTCCTTGAACATAAGGATATAGCTGCCGGTGGAACACTTGAAATAACCTCAACCAATCAACCTACTAAATGGGGAGTACAACAATAAAATCATAAATAAGCCATGAAAAAACTGTCATTACTTATTTTTCTGGCAGGCTTTTTGAGCTTTGCCAAAGCAACCAATTATGCAGATTATGTAAACCCGCTGGTCGGCACTCAGTCTACATTCGAGCTGTCAACGGGTAACACGTATCCGGCCATCGCGCGTCCGTGGGGTATGAACTTCTGGAGCCCGCAGACAGGTAAGATGGGCGACGGCTGGATGTATCAGTACACAGCTACGAAGATCCGCGGATTCAAGCAGACTCACCAGCCCAGTCCGTGGATAAACGACTACGGACAGTTCTCCATCATGCCGATGGTAAACAAACCGGAATTCAATGAAGACAAACGTGCCAGCTGGTTTGCTCACAAGAGCGAAGCTGCAAAGGCATATTATTATAAAGTGTATCTGGCAGAATACGACATTGTAACCGAGCTGACTCCGACAGAACGTGCTGCCATGTTCCGCTTTACTTTCCCCGAAAATGAACACTCGTATGTAGTGGTAGATGCTTTCGACAAGGGTTCGTATGTAAAGATTGATGCGGCAAACAACCGTATCATCGGCTATTCTACCAAGAACAGTGGCGGTGTTCCGGCTAACTTCAAGAATTATTTCGTTATCGAATTCGACAAGCCGTTCACTTATCAGGCTACCGTTGCCGACAGTATCGTAAAGGAGAACGGTACGGAACAGCAGGCAGACCATGCAGGAGCTATCATCGGATTTGCTACGAAAAAGGGAGAAACCGTACATGCACGCGTGGCTTCTTCATTCATCAGTCCTGAACAGGCTTTGCTGAACCTGAAGGAACTGGGTAACGATGATTTCAATACGCTGGTAGAAAAGGGCAAGGCTGCATGGAACGATGTATTAAGCAAGATTGAAGTGGAAGGCGGCAATCTCGACCAGTACCGTACTTTCTACTCTTGTCTGTACCGCTCACTGCTCTTCCCGCGCAAGTTCTACGAAGTGGATGCACAGGGACAGATCGTACACTACAGTCCTTACAACGGTGAGGTAGTTCCGGGATATATGTATACCGATACAGGCTTCTGGGATACATTCCGCTGCCTGTTCCCGTTGTTGAACCTGATTTATCCGTCTGTCAACAAGGAAATTCAGGAAGGTCTTATCAATACATATAAGGAAAGCGGTTTCTTCCCCGAATGGGCAAGCCCGGGACACCGTGGCTGCATGGTCGGAAACAACTCGGCTTCCATCCTGGTGGATGCTTACTTCAAGGGTGTGAAGGTGGACGATCTGGAAACTCTTTATAAAGGTCTGATTCACGGAACGGAAAATGTACATCCGGAAGTTTCTTCAACCGGACGTCTGGGATATGAATATTACAACAAGCTGGGCTATGTACCTTACGATGTGAAGATCAACGAGAATGCTGCCCGTACACTGGAATATGCTTACAACGACTGGTGTATCTATAAACTGGCAAAGGACCTGAAGCGTCCGAAGAAGGAAGTGAACCTGTTTGCCAAACGTGCCATGAATTACAGAAACCTGTTCGACAAGGAAACCCTGCTGATGCGTGGCAAGAATAAGGATGGCAAGTTCATGGCTCCGTTCTCACCGCTGAAATGGGGTGATGCATTCACCGAAGGTAATAGCTGGCATTATTCATGGTCTGTATTCCACGATCCTCAGGGACTGATTGACCTGATGGGCGGTGATGACATGTTTGTGACAATGATGGATTCTGTATTCTCTGTACCTCCTGTATTCGACGACAGCTATTACGGTTTCCCGATTCACGAAATCCGTGAGATGACAGTGATGAACATGGGTAACTATGCACACGGCAACCAGCCTATCCAGCACATGATTTACCTGTACAACTATGCCAAGCAGCCATGGAAGGCTCAGTACTGGCTTCGTCAGGTAATGGACCGCATGTATACTCCGACTCCCGACGGTTATTGCGGTGACGAGGATAACGGACAGACTTCTGCATGGTATGTGTTCTCAGCACTGGGATTCTATCCGGTATGTCCGGGAACCGACCAGTATGTACTTGGTGCTCCGCTGTTCCAGAAAGCAACCATCCATTTTGAAAATGGCAAGAACATTGTAATCAATGCTCCTCAAAACAGTGAGACCAACTATTACATTCAGGACATGAAGGTAAACGGTCAGGAATATACCAAGAATTACATTACTTATTCTACTCTGCAAAACGGCGGTACGATTGACTATGTAATGGGTGACAAACCGAACAAGAACAGAGGTATCGCACCTGAAGATGCTCCTTATTCATTCAGTAAAGAGCTGAAAAAATAATACACACATAAAAGGATTTACCAGATAAATCCAGTTCGAAGCAGGTTACTTCCCACAAATATCAAACAAAGTTGGAGTAACCTGCTTTTATTATCACTTTTTTTAGATATATAAGCAACTTAGTTGGGATATTTCAAGCTTCTATTTGATAGAAAATTGTATATTTGCACTTAGTTGGAAGAGAATAAAAATATTCTTTAAAAACAGAAAGCTTATTTCATATAAAATTTAAGATATCAGGAAAATCAATTATGCCGAACAAATACACGATTTTCCCAAACAATTAAAGAATATTCAAACTCTAAAATATATTAAAACTCAAATAATAAATTACGTATGCTTTGAGTTTTAGCTGTTATAATGATGAATTAACTGACAAACAATACTATGAAACAAACTAATCACCCGAAAAAAACAAAAAGTCCGATAACATGGGTTCCGACAGCATACTTTGCCATGGGATTGCCTTTTGTAGTCCTAAATATGGTAACAGTTCTTATGTTCAAAGGACTGGGAGTAGAGGATAAACTCATTACTTTCTGGACTTCACTTATTTTACTTCCATGGACTTTAAAACCTTTATGGAGTCCGTTTCTGGAGTTATTCAAGACAAAAAAATTCTTCGTTATAACAACCCAGCTAATCACTGGAGTAACATTCGGACTAGTTGCGTTTTCGTTAAACTTACCTCACTTTTTCAGTATTTCCATCGCTTTACTGGCAATTATTGCATTTAGTGGAGCTACACACGATATCGCATGCGACGGAGTATACATGAGCGAATTATCCAACGATGATCAAGCGAAGTATATTGGCTGGCAAGGTGCTTTCTATAATATAGCTAAAATCATAGCAACCGGTGGACTGGTATATTTAGCCGGCTACCTGATAGAACAATATGGCGGAACAGAAGGTGCTGATAGTACAGTTATGTTTGCGGCCAATCAGAAGGCATGGATGATTATTATGACAATACTCTGTGTCATAATGGTAGTCCTGGGTATTTATCATTTGTTTATGCTTCCCTCAGGTGGAGCTAAAAAGCAGGGCGAACAGCGTACAGCCGGACAGGTAATGACAGAACTGGCCAATGTATTACTCGACTTTTTCCGTAAACGTCACATTGTCTATTATCTCTTTTTCATCATTCTGTACCGATTTGCAGAAGGATTTGTAATGAAAATTGTTCCTCTGTTCTTAAAAGCCAGCAGGGAAACCGGAGGCTTGGGATTAAGCGAAAAAGAGATCGGACTTTATTATGGTACATATGGTGCGGCAGCATTCGTTCTGGGATCTTTGCTAGCTGGATATTATATATCAGCACGAGGACTTAAAAAGACATTGTTCTCACTATGCTGCATATTTAACTTGCCATTTATGGTATATGCATTATTTGCTACATTCCAGCCGGAAAATGGTTTGTTGATTTGCAGCGGTATCGTATTGGAATATTTCGGATACGGCTTTGGCTTCGTAGGGCTGACACTGTTTATGATGCAGCAAGTTGCTCCAGGCAAGCATCAAATGGCTCACTATGCCTTTGCATCAGGTATCATGAACTTGGGAGTCATGATTCCGGGAATGTTAAGTGGATGGGTATGTGAAATTCTAGGCGAATGGTTTAACAAACCGGGAGGATATGAACCATTCTTCATATTCGTGCTGATAGCTACTATACCGGCATTCCTGATTACTTATTTTGTACCGTTCAAATATAATCAGGATGGTACACTCATTGAAGGAGAAAGAGAATAGTTAACAACTAAATATCAACAAATATGGTAGAGAAATTTAATATGCCGTGGGAAGATCGCCCGGCTGGATGTACAGATGTAATGTGGCGTTATTCAAAGAACCCCGTTATTGGACGTTATCAAATTCCTTCGTCAAACAGTATATTCAACAGCGCAGTTGTTCCGTATAAAGACGGATTTGCAGGAGTTTTCCGTTGCGACAACAAAGCTGTACAGATGAACATTTTTGCAGGATTCAGCAAGGATGGTATAAATTGGGAAATAAACCATGAACCTATTCAGTTCAAGGCTGGTAATACTGATATGATCGAATCGGAATATAAATACGATCCTCGTGTTACCTGGATTGAAGACCGTTACTGGATTACATGGTGTAATGGTTATCATGGACCAACTATCGGAATCGGATATACATTCGACTTCAAAGAATTTTATCAATGCGAAAATGCATTCTTGCCATTCAACCGCAACGGAGTTTTGTTCCCGCAGAAAATCAATGGTAAATATGCAATGCTGAGCCGTCCGAGTGACAACGGACACACTCCTTTCGGTGACATTTATATCAGCTACAGTCCTGATATGAAATACTGGGGTGAACATCGTTGTGTAATGAAAGTGACTCCATTCCCAGAAAGCGCATGGCAATGCACAAAAATCGGTGCAGGTTCAGTGCCTTTCCTGACTGAAGCTGGATGGCTGATGTTCTATCATGGAGTTATCACTACTTGCAACGGATTCCGTTACTCTATGGGTGCGGCTATTCTGGACAAAGACAATCCGGAAAAAGTATTGTACCGTACACGCGATTATATCTTAGGTCCGGCAGCTCCATATGAATTGCAGGGAGATGTACCTAATGTAGTATTCCCTTGTGCCGCATTACAAGATGGAGAACGTGTAGCTGTATACTACGGCGCTGCTGATACAGTGGTAGGTATGGCTTTCGGATACGTTTCTGAAATTATCGATTTTGTAAAACGCACTTCGATCATCTAATGCCCTTGAAATTTTTTCATAGGTATTCATACATAAAGTAACCTTTTGGGGCTGTATCGAATAATCTGCTGCGGTTATTGGTGCAGCCTTTTTCAGTTTTTTCATCTAATATTATTTTTATGAAACATTTATTAGTATGCTTGGCTAGCTTTTTGGCATTAGGTACATTACATGCACAAGAACCGGCCGATTACGTCAATCCATTCATCGGAACTACTAATTTCGGAACCTGCAACCCAGGAGCAGTCTGTCCTAATGGTATGATGTCTGTAGTACCATTCAATGTTATGGGATCGGAAGACAATAAATACGATAAGGATGCACGCTGGTGGTCTACCCCTTATGACTATACCAATAGCTTCTTTACCGGTTTTGCTCATGTCAACTTAAGTGGAGTGGGATGTCCGGAACTTGGCTCTTTACTATTAATGCCAACTACAGGAAAGCTAGATGTTGACTATCGTAACTATGGTAGTAAATATGAAAAAGAAAATGCAACTCCTGGATATTATACGATTTCACTTACTAAATACAATATTCTGGCAGAAGCAACAGCTACTCCTCGTACAGGTCTATCACGCTTTACCTTCCCCAAAGGTGAAAGTAACATCCTTTTAAATTTGGGTGAGGGATTAACTAACGAAACAGGTGCTTTCATGCGTAGAGTCAGCGATTGTGAAGTAGAAGGCATGAAAGTGCTCGGGACTTTCTGTTACAACCCGCAGGCTGTATTCCCTATCTATTTTGTGATGCGCATCAACAAAGCTCCTAAAGCTACAGGATACTGGAAGAAACAACGTCCCATGCAAGGTGTAGAAGCAGAATGGGATAAAGACCAAGGCAAATACAAGCTGTACACACAATATAATAAAGATATTGCAGGCGACGATATCGGTGCATGGTTCTCTTTCGATACAGAAGAAGGTGAACAGATAGAAGTCGCTATGGGAGTTTCTTTCGTCAGTATAGAAAATGCAAGAGAAAATCTTGACAAGGAACAAAGCGGACGCCACTTTGCAGCTATCCATCAGGAAGCTCGTCAACGTTGGAACGATGATTTGGGAAGAATCAAAGTAGAAGGTGGAACAAAGGATCAGAAAACAGTTTTCTATACCGGACTTTATCATGCATTAATCCATCCTAATATCTTACAGGACATCAATGGAGAATACCCTCAAATGGAAGGTGATAAAATCCTCACAACAAAAGGAAATCGCTATACAGTCTTTTCATTATGGGATACTTATAGAAATCTGCATCAGTTAATGACTTTGGTCTATCCAGAAAGACAAATGGATATGATTAATACCATGCTGGATATGTATCGTGAACACGGCTGGCTTCCTAAATGGGAGCTTTATGGACGGGAAACTCTGACAATGGAAGGAGATCCAAGTCTTCCGGTTATTGTAGATACATGGATGAAAGGTTTACGCGATTTCGATATTAACCTTGCTTACGAAGCCATGTATAAGTCGGCTACACTTCCGGGTAAAGAGAATCTGATGCGTCCGGATAATGACGATTATACAAAGCTCGGCTATGTTCCTTTAAGAGAGCAATATGACAACTCTGTTTCTCATGCACTGGAATACTATATTGCCGATTATTCTCTCTACACATTGGCTAAGGCTCTAGACAAAAAAGAAGATGCCAAATTATTCTATAAGCGATCAATGGGATACAAAAACTATTATTGCAAGGAGTATGGTACCCTTCGTCCTATCCTTCCTGATGGAAAATTCTATTCTCCATTCGACCCTAAACAAGGTGAGAACTTCGAACCAAGTCCAGGATTCCATGAAGGTAATGCGTGGAACTACACATACTACGTTCCTCACGATATTAAGGGACTTGCCAAATCGATGGGAGGCAAAAAGCCTTTTGTTGACAAACTGCAAATGATTTTCGACAAAGGTTACTACGATCCGGCAAACGAACCTGATATCGCATATCCTTATCTGTTCAGCTATTTCAAAGGTGAAGAATGGCGTACGCAGAAACTGATAAAAGAATTACTTGCTAAATATTTCACAACTCAGCCTAATGGCATCCCGGGTAATGATGATGCAGGAACAATGTCAACATGGGCTATATTCAGTATGATGGGATTCTATCCTGACTGTCCTGGAGTACCTGAATATACTCTTACAACTCCTACATTCGACAAGATAACTATCAAGCTCAATCCTAAATATTATGGAAAAGATCAGTTAGTTATCGAAACAATGAATCCGGATAGTGAATCTGATTATATCAAAACAATCAAGTTAGGTGACAAAGAATGTGGCTATCGCATCAATCACAATGATTTGATTAAAGCAGGAAGTTTACAGTTCTGGAAAAAATAATCATTCGATTAGTATATAAAAAGAGTGTCCCAAGTTTTCTGAATATAGAAACTTGGGACACTCTTTTTATATACTAACTCAATTAAAGATGACTATTTTGAATAATATCTATCAGTATAGGCTTCATTCCTCCTACAAAACATTCCACAGCAATAACCATCAAAATAAGGCCCATTAAACGCATCATAACATTATTTCCAGTCTCTCCTATTACATTAACTAAACGAGTCGATAAACGCAGTATAATATAGGTTAAAACATAGACTACAGCAATAACTACTACCAATGTTGTTTTCAATTCCCATGTATTAGCGTCATCCATTAAAATAATACCATTCGCAATAGCTCCAGGACCACACAACATCGGAATAGAAAGCGGAGTAATTGATATATCATCTGCATAAGTTTTTATCTCTTCATCTTTCAATTTTGTATTCGTATAACGAGCCTGAAGCATGTCATAACCTATTTTCAGAATAATGATACCTGCAGCAATACGAAAACCATTGGTCGATATTCCAAAAAACTTAAATAGGAATTGTCCACAGAAAGTAAAGGCAATTAAAATGATGAATGAAATAATCGTAGCCCTTTTTACGATATGACGACGTTCCTGCTCACCCAGTCCATTTGTCATAGTCAGAAATACAGGCATAGTTCCCAAAGGATTTGTCAACGTAAAAAATGAAGTAAAGCACAAAAGTGCATAAGGAATAATTGTATCCATAATAAATGTATTATATATTGCCCAAAAGTAGAAAAAATTATTTAATTATCTTTATCTATATAATATCAGAAACATAAAATTCCCCTAAATGTTCATTTTCTAAGGAAGTATGACTTTCAACATTAAATTAGAACTCCGGCGAAGCTTATCGGCATCGACTCGTCGAAGGGCACGCTCCAGAAGGGCAAGGATGCGGACATCCTCATCATAGACAAGGACATCAGCATCAGGTGCGTCTTCTCCTGCGGCAGGACCGTGGAAGGTATGAACACCCTGGTACATTGAGACGCTTCCGCCGCCGTACTCCCGGAGCCGGCGGCGTTTTTTCTGCCCTCATGCAAAAAAGAAAGCCCCGCGGCACTTGTGATGCTGCAGGGCTTCTCCTAAGACGGCGACTACCTACTCTCCCACTTGCGCAGTACCATCGGCGTGACGAAGCTTAACTTCTCTGTTCGGAATGGGAAGAGGTGGAACCTTCGTGCAATAGTCACCTGAATATCCTTTATGTATTCATGACTAACAAGCAGGTAATTCAAGCACTTCTCAAGAAGCTGAAAGTATATATCACCCATCCTTCCTGACAAGGAAAGCATACGGGCAATTAGTAATGCTCGGCTTTGGTATCTCTACCTTTACACCTGCATCCTATCAACGTCATCGTCTTTGACGACCCTGAGAAATCTAATCTTGTGGCCGGCTTCGTACTTAGATGCTTTCAGCACTTATCCGATCCCGACTTAGATACCCGGCGATGCACCTGGCGGCACAACCGGTAAACCAGAGGTCGGTCCAACACGGTCCTCTCGTACTAGTGTCAGAGCCACGCAAATTTCATACGCCCACGATAGATAGAGACCGAACTGTCTCACGACGTTCTGAACCCAGCTCGCGTGCCACTTTAATGGGCGAACAGCCCAACCCTTGGGACCTTCTCCAGCCCCAGGATGTGACGAGCCGACATCGAGGTGCCAAACCACTCCGTCGATATGAGCTCTTGGGAGGGATCAGCCTGTTATCCCCGGAGTACCTTTTATCCTTTGAGCGATGTCCCTTCCATACGGAAACACCGGATCACTATGCTCTAGTTTCCTACCTGCTCGACTTGTCTGTCTCCCAGTCAAGCGCCCTTCTGCCATTACACTCTGCGGACGGTTACCGATCGTCCTGAGGGCACCTTTAGAAGCCTCCGTTACGCTTTTGGAGGCGACCACCCCAGTCAAACTACCCACCAAGCAATGTCCTCTTACCAAGAGTTAGAATTCAAACAAACAAAGGGTCGTATTTCAACAGCGGCTCCACAAACACTGGCGTGCCTGCTTCAAAGCCTCCGACCTATCCTACACATCGCGTGCCCAAATTCAATGCTAAGCTATAGTAAAGGTTCACGGGGTCTTTTCGTCCCATCGCGGGTAATCGGCATCTTCACCGATACTACAATTTCACTGGGCTCACGGTTGAGACAGCGTCCGGATCATTACACCATTCGTGCAGGTCGGAACTTACCCGACAGGAATTTCGCTACCTTAGGACCGTTATAGTTACGGCCGCGTTTACTGGGGCTTCAATTCAATGCTTCTCTTGCGATGACATCTCTCTTACCTTCCAGCACCGGCAGGTGTCAGCTGTATACTCTACTTTCAATATCCGCACAGCCCTTGTGTTTTTTTGTTAAACACGTTTGCCCTGAACC
>NZ_DS981452.1:10515-54474 GCF_000154845.1 Phocaeicola coprocola DSM 17136 | reverse complement strand
CTTGGCTTGATGTGCTTCCAATGCAACAATCAGGTCGCGTAGGCTCTCACGATTGCTTAGCTGTCCGAACATCATAGCAAGAAGCTGGTTCCAGCAAGTGAAATGTTTGACGTAACGATTTCCATCGTATTTGTCCACGATTCTTCTGAATTTATTGTTGTTCAAAAACTCTACCAATTGAGCGAAAACATATTTGTCTTGATTCATTTGAAGCCATTTGATTTGGTTTCAAAGGTACAATTTCAAATCGTCGCGCTTTACAAATAGAGTATAATAAGCTATATTTCAGTTATTTCAAAGAACTATTTATCCACTTTTACGGGACAGTAATGAGGGTTTATGCTAAAGCTTTCAAAAGGTATGTTTCCTTAGCCGTCTGGTATCCGATGGACGGAAGAACAGACAAGTGGCAGCTTTATTTCTCTACAGACGATTCCATGGATGGACGCGAGGTGCTGGATTATTACAGAACCAGGTTCCAGTTGGAATTTTGCTTTAGAGATGGCAAGCAGCATGCAGGAATCACCAGTTGCCAGTCTACCGACTTCAGGAAATTGGATTTTCACTTCAATGCATCGCTTGCTGCTGTCAACTTGGCCAAAGCGGCATGTAAGAGGCTCGGAATAGCCTATTCCATATCCTCCTGCAAGTCATTCATACACAATGCTTATATGCTTGAACGATTTATTTGCGTGTTTGGGATTAGCCCAGACCCGCAAGTTATTGACAAACTTTTCAAAGAACTCATTTTATTTACTGCCAGAGCCGCTTAGGCTTGGCGAATTTTTAACGAACTATTGTATTACAAATATATTCATGTTTTTATTAAGATTCAATAAGGGGCAGATAGATTGTGAATTCCGTGAACTCACCTTCTATGCTGGAGACAAATATTTTTCCGTGATGTGCTTCAACCACCTGATCAACGAAATTCAGTCCGAGTCCGAAACCGGAAGTACCATTCCGGCGGTTACGTTTAACGGCTGATGCACGTTCATACTTTCGGAAAATAAGATGAATATCTTTATCGGATATACCAAAACCATTGTCATGAACTTTAAGGACGGTATATCTGTCATCCCGTGCAATGCTTATTCTTATCTCCACGCTCTCACCCGAATATTTTATGGAATTGTCTATGAGGTTGCTTAGTACCTCTTCCAGATATTCAGCATCGGCATAGGCAGTTTCGGCTTTTATATCTGTAATGAAATTTACCGTCTTTTGCGATTTCGCCTTGAATTTTTCGGTCAGTTTCTCTATTATAGGAGTAAGCTCAACTTCTGTCTTGTTCATCTCCAGTTTATGGTTCTCCAGTTTGGATATGGTCAGCACTTTATTTGTAAGGGTAAGCAGATGGTCTGCCTCGTTTTCGGCAATGTCGAAATATTTGTTCTTCATTTCCTGCCTGTTGTCAAGCTTACCGCTCCTGAGGAACTTCAGTGCCATGATGATGGACGTGAGCGGTGTTTTCATGTCGTGTATCATGGCGTATGAGAAGTCTTCGCGAATCTGGAAAATCTTCTCGAAGCATGAAATGAATCTTACCTGATAGCTGATGCAGACGATTACGAGCAGCATGATGATGAATGTGCCGGCAAGCATCAGGCCCATACGCTCTAAGAAAGTTTTATTGGGATTGGTGATGATGAGCTGGACAACCTGGGTATAGTCTGAACGGATAGGAAAGTATTTGGGTTTGATTGCCATAAAGGACGGTTCTTTTTGGGTACCGATACCGTTTATCTTTTCTCCAGTTCTTAGATTTATAATGTCAATATAATATTGGTTTCCTAATCTGTTTTGGGTTAATAATTCGGCAGTAATGGAATCAAGATTGTGTAATGACATCGGATATCCCATGTCTGAAAGCTGTTCATAAAAATATGTCATTGGAGGAATGGTGTCGTTTGTTGGACCACTCTTTATTCTTGTACCTTTGGGAGTTTGCCCGAACCTCATATTCCCCTCTTCCTCCAAGGCTTTTTCAATGGTTGCATAACCTTCATTCTTAATGTCGTTTTTTATCAGTTCATACGAATTGTATATCCATATCATCTGCAGAGCCATAGCCCCGATAAGACCTACGACAGACAGTATGGTAATGAATAATATGTTTTTCTTACGTTTTGAAGTCTCCATGTATGATATTATATGACTTTTTAATGTTCTTTCAATGCAAATATAATAATTGGATTATGAACATAAATCGAAACACTGAAGTATTAACGTAAAGATAACATAAGGATAACTTAATGTTTGCCGATGCTTGGTTACCTTTGCAACAGAAACAAAGGAAGAGTTTTATAGCATTGATATAAATGGAAACTTTCCTTCAACACAGAAGTGGAAAGTTCATACAGATTTAAGTCGCTGATCATCATTAAAAAAAGTGTAATATGGATATAAGAAGAATAGTAAAAAGTAGGAACTTTATTAATGCGTTTCTTATAGGTGCATTGATTGGTCAAATAATCTATATATCAGCTTTTATATTGTAAGATAAGGATTGGATTTAGAAGAGAACTTGTTAATATCAAGCGAGTCTTTTTCTTGATATTTTGTATATTGTCTTAATTTATAATGAATTATGTTGTATGTTACTATTTCACTTTGCTTAATAGCAATAGCTTGTATGATAAAAAATAAGAAACTGAAATATACACTGTTTATATTGTCTATTCTTATTTCAATATTAAGTATGGTTTTACGAATAGGAATACATTAAAAAAGTGTAATATGAATATAAGAAGAATAGTAAAAAGCAGGCACTTTATTAATGCGTTTCTTATAGGCGCATTGATTGGTGGAATAATCTATATATCAGCTTTTATATTATAAGATAAGGATTGGGCATGTATCAGACTTGTCTGTTATTGATGAAAATTATCTTCTTATAGATAAAAAGAATGGCGTATGAAAGAAGTTGTAGTAAATATCAATAAGGTAAATTTATATTCTTTGCCATGTATAATAATTGGCACACCGCTTTTCATTATTGTTTACAAATATTTTCATGGTACAGGGTTAAGGGAGATTTTGGATAGTAATCCATATTTGTTAATGGTGTTAGTTCTCGTAATCTTTGGTATGGTTATTTTACATGAACTGATACACGGGGTATTTTTTTCTCTTTATGCAAAAAGAGGGACTAAAAGCATTAAGTTTGGAATCATGTGGAGCAAATTTGCACCATATTGCCATTGTGAGGATGCAATAACTGCTAAACAATATAGAATTGTATTGTTAATGCCTACCTTATTATTAGGGATATTACCAACATTGACTGGGATCGTAATAGGAAATTTTATAATATTTTTTTCTGGAGTTATGTTAATATGGGGAGGAATTGGTGATATAATAGCTTATAGATTAACGAGAAAGGTTCCCGACAGCGCATTGTTAGTAGACCATCCTAAAGAAGTCGGTTTTTATTACAATGATAAAATATAATATTTTCAAAAATACTAAAATATAAACAAGATGAAAGCATCAGATAAACACATTAATAAAAAATCAGTTCAGCGGAAGGCATTGATTTCATACGGAAGAGGGCCTGAAGGGGAGGAAATCTATATTGAAAAGAATGAGTTCAATAGAATAACTCCTATATTATGGGGCTTTATTTTTCCTGTAATAGCATTTGTCCTGTTCTATGCCATATATGATATGGATACCATAAAAACATCTTTGAAAGATAGGGAGTGTTTTATGAATCCTTTTTCAATCATTTTCGTAATGGGATTGGGAAGTATTCTGGCTATATTCGTCAATTGGTTTGTTCAACTTATAATGTTTCTTTTACTTAATTCATGGAATTATAAATACTTATGTATCAGATATAACAAAAAAAGTACATCAATTAGACTGGACTATAAGATACCTATGAAATTGTGGAAATTCAGAGCTGTATATATTACGGCACATATTCTATCAGCATATTTACCTTTGGTTATAGGTTTTATTATGAAGGATATGGCTATTTCTCTTGCTTCTGCTTTTGCAGCAGCTTTTTTCTTTGATGAAACTTATATATTATGGAGGTTGCGTCGTTACAGCAGAAAGGCTTTATGCAGTTATAAATCAGATGAAGAATAACTAAAGAGATTATGACTGAGACTTTATTACTCTATATGAATCTACGCTCAAAACAGATTGTGCGTGTACTTGCAGGTATCGGACCGTTCAGGAGTCTGTTTCTTATCGGTATTGTTATCATCCTGTTTTATGCTTTTACGGAAGTAACAAGTGTATGGGTATTGCCAGTGTGTTATCTGCTTGTACTCTGGCTGTATCATAACAGTAGAAAAGACAAGGAGTTTCTGTCCTTGCAGGTGCATGGAATCAAAAGATTGTTTACGGTAGAATATTTATTGCTCGGTTTACCGTTTATTATTTCGGGGATAATTGCTGCAAATTATATTTCTTTGCCAGTTATCATGCTGACTGCGGTAGTTATGCCGTGGATTTACCCTGTCAGGTTTCATTCTGTAGTTCTGCCTATACCTTTATTATACAGTGGGGGCTTGCTGTATAGAAGGATGTTCCGGAAACAAGTACCACTGTATGCGGTATTGCTCTTTCTGTCTTTCATGGGAGTATTGCATGACAATATCAATCTCTGTAAAGTATGCCTGATACTGTGGGGAGCTATTCAGGGAACTGCATATATGGTGACGCCACCGAAGCATGAACTCTCTGTCTATAATAGTTTCGGAATGTATCAGCTGATGTTAGTTAAATCAGGGCTAAGGAATATTTTTATAACCATGTTCCCGTTCATTGTACTTATGCTTGTGCTGAGACACGATACAGAAGCTATACTTTTTTGTCTTGTATTGTTTTATTCGACATTGTTATACCTGTGGAATATGGGGATGGCAAGATTCTCCTTCGAGACACAAACTGCACTGGGAATATATTGGCTGCTATTTCCGTTGCCGCTGTTTTTAGTTTCGATTATAACCCCTGTCGTATTGATTCCTTATTTGGCATTGAATATCGGTCTTACACTTTCAGTCAAGAAAAAATTTAAACATCTATGGAACTGATATATATAAAGAATTTGAGCAAGGCATACGGTAAGACGAGAGTGCTTGACAACCTCTCCGTTTCTTACGAATCCGGAAAAATTTACGGACTGGTGGGAGAAAACGGAGCCGGGAAAACTACACTCTTCAGTTGCATTATGGGAGTAACTGATTATGAAGGCGAGATAAGAAAGTCCTCCAAGATAAGCGTTGGCTATATGCCGGCTGAAAGCTTCTTCTACTCCCTTATCACAGGAAAGGAGTATCTTGAGTTCTGTATTAAGGCAAAAGGGAAAAAGATGGATGCTAAAGCCATAGATTCCTTGAACAAAATCTTTCAACTGCCAATGGAAAGATTTGCTTTGGACTATTCCACCGGGATGAAGAAAAAACTTGCACTGATGGCCTTACTGCTTCAGGAAAATGACCTGTACATCCTTGACGAACCTTTCAACGGGGTAGACCTTTATGGGTGTATCCAACTTAAAAGAATCATCCGCGAGCTGAAGGACAAAGGGAAGACTGTCATAATCTCATCGCATCTTATCAATACGTTACACGAACTGTGTGATGAGATTGATTTTCTGGATAATCATACCATTAGGAAAAGATATATTCAGGCATCAGTTGATGAGATAGAGCAGGATATATTAAATAGGAGAAACAGTAATATGTAAAAAATGATATTATGATTGACAATACTTTTCATAAAATACCGGTAACCTTCTTTGATGAAAGTTACAATAAATATCAGAATGAGGTAATGAACCTGTCGCGTTTTATCAGGGCATTCCATCCTGTCAGTATCGTTAATCCTGAGAGATTCAACAGATTTGAAAGACAGGCAGAGAAAGTTTGCCATGAAATGAAGGATGTGATGGATGTGCGGTACTTCCAGTTTGCCTTGAATTCTTTGTTGGTCCTGCTTGAAGATGCACATACTTATTTCATGCCTGAAGATGGATTAATTTATCCTTTTGAGATAAGATATTATGAAGGCTGTTTTTATCTGTATGCCATAGATTCAGAATATCCTGATTTCACGGGAAAAGAGATTGTTTCCATGAATGGCATATCCGTTAAAGATGTCAGGTTGGCTATGCGTAAAGCAATGCCCTCGGAGAATGAAGTAAAAGCAGGGCTATGGAGTTTTTATCTGAATCGTAAAGCATTATTGCATCAGATAGGACTAGATACAGCAAAGGGAGTTTGTCTTGGCTTTCATGATGGAAGTAGTCTGCTTTTTGAGTCGGAAATAGAGAATCGCTCCGGATGGTATCAAGTGAAATTTCCTTCCTATCCTGTTACTGTGAAGCGTGATGATTTGTTCTCCTATCAGATAATTGAAGATAAATGCTATCTGCAATTTAATGCGATGTATGATCTACAGTCGTATTTGCAATTATGTCAGATTACGGGTACCAAAGTTGAAGATAATTATCTGAACTTCCTGCCGTCATTTCTCGAATTTATAGATAAGATGGATGCCGATTTAAAGCAGCATCATATACGGAAACTGGTGGTGGATATGCGTTATAATGGTGGAGGAAACAGTATGCTTGGCGACCAGCTTCTTCAATATTTTGGAGTTGATACGGACAGTATATCAAAATATAAGACGTTTGTCAGAAAATCTGATTTTCTTTTCAAGTGCATGCCTGATTTCTATGATTGCAGCAAAGGTAAACCTGGAGAACTTATTCCGATGGAAGATTGTGAAAACTTGTCATTCCTTCCCAAAATTAAGAACCGTTTTGAAGGGAAGGTAATATTCATACAAGGCCAGAACACCTTCAGCAGTGCCAATTACTTGCTTACAACTATAAAGGATAATCATCTTTTCCCCATTATAGGGACTCCGACTTCGCAGAAGCCTACTTGCTTTGGCGATGTATTGCCTGTTGAACTGCCATTTACAGGTACAAAGGGCTATATAAGTCATTCTTACTTTGAAAGACCGGATGTGAGCCGTAATGAGGAGGATTGTTTATCTCCTGATATCCAAATATCTATGTCTGTGTATGAAAGATTGAAGGGTATTGATAAATGTTGGAAATGGGTTGAAATGAATTTGTCTGATGAGTGAAGCATTAACCTAAAGATAACATCGGGATAACATAAACTCTTGTTCTTTACGCATACTTTTGCAGTATAATAATAACTGTAAAAACTAAAGAGTATGAACAAAAAATATAGATACTATTTGATCAGTGGACCCATTTTAGCCTTAGGTCTTATGTTTGGTACAGCAATCGGAGCAAATGTTGGAAACATTAAAATAGGAATAGCCTTTGGAATACTTTTCGAACTCCCTTTATTTTGTTGTTTTTCGTACATTTGCCATTTCTTTCATCATAAAAAGGATAATGAAGCGTAATGTCTTTATTAATTATTCGTATAACTATCTTAAAATATTCAAGGACATAAAAAAGAATGAAATAACTATGAATATACAAAGTTTATTTTCAGAAATTCGTAAAATAATAATCAGAAACGAATTTACAAAGACCTTTATTATTATTGGAATCTTTGCATTTTTATTTTGTGTTTTATTTTATATTGGGAAAGAAGTTGGGGCGTTATTAGCTTTTATAATAAAATAATGTAATATTTTGTAACTTATGAAGAGGAATTCTTATAAATATGGTCGTATATTTTATTATGGATTATTGGTTGGTGCTTCAATTGGAATGCTTATAATGTCGTATTATCTTATATGTAATAATACACCACTATAAAGATTTCAATAGTTCGTTAAAAATTCGCCAAGCCTAAGCTGCTCTGGCAGTAAATAAAATGAGTTCTTTGAAAAGTTTGTCAATAACTTGCGGGTCTGGGCTAATCCCAAACACGCAAATAAATCGTTCAAGCATATAAGCATTGTGTATGAAAGACTTGCAGGAGGATATGGAATAGGTTATTCCGAGCCTCTTACATGCCGCTTTGGCCAAGTTGACAGCAGCAAGCGATGCATTGAAGTGAAAATCCAATTTCCTGAAGTCGGTAGACTGGCAGCTGGTGATTCCTGCATGCTGCTTGCCATCTCTAAAGCAAAATTCCAACTGGAACCTGGTTCTGTAATAATCCAGCACCTCGCGTCCATCCATGGAATCGTCTGTAGAGAAATAAAGTTGCCACTTGTCTGTTCTTCCGTCCATCGGATACCAGACGGCTAAGGAAACATACCTTTTGAAAGCTTTAGCATAAACCCTCAATCCGTATAGCTTTCCTTTGTTCACCTCGTATTCCTTGCACCGGGTCAAATCCAGATTGGCAAAGTCAATCCTGCCGTCAAACCACTTGGGATGACCACGTTTTCCTGTTTTCTTTTCCAATGTCGGATAGTACAGGACAACATCATTCCTAAAGCGGCTGATAACATGGAAACTGTTCTCACACATAGGCGTTACGAAAGTTTCCTTGGAAAAGAATGCGTCTGCAACCACCGTTTTGGATATGCTTTGCAGCTTGTCTTTTCTGCTGATAAGATAGCAGCTGTACCAGTCAACAAGGTTCTTGTCCATATTATCCAAGGTCTTACAATCCGGCGTCTGAATGGAACCTAAAGTCATGCATTCATGGTTGTCGATGTCAATGACACCGATGCCCATGATTTCCAGTCCACGCTTGTATTCTCCTGCACAACCGGACCAGAAGTAACCTATCCAAGGTGTCTTCTTGCCTGATTTGGGAATATAGGAAGGATCGATGGCGATGGCTTTTCTTTTGCCTGTGAGATACTTGCTGATGATAGAGCCGTTGAACGCAAACCAGTCGAAAGTTTCATGCTCAAAAAGGTTGCGATAAGTCTGTTCTGAGAAACAGCCATATCTGCCCAATTGAAGGAAATTTATACGATCCGGGATGGCCATGAATAATTTCATGGTGTCCATGAATGCTTTTTCAAAAGGTTTGTGTATATTCGCTACTGATTTGAGAGCCGACAGGCACTCGGATTGGTATTGCATAAGGAGTGTTTCTTTAGTCATAATCAGAAGAGTTCAGAGACTTCTAATTTACTAAGAAATAACGAATTATGCAATACTTTCCTCCTTTATTATCAGCAGGTTAACTCTCTTTTTTCAGCACATTTCTTCATGCTTAACCATTCGTTTTTGACAACATTTCAATGACCTCTTTAGTGTTTCCGAACCAGCTTTTGCCGGTTCTGTTGTTTAACTTTTAATCTTTCGGTAAAAATTTACCGAAGTATTGAAGATTTACGATGGTTATGAAAATGAAGTTTATATTATCAGGTATTCTGATTGCCGCTATCGGGCTGGTACTGTCGCACACGTATCGCCCGTATGTTTATGAGAACCATATCAATGACTTTCATCTGGCAGATGTTATAGGCAGTGTCGTTTGCGTACCTGCTGCGGTACTATGCGCCTATGGCATTGAAAAAAGATATTCGATAAAGCAATACACAATAGGGGCTGCAATAGTCTATATTGCATACGAGTTTCTCGGACTTCTTCATATACATGGTACCTTCGATGTATATGATATCATAGCCATAATAATAAGCAGCCTTGTGTTTTACCGATTGTCTCTGTTGTTTGGAGTTTCAAGCGGCAGATAGATGGTAAAATTCTCCTTCTGTACTGTTGACGAATATTCATCCCTCATGCGCCTTTATCACTTGGTCAACAAAGTTCAGGCCCAGTCCAAAGCCTGAAGCTCCGTTCTTGCAGCTGCGCTTTGCCGCCGTTGCACGTTCATACTTTTGGAGAATGACTTTCTGGTCGGCTTCGGATATGCCCAGCCCATTGTCGCATACTTTCAGGATGGTGTAGCATTCGCTTTCTTCAGACGTGATGTTAATTTCCACACTCTCCTTAGAGTATTTGATGGCATTGTCAATCAGATTGCTTATTACTTTACCCAGATAATCGTTGTCGGCATAAGCTGTTTTGGTCTGTAAGCTGATGATAAAGTTTACAGGTTTCTGTACATTGGATTTGAATTTCTCTGTCAGTTTCTCTATTATTGGAGTAGGCTCAACTTCCGTTCTGTTCATCTCCAGTTTATAGTTCTCCAGCTTTGAGATGGTGACTATCTTGTTGATGAGAGTAAACAGATGTTCTGTTGCGCGTTTTGCTATACTCATGTATTTATTCTTTATCTCCGGTCTGGTATCAAGTCTTCCGCTTTTAAACATATCTTGTACCATCATAATAGTGCTGAGAGGTTGCACCATGGCGTATGAGAAGTCTTCACAGATAGGGGAGATTTTGTTCAATTTGAAGGTAAATTTAAGTTGGTAGAGTTAAGTAGTCATTATGATTGTTTTTATAAATATAATGCTCTAAAGAATGGTTTGTGGTGCTTTTCCCTGTGATTGAGCAGGCGGTGATATATATCGTCAGGGGTAAGTCAGTGGCCTACAACAAGAATATACTACAGTTGATAGATTTGAGCGAATAATTCTATTTCTTTTCTATATTCATTTCTTTTATTATTATAGCTTACCCTGAAAAAAGTATAGTTATCTCCTTTTCTTCAGATAAATACATCTCGGTAGTCCACCATATTTCAAGGCTTGTTTTATATACGTATATCCTAATTTTTCCATGTTACTGCGTGAAAAAGAATTTTCCGGATGGACCGTACATAACAAATAACGGTATTGGGTTTTGCTCAGGGCTTCTTCTGCCTGACTTATAAGTAAACGTTGTAGTCCGTAACCTCGGAAGTTGGGATGCACTGCTACCGTATCCATGTGTGCTACACTGCACAACTCTGCTTCAGATAATCCGATGTCGTAACCTAGGTTCTCGGAATTTTTTCCGGGAAAGACGACAATGAATAATCCGGCAGTCTGTCCTGATACACTTTCAATGGCTTTCCATATAATGCCTGTGTGAGTAGACAATAGCGACTTTATATAATCTTTGTCTTCTTCTGGAGCAAACCATTCCCGGTGTTCCATGTTTTTCCAGATACTTGTTATAAATGATGTCAGTTCGTCTGCATCTGCTATGGTTGCTTGGGTTATGCTGAACTTCATTGGCTACGGACGTGGAATCGATGGTTTATAATTTCCTTAACTCCTGATACAATCGTTGTACCGGAAGCCCCATTACATTGAAGTAGGAACCTTTCAGGCCGGTTACTCCGATGAAGCCGATCCATTCTTGTACACCATATGAGCCTGCTTTGTCCATCGGTCTGTAATGTTCTACATAGAAACGGATATCTTCTTCACTCAACTGGTCGAAGGTTACTTCTGTAACCGAGGCAAAGGATTTTTGGAATTCGGTAGTCGTAAGGCATACTCCGGTTATGACCTGGTGAGAGCGTCCCGACAGTTTGCGCAGCATTTGGCAAGCTTCTTCTTCATCTTTAGGCTTTCCTAAGACTTCTCCGTCTATGTAGACTATGGTATCGGCAGTGATAATAAGTTCGTCTGCCTGCATGGACGGACGATAGGCGTCTGCCTTTTCGCGGGCAATGTAGATGGGAATTTCTTCACCTTTCAGTGTGTCGGGGTAGGTTTCGTCAATACCGGGCAGAAGCTTTACTTCATAATCTATTCCCAGTCCGGATAACAGTTCCCGGCGACGTGGGGAGTTGGAAGCTAGCTTTATCTTATATTTTTTCAGGTTTTCGAGCATAATTGTTTGTTTTTATATTACCAGCCAAAGGCTTCTTCGTGTGACATCCATTTGCCTTGTGCACGCAAAACTTGTTCTACTACATCACGTCCGCATCCGTAGCCTCCGTTGCGGTGTGAGATATATGTGCAGATGGCTTTTATCTCGGGGGCTGCATCGGCGGGGCAGCAGGGGAGTCCTACAAGACTTAAAACTTCGTAGTCGGGGATATCATCGCCCATATAGAGCACTTCCTCTGGCTTCAGATTGTATTTCTCCATTAATTCGGCATATTCTTTGGTCTTTACGGCTGCTCCCATGTAGATGTCTTTTATGCCAAGACCCTCGTAACGTTTACGTACAGCTTCTGTCTTTCCTCCGGTGATGATTGCAACATGTAGTCCGCATTTTACGGCGAGTTGCAGGGCATAACCGTCTTTAATGTTGACCGAGCGCATCGGTTCTCCGTTAGGATGCAGGGTAATGGTTTCGGCACTTAACACGCCGTCTACGTCGAATATAAGTGCACGTATTTTAGTAAGATCGTAGTTTATCATAAGGTTTCTTTTTTATTGCTAGCGTACTCGTGAATGTTTTTACTGATCAGTTCGTATATCTCTGCCAAGCGTGGTTCGCTTTTCAGCATTTCCAGATGGCGGTTGATGACATTTTCATCGTATCGCTGTGCCGGTCCGGTCTGTGCTTCGACGGGAGGCAGTTCGTGTACTTTCCGGGCTGTTTCGTCGATCAGCGGAAGCATGGCTTCGAAGGGAAGACCGTTTGCTGAAAGCAGATGACTGGCAACGGCATACATGTGATTGGCAAAGTTGCAGGCAAATACTGCTGCGATGTGCAGGTATCGCCGTTGCTCGGATGATGCTTCATATACTTTGCTTCCCAGATGGAGGGCGATTTCGTTCAGAAGCTTCAGGTCGGCAGCTGTATGTGCTTCGGTAAAAAATGTAACTTCACGGAAATCTACCTGACGCAGTTTGCTGAATGTCTGCATGGGGTAGAGTACACCATAACGTTCTGCCAGTCCTTGCCATACGTTCATGGGAACACTGCCCGCTGTATGTACAAACAGGGCTTGGGGAGCACGTTGTACTAACTTGGGAAGTATGTCGTTCAGTGCTGAGTCTTTCACGGAAACGATATATAAATCTCCCTCATGGGTGATTTGGCTTAAATCTGTAGTATAGGGACATTTCAGTTTGGCGGCAAGTTCGGAAGCGGAAGCTTCTGTACGGCTGAATACCTGACGGATATTATATCCGGCTTGTGATAAAGCTACGGAAAGGTGAGTCGCTACGTTGCCGGCCCCTATCATGATAATGTTTTTTATATTCATGGTGAAAATGATTTTTTTCGTTTGCGGGACTTTTTATCGTGATGACAACCAGTAGAGCAGTATTCCTATCAGCAGTAGGGAAGCGGGAAGCAGGTAGCCTGACATTTGTCCCAGCAGCGTAGTTACCAGACCGATGTTTTGGATGAGCCAGATTCCGGCAAGAATGATGCCTACCGACTTGTCTGCCTTGAACCATAAGAAAGCGACGGCTGCATAAAGTAGCATGGTGTCTTTTTGCATAACCCAGGACAGACCGTGGGAAGAAAAACCTATCAGCCGGTCGGCAAGATAGAGTATTCCCATCAATGCAAGAAAAACTGCGGTAGCACGGTATGTATCTTTATGGTTTGATGCTTTTGCTGCCACGTTTACTCTCCTCCGTATTTATTGATATGTACTTTTTCCCATTGCAGGTGTGACTCGTCGAAAGGTTTACGCTCCATACCTTTGTGGCCGATGGCTACGATGGACAAAACCTGTAACTGAAGAGGTATGCCGAGAATGCCGTGCACATACTCGTCCGAAGACATGCCGGTAGCGGTGTATCGTTCGCGTACTTGTATCCAGCAGCTTCCCAGTCCCAGATCTTCGGCTTGTAGCTGAATCATCAGAGAGGCTATAGACGCATCTTCTATCCATACGTCGCTTGCCAGCGGATCCGCCAGTACGACGATGGCAAGAGAGGCTTCTTTCAGGAAAGATGATCCCATTTCCTTGCAACGTGAAAGCTTGTCTAGTGTTTCTTTATCGTCTACTGCTATAAACTGCCAGCAGTTGCTTCGTTTGGAAGACGGCGACATGAGGGCTGCCTTCAGCAGGGTTACCACTTCTTCTTGTGTCAGTTCTTCATCGGTGAACTTACGCATACTGCGCCGTTGTTTTATCAATTCGCTGAAACTCTTCATAAAATCTTCGTTTTTAACACGACAAATATAACCTTTAAACTCGTAATGCTCAAAAAAAATCATAAATTTGCGATACAATGGCTATCAGGTTGACTACATATGAGCATGCAAAGGACATTCCTGAACTTCCGGGAACCAATGTCTTTCATTCTACTGATTTGTTCCGGATATTGGAACAAACCCCGGGGTATCGTCCTGTGCTCTTGGTTGCTTTCGAAGGGGATAAACCGATAGGTAAACTGCTGTGTATTACCCGGCGGAATTTTCGTCTGCTGGGGTTTACTGAAAAAACATACGTTTACGGTGTGGGAGAGTATTTTAATACGGAACGGAAACGGGAAGAGATTTTCAATGAATTATTGACGTATTTTACTACTCTGTATAAGGAGGGATCTTTTCTGTTGGAGTTTCGAAACTTAGAAGAACCGTTGTTCGGCTACCGTTATTTCAGGCAGAACGGGTATTTTCCGGTCCGGTGGCTGCGTGTTCGCAATTCGATACACCACGAACAGCTTGATAAATGGATGAGTGCTTCCCGTAAACGCCAGATTGCCAGGGGACTTAAAAATGGGGCTTCTATTGAAATTGCCTCCAGCCTGGAAGATATAAGGGCTTTCTTCATGATGCTGAAAAAATATTATTCTCCCAAAGTTCATCGTTATTTACCTGATTTTCATCTTTTTGCTTTTTTCTCTGAAGAATCTTTTCCGGCTGGAATGGGTAAAATCTTTATAGTACGTTATAAAGAAAAGATTATTGGTGGTTCGGTTTGTTTGTTTTCTGATGATACTGCTTACCTGATGTTTTCTGCTGGGATGCGCAAGAGTTATCCGTTGCTTTATCCGGGAGTGCTTGCTGTATGGGAGGCAATGACTTATGCCAGAGAGCATGGATATAGTCATTTTGAATTTATAGAAGCAGGACTTCCTTTCAAGAAATTCAGTTATCGGGATTTTATTTTACGTTTCGGAGGTAAACTGTTGAGTACACGTCGTTGGTTTAAGGTACGGTGGAACTGGCTGAATCGCTTGCTTATTCGTATTTATGTGTAATTTATATAGATATATGTTATGATTGATCCTGTTTATAGTGCGGCTCCCGACCGTTATCACGGTGGAATGAAATATCGCAGGGCTGGTAAGAGTGGCATCCTGCTTCCTGAAATTTCTCTTGGACTTTGGCATAACTTCGGAGATGTGGATACGCTGTCAGGCAGTAAAGAGAAAATTCATCATGCTTTTGACAAGGGAATTACTTATATCGATCTTGCTAATAATTATGGACCTTCTTATGGGTCGGCTGAGGAAACGTTCGGGCAAATCATGAAGAAATCTCTTGCTCCTTATCGTGATGAACTTTTTATTTCTACGAAGGCTGGACATGATATGTGGGAGGGGCCTTATGGGATATGGAATTCACGGAAGCATCTTATGGCTAGTATTGACCAGAGTTTGAAACGGATGAATCTGGAGTATGTAGATATTTTTTATAGTCATCGCTATGATCCGGAAACTCCACTTGAAGAAACCTTGCAGGCACTTGTCGATATCGTACGTCAGGGCAAGGCTCTTTATGTAGGCATATCGAAGTATCCTAAAGAGGCGGCGGAAATAGCTTATCGTTATCTTGCCGACAATCATGTGCCTTGTCTGCTTTATCAAGGGCGTTATAATTTGTTCAATCGTGAGCCGGAAGAGGAGGGCATCTTGGATCAGGCTAGTAAACATGGCAGTGGGTTTGTTGCTTTTTCACCTTTGGCGCAGGGATTATTGACTGGGCGTTATCTGGATGGTATTCCTGATGATTCACGTATTGCCCGGGGAGGTCATCTTAAGAAAGAAGCTCTGACGGAGGATGTTCTTCGTAAAATCAGGGACTTGAACGAAATAGCCGCACGGCGTGGGCAGACTTTGGCCGAAATGTCATTGGCATGGTTGCTGAAAGATGAGAAGGTTACTTCTGTCATAATTGGTGCCAGTTCGGTAAAACAGATTGACGATAATTTGAAGTCTTTAGATAATAGGTCGTTCTGTGATGAGGAAATATATCTGATAAATAATGTTCTAAGTCGTTGATATCCAGTTTGGAGAATGGAGCGATTCATGCATCAGCCAATATTTTTATCGTGAAAAAATATTTCTGACAACTACGCTTTGTATAAAATAAAAATAAACTAAAAAAAGCGTTAGTTGATGAAAATAAAATAGGGAAATATTTCTTTATTCTGCACATTTTTGTTTTCTTTGTGCAGTTGATATAAACCAACTTTAGATTTTAATACCATTAAAAGCAACTTAATTATGAAAATTTCTCACATTGAACATTTGGGCATTGCGGTGAAAAGTATCGAAGAAGCCCTTCCTTATTATGAAAATGTACTCGGATTGAAATGTTATAATATAGAAACCGTAGAAGATCAGAAAGTAAAAACTGCTTTCCTGAAATGTGGTGAAACAAAAATTGAACTGCTGGAGCCTACGGGACCTGATAGCACAATTGCCAAATTTATTGAAAACAGAGGCATGGGAGTTCATCATGTGGCTTTTGCAATAGAAGACGGAGTAGCAAATGCGTTGGCTGAAGCTGATGCAAACGGCATTCGCCTGATCGACAAAGCGCCTCGAAAAGGTGCAGAAGGACTGAATATTGCTTTCCTTCATCCGAAATCAACTATGGGGGTATTAACCGAACTTTGCGAAAAATAATTAAGGGCAATGAATGAAATGGTGGAGACATTAGCTGTTTGTTGTCATTCAGAATAGAGAAGTGGCGGAGAATTTTGTAAACGTTCATCGGATGTATACGAAGTTCTTCGTCACTTTGTTGCTTTAAAACAATCGGTTGTTAACCATTTTATCTTGCCATTTACTAATACATAAATTTCTAGTACCATGAGTAACCAACTTGAAAAAGTAAAAGAGCTTATCGAACTGCGTGCCCAGGCGCGTCTTGGCGGTGGTGAGAAAGCTATCGAAAAGCAACATGCTAAAGGGAAATATACTGCACGTGAACGTATTGCTATGCTGCTTGATGAAGGAAGTTTCGAAGAAATGGATATGTTTGTAAAACATCGTTGTACAAACTTCGGAATGGATAAGAAGCATTATCTGGGCGATGGTGTAGTTACTGGATATGGAACAATAGAGGGAAGATTGGTTTATGTCTTTGCACAGGACTTTACCGTATCTGCCGGCTCTCTGTCAGAAACCATGTCACTGAAGATTTGTAAAGTAATGGATATGGCCATGAAGATGGGAGCTCCTTGTATCGGACTGAATGACTCGGGTGGTGCACGTATTCAGGAAGGTATCAATGCATTGGCTGGATATGCTGAAATTTTCCAGCGTAATATTTTGGCTTCTGGTGTGATCCCGCAGATTTCGGGTATCTTTGGTCCGTGTGCCGGAGGTGCTGTATATTCACCTGCACTGACAGACTTTACTTTGATGATGGAAGGTACTTCCTATATGTTCCTTACAGGTCCGAAAGTTGTAAAGACTGTTACCGGAGAGGATGTTTCTCAAGAAGATTTGGGAGGTGCAAGTGTGCACTCTACTCGTTCGGGGGTAACTCATTTTACTGCTTCTACAGAAGAAGAAGGCTTGGCACTGATTCGTAAGTTATTGAGCTATATCCCTCAGAACAATCTGGAAGAGCCGCCTTATGTAGACTGTACAGATCCGATTGATCGTCTGGAGGATTCTTTGAATGAAATTATTCCGGACAGCCCTAATAAGGCTTACGATATGTATGAGGTTATCGGAGCAATTGTCGATAATGGTGAGTTCCTCGAAGTTCAGCGTGACTTTGCAAAGAATATCATTGTCGGTTTTGCACGTTTCAACGGACAGTCTGTTGGTATTGTTGCCAACCAGCCTAAGTTCCTTGCCGGAGTATTGGACTGTAATGCTTCTCGTAAGGGAGCACGTTTCGTCCGTTTCTGTGATGCTTTCAATATTCCTATTGTTTCATTGGTAGATGTTCCGGGATTCCTTCCGGGTACAGGACAGGAATACAATGCTGTTATCTTGCACGGAGCTAAACTGCTTTATGCATATGGTGAAGCTACTGTTCCAAAAGTGACAGTTACATTGCGTAAGTCGTATGGTGGTTCACACATCGTAATGAGTTGTAAGCAGTTGCGTGGAGATATGAACTATGCATGGCCGACTGCTGAAATTGCCGTAATGGGTGGTGCTGGAGCTGTAGAGGTATTGTATGCAAAAGAAGCTAAAGAAGCTGCCGATCCGAAGGCATTTATGGCTGAAAAAGAAGCTGAATATACCAAGTTGTTTGCCAACCCGTATAATGCTGCAAAATATGGTTATATAGACGATGTGATTGAACCGCGTAATACTCGTTTCCGTATCATTCGTGCCTTGCAGCAGTTACAGACTAAGAAGCTGACAAATCCGGCTAAGAAACACGGAAATATTCCATTGTAATTCGTGGGTTATTCTGATTATTAACTTTCAACTTAAGAAATCTATGAGAAAAAACAGAATAGGAATATTTCTTTCCCTGCTGTTGCTGATCGGTTTTACTTCTTGTACAGAACAGAAATCGAACAGTAAGCTGGTCATCAATGAGGTGTTGGTGGACAATCAGACCAACTTTCAGGATGATTATGGCGTGCATAGCGGCTGGATTGAAATATTCAATAAGGCATATAGTACAGCCGATTTGGCCGGATGCCTGCTGAAAGTGAGCAGTCAGCCCGGAGATACTGTTACGTATTTTATTCCGAAAGGAGATGTGCTGACAAGCATTAAGCCACGCCAGCATACACTTTTCTGGGCGGACGGAAATCCTAGACGGGGTACTTTCCATACTAATTTTGTACTGAGTAAAACTAATGCCAACTGGATCGGATTATATGATTCTGGTAAAAAGCTGCTTGATCAGGTTGTTGTTCCGGCTGGTATATTGGCTGCAAATCAATCGTACGCTCGTGTAGGGGATGCATCTGCCGAATGGGAAGTGAAAGGTGCAAGTGCTGATAAATATGTCACTCCAAGTACGAACAACCAGACGATAGAAAGCAATCCGAAGATGGATAAGTTCGAACAGCATGACCCGGTAGGTATCGGTATGGCTATATCGGCTATGAGTGTTGTTTTCCTGGGACTAATATTGCTTTACATCTGCTTTAAGCTGAATGGTAAGGCGGCTATTAAGTTGCGTAAGCGCAATGCAATGATCGCACACAACATTACCGATAAGCAAGAAGCTAAGGAAAAGAAATTGGGCGAAGCACCGGGAGAAGTGATTGCTGCTATCTCTATGGCGCTGCATGAAGCACAGGGAGCCGATCATGATGTAGAAGAAACCATTCTGACTATCAGTCGTGTGAAACGTAGTTATTCTCCGTGGAGTTCGAAGATTTATACATTGCGTGAAACTCCACATAAGAAATAATCATCTTAAAATGATAAGAAACCATGAAAGAATACAGATATAAAATTAACGGAAACTTGTATAAAGTAACCGTGGGTGACATAGAAGACAATAATGTGCGTGTAGAAGTAAACGGCACGCCTTATACCGTAGAACTCGAAAAGCAGAACAAACCGAAAATTAAGCCGGTAGTACGTACTGCATCTACTACTCCTGCTGCTCCTCCTGCTGCTGTGACTCGTCCGGCAAGTGTAGGAAGCAAATCTGGTATCAAGTCACCGCTGCCGGGAGTTATTCTCGAAATCAAAGTAAAAGAAGGTGATACCGTGAAACGTGGACAGACCTTACTTGTATTGGAAGCCATGAAGATGGAGAACGATATCAAGGCAGACCGCGACGGTAAAGTTACTGCTATTAAAGTAAGTAAAGGAGAATCAATTCTTGAAGGTACAGACCTTATAATCATCGAATAATATGGGAGAATTTAGTAGTTTCTTACAGAATAACCTGGCAGACTTCTGGACATATACCGGTTTTTATAATGCCACAGCAGGACATCTCATCATGATCCTGATAGGTATTGTGTTCATTTATCTTGCCGTTGCTAAGGAATTCGAACCGATGTTGCTGATTCCTATCGGATTCGGTATACTTATCGGTAACATTCCGTTTAATATGGAAGCCGGACTGAAAGTAGGTATTTACGAGGAAGGCTCAGTACTTAACATTTTGTATCAGGGAGTGACTTCCGGATGGTATCCGCCGCTTATCTTTTTGGGCATTGGAGCCATGACGGACTTCTCGGCGTTGATCTCTAATCCGAAGTTGATGCTGATCGGTGCTGCGGCACAGTTTGGTATCTTTGGAGCATATATGATTGCGCTGGAAATAGGTTTCGATCCGATGCAGGCTGCTGCTATCGGTATCATTGGTGGAGCTGACGGACCGACCGCTATCTTCTTGTCATCGAAACTTGCACCTAATCTGATGGGAGCAATTGCCGTGTCTGCTTATTCGTATATGGCACTTGTCCCTGTTATACAACCTCCTGTAATGCGATTGCTTACAACAAAGAAGGAACGTCTTATCCGTATGAAAGCACCTCGTGCCGTATCACATACAGAAAAGGTTATGTTCCCGATTATAGGTTTGTTGCTTACTTGCTTCCTGGTTCCTTCCGGTCTGCCATTGCTGGGTATGTTGTTCTTCGGTAATCTGTTGAAGGAAAGTGGTGTAACCCGCCGTCTTGCCGAAACAGCTCGTGGTCCGCTGATTGATACAATTACTATTTTGTTGGGACTGACCGTAGGAGCATCTACTCAGGCATCTGAGTTCTTGACTTGGGATTCCATCAAGATCTTTATCTTGGGAGCGCTGTCATTCTTTATTGCTACAGCATCGGGAGTTATCTTTGTCAAGATCTTCAATTTGGTATTGAAGAAAGAAAATAAAATCAATCCGCTTATCGGTAATGCCGGAGTGTCGGCAGTACCCGACTCTGCACGTATTTCTCAGGTAGTAGGATTGGAATATGATCCGACTAACTATCTGCTGATGCATGCAATGGGACCGAATGTTGCAGGAGTGATCGGTTCGGCTGTAGCTGCCGGTATCTTACTGGGCTTCTTGGTTTAAACGGAGTTTGTTGATAATCTTTTGAATTCGTTAACCCTCTGTCGGGCTGTATAGATCAGTCAGGCAGAGGGTTAACTGTTTTCGTAGATGCTGATTTTTGGCATACTGAAATTTAGACTGACTTTAAGCTATCATGCTTTTGCTAGATTGAAAATAAGTTGTACTTTCGTCCACTCATTTTTTGACTTCAATTTTGGGGATTATGGAACTTACAGAGAATAAACTAAAGCAGAGAGTACAGCGTAATATACTGACTGTATCAGTATTGATTCTGGTAGGAAAGTTTATAGCATATTACCTCACAAATTCAGTTGGTGTTCTGACCGATGCCATGGAGAGTATTGTCAACGTTGTTGCTGGGGCAATAAGCTTGTTTAGTCTGTGTCTTTCGAAAAAGCCTAAAGACCAGAATCATCCTTTCGGACATGGAAAGATTGAACTTATATCGGCTTCTATCGAAGGTATATTGATTTCGATAGCAGGAGGAATGATTATTTATGAAGGTATTAAGCGTTTGCTGGTACCTACCGATATTCAGAAGATTGATGTAGGTATCTATATCATAGCTGTATCCGGGCTTCTTAATTACCTGATGGGATGGTATAGCATAGCTGTAGGAAAGAAATACGATTCGATTGCTCTCGTTGCTGGCGGAAAGCATTTACAGTCGGATACCTATTCTACTATTGGTCTAGTTGCCGGACTGGTATTGTTGTATTTCACCGGCATAGCTTGGATAGATAGTGCGATGGCCTTGATTTTCGGTTCGGTAATTATCATAACAGGAATTTCTATTCTGAGAAAAACTACCGATAATTTGCTTGATAAGGCAGACATTAATCTGCTTGCCGATCTTGCCGATACCTTGAATCGAAACAGAAAACCCGAGTGGATTGACATTCATAATGTAAAGGTTTTGAAGTCGGGCAATTCTTTGTATATGGACTGCGACTTGACTATTCCATGGTATTATAATATCGAACAAGGTCATAAAATAGGGGCACGTTTGCAGGAAGCTATGAAAGCTAAATATGCAGACCATGCTGTATTGAATATTCATCTTGATCCATGTAATATATTCGAAACACCTAAGTGTAATAAGTGTATGTGCACTGACTGCCCGTATCGCAAAGAGAAGTTTGTAGCCGTGGAAGAGATTAATGTTACGACTTTTATTCGTAATGAAGTTGAATTCAGCGAATAGTTGTAGATGATAGAAAAAGAGTTTTAAAATCTTAATCCAATAAAGATGAGGCTGCCTCAAACTAGAACAGCGAAAGTAAAAATCTTATAGATTAAAACTGATAAATAAAAATCTCCTGCTTTAGCCTTTGTTTATTATAATGATAGGACTAAAAGCAGGAGTTTTTTTATGTTGTAATTTTATATAGATGATAAGTAAGCCTATCTCTTTATTTTGAGACAGCTCCCCTTCTTCTTATAGCTGATAATTTTTTGCGATTAGTTGCTCAGGTTAGGATTAGCTGCTATTGCTTCTTTCGGAATCTGAAGCGTATAACGTGAATCATCCTGCTCCAATACATACTGTTGACCGTTTAATGTTTTTTCGATGCGCGGGCGAGTTGTACGGCGCAAATCGAACCAGCGGTGACCTTCGAAAGCAAGTTCTCTGGCACGTTCATTCAGTATTTCTTTTATCAGCTCTTCCTTACCTAGGCCTTCTACCGATGCTTTCTTTTTAGCATACGCTTCGGCCGTATAACGCTTCTCCATCAGTTGTAGCAGACGTTTGCGAGCTTCAGATAAGTTGTCCGACTGTGCTGCTGCCTCAGCACTGTTCAGGTATAACTCTCCTGTACGTATTGTACAACGGAATTCTGAACTTCCTCCTTTTTTCGATTTGCGGTTTCCGTCCTTGTCTGCCTGGGCAAAGTAAGCATCCTTGCGAAGGTCGCCTTCCTGATACATTACCAGAAACGAAGGAAGGACAGATACGGCATTCTGATAATTGTTGTTAATGGTATATTCCAAAGCATTAATAGCTTCTACCGACTGATATTGGTTAGGCAGCTTAAATCCGTCTGCCTTAAAATCTTCCAATACATTTTTAGTCTTAAGAGCCTCTTCCGCCTGTGCGTAAGCATTCTGCCAGTCGCCCATATAGAGGTAAACGCGTGAGCGGATAGCCGGAACGCATACTTTGGTAAAACGGTAGGAGAGAGCAATGTCATCCCATTTTTCCACATTCAGCAGCGCTTCGGCACTTTTCAAGTCGTCCAAAATCGAAGTATATACCTCGCTAACTGTATTGCGGAACAGCTGTTTTTCCAGATCTGTATCCAGTTTCAAAGGGATGGATTTTGTAGCCGGAGCTCCCGGTTTGGTATAAGGCTGTCCATGCAGATTTACCAATATGAAATGCATATATGCACGCATCAGATAAGTTTCTCCGGTAAGCTGTGCTATTTCGTTCTGACTTCCTTCGTTTATTTCATCGTGATGCTCGATAATGAAGTTAGCAAAAAACAAAACTTCATAATAATTGGCCCAGTCGAATGATACGGTCGTGGTAGAAGTTGTCGTACCCTCCCAACGTTCGATAGCTCCATATTTATCCTGGTCGTTTTTGTTGCTGACAAACATTTCGTCAGCACCCATACCCGCAAGTCCCCGGTCCGCGGGAACCGTTGTACAGGCGTTCAGCCATAAGGCACGATATTCAGCCAGCGTATGCGGAATAACACTTCCGGTAGGCTGGATATCCAGATATTTATCGCAGCCGGTCAGCAAGAAAGTCAGACAGGCAAAAAATAAACAGATATATTGTTTCTTCATTGTCGGTTACAAGTTAAAAGTTAAGATTCAGACTGAATGTAAATGACTTCGGAATAGGCTGTGCATACGGATTACCCATTGTTTCCGGATCCAGATAATTGCGATAGCTCGATCCGAAGACAAACAGATTACGTCCTTCCAGTGCTACTGTTGCCTGACTGATACCCAGTTTCTGTATCAGGCTGAATGGTAATTCATACCCCAGACGAATGCTTTGTATACGCATGTAGTTCTGTTTTTTTACCCACAGGCTGGAATACGCATACGGATTCACAGCTCCATCGAGGAAGAAATAGGCATCCATATCTGTATTAGAGTCTACCAGCGCCGGCATTGTACCATTCGGATTTTCCGGAGTCCAGCGGTTCAGAATATCACGGTTGGTGTTCTGTCCGCGGTCGAACGAGGTCAGTGAGTAGCTAGGCTGTACACGTACATATCCTCCCGCATTGAAAATACAGTTGATACCCAGTTCCCATGCCTTGTAGGTAAAAGTATTGTTGAATCCTCCGGTGTAAGGCGAATCGGTTGTTCCTATATACTCATACTTGTTTCGAAGTTCAGCATGACTCAGGTTGTATGTACCGAAACCGAATTCCTGCACCTTAAAAAATTCCTTCATCGATTCTACTTTTCCGGTTTCTTTGTTGTAGAATGTCATCTGTCCGTTTTCATCTATACCCGCATAAGGGAATGCAAAGATAGCTCCAGCCGGATAACCTTCACGGCTAGGATAAATGGCATCTTCTCGTATGGCTTCTTTCAACACCTTATTCAGGTTGTAGGCAAAGTTGAAAGTCGTAGTCCACATAAACGACTTGGTATGGATATTGCGTGTAGACAATCCTATTTCGATACCTTTATTTGTCATGCTGGCCCAGTTGATGTTTGTCGAAGAAAAGCCCGTTTCCAGCGGAAGCATCTGCATGCCTATCAAGTCCACTCCTTTGCGGTAATAATAGTCCACACTCAGGTTGATAGCCTGATTCAATACAGCAAAGTCCAGTCCGACATTAACCGAATGAGTCTTTTCCCAGCGCAGCTTGTCGTTTGGTGCAGAGGTTACCACAATCATGTCTTCCGTATTTCCTGGTAAGATAGGGGTAGCATTCGATTGGTATTTCCCCAGCAGATACGGAGAAGTATTCTTGTCGATGTTTCCTTGCAGACCATACGATGCACGGATCACCAGATTGTCCAGCCATTTCGCATTTTCGGTGAACGGTTCTTCCGATATACGCCACAGTGCACTGACTGAGTAAAGTGGCAGGTAACGATATTTCTTGTCAACTCCAAACAAGTCGGAACCATCGAAGCGGATACTTCCTCCCAGAGTATATCGGTTCAGCAGTGAGTACGACATTGTGGAGAAGGCCGAAACGTATGCATTTTCTACATTCGTTTTGGTATGCAGAGGAAACGCCTGCGAGTCGCTGGGGAATACTACCGGCTGGTTGGTCATTGTACGGCGGTCATATCCGTAACCGGCCGAATAAAGGGTAGTAGCCCATGTACGGCGAAGTTCAGAACCTACCATGATTTCAAATTCATGAATATCAGCATATGTATCGCGATAAGTTCCCATTGTTTTCCACGTTACCTGAGAGTCTGAATTTTCGTAAGCCTTATGAAACCCTCCTTTCTGAGGAAGGAAAGACGTACCGTTATAGCGATGGTTTTTGTGTTCCAGTCGCATGGCAAAAGACTCCTGATCGGCAATCTGTTCGCGCGAGGTCTTGTCGAGCTGCAACCCTACCTGTGACGTAATCTTGAATCGGTCGTCAAAGCGAAGCTCCACATCGAAGATGGAAGAAAGCGAATTGATGGTTGTTTCATTCGATGTATTCTGTCGTTCTTCAAACGTATTGAACAGCAGATCCGAATTTCCATTCTGTATATCGCTGTCGTACACATAGTTTCCATCCTTATCGTATGGAGTCAGGTACGGATTGGCAATGCGGGCATAGAACATCGGATTTGTAAATCCGTCGGTAGACAGGTATGAACCATTCTTACGTCGGTTTACAAAAACAGATGTGCCGAATTTCAACATCCGGTTCACTTTATAATTAGCTTTCATTACCAGATTCAGACGGTCGGAAGATACATTCGGAATATTTCCCTGTTCTTTCGAGTACCCTAACGAAGTATAGTACGTAGCCTTTTCGTTACCGCCCGACAGACTCAGGTTATATTCCTGACTGAACGCGTCCTGCAACAGTATATCATTCCAGTCTGTATTAATCAGGCGTAAAGCATTGATTTCATTCTGAGCCTCCTTTGAGAGTGCATCCCAGCCATCTTTCTTGAAAGCATCAATGGCATTGTAGCGGTTCAGGATGCGGTATATTTCTCCCTTTTCGGCGTTCATGGCATAATCACTTTTCATCAGTTGCAGTTCCAGATCGACCTTCTCAGACGCATTCAGCAAGTTCAGACGGTCGATATTCTGTTGAGGCGACCACGTGAGGCGCGTACTGAAGTTGATTTTTGTCTTTCCGGCCTTACCGTTTTTGGTGGTAATCACAATCACACCATTGGCCGCACGTGCACCATAAATAGCTGTTGCGGCAGCATCTTTCAGTACTGTGATATCAGCAATATCGGCAGGATTCAGTCCGGCGATGGAAGACTGCTGTACATCGTCGATATTCTTCAGCGACTCCAGACTCGGGATATCAGTACCTTCCAGTGGAATACCGTCGAGCACCCACAACGGGTCCTGTGTACCGTTTAGCGATGAAGTACCGCGGATACGAATCTTTACCGGAGATCCGGGAGCTCCAGAAGTCGAAACAGCCGAAAGACCTGCAATTTGTCCCGAAAGAGCCTGGTCGATACTTTTTACCGTACCGATACGTCCTTCCGAAATGTCAATCTTAGCAACGGCAGCTGTCAGCTTGCGACGCTCCACTGTCTGGTAACCGGTCACAACCACATCGTTCAGCATCGTCGACGAAGGCTGTAAGGCAACGTTATAATGAGTCTGTCCCGATTTCAGTTCAATCTGCTGTGTAGTGTAACCAATATAGCTTAATTGTAATTTCTTTACTCCGGAAGGAACGGTAATAGAGAAGTTTCCGTCGATATCGGTGACAACTCCCAAAGACATCAGGCTGCTTCCGGCTTTCTTCAAGTCGTCGGCAGAAACATACACAGACACACCTATCAGTGGCTGTTTGTCATCATCAGCAATTACGTTACCGGTAATCACCTTGTCGGCCGCCCATGCCGCACAAACGTGCACAAGGAGCAGCAAAGTCAATAATAAGGATTTCTTCATTGAAAAAAGATTGTTATTGATTTGGTAAAAAATAGTTTAGCATTTGTTTTTGTGCATCGGCACAGGGACGGTTTAATCCTTTAGTCCCAGTGCCGTATTGATACGCAGAATCATATCGTCATAATGATAGCGTGCTGCCGTATCCGATGTGTTGCGTCTTGACTCAAGCAACTTCTTGATGCGCAACAATTCACCTCGTTTGACAGAGATTGCATCCGATATACGGTTTACTTGTCCGCCGTAGAAACTCAGTTCACGTCTGGCTCCCATGCGTTCTGCCTGTTCAATAGCAAATTCATTGTGACTGCACCACGGTGTGTGATGGAACAGATACGGATTGCCACTGGTAGCAGTCAGCTGCTTGTTGATTTTTACACCTTCACTTTCGGCGGCAGCAGTAATCAGTGCGTCGAGGAATCCTTTCTGCAAGTTACGCTCCATCACATCGGGAGTACCTCCCTTGATGGTGGTCGCGAAAATGGAGTTGTGCATCTTGTCCATCATTTCCACTACGGTGAAAGCCTTTTTGCCATTCTTCAGTTCGTTTTCCAGCATACGCATCAGTCGGTCGTTCGAGAGCAGATCCCAGAAAATATATCCCTGCGTATTTTTCAGAATCTGGCTTGGCGCATATTCTATTACTCCCGTCGGGTTTTTACGCAACAGGAAGGTATAGTCGGAAATTTCCGTATCGAACAGCCAGCGCGGGTAGCAAAGAACTTCGTTCAGCAGAAAATCGAGTGATGCTTCCTGCTTTTCCTTCTCTACATAGGTATATGTCTTGACTCCATCGCCTACAGTCGTATTTTCTATGTAAATACCTCCGATGTTTGCCATTACATGATACAGATAGTTGTTCCACTGGGTAATCACCGCGTAATACAGGCGCGAAGCCTCCTCGTACGTCTGTCCTTTCTCTCCCGTAGTCGTCCACTTGATGATTTCAGGCACGATACGTTTCAAGTTGGCTATACCCAGTTCCGAAGAACGGACAGGATCGTCACCCAAATCTTCGTTCTGTGCTCTCGGATCGACAGCCGAACGCGGATCTTGTGCCTCGCTGTATTTATACAGACGTCCGTTATGCTTGTTCAGGAAATCGTATAACACATCTTTTTCAGCTTCCGGAGTAGGCAGACCATACCAGCGGTAACCATATTCGATGGCAAAAATATCATACGGACCGATGTGTGGCGATACAGCTGTAACTCCGTCGCCTGGCTGTGCCACATAGTTATAGCGGGCATAGTCCATAATAGACGATGCCGTAGAGTTCATCTTATCTGTAAAGCTTTTCGAACGGAGCGAATCAGTAGGGAAAGTCCACGATCCCATCATGTTGTGGCGCAACCCCAGCGAATGTCCTACCTCGTGACAGGCCACAAAACGGATCGCATCTCCCATCATTTCGTCCGGCAGTTTGGTTCCTCGTGCTTTCGGATCAATAGCTCCGGTCTGGACGGTAATCCATTCCTGCACCATCGAGATAACATTATGCCACCACATGATGTCCGCTTCCAGAATCTCTCCCGAGCGAGGGTCGAGAATAGACGGACCCATCGCATTGGCTTTCGATGAGGCTGCATACGTCACTACCGAATAGTTGATGTCATCAGCATTCACTGCTATGCTATCAGGCAGTTCCTTGGCAATAATTGCATTTTTAAATCCGGCACGCTCGAAAGCTACCTGCCAGTCTTCTATACCTTGCTTGATGTATTTTCGCCAGCGGTAAGGGGTAGAGTTTTCGATGTAGAACACAATCGGCTTTTCCGGTTCTACCAGTTCTCCGCGCAGATATGCCTCACGGTTTTCCGGCTTGGGTTCCAGTCGCCAGCGCGTAATGTATTTTTTCTCTTCTGTTTTCTGTTGGGAATCGCTGAAATAGAGCAAGTCCTTTGTGAAATATCCCACTTTCGGATCATCCAGACGGCCCATCATCGGCTTCTCGGGCAGTAATACCAGTGAGGAGCTGACCTCTACGGTGACATTTACTGCCGACATACCTTCGCGTACTTTCGTGGTAAGTTCGGAAGTGGCTACGATGTTGTTAGGAAACGCCTTGATCGACATGATGCGTGACAAGTCCTTTACAGCAGATGTCCCCAGATTGATATTGTCGAAGACATTGTTGATGCTCGTTTCCGATCCGTCATAGATGTCGTTTATCTGGATGATTACTGAGGTTGAATCGGCATTGCATGCTTCCAGCTTGAAATCGGCAATGAGCGGAGAGATAAAGTTATCGCGCACCGAGCGGGTGATAGCATCGTTTTCGGGCGATTCCGGTAACGGACGGCTCTGGCGCACCCTGATTTTTTTCTCTTCCTTGTTCCATTCAAAACGTATCATCTGTGTTTCGTAGTTTGTACCACGGTTTACACCTGCGTCATTCAGTTCGAAGGGCACTCTTTGCAGCTTATTCACAACCAGCATGTCGCGCTGAAGCAATGACACGGGGATTTCGAAATAATATTTGCCATCCTGGGCATATACATTAAACATGCCACGAGAAACCAGGTTGCTCTCGGAGGCAATCTTTTCAAAATCGGTTTTACTGACTTCTTCAGTTGTTTCTTTTTTCTTGTTCTTCTTCCACGGGAAAACTTTAGCTTCTGTAGATGTATTGTAATAGCTTGCATTACCAGCCGACGCATAGACTGGAATGCATATCAAAGCTCCTGCTAAAGCACGTAATAGTAGGGGTTTGTTCTGTATCATACAATGTTTTCGTTTGAGGTTGTAATAAATTACAAAACTTCAAAGTTAGTATAATTGTTTAGATATTTTTTATAATTGTCGCATATTTATTAATAATTAAGTATTATTTGTATTTTAATGTTCTCTTTTGCGGCTTTTACATAGCTGTATTTTATGTCGCGTGATTTAGGTTAAGCATTGTCCGGATAGAGGTACTGAAGTGGGATGATTATAACTTGCGCTTATTTGAGGAAAAAATTGCTGTAGTTTTACCAAATTCTTCTTGATGTTTTTTTTAAAATCGTACAAATTCCGAAATGTTTTGTACAAAAAATAAGAGGTTTTTGCTGGTTTATTAATTGATTGATTTACTTTGTTTTATATAATTATAGAAGCTTCTTGTAATAAGCGCATGTATTCATGGGGAATTTATGGATTTTTTTGTCAAATTGTAATGCGCGTGATTAAATTCATTTTACAATAGACTCTGTAAAGTATATCTGTTTATCTGAATGACCGGTTTTATGTTTTTTCTGTATCATAGGAATTTATTGGGATTTTGTTTATATTTGCAAATCTTGAATTTAAACATTACTTATGAAAACTAAACATTTATGCTGTGCTATGGCTTTAATCGGAAGTCTGGCGATGACAGAAATTTATGCACAACAAACGATTGTGGCTTGCAACGGGAAGACTTATAAACAGGGAGATACGCTTGTTGTCGGCAAGCCTGCTTCTTCGGGTTATTTATATATGCGGTCAGTTGACGGACAAGGAAGTTTGAGCCCTGTATACGAACGGGATATTGTCGGTTCAAAAATGATTATTACTTCTGTCCCTGAATATGATAAAAAGCTGTATGAATCTATGGGTATCTACGAACAGCCAGAAACGCCTCAGATTGTTATGGCTGAGGGAGAAGGAAAACATTTTTGTATTAGTCTGAATGGAGCCTTGACAAGTGGAAACATAATGTCCGATTATATGCCTTCGGCTGTTGAAGGAGCTGTAGATTTGACTCCGTCGATTTTATATGTGTATGCTTTGAAACTTTATCAGACAGCCGTAGACGAAAAGGTTATAGATAGATATGCGTCATTGTGTGTTCCTGAGGAATTTGAACAAGCATCTGCAGATCCGTTCGCTTTAGAAGAAATACGTAAGACCTATCAGGCAAAGCTTCTTCAGGAATTAGAAAAAGCTGATTTTTCGAAGGTATTCCGTTTGAAATGTTTGTCAGAACTTCAGCAATATGATATGAATAAAGGGTGTTTTCCTTTGTCTGGATTTTCTTGTGCTGACGTAAAAACTAAGCAACAGAAGGATTTAAGTAAACTTGGCTATTGTTTATGGGAAGAATGTGCTTTCCATTTTACTAATACTTCTTATTTTACTTCCCTTCCTGTAGATAAAGCACGTGCCAAAGGTTTTTACGATATGAGAAAATATGCTCGTGTTCCTGCTTACGACAAGCCTGTAGCTACCTTATATGTGTATGTTAAGTTTAAGAAGGAGCCTGTAAAACTTCCAGAACAGAAAATAATGGTTTATTCAAAGGGACAGAATTTTGATTTTAGCTGGTCAACTTTAAATAAGGCTTATGGCAAGAAGGCATTGAATATGGATATTGTTCGAATAGATGGATATAATGATTTACTTCCTTATGTGAATGGAGAAGTGACATATAATTACTTAGGCAGTGTCGCTTTATAAAAGAATGGAGCTGTATTGCGAGTTACATACGATACAGCTCCATTTTTCATAGAACAATAATTATTATTTATTAGGCGAATCCCATTTGTATGTCTGATTGCAAGTAATGTTCAGTGTCTGATTGCCGCTTTGTATACGGAAATCACCCTGTTCAAGGATCCATTTACCGTCAGCTCCAACAAAAGCAAGATCACTGGCTTTGATAGTTAAAGTAACGGTTTGTGTTTCGCCTGGTTGTAATTCCACTTTTTTGAAAGCACGCAGTCTGCGGCTTTCGGGAACGAGAGAAGCAACCAGATCGCTGCTGAACAGCATTACAGCTTCCTTTCCTACGAGCTTTCCGGTATTGGTTACATCTACAGAGAACTGAAGTTCGTCGGTTGCTGTAAATGAAGGATGATTCACGCGCAAGTTGCTATATTCAAATGTGGTGTAGCTCAATCCGTAACCGAATGGCCATTGTACAGAGATAACTGCATCATAGTCGTAAGCTCCTTCCATCTTATCCATTTCTTCGCTTACCCGATAGTCGTATGTAGTAAGTGCTGCCTGATGGCGTGGATAAGTGTACGGCATCTTGGCACTCGGATTAGCGTCACCTGCCAGAATATTTGCCAGTGCATCTGCTCCGTAGTTACCCGGCAACAGAATATTGATAATTCCGCTGGCAAGAGGTTCCAGATCGTTTATCAGACGAGGTCTGCCTTCGTTCAGTATCAGAATAATAGGCTTTCCAGTGGTAGCAAGTGCCTTTACAAGTTCACGCTGGCTGGGTGAGATAGCCAGGTCGGAAAGATTACCCGGAGTTTCGCAGTAAGAGTTCTCACCGATGCAGGCGATGATGATATCTACATTCTTTGCGGCAGCTACAGCTTTTTCTATTTCCGGTTCATTCTCTTCTGTATAAGCACCTTCCGGTTTGTAAGTTACACCTTGTTCCAGTGTTACATATTCGCTTCCGAACTTGTTGCATAGGGCTTCGTAGATGGTATTATACTTACCGGCAAATCTGTCGGCAAGGTGTCCTTGCCATGAGTAACTCCATCCACCGTTCAGACAGCGCATAGAGTTTGCATTCGGACCGGTAACCAGCAGTTTCTTGCCTTTAGCCAACGGGAGAATATTATTTTGGTTTTTCAACAGAATTTCTGATTCTTCGGCTGCACGAAGGGCCAGTTCTGCATGTTCTTTACTGCCAAACAATGGATATTCTTGGGTTGGAGTGTTAGGGTACTCGAAGAGTCCAAGACGATACTTCAGACGGAGGACACGACGTACGGCATCGTCTATGCGACTCATCGGCACTTTATTTTCTTCAACCAGTTCTTTCAGCAATGTACAGAAGTTCAGGTCGTATGGTTCCATGGCCATGTCTATACCAGCATTGATAGCTATCTGGATGGCTTCTTTTTTATTGGCAGCAATGCGTTCGCGGGTATACAGGTTGTTGATGTCGGCCCAGTCGGTAATCAGCATTCCGTCCCATCCGAGATCCTCTTTCAGCCATTTGGTAAGCAGTTCATAATTAGAGTGTACGGGAACTCCATTGATGGAACCGCTGTTTACCATGATAGTCAGAGCGCCTGCTTCTACACATTCTTTGAAGGGAGCGAAGCATTTTTCACGTAATTCCGATACGGGTATGTATGCAGGGGTACGGTCTTTTCCTGTACGCGGCAAGCTGTATCCCATGTAGTGTTTGACCGATGTGGCAATGCGGTCGGCAGGTATATGATTGGGATCATCACCCTGAAATCCGCGGACTGCTGTGCTTCCCATGATGGAATTTACCAGACAGTCTTCACCATAATTTTCCCATACGCGCGACCAGCGTGGATCGCGTGCCATGTCTACAGTAGGAGAGTAAGTCCACGGGCAGTTGCTGGCACGTGTTTCGTATGCAGTTACACGTGCGGCTTCGTATGCCAGGTCGGGATTGAACGAAGCACCCAGATTGATGTTCTGAGGGAAAAGGGTGCCATCCAATGTATAGGTTGTCCCATGGTTTTGGTCCAACCCATAGATACATGGGATTCCTATTTCTTTCATCGACATAGACTGGATTGTTCCGATAATTTCCTGCCATTTGTCTTTATCTTGTGCCACCGGCCCCGGAGCGTTCAGGAATGAACCTACTTTATATTCTGCAATGGCCTTGCGCAGTTTAGCTTCGTCAAGCTGGAATTCTCCATCGACAAAACCTCCCAATACATCAATGGCAAGTTCGGTCATTTGTCCGATTTTCTCTTCCAGAGTCATTTTCGAAAGAGTGGCTTCCACCTGTTGCTCTAATTTTGCGTCTTTGGCAATTGCTGTTGCTGGAGCTGCCTGTATGGAACAGGCAGCTATTGTGAAAGCAAATAAACTTGATGTTATTTTCTTGTGTATCATATAATGTGTGTTTTTTGAGAATGATTTATTGTACGCTTATTCTGTCTACATAATATCCGTGGCCAATGCAGAGGAAACCGTCTTCTGTCTGAATCTTGTCCAGTACTTCCTGAGTTAATTGAATTTGTTTTACTCCGTCTTCCTGGAATTCGATGACGGCAGTACCGGGCAGATCGTTCCACCAGCCTGTTGTGGTGCGCAACTGGTGATATTCGTCGGCAGAGTTTACTGAATAGTATATGCTTAATACGGCTCCTGCTTTTATGCTGGCGAATACATCCTTTCCGATCAGGTTGAAAGTCTTGTTCGGATTGTCATCGGGTAAATCCCATGATACATAGTGATGACCTTCCCATAAAACTCTTTCTGAAGATACAACTACTGTCTGTTCTGTGATGTTCCCCGCAGTGGTATAGAACATGACTTCTTTTCCTGATGTGGTTCTTCCGGTAAGTGTGTATTCACCATCTTCCAGTGAAGGACAGGTAAAGGCTATCTCGGTTTCCGACTGACGGATAAAGCTGGAAACAGTCTGTCCGCCGAAAGTGAACGATTCTATCTGATTGAGATTGATACCTGTCATTACCCATTCGCTGTTTGCTGTAGTACGTTCTGAGCCGGCTGTGATGAGTGCGTCACTGGTAACGGTTACTTTGTTTCCTCCGTATTCATTGCCACCGTTATCTACAAGAATAATCCGATAGGTTCCGTCTGCCAGTCCTTCCGGAACGGTATATTCGATGTAGCTGTTTTCTCCGTTTTCTGTGTAAGCGATATCGGTTGCTGTTTTTCTGCCGATAACGATGCTATTTACTTTATCAAGGTTGTTGCCGTAAAGTTGTGCTTTTGCTCCAGTAGTAATGATGCGTTCGAAGCCGATTTCGGTAGCCCAGGGATCATCTGCCAAAGGATTGACCTGAATGAGTCCTTCACGGTAAGTCGATTTGCCGATGCTGGTTGTAGCGGTCACTTTCAAATGATAAGTTCCTGCTTTCAGAGCGAGGTCAATTTCTTTTCCTGTCTGTATTTCTTCTCCGTCAATAAACCATGTAACGGTTGTATAATCGGCAGGAGTCACAGTCAGTGTCATCGAGAAGTTGGCATCACGGCTGATATTTGAAACTACCGGCAGTTCACCGTTTACTTGGTCGGGAAATAAAGGGTCAAGGATTCGGGGATCGTCATTTTCTGTTGCTGTAGAAAATGGAGTTTCTTCCGTGCAGGCGATGAGTCCGAAGCTCATAGCAAGCATGATTAATAGTATGTGGTATATCTTTTTCATATCTGAATCTAATTAAAAAATGATTGTTATTTTGTTGCATCTTTGTCCCACCATACCGGAGTGTACCAGTTGTCTGTTCCTCCCATGCGGTTTAGAGCTTCTTCGTAACTTACTTTATTGTAAGATGATTCCAGAACCGGGTAGCAAAGGCGCACCGGAATTTCAGTACCGCCGGTCAGATATTGTCCGAAACCGTATTCAGCAGGTGATTTCAATTTCGGATAACCAGAACGGCGTATGTTTGCCCAACATTCAGCCGGATTGGTGAAGTGGAGAATCCAGGCCTGTGTATTGATGGCTTCTTTTTTCTGTTCGTCAGTATGTCCGATTCCGTTTTGATTTATATATTCTTCGAATGTTTCATCCGAAACCTGGTCGCATCCATAGCTTTCTGTCAGGAAATCGATAGCTGCACGTACTCCTGTTCTGTACAGTTCGTCTATAGACTTACTTCCTGTATTCCATCCTTTGAGAGAAGCTTCGGCCAATAGAAATTCAACTTCTGCGTATGTCATGACTACGCCGGGGTTTGTACTTTTCAGAAAGTTGTTAGCCAGTTTAGGTTCTGTTTCACGAGCTACTGTTGTGCTTATGGAAGGATTGGTTTCTGCAAGCTCCTTCAAAATATCGCTGTCATATCCACTAGGCCACGGATCATAGCTGAATGCTCCCGGTTCGCATGGCTGGAAAGCGATACCTTTTTCCAGCATTTCGTTTGTCAGATCGATGCGGTTATCGGGGCTGGTAGAACTCATCAGGCCATCGTAATAGCAGCGTCCGATCATAAACGTACGAGGATCACCTGTGTTATACAACTGATTGAAGAGAGTAGAACATAGATAGCTTGGGTTATTGGCCGGATCGTTACCGAACAACAGTTGTGACAAGGCATTTCCACGGTAGTCTGTATAGGCTTCTTGTCCGAAACTGAATGATTTTTCCATGTATTGGATAAGTGCATTGTCATCATTGCTTTGGAAGATGCCGCCTTCGTCTTGCAGGGCTGCCTCAAACTCTTCCTGAGCTTTTTGAGGAGCGACATTGGAGATACGCATGGCAAATCTCATTCTCAATGAATTGGCAAGTTTTTTCCATTTGCTTACGTCGCCGTTGAAAATAACATCACCTGTAATTTTGTCTTTGCTGACATCCATGTTGTTGCCGGCAGTTTTGAGTTCTGTGAAGAAATCGTTGTAGATTTCTTCCTGTGTATCGTAACGTGGGTTGAATTTCTCTTCCAGAAAGCCTTTGCCTGCTTCACTGCAAGGTACATCTCCATGAATATCTGTAATGACCGACATAAGGTATACTCTGTAGATACGTACTGCCGAATTGATATTTACTTTTTCAGCATTATCGGCTGTACGATATTGAGCATCTGTCAGATTTTTGATAGCTGTGGTATAGAATGTTGTCCAGACACGTCCCATTTCATTATTGTCGACAGTATGTCTGCCTCCATAGTTTGTTGTATTCCAACATCCCATAAGTTGTTGGTTGAATGCATACAGGTAGTTTCTGTAAATTTCTACCATTCCTAGATCACCGTAAGTCTGTAGCTGGGCTGTGGTAAGCTGTGCATTCGGATCGATAGTTGAGGCTTTCGACGGATCTGTATTCATATTCTCCATATACTCATCGCTACATGCTGTAAAGAATATGATGAATGCCGCCAATATCAGGGTAAAATATGATTTATAGTTTTTCATACGTAAATATTAAGCGTCCTACACACAAAGTAGGACAGGTTTATACTAAAATTGATATAAATCCGAGGTTTTGGATAAAAGAAAGATTAGCACTTATGAGAACACAAGTGCGGCTATTGTACAATAATAAATAGCAACAGCTAAGAATTTAAAAGTTTCATACACGTGTACATAAGTCACAATCTTTGGCGCTTAGCTGTTGAGACCAATTTCATTGTCGGGCTATGGTAATTCCAGTAAAAGTCGGCCTTTGGTCTATATTATTAGTTCAGTGTTACAGCTTGTGGAACTTTAGTAAGTGAGACATTGTATCCAAGCTTTTTAAGTTCAGAAGACAAATATACCTTGCGTTTCTGCTCTATCTTGGATTGCATATATTGTGCTCCAAGTTCATGGTAACGGGACCCTGTACTCAGTATCAGATAAACGGATATCAACTGAGAATGTCCCACTGCAATCAAGGCACGTTTCTTTCCTCTGCGGGCAGCTATACGATGGTATCTCTCACTAAAAAACGTATTCTTTGTACGGGTCGCAGCCCATGCGGCTTCTGTGATTACCGCCTTTACCTGTTTGTTTCCGTGAGTGATTCGTGCGCTTTTTTTTTACCCGCACTCTCGTTGTTGCCCGGAGAAAGACCGGCCCAGGACGAAAGATGCTTTTCAGAAGGGAAGTGGGACATGTCAAGACCTATCTCAGAAACCAGATCCTCTACAACCTTGGTGCTAAAACCGGGAATCTCCCTGAGAAGTTCAAGGACATTCTCGTACTTGGACAACAGTCTCTTTATACGTTCGGACAAATCATCAACCAAAGTCTGAGTCTGGTCTATATCCTTTCGGATCATCTGAAGAAGATAAATGTGATGCTCTTCAACAAAACCGGTACACGCCTCAAGCAATTCTTCAGGACTGGCTGACAGTTTACCGTGATAAACTGAATTTATATCATCAAGAGTAAGGACTTTGCCTTCACAAAGCATATCAATAAGAGAAGTAGCTGTCGTACCGCTTGTATTACTTACTACACTTGAAAGCTTGATGTTGCAGTCTTCAAGAATACGCATCATACGGTTCTTCTCTGAAGCTATCTGCTGAATAAGCTTGTTCCGGTAACGCGTCAGGTCACGAAGCTGACGCTGCTCCTTGGGAGGAATATAGCTCGGTTTGAGAAGACCTGCCAGAAGAAGCTTGCAGATCCATTCGCTGTCCATCTTGTCTGTCTTGTGACCCGGAACATTCTTAATGTGACGGGCATTGACTATCCAGACATTGGGAATGGAATCTTCAAGAACCTTATAAACCGGCTTCCAGTAAACACCGGTACTCTCCATTCCCACATGCGTTACACCATTGGACAATAGCCATTCTTTCAATTCATTCAAAGAACTCGTGAAGGTTTTGAATGAGCGGGTCTCGCGTTGGATGCCTGCTCCGTCAATTGTCGCCACCACAACCTTCAGGTGGACGTCGATACCGCAAGCGCGCTGTATCAACTGAGGGAATGTCACTTCTGCCATAACTGATACATTTTAGGGTTACACTATACAAAGGTAACTTCAGCTTGACTATTTACATTCTCTTGGGCGTGATTTTTTATCTCATGGGTATTTCATTGTTTCATTTCTGTTGATTTTTAGTTTACTTGATATATTTTACTTCATCCGTTTCACTGTCGCATAAAAAACAGTCGGTCAATACCGTATTGTCCGGGATTACGATGTATTCTACATTTTCCGGAGCGAAGAGTTTGAACACAAACTGTTTTTTCCAAAGACCGATTAATACTAAATCGTTTGGATTTTCATATTCTATTTCATTCTTCTGACAATACCATGATACTCTTGTGTAACAATGTATTATTCCGTGCTTCATTTTTGTCAGTCTTTGCTTAAATTCATCCGTACCGTATATATATCCCATATAAGCGTCTGTTACAAGGGATATACTGGGATATATCGGTTTTGGGAAACCTGCCGCCTTTCTACGCAGGAAGTCCTTCTCGCGGTAGGGGTCGAACACTTCGCCTTGCGGCAGCGGGCGGTTCTTGTCCATATAGAGTACATAGAATGGCCACCAATCGGAATCATATTCTGCAAGAACAGGTATGGCTGCTTTAGTTCGCGGATGTAAAAAACAAAACCTAAATGCAAGGTTCATAGTACCTTTTGAATATCCCGGAATGACCTTCGAGAAAGGAACAGTACAACGAGGAAAGAACAAATGGCGTGGAAATGTTACAGTACCGTTCATCCTGTCCAGTACAAACCTACGTTTATGTGCAAATACTTGGCTGACCAGCAGAATAAATGGAGCTAAAATAAATGTTGCACTTGAAACAGGCAAATAAATTTCACTGTACGGGTTGTCTATTTCTTTGCAGAACAAGAATATCCCAGTACATAAAATAGCTGCTCCGATACCTATCAGAAATCCGCGTATTTGAGAAGGTGTAGTGAAAATAAGAAATTGGTCATCAGCCCTTTCAACCTTGTAGAAATCGGCAATTTCAGTTGTCAATACGGCAGGGAAAGGATATATGATATGTTTTACTTTTTCTCTTTTCCCACTCCATATTCTCACTGCTATTAATAAGAATATAGTTATAACTCCTAATAGTGCAAAAAAAATTGTTCCGGATATCAACACTATTAATAGTTTTCCCCATAAATATTCAAAAAACAGGAATTTCCGGGCAGGGTAATGCTCCATAAGATACTCTATTCCGGAAAAACATATTCCAGAAATTGGACATGAGCATAATAACACAACGATTCCGGCTATTATTCTGATTGTAGAGGGTCTGTTAATGTCTGTTTTTGGTTCCATATCTCATTCTGTTTTGTAGTTAAGACAATTATTCTAATTGTGTCTCTGCATTCATTTCCTGCTCTTTGCTTTCTCTTATCCCATCTATCTCTTTATAGGTGTCGTCCACAATTTGATGGGATTCTGTATTGAGTTTCTTTGCATATCCCTGAACAAGAGAATTTATTTCATGATAAATACATGCGGCTACAATCAGTATCGCAAAGACAGCCAATATTTTCTTTATCGGTTTGTAGCGGAGCAGATAGCCCAAGAAGGCAAACAGGATATAAGCGATATATATACACCCGGTATTGAGAGTCCTTCCAAAATATTCTTGTTTATGACGTTGCAGCTCGTTTGATGTTTCCCATGCACCGAATGCGTGCTGGTACAATTCTGTATGTGCTATGTACATCAGACTGTCTTCGCTGGCAGCAGGATGAACGGCGTATTGATACACAACTCCTATTCTTTTCAACCGATAGCAGTCATAGGCTTTCGATGCCAGAGTGTCCGGTAGTATGGAGAGCAGTAGTCCGCACGTGTCAATATCAGCCTGAAAAGATGTTTCAAGAGAATCTATCTGGGCTGTCAGCTTTGTCTTGGACATAGACATAGGCTTTTTGTTCAATATCTGCTCCATGCTTATACCGTACTTGTCTGCCAAAGAGTTGGGATAGGTCTGCTTCATTTCAACTATTTTTCCGACGGATACGACCATCATCTGCGGACGCACAAACCAGTCATAATAATAGGTCATTGCCGACAAAGGCAGGACAAGAACCAGCCCGATTGCCAATGTACGGAAAAAGCCAGTCCACTTTTCTCTGTCCATAGCCCAGAAGACCAGGAAGGTTGCAACACTCAGACTGTATGGAATCAGAGATGTAAATGCAGTCAGTCCCAACTGTACACAAAAGCCAAGTGCTTCTATTGTGTCCAGATCATAAAATGTGCCATTGTCCACTTCCTTGATGACAAGTCCCGTAAAGCCGCATACCACAGCAATGGTAAAAATTGCAATAAAATATATGCAAAACTTCTTAAAATATTTCATATTCATAATACTTGATATTTAGTGATTCTTATTTTCAAAATTATTTCGCTAATACAGCTCCACTAATTCATCACTGCCTTTTAGCATATAAAGGAGGATGAACTGATATGCTGTAACAGTACGCTCTTCAGGTGATAGTCTTTTCTCCTCCTCAGTGTCATAGAAACTAGCTTGCAAAACATCGTCGAGTTCAAGTTTTCTTCTTAGATAAACTAACTTTCCATTTCCACAAACGACCATCTCATAGTTTTGTATTGGTTCTGCAATCCAATCTATAGGATTGCATAAAAAACGGAATAAATCGTCTGAATCAATATATGTTTTCTCCAAAGCCTCTTTTCCCAAATAATTCATTTCAGTCAAAACCCATGTACTGGCAAGGCGCATTTTACGATATTCATAACAATTTCCATCAATCATCATTTGACGCACCCTATTGTAATGGGCAAGAACCTTCTCTTCCAAATTGGGTATTGTCCGCAAATCTGTTGCTTCTGCAAGTATTCTTTTATGGTTAAAGGGGAGTGTAGCATTGAAACTTATGGAATCAGTGTAGAACGGGATTTTTTTCAACCCAATATCTGTCGGAGTGTCTAATTCCACCAATGTTTCAGGAATACCAACCAGTTTTTCTTTATAATGCACCACCTTAATATTTACACCGGCATCTTTAGTAATTTCTGTTTCTCCCGTTCGAGGATAAACCTGTATACTTACGGTATGTTTACCGCTTCCTAATAGCAAATCATTGATAGGATATAGCATAGACTGACCTTCATTTTTGACAAAATGATGCCCCACCGGAATGTCATTTACCCTGACAAGCAGTCTGCATCCTGTCTTGTTTACCTGCAGATAGTAGGCAGGTTTCTCCGGGTATGTCTTCACCATTCCTAAATACTCCTGTATCAGTTCTTCCATTTTCTTTATTTCCTGTTTCATCTCTTTTTCTGTTTTTACTTGTGCATAGCCGTTGAAACCTAACATTGCAACGAGCAGGGCAAGAATCATTGATTTCATATTATGTGTATTATTGGTTTTCTACATTTATGTACTTTTCATATTCAGGACCTTCGTACGGTGGGTCACCGAAACCTCGTGAGTTAATGGCAATATCAAAGTTTTCAATATCATTACCGTCTTCAGACTTCCTGATTCTATAGGTATAATATTTTTCTCTGCGGTGTATAGGCGCTTTGGTGTAGTCCCAGTCATGCAGATGACAATAGTAAAGCAGAGGGAACGGATCGTTATCAAATTTCAGATTTGTTTTTTTCAGAAAATCATCCATGTGCATACCTCTGCCCAAAACCGCTCCACCGACAATCATTTTACCCGTAAAATACTGACGTGGGCAGCGGTTCTTTAGCCATTTTAGGTCTTCATCGGTTATAAACCCGCTTAACTCTATATTCCAGTTAATCATTATTCTACTTACAGGGGCACTGTCTTTTCCGCTTTCATCGTCTGATACCATAATGATTCCCATAGAATCCCATATAAATATTCCGGGTTCCGCAAGACGCTCATAATTTCCGAATATCTCACACAGTTCTCCTATTGACATTCCCGGCATGAACGGCTTGCCGTTGTAGGTCATTGTCGTATCTGTAAATACAAACAGGTGCTTCCTATTCACCCCCTCTTTTTCGTAGTCTATAGGCGGTTCTTCCGGCAGATGTTCTTCCAAAAACCTGTCTGTTTTTTTCATCAGTGTATCTACTTTGCCCAAAATGTTATCTATGCTTCCCATCGCCTTTTCGTGGTTGTAGCTACACCCTGTACACGAGCTGAGTGCGGACAGGCAAAACAGTCCGAAGCATAGAGCAACGACTGCCGAAGCGGGTATGAATGGATGTTTGTTCATATTGGTTGGATTTATAGTTTTGTCTTCACATATATTTCTCCAAAAGTCTGTTGTTAATTACACCTTGGCAACTTATTCACCGCCGGAGGCTGTTCTATTTATTCTTCCTTAAATCCGCAACTCCATTCCCGAAGTGCTACCTACATAAAGAGAAATGGACTTTTGATTCGTAAGATAACCATTAAGTCCTCGCGTCCGTTTCAATGCGCATACCATCCCCTTACCCCATAAAGCGACTTGAGGCAATACGCAATCAGTGGCCATCAAGTGATGTAAATCATCCGGAAGAAGTTTTGAAGGCTTCTGCATATGCATGGTTGTCGGTGTAGATATTCAGCACACATTGCCTTGCGGTCTTAATCCACTTGGCAGGTACTGAAATGAATTTGAAGACAAACGTCTTGATACGGCTGGTTTCCTTGAGCCCGAACTTCTTCACTTCAATCCTTTGCATGATGGCCTTGTAGAAATTGCGTATCAGTGCCGTCAGGAGCAGGAACACGGTATTTTCCGCCATGAAGGATTTAGGCAGTCTGTCCCATCCAAACCCATTGTTCATGTCATCAAAGACGCGTTCCTTGCCACCGCGCATGTTATAGAACTCCACGATGTCCCTCATGGATGATTCGTAATCGTTGGTCAGGATGCAGCGGTATGTATATTCCCCCTCCCACAGGTCCGGTCCACTGCCCATGCGTCTCTGTCTCTGGATTACCAGGCGATACGGTTTGCCCTTCCACTTCTCAACGAGAATGGAGTTCAACTCAAACACGATGCCGTTTATCTCTTCCTTCTTCCACCCTCTGAGCGCGAAGATGTCATCATAGAGCGAGCAGCAGCGGTTGGCGCGTATGTAGAATGTCCTGCAATGCTTCCTGACCTCATCCACAATGTCTTCAGAGCATGAGCCGCAGTCGGCCCTGAAGCGTTTGACTGTCAGCTTCTTCTCTTCAAGTCTCTCCAAAATCCTCTTTAGCGTGTCCTTCTGGTGAAAGCGTACATTGGTGTTGCCGTCGCTGTTCTCTATGCCGACAATCATGTCGCCGATAACGGCCACACCGGACCTGTAACCAAGAAATTTCTTGTACGTGGGCTTTGCATCGTACTTCTCCGCCTCAATGAACTGGTGGTCAAAGTCAACGTCATACTCCCCGCCCTCTTTCAACTGCCCTGTGGACAACAGGCAATTCAGGAGCAATGTGTTGAGTGTGTCTGCCGTATTGAAATCATAGGACTTTCCGGCATCAGACGTGTATGAGATGTTTCCCGGGTCAGTTCGTTTATGCCCTAAGGAATGTGTCGCGCTACAGGTGCGGAGTGTGGGGTGAGGGAAGATGACTCATTAAGTGGGGCGGGTGACATCCTCACCGAAAGAACCGCCGAGAAGTACACCGCATAGGAGGAGACGGATGAATTCGCCTTGAATTGGAT
>NZ_DS981452.1:0-10415 GCF_000154845.1 Phocaeicola coprocola DSM 17136 | reverse complement strand
AAATGCTCCATGATTGGAAATAATCTCCAAAAGGAGTGAGTCTTTCGGATTTTATTGCTACCTTTGCCCATGCCGTGCGGTTTCTTTGTCTTTGGATTCGCAACACTAAGGTAAGTGAAAACGCTGACATGGCAAAAACCTGGGCAACAAAATGTTGCTCAGGAACTTATAAAAATAATTATCAATTATGTTGCGGAATTAAGGTTCTTCAAAAAGGATTTCCAATTTATCACTGCTTTTGCGCTTTCCAAGATAGAATGTAACAGGTCAAAAAGAATCCCCTCCATCATCCAATCTGAATGTTGCCAATGAATCTGTTTTGTCTATCAGCGTTACAAGTTTTCCATTTCCATAAAACAGCAACTTAAAATTGTAATTTATAATGGCAAAATTTATGTCATCAACTACCCACACTCTTTATTAGAAGACAGAATAAACGAATAACCTCTCCCTACAAATCCTCACTCAATATTTTTCTTATACAAATACTGATAAAAATCATATTGAGCACGTACTTTCGGTTCGTCAGGAGTACGTTTGAATATATTCTTCAGTTCCTTGTCTACCCAGCAAGCTTTCCAGTTAGCACGAAGCTGCATATCGAGCATATCTATTAATTCCTGCTTCAAGCTCTTGTCCAAAACAGGTGTTACAGCCTCTATACGGCGATACAGATTACGCCTCATCCAATCAGGAGAACCGATAAACAACCGCGGATCTCCATCATTACCGAAATACCATACGCGGGCATGTTCCAGAAAACTGTCGACAATACGGGTAACACGAATATTGCTACTAAACGACTCTCCGGGAACCAAACAGCATATTCCTCGTACAATCAGATCTATTTTTACCCCGGCCTCGCTTGCCTTGTACAGTTCGTCTATCATGGTGAGGTCTTGTAAAGCATTCATCTTAAGAATAATTCTCCCCTGCCTGCCAGCTTTAGCCAAAGCAATTTCATGATGAATCATACGTTTTAACTCCGGAAGCAAGTTAAAACGGGCTATCAGCAAACGTTTAAACCGAGGTTCATCCACTTCCTTACGCAAAAAACGGAACAGCGTATGCATATCTTCCACTATCACCCGATTGCACGTAAATAACGCAATATCGGAATAAATCTTAGCTGTTTTCTCATTGAAATTTCCTGTACTTACATAAGCATAGCTACGTATTTGTTCCCCTTTTTTATTATAACGTAATACAAGTGCAACCTTAGCATGTACCTTGAGTCCCGGAATACTGTACAGTATCCTGATTCCGGCTTTCTTCATCAGTTCGGCCGTGGCCAGATTGTTTTCTTCGTCGAAACGAGCCTTCAGCTCTACAAACACTGTTACCTGTTTACCGTTTTGCGCGGCGGCAATCAGCGTATTGATAACCTCCGAATGTTCGGCTACCCGATATTGGGTAATCATAATCTCCCGACACAAGGGATCGTGAACAGCCTCGTAAAGAAAATGTGTAAAATGATCGAAACTATGATACGGATAATGCAACATCAAATCCTTACGAGCTATCCGGCGATACATAAAATTCTTACCTTCCAGTCCGGAAAGCCTCATCGGAACCGGCTTAGCCAAAGGCTTCAAATCTGGATTCGGATTAGGTAGTGAAGACAAATCTTCCAAATTCAAATGTTTATCTCCCGGAACCAGTTCCTCACTGTCGATAGAAAAAGCATCGGTCAGAAACTCCAGGAAATCAGCAGGCATCTTACGATCGTACACAAAACGTGCTATCGCTCCAATCTTACGCTTCTTAACTTTCTCTTTCAGTTTCTCCACCATATTTTCCGAAGGAACATCATCTACAAATACATCCGCATCACGCGAAATTTTACAGCAATAGCTGCAATCTACATCGTAGCCGACAAAAACTTCAGCAAGATTAGCCTTTACGATATCCTCCAGAAACATCAGATAATAATTATCACCTTGTTTGGGAAGTTCCACAAAACGAGGAACCTTGCTGTATGGCATCTTGATAATGAAATACTCCATCCGTTCTGTTTCATGGCAACGTACCCGTACCGCCAGATACTGGCGTTTATCACGAAGAAACATCCTGACCTTCTCTTTTTCAATCTTTACCGGTTGCAAGTAAGGAAATACTTCCTCCATGAAAAAGCGATGTACAAAATCACGGTGAAAATCTTCCACTTCCCTTTTCGACTGATAAAAGATTATATGATTCTGACGGAGTCCGGGCAATATCTTCTGCTCGTAAATCCGGATTCTGTCTTCCAGTTGTGCATTGACTATCTCCGCAATTTTACGAATCAGCTCATGTGCCTGGTCTACAGTCATGTCTTCGCTTTTTCCACCGGAAGCAACAACTTTATGTTCGGCAACACGGACCTTATAGAACTCCTCCAGATTGGATGAATAAATTGCAATGAAGTTTATCCGCTCATACAATGGCAAATCATCGTCATCAGCTTCAAGCAACACACGATGATTGAAGGAAAGCCAGCTTATGTCGCGGTTAAAATATCTATATTGTTTTTCCATAATGCCATGAATCAAGGTTGAGTCAAAAATACTATCTTTGTCCGACAAAACCAAAGAAAAAATGACAAGAATCGGATTATTATCGGACACTCACGGCTACTGGGACGAACGTTACCTGAAATATTTTGATCCGTGCGACCAGATATGGCATGCCGGCGATATCGGTTCGATGGAAGTAGCAGAACGACTCGCAGCCTTCCGCCCCCTGAAAGCAGTATATGGAAATATAGACGGACAAGACATGAGGCACACGTTTCCTGAAACAGCACGCTTCACTGTCGACGGAGCAGATGTACTGATGAAACATATAGGAGGATATCCCGGTAAATATGATCCTTCTATCCGCTCTGTCCTTTTAGCCAATCCTCCCAAGCTTTTTATAAGCGGTCACTCACATATTCTGAAGGTGAAATATGACCAGACACTCGGATTACTGCACATAAATCCCGGAGCAGCAGGAATATACGGATTCCATACGGTACGTACTTTAGTACGTTTCAGCATCGACAACGGAAACTTTTCCGACCTGGAAGTAATAGAATTAAACAAGTAATTGTTTGCCTGATTAAAAAAACTTTCCGAAATTTGTACCCGATTTTAAGCAACATCTTATATGAAAACTTATTTAGTAACAGGAGCAGCCGGATTTATCGGCGCCAATTATATAAAGTACATTCTGGCAAAACACGAAGACATTAAGGTTGTTATACTTGACGCTTTGACTTATGCCGGAAATCTAGGTACTATTGCCAAAGATGTAGACAACGAACGTTGCTTTTTCATAAAAGGCAACATATGCGACCGTGAGCTTGCCGACCGACTTTTTTCAGAATATAAATTCGATTATATCGTAAATTTCGCTGCCGAAAGCCACGTAGACCGCAGTATAGAAAATCCACAGCTGTTCCTTCAGACTAATATCCTGGGAACTCAAAACCTGCTGGATGCAGCCCGCCGTGCATGGGTTACCGGAAAAGACGAAAACGGTTATCCTACATGGAGAAAAGATGTACGCTATCATCAGGTATCAACCGACGAAGTATATGGTTCGCTGGGTGAAGAAGGCTTCTTCACTGAAGAAACTCCTTTATGCCCGCACAGCCCATACAGTGCGTCAAAGACCAGTGCCGATTTAATCGTAATGGCATATCGTGACACTTATAAGATGCCGGTTACTATCACACGTTGCTCAAACAATTACGGTCCTTATCACTTCCCGGAAAAACTGATTCCGTTAATTATCAAAAATATCCTTGAAGGAAAACGCCTTCCAGTCTATGGAAACGGTACAAACGTACGCGACTGGTTGTATGTAGAAGACCACTGCAAGGCTATCGATCTGGTAGTACGCCAGGGTAAGAACGGAGAAATTTACAATGTAGGCGGACATAACGAAAAACAGAATATAGAAATCGTAAAACTTACCATTGCTACAATCCGACGTTTAATGGAAGAAGAACCTGCTTACCGTAAGGTTTTGAAGAAAAAAGAACTGGATGAAAATGGTGAAATCCGCATCGACTGGATAAACGATTCACTGATTACTTTTGTAAAAGACCGTTTGGGACATGACCAGCGTTATGCTATCGACCCGACTAAAATTACTCGTGAACTAGGATGGACTCCCGAAACTAAGTTCGAAGATGGTATTGTAAAAACCATTATCTGGTACTTGAACAATCAGGATTGGGTAAAGAGCGTTACTAGCGGTGACTATCAGAATTACTACGAAAACATGTATAAAAACAGATAAATATATTTTTATCTGAACTGCTATATAACAAAAAATGTCCCGCAGGATTGAAAACAAATCCTGCGGGACTTTTTGTCTTTATACCTCATACATACAATACATTATTATTGTTTAGCAATCTATATTAACTTTCTACCAGCAAACTGACATTCTTTTGAGGCTCAAAATAGAAAATAACAGACTTACTTATATTGTATCCATACGTTAGAGTACAAAAAATCCCCTGCTTTAGCTTTGTTCATATTGATAATGTGGCTAAAAGCAGGAGATTTTTTACTATTAAAGTTTCAACCTATAAGATTTTTACTTTATACTTTATTTTAAGACAAGTTCGGAAAGCTGATAAAACATCAGGAAAAAGCCTTATTTTTTTGTACAAAGAAGTACAACTTTTGTAGAAAAATAAAAAAAACATCAGCATGTTTTCTCTGTCTTTTCAGCAAAAATAAAAACACTTTCCCCTATGAATCATAAAAAGCTGTCAATCACTACTGTTTCAGCAGATAAGCTTTAAATGACGCAAAGTCTTTTTGCATAGGTACACTTTGTTTTGTACCACGCATGAAAGCCTGTAGCTTTTCGGGTATCTTTACTTCTGTACCGATAATCGCTTCTACTGTTTGCAGGAACTTCGCCGGATGAGCTGTTTCAAGAAAGACTCCGTTTTCTTCAGGCTGCAAGTCTTCTGCCAAGGCACGATACCCACATGCACCATGAGGATCGAGCAGATATCCGGTTTCTTCGTAAGTTTTCTGTACCGTTTCACGTATCTGTTCGTCGGTATAAGTCTCCCCACTAATTTCGGATGCTATAGCATCGTGACTACCTTCATATAAATCGAGGATACGGGCAAAATTACTCGGATCTCCTACATCCATAGCATTGGCAATGGTTGCTATTGAGGGTCGAGGACTGTATTCTCCAGTCTTCAGGTATTGATAAAAGATGTCATTACGGTTATTTGCCGCAATGAAGCGTTTCACGGGTAGTCCCATACGCTTACCAAACAGGCCGGCTGTTATGTTTCCGAAGTTTCCGCTAGGCACGCAAATCACCAAATTGTCTGCTTTTCCTTGCTTTTTCATCTGTGCATACGCATAGAAATAATAAAAAGCCTGAGGCAAGAAACGGGCCACATTGATAGAGTTTGCCGAAGTGAGCTGCATATGTTCGTTCAGTTCCTTATCCATAAAGGCATTCTTTACCAGTGCCTGACAGTCGTCGAACGTACCGTCTACTTCAATAGCCGTTATATTCTGTCCGAGTGTAGTAAACTGCTTTTCCTGAATCTCGCTGACTTTACCTTTCGGGTAAAGCACATATACATGAATCCCTTCTACCCCCAGAAAACCATTTGCTACGGCACTGCCTGTATCTCCGGAAGTAGCAACCAGTACATTCACCTGTTTCTTGCCTTCCTTACGGATAAAATATCCCAGCAAGCGTGCCATGAAACGTCCGCCTACATCCTTAAAAGCCAATGTAGGACCATGAAACAGTTCCAGCGAGTAAATATTGTCCTTCACCTTCACTACCGGAGCATCAAAACTAAGTGTATCGTATACAATGTGTTTCAACGTTTCGGCAGGAACATCTTCACCGAAAAAAGCATCAGCTACACGATAAGCTATTTCCTGAAACGAAAGATTTTCTATCTCATCATAAAAAGACTGAGGCAAAGCCTTGATGGCACGAGGCATATACAAACCTTTATCGCCTGCCAGTCCACGTACTACAGCTTCCTCAAGTGTTGCGTCGGAAGCCTTCTTATTTGTACTGTAATATTTCATAACTCTCTAGTGTAAATTCATAAACTCATTCATAAACTCATCTTTTTCCATCGTACCGTATCCTCCTTCCCGGCAGGCTATTTCATCGTAACTCTGCACGCTATCGGGAGTAATACCTGGATAATAAATCAGGAAAGGTATCGGTTCGGCTGTATGTGTACGCAGTTCGCACGGAGTAGGATGATCGGGCAACACAGCTATCGCTACCGGCTCATCCCAGTTTTTTACTTCTTCGTAAATAGGTCCGACTGCACGGCTGTCCAGATATTCAATGGTTTTCAGCTTCAAGTCTATATCTCCTTCATGTCCGGCCTCATCACTAGCCTCGATATGCAGGTAAACAAAGTCATCAGTTTTTAACGCTTCGATAGCTGCCTGAGCCTTGCCTTCGTAATTCGTATTGTAAAGTCCGGTAGCTCCCTCTACATCTATACAACGCAGCCCCGCATAACGTCCGATACCACGAATCAAATCGACAGCCGTAATGACCGATCCTCTATGAATGGAAGGGTATTTCTGTGATAAAGGTTCCATCTTCGGACGATACCCCGGACTCCATGGCCAAATGCTGTTGGCTGCATCTTTTCCCTCTGCCATACGCTTCTGATTGACCGGATGAGTGGCAAGCAATTCCTGCGATTTCAAAATCAAGGCATTCAGCAAGTCGGCAGTTTCTTGTGCTTCCGGACATAAGGCTTTTACCAGATTCGGACGAAAAGGCTTCAGCGGGACATCGTGTGGCGGCACACAAGCCAGACGTTTGTCGCCTCCTTTGATGACAAGCAAATGACGATATTGTACCCCCGTATAAAAACGAATACGGTCTGTTCCTAATTTCTCATCAAGATACTTAATCAGCTGGTCGGCTTCTTCGGTCGTGATATGTCCTGCCGAATGATTTTTCAGGATATCTCCTTCTACACAGATCAGGTTGCAGCGCATGGCCATATCGCCCGGTTCCAGATCTACACCGATACTGGCAGCCTCAAGTACGCCTCTTCCTTCGTAAACTAACGGCAGGTCGTAACCCATAACCGACATGTTCGCAACCTCACTTCCGGGATGAAAACCGTCGGCAACTGTTTTCAGCATCCCCGTACGTCCCATTTGGGCTAGTTTGTCCATGTACGGAGTATTTGCATATTGTAACAATGTTTTGTTTCCCAGCGATGGTACGGCCCAGTCCGCCATACCGTCGCCTAAAATAATAATGTGCTTCATAAGCCTAAATGTTTGCGATACTCATTATATCGGCAAAGACTCCGGCTGCGGTAACACCTGCTCCGGCTCCATAACCCTGAATGAGCATCGGGTACTCGTTATATCGTTCAGTTGTAAGCAAAATAATATTATTACTACCTTCCAGTGTATAGAACGGATGATTCCGGCCTACTTCCTGCAAAGCCACGACTCCATGTCCATTTTCCAGACTAGCTACAAAACGCCAGTGTTTTCCTTCTTTTTCCAATACTTTACGACGTGCTTCAAATTCATCGTCAAGAGCCGGAATCTTTTTCCAGAAGTCATCCAGTGAACCTTCGAACAATTCGTTAGGAATAAACAAGTGCTTCTCTACATCTTCCTGATTCAACCGATATCCTGCTTCGCGTGCCAGAATAACAAGTTTACGGATAACATCCTTCCCGCTCAGGTCGATACGCGGATCAGGTTCTGAATATCCTTCTTCTTTTGCTTTATGAATAGTTTCACTAAGAGGTACATCGGCACTGATAGTATTGAATATGTAGTTCAGTGTACCGCTAAGTACAGCTTCAATCTTTACAATTTTATCTCCACTGTTTATCAAATCGTTTATCGTATTTATCACAGGAAGACCTGCTCCCACATTTGTTTCAAACAAGAATTTCACTCCACGCTGGCGAGCAATCTGCTTCAGTTCCGCATAATTCTCGTATTCCGACGATGCGGCAATCTTATTGGCTGCTACAACCGAAATATTGTGACTTAAAAATTCCTTATAAAGTCCGGCTATTTCTGGGCTTGCAGTACAGTCCACAAATACAGAATTGAAAATATTCATGCCAACAATCTCATCCTGAAGTACCTGAGGAGATGAAGGTATTCCTTTTTCATCCAATTCCTGACGATAGTTAGACAGGTCGATTCCTCTGCGGGTAAATAAAGCTTTATGTCCATTGGCTATACCTACCACATTCAGCATCAGTCCACGTTCACGTTTCAGTCGTTCCTGCTGACTGCTGATCTGTTCGATAAGACTATGCCCTACCGTTCCAATACCACAAATGAAAAGGTTCAGTACCTGGTATTCGGACAAGAAGAAAGAATCGTGAATAACATTCAATGTCTTACGCAACGAAGCTCCGTCTACTACAAACGAAATATTTGTTTCGGAAGCTCCCTGTGCACAAGCTATCACGTTGATACCGTTACGTCCCAGTGTACCAAACAACTTTCCGGCAATACCCGGTGTATGCTTCATGTTCTCTCCTACGATAGCCACAGTAGCCAGTCCGCTTTCCGCTTTCATCGGGCTGATTTCGCCCATTTCTATTTCCTTGGCAAACTCTTCATTCAATACTTCGCAAGCCAGATCAGCATCCACGGTCCGTACACCTATAGACGTTGAGTTCTCCGAAGAAGCCTGTGAAACGAGAAACACACTGATACCATTTTCAGCCAATGTCTTGAATATTCGGTAGTTCACTCCAATCACACCGACCATTCCCAGTCCGGTCATGGTTATCAGACACGTGTCATTAATAGAAGAAATACCCTTAATGGCTTTCGATGAGTGATCAGCCTCCTGTTTTACGATAGTTCCCGGAGCATCTGGATTGAACGTATTCTTTATTAAAATAGGTATATTCTTATGACAAACCGGATAAATAGTAGGGGGATAAACTACCTTCGCACCAAAGTTACACAACTCCATTGCCTCTACGTAACTCAATTCCGTAATAGGATATGCAGTACTGATAACTCTCGGATCGGCTGTCATGAAACCATCTACATCTGTCCAAATCTCCAGCACATCGGCATCCAGTGCAGCTGCCAGAATAGAAGCTGTATAATCGGAACCGCCTCGTCCAAGATTGGTCACTTCTCCTGTAGTCTTATCAGTAGAAATAAATCCAGGAACAAGTGATATAGAAGGAATTTCATGGAACGTTTCACGAACCAGACGATTGGTAAGTTCCGAATCAAGTATATGTTTGTTGTGTTTCTTTTCTGTTTTAATAAACAGACGGGAATCAAACCACTGGGCTCCTTCTATCAGTGTTGCTACGATAATAGAAGAAAGGCGCTCGCCATAGCTTACAATTGTAGCCGAAGTCTTTGGCGACAAATCACGTATAAGATATATTCCCTGAAAAATATCTTTCAGTTCACTCAGCAGTTCATTCACACAGTCAAGCAGCAATTCACGTTTCTGTCCTGCCGGAATGACGGTATAAACCATTTCTATATGACGGTTTACAATCTCCTTCATCTCCTTTTCATAACCGGAATCACCGTTGGCAGCCATAGTCGAAGTCTTAATCAACTTATCAGTTATACCACCCAATGCTGAAACGACTACTATCACTTTATCATCAACCGCTTCAACAATTTTCTTTACATTCAACATGCTGCTGACAGAACCCACTGATGTTCCACCGAATTTTAATACCTTCATGTACTTATATTTTTATAACAAGGACTGTTCTTTCATACAAGAAAGCCCACTTGTCAGATAAAACAAAATAAATAATTGATCAATAGTTCGTTAAAAATTCGCCAAGCCTAAGCGGCTTTGGCGGTAAATAAAATGAGTTCTTTGAAAAGTTTGTCAATTAATTGCGTGTTTGGCTCAATCCCAGACACGCAAATAAATCGTTCAAGCATGTAAGCATTGTGTATGACTGACTTGCATGATGATATGGAATATTTTATTCCCATCTTCTTACAGGCAGCTTTGGCAAGGTTTATCGCTGCAAGTGACGCATTGAAGTGAAATGCCAGTTTTCTGAAGTCGGTTGCCTGACAGTTCGTCATTCCGGCATGTTGCTTGGCATCGCGAAAGCAGAATTCGAGCTGGAAACGTGTCCTGTAGAAGTCTAAAACCTCCTTGGCATCCTGCATCTCGTCCGTGGAGAAATACAGCTGCCATTTGTCCGTTCTTCCATCCATAGGATACCATACAGCTAAGCTCACAAAACGTTTGAGTGCTTTGGAGTATGCTTTCAGTCCATAAAGTTTACCCTTGTTCACTTTATACTCGGTACATCTTGTGATGTCCAGATTTTCAAAATCAATCTTTCCGTCATACAATTTTGGACGTCCGCGTTTTCCTGTCCTATTTTCTAAGGTGGGATAAAACAACACTGCATCATT
>NZ_DS981453.1:32417-52320 GCF_000154845.1 Phocaeicola coprocola DSM 17136 | reverse complement strand
TGGGATCTATATGAACGGCCAATCTTGCCATGCCTTGGGGATTTCTACCTTGACGGTTTCGACGTAGGACCGTCCATCAAGGAACGGATGAGCGCATCTTTGTTGGCTAATAGCCATAAAAAACAATTGTTCACATGACATATTGTCGATACCGCCACAGCCCTTGTTTCCAATCACTGCCTTATAGGATCGGTTTAGGTTCGCAGGACTCAGGATTTGCTCGAAAAGGTGTTCCTTGTCGAATGGTACTTTCCACGATGTTGTCTTCACATATCCACATGAAAGTCTGCACTCCCTCATACCATTCGGTTTCCGACCTATCTCTTTGAGGGCAGTCATTAACTTCGGATAATGTTTTCTGCATTCGTTCTTTCATTAGGTATGTTTCAATTACTATCGTTTAATTATTAGGTTCAGTCCTTCGCAAACCTATCGGCTCGTTTGCTACTATGACTTCTGCTGACTTCTCACGGCAAGCTTTACTCCGCTGATTTCGATTTTTTTCTATTTTCATGCGTCCGTGAGACCTCCTCGGATAAGGGTATTAACTTTCAATCTTATGTCTGCTTCATCTACATTAACCGTTCCGAATAGCTATAGGGCTTTGGTTTGGGTAGCAACCTTACCCACGGTTTTTATGCCTTATATGAAGTTTCTGTTCGTCAGACCAGATGTTTGCCGCCAGCTTCTTTCAGATTCCACCTCACGATGGACACCCTTGCTATTGGCTGTATGATTCCCGCTATTAGGGCTCATTGGGGACTTGCACCCGTTAGCTAATACTCATGCCGAGCATACTACCAAAAGCCCCGTCCGATCATTTCTGACGGGGCTTTTTGCATAAAATTTCCTCTTTTATAAGCCAGATTGATTATATAATAGCATTATGTACAAAAAAAAGAAGTATATTTGCTCAATTAAAATGAATATATAATTTTTAATTTACCAAACTTAATATGACAACAGAACATGTAAAATGCCTGATCATCGGATCAGGGCCAGCCGGATATACTGCGGCTATTTACACAAGTCGTGCCAATTTATCACCAGTTCTTTATGAGGGAATACAGCCAGGTGGACAGTTGACAATCACTACTGAAGTGGAAAACTTCCCCGGCTATCCGGAAGGAGTAACTGGTCCGGTTTTAATGGATGACTTGCGTAAGCAGGCAGAACGTTTCGGCGCTGATATCCGTAACGGTATAGTAACAAAGGCCGACTTAAGCCAGGCTCCTTACCATTTCATCATCGATGATGAAAAAGAAATAACAGCTGATACTGTTATCATTTCGACCGGAGCAACAGCCAAGTACCTTGGTCTGGAAGATGAAAAGAAATATGCTGGCATGGGTGTTAGCGCATGTGCTACTTGCGACGGATTCTTCTACCGTAAAAAAGTCGTTGCCGTAGTAGGTGGTGGCGATACAGCTTGCGAAGAAGCCATTTATCTGGCAGGCCTCGCCAGACAAGTATACCTGGTAGTCCGCAAACCATTCTTACGTGCCTCAAAGATTATGCAGGAACGCGTACTGAACCACCCAAACATTAAAGTTTTATTTGAGCATAACGCTGTCGGCCTTTACGGAACAGATGGTGTAGAAGGTATGCACGTAGTAAAACGCTTGGGAGAAGCTGATGAAGAACGTTACGATGTAGCTATCGACGGATTCTTCCTTGCTATCGGACATCAGCCTAATTCAGCAATCTTCAAGCCATGGGTACAGACTGACGAAACAGGATATATCATAACAGAAGGCAATACTCCACGGACAGGAATCCCAGGTGTATTCGCTGCAGGCGACGTAGCCGACCCTCACTACCGTCAGGCAATTACAGCTGCCGGAAGTGGATGTAAAGCTGCTATTGAAGCAGAACGTTACCTTTCGGCCAACGGATTACTCTAAAAACAAATCACTAAACTATATTATAATGAGAAGTTTTATCAGAAAAACATTCGCCGCTATCATCTTGATAGGAGGAGCAGCCAGCGTCTGCGCACAGCAGATGCCCCCTCTCCCAACCGATCCGAATGTGCGTATCGGCAAGCTGGATAACGGACTGACTTATTACATTCGTCACAATGCACTTCCAGAGAAACAAGCCGACTTCTACATTGCACAAAAAGTAGGCTCTATTCTTGAAGAAGACAACCAGCGCGGTTTGGCACATTTTCTGGAACATATGTGTTTCAACGGAACAACAAACTTTCCGGGAAACAGCCTACGCGAATATCTCGAATCCATCGGAGTAAAATTCGGTGCGAACCTGAATGCCTATACTGCTATCGACGAAACAGTATACAATATAGCCAATGTTCCTGTTATTCGTGACGGTATCATCGATTCATGTCTGCTAATCCTGCACGACTGGGCAGACGACCTGACACTCGATCCTAAAGAAATTGACAAGGAACGTGGAGTCATACACGAAGAATGGCGTACACGTACAGGAGCTATGATGCGTATGTACGATACCATCTTCCCAAAAATGTTTGCAGGAAGCAAATATGCGTACCGCCTTCCTATCGGTTCAATGGATATTATAGACAATTTCCCGTATAAGGATTTGCGCGACTACTACGAAAAATGGTATCGTCCAGATTTGCAGGGTGTAATTGTAGTGGGTGATATCGACGTAGACCAGATTGAAGCCAAAATCAAGAAAATATTTGGTCCTATCAAGATGCCAAAAGACGCAGCCGAACGTAAATATTTCCCTGTGCCCGACAATAAGGAACCTATCATAGCCATTGCAAAGGATAAGGAACAGCAGGTAAACCAAGTATATGTTTACCACAAGCACGATCCATTCCCTGAAGACTTGAAGAACACAGTCGGTTATTTGATTTACAACTATATGACCAGTGCAGTATCAAACATGCTGAACACTCGTCTTCAAGAACTTACCCAAACCGCAACTCCTCCTTTTATCAATGCCGGAGTAGAAGATAACGACTTCGTCCTTGCTAAGACCAAAAAAGCATTTATGGGAGTTGCTATCTGCAAAGAGGGAGGTATAGAAACTGGTCTTGCTGCTTTAATGCGTGAAATAGAACGTGCACGTCAGTTTGGATTTACAGAAGGAGAATATACCCGAATGAAAGCAGACTATTTGCGCGCACTGGAAAACGTATATAACGAACGCAGTAAAATGAAAAGCGAACAGTTTGTCAGCCAATACGTATCCAACTTCATCAATGGAGATCCAATTCCAAGCATAGAAGACGAATACGCACTTATGACACAAATTGTTCCCAATATACCATTGGACAACGTAAACCAGCTGCTGAAATCATTGGTTACAGACAGTAATACAGTAGTCAGCCTGTTCTGCCCGGACAAACCAGGAGTAAAACTTCCTACAGAAGCCGATATCAAGAAAGTGCTTACTGATGTAAAAGCAGAAAAGCTGGAAGCATATGTCGACAAGGTTTCAAATGAACCTCTGATGAAAGAAACTCCTAAAGGAGGCAAAGTCATAAAAACAGAAAAAGGACCTTTCGAATCGACCATTCTTACTCTGAACAACGGTGTACGTGTTATCCTGAAGTCTACAAACTTCAAGGCAGACGAAATCAGAATGTCTTCATTCAGCCGCGGAGGAACATCTTTGTTCGATGAAAGAGATGCTCTCCAGTTCAAGCAAATCAATGAAGTTGCAGGTTTAGGTGGTTTGGGCAACTTCAGCATTGTCGACCTGCAGAAAGTTCTGTCGGGTAAGGTTGCATCAGCCTCAGCATCTGTAAACACACTGAGCGAAGCCGTTTCAGGAAAATGCTCTCCTAAAGATCTGGAAACTATGTTGCAGCTGACTTACCTCAGCTTTACAGCTCCACGTATGGATGCAGCAGCATTCGAATCATACAAGAGTCGTTTGAAAGCACAGCTTGCCAATATGGAAGTTAATCCGAACATTGCCCTGAGCGATTCTTTAAGAAAAGAATTGTATGGTGATAATCCTCGTGTTCTTCGTATCAAAGCTGATATGGTAGACCAGACCGATTACCAGAAAATTATGGATATGTACAAAGACCGCTTCAAGGATGCCAGCGACTTTACATTCATTTTCGTAGGTAATATCGATCAGGCAACAGCAACTCCTCTTATTGAGCAATATCTGGGTTCTCTTCCTTCAATCAACCGCAAGGAAGACTTCCGTGATGTAAATCTGGACATCCGTAAGGGTGAGCACAAGAACGTATTCCACAGAGAATTACAGACTCAGAAAGCTACTGTATGTATCATCAGAAGCGGTGAATGCGAATACACATTAAAGAACCAGCTGATGATGAGCATGCTTTCTCAATTGCTTACAATGGAATATACAGAAACCGTACGTGAGGACGAAGGAGCATCTTATGGTGTAGGTGTATCAGGCGATATCAGCCTATATCCGAAAGTAGAAGCCACTTTGCAGATTTCATTCGATACTAATCCGGAAAAGCGTGCTAAGATGAGCAGCTTGATAGACAAAGGTATTAATGATTTTATTGCCAATGGTCCGAAAGCAGAAAATCTGCAAAAGGTTAAAGAATACATGCTGAAGAACTACGAAGCTAACCAGAAAGAAAACGGTTACTGGATGAACATCCTGTATAGCTATTTCTGGGAAAATTCAGATATGGCAACCGGATATGCTGATACAGTAAACGGTATCACAGCAGCCGATCTCCAGCACTTTGCAAAAGATTTCTTCTCACAAAACAACCGCATCGAAGTAAGCATGACTTCAGGCGACACAAAGTAATAACTTAAACCTGAAGATTATGCTCTTCCTGGAAATACGCAGAAACCGGAAACTCGCCGCCAGGCGAAGCCCGATGTTCGAAAAGAACCGTTTTGCCAAGGTTTTCATGTATTGCGGAATAGCATTTTGGGCAGCATACCTTCTTTTTATAGGGGTAATGCTGCCCTTTGCTTTTCAAGAAAGTTTTCCCGGCATGGAACCTTACCACATCCTCAATCAGGGATTAGTCATCATTCTGGCTATTGACTTTCTGATACGCTTTATGCTTCCTTCTTCCATACAAGAAATCAAGCCATATCTCTTGCTGCCTGTTCCCAAAAGGAAAGTCATATTCACTTTTCTTCTGGATAAACTTTGGCATCCGTTTAATTTCTTCTGGCTATTCCTTTTTATCCCTTTCGCCCTGATTACCATTACACGCTTTTATGGGATAACGGGAGTTATTGGATATGCGGTAGGTATCTGGCTGCTGATGGTAATGAACGGTTACTGGAGCACACTGATATGTACATTAAAACGAGAAAAATTTATCTATTTTCTCGGAAGTATACTCTTTTACGGAATACTGGCCTTACTGGAATTCTTGCCGGAAACAGGCTGGATAAGTACACTCACCATGAATTGGGGAGAAGGTTTCATACTTTGGAATCCGTTGTCTTTCGGTGGAGCAATTATACTTATCTGCCTGCTCCTATTCATCAATTACATTGTGCAGCTACATTTTCTTTATAAAGAGCTGTCACATACAGAAGATACCAAGATCAAGCATATCAGCAGCTATAAGTTTCTCGACCGCTACGGAAATGTTGGAGAATATATGCGTCTGGAGCTGAAAATGTTTTTCCGCAATAAAGCCCCCCGCAGCCAGTTCTGGGGATTTATCTTCATCATGTGCATGTTTGCGATAGCACTTGCCAGCGACGTTTATGGCGACAGCTACATGAACAATTTCATTTGTCTGTATTGCTATTGCATATTAGGACTGATGACACTGAACCGCATCATGACGTTCGAAGGAAACTATATCGACGGATTGATGGTGCGGAAAGAGAGCCTTTACAATATGCTCCGCGCCAAATATTACCTGCAATGTATCTTTCTGGTCATCCCTTTCCTGTTCAGCCTTATCCCGGTCTGCATGGGTACAATTCCTCTGCTTATGTCAATAGCTTATCTATGTTTTACAATGGGAACCATATTTGCCATGATGATGCAAATGGCAGTCTACAACAACAAGACTGCACCTCTCAACACTAATACCATAGGTAAGCAGCAAGGCAACAACATGTACCAGTCGCTTATCGTGATATGTGCTTTCAGTCTTCCGTTGCTGATAAACAAAACTCTCACCCTATTCCTCGACGAAACAACCGCCTACATAATACTTATCATATTAGGATTGTCGGGCTTTGTCACACACCGTTACTGGATACACAATATCTATGTCCGGCTGATGAAACGGAAATACCAGAACATGGAAGGATTCAGAAACACCCGTTAATACGAAAACAAAACCATGGATATAACAATAGACCAACTTAAAAAAGTATATGGTACAAAAGTGGCACTCGATATAGACCACTATACCATCCGTCATGGAGAAATAATAGGACTTGTCGGAAACAACGGTGCAGGCAAAACCACCCTGTTCCGTCTCATGCTCGATCTGCTGAAAGCAGACAACGGCTTTGTCCGGATAGGAGAAACAGAAGTCAGCAGCAGTGAAGCCTGGAAAGAAACAACAGGAGCTTATCTGGATGAAAGCTTTCTGATAGACTACCTTACTCCCGAAGAATATTTCTATTTCGTAGGACGCATGTGCAACCTCAACCGCCAGACAGTGGACGAACGTCTGGCAGTCTACGAACGTTTCATGAACGATGAAATACTGGGACAGAAAAAACTGATCCGCAATCTGTCAGCCGGTAACAAGCAAAAAATCGGAATTCTAGCCGCACTGCTCAACCAGCCGGAACTGATTATTCTGGACGAACCATTCAATTTTCTCGATCCCAGTTCACAGTCGGCATTGAAACAACTCCTGGTAGCCTATAACCAGTCAACCGGAGCAACCATTCTTGTATCCAGCCATAACCTGAATCATACAACAGACATCAGCACCCGCATAGCTCTGCTGGAACACGGTAAGCTGATACGTGACTTAGATAACAGCGACGGCAGCGCAGGAAATGAACTGGAAACCTATTTCGCCGTATAAAAACCTATTTCGCGGCATAAATTCAAAAGCGCAACAAGGCAACCTCTCCCCAACGCCTGTTGCGCTTTTATCATTAAATCCCGTTAAAATAACTACCGGCAACCTTTTAAATAAATAAAAAATAACAGTACAGTTATTCCAAAACCACCCCATTTACTCCGATTATTGTATATTTGTCCAAATGTCAATAAACAAATACATGCACCAAACCAGATACACCATACGTCTTATCTGCTTAATCGGCCTATTGGGCACCCTCCTTTTCTCCTCATGCGGAACACGTGCCCCACGTTACGATTACCGCGAGCTGGCACAAGCCGCTATCCGACTTGACATGGACATAGCCATGGAAGACAATCACCGTCTGTATATAGAATCTTCCCGCTGGATAGGAGTTCCCTACCGTACTGGAGGAAATACCATGAGAGGAGTGGACTGTTCGGGGCTGACATACAACATTTACAAGAAAGTCTACCACAAGCATCTGAAACGCAACTCCGACGACCAGCGAAAAGAGAACTGCCGGAAGGTAAGCAAAGGCAAGCTTCAGGAAGGCGACCTTGTATTCTTTCATAACGGAAAGAACAAACGTACAGCCACCCATGTAGGCATCTATCTGAAAGATAACCGTTTCATCCATGCCAGTACCAGCCGGGGTGTCATCGTCAGCCGTCTGGACGAGCCCTATTACCGCAGAGTATGGATGCAAGGCGGACGAGTGAAAGGTTTATAAAGCAATAGTTATGCCATCTGCCAGACACATAGCAACATATTTGGGATTACTGTTTCTCACGGTCGAAGCTGTTCCTCTCGCTGCACAGACAGAAAAAGAGGAAGAAGAAATCAAACTAAACGAAGACGTTATCAAAATGATACAGTTCGACTTCGCCCCCAAAGAAAACCCATACAAACCTTTAAACTCTTCGTTAGACAAGAAATGGATGCAGTTTAAAGAAGATCTTTCCATGCCACGCAGCATGATAGACTCTACCCGAGTAAAAAAAATAAAAGGATACATCCGTGCCGAACCTTACACCATCTGGACTAAGTTCGGGGAAAATCCCGTATACGATGTTATGCCCACCATCGAAAAAAAATGGACCATACAGTGGAAACTGAATCCTTTCCGCCAATACCGTGGAGAATATGGCAGAGAAATAAAACCAGTTCCGGGAGAAACCTACCTGTACGTAACTTCTCCCGCAGGTCCCGGTGCCAGCATATCTCTCGATTTCGACAAGTTACTGTTCGAGAGCCTGACCAAACGTGGACGTGCCATTAAGCATAACCGCACCCATGCTACGGCATGGAAAAAATATGCCAGTTACATTCCCACCAAGCAAGACCATGCCGGCCTTGAAAAATATATCACAAGACAAACAGAGAAAACGTCAACTGACAGCATACAGTCTGGCAATGACGAACCCATTCTTTTGTACGACGATTATATCTATCCAGACAATGATTCTCTGAAACTGGAAGCTCCCGAACTGACTCCAGCCTTTCAGCCAGTACCGCTGTTACCTATCTACTCGGCTCAGCCCGATTCCGTAAAACAGCAAACAGCAGAGAAAAAGAAAGAAAAGCAGGAGAAAAAAACAAAAGCCAAGGCTTCACAACCCGAAGCTATCCCCGACTACCAGCGTTACATCAGGCAACGCGCAGCCGAAGACTCCATCCGCCGGCATGAATTTCTAAGAAGAGACAAGAGTAACCGTAATGCATACGATGTAGAGATTCAAACGCGGCGTCTGCGTGAGCAACAGAATTAAAACCCCAAGTAGTAAAAAACAAAAAGGCGCGCCATAAACTCAGTCATGACGCACCTTGACAATCAAAGGAAAATATTATTTCTTAAATACAAAATACACGGCCAATATCAGACATACAAAAGCTGCCAGATGATTCCATTTCAGCTCCATTTTAAAGGCAATCATAGAAAAAATAGTAAATACTGCAAGCGTTATTACCTCCTGAATCACCTTCAGCTGCATGATATCAAACGGACCGCCACTGTCTTTAAATCCCAAACGATTGGCAGGAACCTGCAAACAATATTCAAAAAAAGCAATCGCCCAGCTGAAAGCGATTACTCCAATCAGCGGCAATGCAGCAAACCAGCTAAACTCTTCACGCATTTTCAAGTGTCCATACCATGCAAATGTCATGAAGACATTCGAAAACACCAGCAATACAATCGAATATATTCCTTGTGAAACCATTTTTTAAAGCATTTTTAAAATCGGCTGCAAAGATAATCTTTCCCAATGAAAAATAATGAAATTTCAGCAGGATATTTATTTCTATTCATTTCCTGGTCACGCTTAGCGAATATCCATCCGTATAAGCGTAACCTTCATTATCTGTAATTATTATTTCTTATATCGAGCGTAACATCCATATATGTCCGCTTCCCCTCAATATAATCGGCATACAAAGTTTCAGCATCCTTTCCCTTCAAGACACGACACTTGCCACACGATTCACAATCGTGCAAACACTTCCATGCATCAATCACAAACGCCCGTCGTTCTTCTTTGGTAGATTCTTCAATTTTGGGAGGTATCATAACTTATATCTTTTATTTTTAACGGCTGCCATAAAGCATATATGCAAATATATCATTTTTATCCAAACAAAGCCGACAGGTCAATGCTGAAATCCAATCCTCTGCCGGGTTGAAGTACCAATACGCTCATTGCGACAAAGCTCAGCAAGCAACAGGAGATCGATCGTATCCTGTCCCGACAAAATAGCATTTACCATATATTTACGACTAATATTTTCTATTTCACCACCCGACAAATCAAACTGAGAAGCAAGCGTACAAGCATCCCTTTCTGTCAGAGCAGGAAACATGGCCTGCCAGATCTGAGCACGAGCTTCCACCGTCGGACGATTAAACTCTACCTTATATAGGAAACGCCGTTCGAAAGCCTTGTCAAGATTTGTTGTAAGGTTAGTCGTAGCAATCATTATACCCTCCAATGCTTCCATTTCCTGAAGAATAATATTCTGTATAGAGTTCTCCATCTTATCTACCGCCCGGGTAGCCCCTTCCATCCGGACACCAAGAATAGCATCCGCCTCGTTGAAAAGCAAAATCGGAGCTAAAGACGTACTCTTGCAGATATTACGATATTTGTCAAAAACTTTTTTCATATTCTGTTCACTCTCACCTACCCAGCAACTCTTGATTTTATCAACATCCACCCGCAGAATATCACGCCCCGTTGCACGCGCCACCTGATACACTGTTTCCGTCTTTCCCGTACCAGGCGAACCATAAAAAAGACAACAGAACCCGGCCCTCATCCCTACATTCCGCAAACGGGACTGCACTTCACTGAAACGTTCTGCCGAAAGTATGGATGAAAGCTCCATAACCTGCTTTTTCTCAGAAACATTATAAACCAGCTTCTTTTCAGGAAACGAATCCCATTTTATCAGATCGCAATCAGACTTAGCATTAACAGTCAGGTTCAACTCCGAAAGCAGATCCGTCTTGGCATATTCTGTCAATCTAAAACAATCCGAACGTGCCATTCCGTCCTCATTTACGTTTTCAATCAACTTACAGCAAAAGAGTTCCGATGTCCGGCTTCGTAACTCATTTTTACACCAATTAGGAATTTTGTCATTATCATACAAGTTATCTATATCAGAAAAGTTAATGCGGTCATCATTGTTTTCTACAAACAAATGGGCCATATAAATAAACAGCAACCTATTTTCATTAACCAGGCCAAACCTTTTCAATGCCCTAGCAAAATGAGAATCCCGGATATCCCCAAGATACTCCTCTGTTTCTTCAAGGAGCGCTTCATGCGTCAGTTCATCATTATTCATATATTCCATAAGCTCATTGAAGCGGTCGAAAAAACTCTGAAGACCAGTTATCGGTTCTACAACATGTACATAAGGCTGGTTCTTTTTCAAGGCTTTCAATACGTCAACCGGCACACGATAGGTAAGTCTATTATAAGAGTGTGAAGCTCGCAAATAATACTTATCTACCAGCACATCAATCTCCGACGAAAGTCGCAGTATCTTAGTAGTACGGCATCCCGTATAAGCTGCTATGTCTGACATACGAATGGAGCTATCCTCACTCTGATCGACGAAGAGTGCCAGCAGCACAGTCTGCATCGACGACAATTTCAGCTTGCGTGCAGCATATTTTATATGGACCGATGCATTTTCAAAAAAATCTGCATCCAGACTGGAATCTTTTGCCAGCTCAACAATATATTCGAATGCTTCCAATATACTTCTGGCACGAGTCTTCGGAATATTCGGCAACACTTCCTTCTGCTGTATCTCATCCAGCAAAATATCTTCATTATCGAAAAGCTGTCTCATCTTTTATATCTGTTTAAGTTTACACCACAAAAGTATGGAAAGGATGTACCATTTATCGGTACAAGTTTCCAAGAATTTGCTAACTTTACGGCAACTAACAAAAAAGGATATGACACAACTGCAAAAATATATCTGGCTTATTGATACCATCCGCAGAGCCGGAAAAATCTCTCTCGAAGAAATCTCCAGCCGCAGGGAACGCAACAAAGATCTGAGCGACTACAAACCTTTGAGCCGCACCACTTTCAATCGCTGGAAAGATGCCATATTCTCACAATTCGGAATAATCATCTCCTGTCAACGGTCGGGAGGCTACTTCTATTACATCGAAAATCCGGAAGATATAGACGAGGACGAACTGAAAAAATGGATGCTCGACTCCTTTGCCATAAGCAACCTTATCGGCGAAAACCTTTCACTGAAAGACAGAATTATTGTAAACCAGATTCCGTCGGCCCAGAGTCATCTTGCCACATTGCTTGAAGCCATGCAAGGGAATCGTGTTGTACTAATAACTTATTGCGGATTCAACAAGAAAAGAAGCTATACATTCCCTGTTGAACCATATTGTGTAAAACTTTTCGAAAACCGCTGGTATCTGCTGGCCCATAACGTTTCATACAACAAAATCAGAATCTACGGACTCGACCGGATAGAAAGTCTGGAACTGACAGACAACACATTCAAGCTTCCGAAAGATTTTTCCGCATCCGGATTCTTCTCAACTTACTATGGCATTGTTACCGGCAATGACATAAAACCAGAACGTATCATCATCAGAGCATACCACGACCATATTCCTTATATGAAATCACTCCCCCTGCATGCCAGTCAACGACTGCTGGAAGAGCACGATGAGTATGCCGATTTTGAAGTCTATCTTGCTCCTACCTACGATTTCATCATGCGATTGCTTCATACAGGTGCAATGATTGAAGTTATATCCCCGGCTTCTCTCCGACAGACAATGAAAGAATGGATATCAGATATGTATGAACTGTATAAAAATGATTAGTAACCAATTAAATCACCAATCTACAATTTTATTTATATGACATTTGAGCAAAACTACAAATACAAATTCTCATAAAGACAACACTAAATCAGCCAATAAAACAGCTATTTCAGGTTCTTCCTTAGGAGCATCTTTAGGCTTCCACGCCACTACAAACCGCACAGAAGCAGCCTTCACCTCATATCCACGTTCCTTCCATTCAGCCAACTTCTTTTGCATACTCAGTGACAACCGTGCCACAGGCCTCTGAGCTACGTCATACAATGTATAGTCTTTATAAGACAACATGTCTCCTCCTTTCAGTGCCAACACCTCCCGCTTAATCTCCTTGAAAAATCCCAAATACACATCTTTATGTGAAAGCTGCAATACAATCTCTTCGGGCATTGCATACTCTCGCTGGTCAATACAATTCTGATCGGCACTTATATTCGCAAAGCAATCACCGTTTGTATGTATAAATAATCGTTTTTTAGCTCGGGTAATTCCTACATAATACCGACGCATCAAATGATCATCCCTCAAATAACCATCCGAAATCAACATATAAACATCATCAAATTCTCTTCCCTTCGCTTTATGAATAGTCGAAACTACTACATCCGATCCCGATACATCACAAAAATCTTCCATCGAAGACTCAAAGACAAATTCCTTAAAATCAGTGAAGTATTTCATTTTATTAATCTGCTCGAAAAGTTCGATGCAACGCTTTACATACGCTAAGCTTAAACTACCATTATAAGCAGCAAACGTAGCACTCTTAGCCTCCTCCCATAAATCTTCAGGAATCAGAGGTGTGCTAACCCGTTTTCCCACGTACTTCAGGAAATACCTCATTTCAGCCATGTTCCAAAACAACAGCCCTTCCATCGACTGAATCAGCTTACTACGGATACCCCGTTTCTGTAAAAGAGCCACGACAATAACTGCTTCTTCATTTGTCTGAGTGAGTACACATGTAGTACCTTCTCCCCTATGCTGAAGCAATTCTTCCACGAGCGGTTGATACATACAGGCAGACCGATGATGAGTTACTCCAACCCATCCCTCCTCCTTCCGCATAGAAATAATAGGCATCGTTTTCATTCTGCGGCCAATTGTCTTTACAAACTCGTTAGCAAAAGCCACTACATGACGTGCACTGCGGTAATTTTCGGTCATTTCCACAAACCGGCTTCCAGGTTCCTGTGTCAACCGAAACATATATCCGGCATCCGAGCCACGGAATTCATAAATATTCTGATCATCATCCCCCACTGCTATTACACGCATTTCTTCGTTATGATGCATCAAGGCCCGCACCAGTGCATGTTCTTCGGCTCCCATATCCTGTGCCTCGTCAATCACCAGCACCGTCTTACCAATCCGATTAGGTTCAACCTCGCCCTGTTCAATCATTTCCGCAGCCTTCCCCACTACATTCTTCACCTCATCCAGATTGCCTATCAATCCCAGCAAATCAAAGCAATAGGCATGAAATGTCTTAATCTCCACATAATGCGCGGCATTGCCTATCAACTCCATCAACCGCTGTTTGAACTCCGTAGCAGCTGCCCGAGAGAAAGTCAGCATCAACAACTGTTCATGCTTTACATCCTCAAGCAGTAACAGTGAGGCAAGTTTGTGCACCAGCACACGAGTCTTTCCACTACCCGGCCCTGCCGCCACAACAATACAACGCGAATCCTTATCCGAGATAATCTCCATCTGCCGCTTAGACAACTGTCCAAACAACTGCTTATACTTCTCCGGGGTCAGGTTACGCTGAATCTCGTTTACTCTTTCTCCCTTAAAATATTTGGCAATGAACTTCTTATAATCCATCTGAAAGTAATCCTGCACATACTGCAAAGCTGCCTGATAATCCTTTACCATCAGATTAGCATACTCACCCACAATGTGTACCTGCTGAATTTTCTGCTTGTAGAATTCGTTCAGCATCCGGTAGTCATCCTGTTTGTAACGCGACTTATTATCCTTGATACGTCTGATATTCATCGCATTGTAAAGAACCAGAAAGCCTCCTTCCAGTTTGAGAGCTCCAATCTTTGACAGATACAGAAGTGCTTCCTCTACATCCTCCAGCTGTAAATCATCCAGTTCGCCCAAAAGAGACTGAGCATTAGCTTTCACCTGATTCAGCAATTCCACGACTGAAAACTGTACAGCCGTCTTTTCTGTATCACTGTCTTCAATTACTTTATCCTTCACCAGCTTATACAGCCACTCCACCGCAAACCGGCTAATCACCAACCGTTTTTCAAAACGCCTGATAATCGATTCCATATCAGCACGACGGACAAGCTCCATATTATGAACTGCGTCCTCCTTTTTATAAGTATATCCTTTAATCGTCAGGAAATAAAGCAATGTCCGGATATCCTTCTCTTTCGATGTCGTAATACCATCATGCACAGCATTATCATTCAATTGCTTACAAGATATCCGCAAAGCATCATCCGGGATATGACTGAGAATATATCGTTCCAATTTCGCAAACCTATCCAGAAACATCCTTGCTCTTCGCTCCGAATCACCAGCATCCAGTAAATAAGCCGATATATCCTTACTGTCGGCCAATATACCTTCCTGTCGCATCCGCTCTACTACAGATACCACCTCTTTCTTTGTCAATCCTAATATATCAGCCAGATAATCAACCCTCGATTCAGCCCCACTATCCTGCGCCTTGGCGATGTATTTCTGCGAGATCAATGAAGTAATAATCCGAACAGCCTTTTCTATTTCATCGCTATGAAACAAGACTGATGCCGTAATACGCTTTCGGGCCTCATCCATATTCTTCACCGTAATACCGGTAGCATACACATGCGGCACATTGGTTCCCCTTTCCAGATAACCACTTTGCTCCAATGCAGCCAAAGCTGTCCGCACGCGCGTTTCAATATCCGAAACCGAATCATCCCATCCAGCATTCCGGGCAATCTCCAGAGCAGAACAACACACCCGCATACGCTTTTTCGTCATGTCCTTTACCGCCTTCCAGACCTGTTGAATTTCACTAATACTCAATTTCGTCTGATTCAACAAAATGAAATGCTTATCCAGATCATTATCACTGTAAAGCACATAACATCGCGCATTAAGATGTGGATCACGTCCGGCCCGACCAGCTTCCTGTACATAATTTTCCAACGAATCGGAAATATCGTAATGCACTACCAGTCCCACATCCTTCTTATCGACTCCCATACCGAAAGCCGACGTAGCCACGATAATACGTACCTGGTCACTCATAAATGCATCCTGATTGGCAATCTTCTCGTCCGAATCCATCTTTCCATTAAAAGGCAACGCCTTATATCCATCACGAGTCAGTTTCAAAGCCAGCTCCTTGGTACGCCGTGTCCGCGACACATATACAATAGTCGGACAAGTAGACTCCGCCACCAATTCTCTCAGTTTAGCATACTTATCCTCATCCGTCTCTGCATGAATAACCGAATAGCGCAAGTTGGTTCTCGAAGCCGTAGAAGCAAACAGCTCTAAGTCCAAGTTTAAAGTCCGTTTAAAATAATCACAAATATCCTGAACCACTTTTTGTTTAGCCGTAGCTGTAAAGCAGGAAACCGGTATAGGATTTTTGCAACCTTTCTTTTCCTGATATTCCTTTATGAATTTTCCAAGATAAAGATAATCTACCCGGAAATCCTGTCCCCAGGAAGAAAAACAATGAGCCTCGTCTATAACAAATCTTACTACATGACGCATCATCAAAATCCGCTCAATGGTCTTCGAACGTAACATTTCCGGAGCAATATACAACAACGAAGCATCTCCCTCCTGTACTCTTTGAATGGAAAGTGCCCGTGTAATAGGGTCCAGCAAACCATTAATGGTTACAGCATCTGTAATTCCCTTGTCGGCCAGATTATCCACCTGATCTTTCATAAGTGACTGCAACGGAGAAATCACGACTGTAAGCCCATGTACAGCACGTGCCTCCATGAGCGCCGGCAGCTGAAAGGTCAGCGATTTTCCACCTCCAGTCGGGAAGATAGCCAGTAAAGGCTTTCCTTCTATAGCAGCCCGGGCCGCCCGTTCCTGCAAGGGTTCTCCACCATACGTACGGAATTGGTCATATCCAAAAAACACCTTCAAACTATGAAGTACATCCAGCTGACTATTACAATACGTACACCCTTCCGAACAAGGAGTATGTCGCAAAAGTTTCATCACATATTCCACAGCCGGATAATTGCGGAGCACCCATCCCGGTGTTACAGAACGATAATCGGTAGTATCAATCAGTGCCAGCGCATAGGCCATTTCACAAGGATACTGCCGGACCAACATATCTACGTCGGCATGCTCGCAGATTTTTCCTTCATACAGACGGCGTATCAGTCCAGACAATCCCCAGCTCACCCGTTCAGCCTTCACCATACTAAAGAAGCCGTCGAATTCTTCCTTACCTTTCAACAACGAAGCAAAAATTTTCCGTATTTCATCAGGTAACGAATTCCAGCGGGCAATTTCATCCAGCAGCAAATCACGTGCCTTCTCACAATCGTTCACCGGATTATTCATCTGGTCGCATACTAACTTATCATCCTTCACCAGCCGATGGTAAGGACGTTCCGGAAATAATAAAGGTGAAACATACAACGTATCGACCAGCGTCCAGCGACACGCTTTATCGGAAAACAGATACTGAGCATCGTGATGAATAATATTGTGTCCGCAAAGGTAATCCGTATCCCTCAGGAAATCGAACAGCTCTTCTTTTGATGCCTTATGAAAAGTCGCACCGTCTTGCCGAAGAGCTCCTATATCATGAATTTTATGATCCTTCAGTCCTACCTCCACGTCTACAATGGCATAGCGTGATGTTTTATTTTTTGTGAATATGTCCCAAATTGCCATAGATTGTGTTTCTCAAAATAATCGCAAAAATAATGAAATCCGACAAGAATGGAAGGGAATAAGGGAGAATATTCAGGTGATGGACTAACATTTCAACCATCTCACGAACAGTTACTATGAGAGAAGTTACGATAAAAGTTATTATTTCTCATTTTGTTTATACCGACACCTAAACTAATTTCCTCCGCTTCAACCTGATGTACCTTTAGCATACTGATGTGTATTTCTTTTTGTCTTATCTCTTTTAATTCATTGATTTGGAGCTGATACAACTCCTGAAAATCAACGAATTAATTATATCATTTCCATTTGTCATTTCCAAAATCAGTTTTTCTTCTTTTTCTATTCCTCATTTTGGAAATGATAATCAATTCCCATTTTTATCCTGATTTTTAACTATTCGAGAAATTCGAATAGCTCGTTCTTTCTGCTGTTCAGGTGTTTCAAAACCATAAAGATATACAAATTTAATAATTTCTGAATAGTTCTCAGAACCCTATCCTTTCTATAGAGTCTTTTACCCGTATTCTTACCAACAAAAGTAATTTTGTACTTTCATACATCACTTGCTTAAAATGAAATAAAGTTTTTTTGTTTATAACCAATAATCAACTGATCATATTAATAAAATCTATTTACTGAATTTTCTAAAGGCCACTATAGTTTGATAAATACCATAACTTATAAAGATTTTTGATGCAAAGAATACGGTTTCACCAATTGCATTTAATTCAGTTCCTTGAAATTTTTCTTTAAAATCAATTAAATAAAACATATTCAAAAATCTCTTCCAAATTTCCCCGATTCCTTCAAAATGGAATGTTTTCAAATCTAAAACAAAAAAACGGGGATAATCATTTTCAATGCCCAAAAAATTTATTACCCAGAAAAAATTATAGCACACGAAATCGTAAAAATAATACCCCTTAACCAACTTAATCCATTCTTATTAGATATGGTATTCAAGAACAATACGGATTTATCTGTAAGCCATGTTCCAATATTATCATAAGATATTTGTGCGTTCAGTTCTTTACTGTATGATAACATTTCCTTTTCTCTATATTGCATGGCCTTTATAGAATTGTTATTTTTTAGAGCTTCATCTTTCAATCGTACATATGTTTGGCTATCTGACTCTTCCTTAAAATATAAATGTTCTGTAAAAAAGCCTCCTACCATTACCGCATTTGTCAATAAGAATCTTTTTAGATAAATATTTTTCAAAACAACATTTCCTAACAAATTAGCATCAGTAAAATTAATTATACCAGTGAATTTATGTTTCTCATTTATATTACGTATAATTAGATAACCATTAGGTTCAACAAATATATTATTAAGTTTGATAGATGAATCCTCTGACAAAAAAATACCACTTCTCAAACTATTCAATTCTAAAAGTCCTTTAATAACGGATGCAGTAAAATTTATCTCATAGATTTCACCTTTGCTATGAAATATTTTAATCTTCCCTCCAAAAGCACAATTCTCAAAATTTATACATCCACATACATCATTGTTTATAAATGAAAAACCATTAACAAAGTAAGTTCTATTAAAAATTATTCCTTTTTTAAAGACACAATCTTTTATTACCCTTAAATCCGCAACTCCATTCCCGAAGTGCTACCTACATAAAGAGAAATGGACTTTTGATTCGTAAGATAACCATTAAGTCCTCGCGTCCGTTTCAATGCGCATACCATCCCCTTACCCCATAAAGCGACTTGAGGCAATACGCAATCAGTGGCCATCAAGTGATGTAAATCATCCGGAAGAAGTTTTGAAGGCTTCTGCATATGCATGGTTGTCGGTGTAGATATTCAGCACACATTGCCTTGCGGTCTTAATCCACTTGGCAGGTACTGAAATGAATTTGAAGACAAACGTCTTGATACGGCTGGTTTCCTTGAGCCCGAACTTCTTCACTTCAATCCTTTGCATGATGGCCTTGTAGAAATTGCGTATCAGTGCCGTCAGGAGCAGGAACACGGTATTTTCCGCCATGAAGGATTTAGGCAGTCTGTCCCATCCAAACCCATTGTTCATGTCATCAAAGACGCGTTCCTTGCCACCGCGCATGTTATAGAACTCCACGATGTCCCTCATGGATGATTCGTAATCGTTGGTCAGGATGCAGCGGTATGTATATTCCCCCTCCCACAGGTCCGGTCCACTGCCCATGCGTCTCTGTCTCTGGATTACCAGGCGATACGGTTTGCCCTTCCACTTCTCAACGAGAATGGAGTTCAACTCAAACACGATGCCGTTTATCTCTTCCTTCTTCCACCCTCTGAGCGCGAAGATGTCATCATAGAGCGAGCAGCAGCGGTTGGCGCGTATGTAGAATGTCCTGCAATGCTTCCTGACCTCATCCACAATGTCTTCAGAGCATGAGCCGCAGTCGGTCCTGAAGCGTTTGACTGTCAGCTTCTTCTCTTCAAGTCTCTCCAAAATCCTCTTTAGCGTGTCCTTCTGGTGAAAGCGTACATTGGTGTTGCCGTCGCTGTTCTCTATGCCTACAATCATGTCGCCGATAACGGCCACACCGGACCTGTAACCAAGAAATTTCTTGTACGTGGAATTTCAATCGTACATCTCCGCTTCAATGAAACTGAAGGTCAAAGTCAACGTCTTACTCCCCGCCCTCTTTTCAATTGCCCTGTGTT
>NZ_DS981453.1:0-32317 GCF_000154845.1 Phocaeicola coprocola DSM 17136 | reverse complement strand
AAGGGAAGTAAATGCTCCATGATTGGAAATATGCTCCAAAAGAGTGAGTCTTTCGGATTTTATGCTACCTTTGCCATGCCTGTGCGGTTTTCTTTGTCTTTGGATTCGCAACACTAGGTAAGTGAAAACGCTGACATGGCAAAAACCTGGGCAACAAAATGTTGCTCAGGAACTTATAAAAATAATTATCAAATTATGTTGCGGAATTAAGGATTACGATTTTCTTACGGAATGTGCAATCACTAAAATCTACTTCATCTGAAAAAATACATTTTTCAACAATTATTTCCCTATTTGATGATATTTCATCAAATTTTGCTTTCAATGAAAATTCATTGTAAGAAATAGATACTGGAATTATATTATCATTATTGAAGTGTGAATTAGAAATATCAAATATTTTTTTAAACTTATTTCTTTCTATTATTACCCTATTATTGTATTCGCAATTATTATATAATCCGAAGTCATAACAGAAATCACAATCTTTCACATCAAAACATTTATTAAAAATAGCAATACTTCGGTAAATTTTTACCGAAAGATTAAAAGTTAAACAACAGAACCGGCAAAAGCTGGTTCGGAAACACTAAAGAGGTCATTGAAATGTTGTCAAAAACGAATGGTTAAGCATGAAGAAATGTGCTGAAAAAGGAGAGCTAACATGCTGATAATAAAGGATGAAAGTATTGCATGATTCGTTATTTCTTAGTAAATTAGAAGTCTCTGAACTCTTCTGATTATGACTAAAGAAACACTCCTTATGCAATACCAATCCGAGTGCCTGTCGGCTCTCAAATCAGTAGCGAATATACAAAAACCTTTTGAAAAAACGTTCATGGACACCATGAAATTATTCATGGCCATCCCGGATCGTATAAACTTCCTCCAATTGGGCAGATATGGCTGTTTCTCAGAACAGACTTATCGTAACCTTTTTGAGCATGAAACTTTCGACTGGTTTGCGTTCAACGGCTCTATCATCAGCAAGCATCTCACAGGCAAAAGAAAAGCCATCGCCATCGATCCTTCCTATATTCCCAAATCAGGCAAGAAGACACCTTGGATAGGTTACTTCTGGTCTGGTTGTGCAGGAGAATACAAGCGTGGACTGGAAATCATGGGCATCGGTGTCATTGACATCGACAATCATGAATGCATGACTTTAGGTTCCATTCAGACGCCGGATTGTAAGACCTTGGATAATATGGACAAGAGCCTCGTTGACTGGTACAGCAGCTATCTTATCAGTAGAAAAGACAAGCTACAGAGCCTGTCCAGAACGGTGGTTGCAGACGCATTCTTTTCCAAGGAAACATTCATAACACCTATGTGTGAGAACGATTTCCATGTCATCAGCCGCTTTCGGAATGACGTAATCCTGTACTATCCGACATTGGAGCAGAAAACAGGAAAACGTGGTCATCCCAAGTGGTTTGACGGCAGGATTGACTTTGCCAATCTGGATTTGACCCGGTGCAAGGAATACGAGGTGAACAAAGGAAAGCTATACGGATTGAGGGTATATGCAAAAGCTCTCAAAAGGTATGTTTCCTTAGCCGTCTGGTATCCGATGGACGGGAGGACAGACAAGTGGCAGCTTTACTTCTCTACAGACGATTCCATGGATGGACGTGAGGTGCTGGATTATTACAGAACCAGGTTCCAACTGGAATTTTGCTTTAGAGATGGCAAGCAGCATGCAGGAATCACCAACTGCCAGTCAACCGACTTCAGGAAGTTGGATTTTCACTTCAATGCATCGCTCGCAGCTGTCAACTTGGCCAAAGCGGCATGTAAGAGGCTCGGAATAGCCTATTCCATATCCTCTTGCAAGTCTTTCATACACAATGCTTATATGCTTGAACGATTTATTTGCGTGTTCGGGATTAACCCAGACCCGCAAGTTATTGACAAACTTTTCAAAGAACTCATTTTATTTACTGCCAGAGCCGCTTAGGCTTGGCGAATTTTTAACGAACTATTGAATTAATTCTATATTTTAACACCGCAAAAATACAAAATTAGAACAATTCTAAACAAACACTGTGGCAGTGATTTTGAAATAAATCTGCACAAACTTACAATTTATAACTTTCTTATGCCTATTTTTGTATTAAAACAATAAATTATCAGAAAAATATGATTGAATATATCAAAGGAGAACTTACCGAAATCACGCCAGCAATGGCTGTCATTGAATGTAACGGCTTAGGATATGGTATTAATGTGTCCTTGAACACCTATTCTGCCATCCAGGGGAAAAAAGAAGTCAAACTTTATATTTATGAATCAATCAGAGAAGATGCATATATATTATATGGATTTGCTACCAAGCAGGAAAGAGAACTATTTCTGTTACTAATAAGCGTATCAGGTATAGGAGGAAATACTGCCCGCATGATACTTTCGGCTCTCACACCTTCTGAACTTTGTAATGTAATAAGCAGCGGAAACGATAAATTGCTAAAGACCGTCAAAGGAATCGGATTAAAAACCGCACAACGTATCATTGTTGATTTAAAAGACAAAATTTCAACTACAGACATCGGTACATCAACAACATCAGCTCCTATTAGCATCACCGCCAACAATGAAATTTATGAAGAAGCAATAGCTGCATTGACGATGTTAGGATTTGCACAAGCGCCATCACAAAAGGTAGTGGCAGCAATATTAAAAGAAGAGCCTGATGCAGCTGTAGAAAAAGTAATTAAGCTAGCACTGAAAAGGTTATAAATGACTGCTATAATTTATTTTACTATAATATCAGTATATATAATATAAGGAGTAAATAATACAGTCACTAGAGAATATATATTAATCATAAGACACACAATACACATGAAAAACACTATTTTATTTCTATTTGGGATAGGAGGTGCAATTGTATCATTTGCACAGTCCTATCTTCCCTCTCCTACTTCACTTAACACCTGGGGAGATCAAGGCAACGGAACATATATAAATCCGATACTGAATGCCGATTACTCAGATCCGGATGTTATCCGCGTCGGAAATAAATACTATATGGTAGCATCCGACTTCCATTTTTTAGGGATGCAAGTCCTTGAATCTGAAGATATGGTCAACTGGAAACTATTGTCACAAGTATATTCACGCTTCGACTTTCCTGGGTGGGATACAAACGAACACTATGCCGGAGGATCATGGGCTCCTTCAATCCGTCATCATGATGGAAAGTTCTGGGTTTTCTTTTGTACCCCAGACGAAGGATTATTTATGTCGAATGCTACAAACCCTGCTGGTCCATGGAGTCCGTTAGTAAATGTCTGTCATGTAGAAAAGTGGGAAGACCCTTGTCCTTTTTGGGATGATGATGGGCAAGCATATCTTGGAAGAAGTATTCATGGTGCAGGGCCTATCATTATTCATAAGATGAGTCCAGACGGGACCAAATTGCTCGATGAAGGAAGAACTGTATACACAGGACCTGTAGCAGAAGGAACTAAAATACATAAAATCAATGGTTATTATTATTTAAGTATACCAGAGGGAGGAGTTTCCGAAGGATGGTAAACTATTTTACGCTCAAAAAACATATATGGCCCATATGAGAAAAAAGTTATTTTAGAACAAGGTAGCACAAATATCAACGGGCCTCATCAGGGAGCAATGGTAGATACTCCGTATGGAGAATGGTTCTTTTTTCATTTTCAACAATACAATCCATTGGGCAGAGTGGTACATTTGCAACCTATGCACTGGAAAAATGGCTGGCCAGTTATCGGTGTAGATATGGATATGAATGGCATCGGTGAACCTGTAACCGTTTGGACTAAACCACGTACTGGTAAACAGAGCATTATAACAGTCCCACAAACTGATGATGACTTTTCTTCGGAAAAGCTATCCTTGCAATGGCAGTTCAACCATAATCCTGAAAATAAAGCATGGTCGCTTACCGAGCAAAAAGGAATGCTTACCTTTCATGCATTAAGAGCCAGTAGCTTTAAACAAGCCCGTAATACACTGACACAGAAAACGATGGGATACAAAGGAACAGCAACTACAAAAATGATTTATACAGAACTAGCAGAAGGACAGTATTGCGGCCTGGCTTGCATAGGTAAGGAAAATTATCTTATTGGTATCGCAAAACAGAACGGCAAAACATTTTTGTATTTTGAAAAAGACGGTATCATAAAACAAAAAGAAACTATTTCTGGAGAAGACATTTATTTACGTCTGGAAGCTGACGCAAAGGAAAATAACTATCAATTTCTAGCTAGTCAAGATGGCAAATCATACAAAGAAATAGGCACTTCTTTCAATATGAAGTTCGGCAACTGGAAAGGTGTAAGGATTGGACTCTATTGTTATAACACCCAGTCTGCTGACGGAAAAGTTGCTTTCGACTGGTTCCAATATGAACACGACGGACCTTCTATACAAAACAAACATTAAATAATAAACAATTATGAAACTAGTAAAATATCTTTTTGTACTGGGTAGTGGCATCTTCGCAGCATGCGGTTCTCCACAACAACCCATTGCTTCCCCTACTCCTCAAGAGGAAATCATCAACAATATCGCACTCACTTCATTTCCTGACAGAACATTTATGATAAATGTACCTCAAGATACAAGCTGTGCACGGACTTTACTTCAAGCAGTAATTGATTCTTGTTCGGTTGCAGGAGGCGGAACAGTAAAGATTTCAGAAGGACATTATTTCCTTAATGGTCCGTTACATCTGAAAAGTGATGTCAATCTGAATTTAGCAGAGGGAGCATACCTGCAATTCAGTGGTAAATCTTCCGATTTTCTTCCCGTTGTCCTCACTCGCTGGGAAGGAACAGAACTTTATGGACATTCACCTATGATTTATGCTTATCATGCTAATAATATTGCTATCACAGGAAAAGGAACAATCGATGCACAAGGAGGACTTGAATTTGCAGCATGGAGTAAAATAGAAGCCAACGATCGTGACCGGCTCCGTGAAATGGGAGATAAACTAGTACCTGTACACGAACGTATTTTTGGAGAAGGTACCGTTCTACGCCCCTCTTGCATACAGCCTTATGGATGCTCACGTGTCCTGATAGAGGGAATTACTGTTAAAGATTCTCCTTTTTGGACAATCCATCCTGTATATTGTGACAATGTGATAGTACGCGGAGTCACCATAGACAGTCACTTTCCGAATAATGACGGATGTGATCCGGAATCGACAACTAACGTCCTGATTGAAAACTGTACCTTCCGTACGGGAGACGACGCTATCGCCATCAAATCCGGACGAGATACCGACGGACGATATATAGGACGTCCTTCACGTAATATTGTAATCCGTAACTGTATTTTTCACTCGGAATGTAATGGACTTTGTATTGGTAGTGAAATGTCTGGAGGAGCATCTGATGTATATATGAACAATATAGAAATTGGAACCGTAAAAAATGCTATTTACTTCAAATCAAATCGGGACCGAGGAGGATATATACGCAATGTTGTCGTTGACAGCATTACGGTAGAACGAGCAAAAGGAGCCATTCTACGTTTCGAAACAAATTATTTCGGCTTCCGTGGTGGAAATCATCAGGCACTTTATGAAGATTTTCAGATAAGTAATGTAAGCGCCGGCACAGCTGATAACTATGCAATTTTTATGGACGGCAATGAAGAATATAAAATCCGCAACATAAACATTGATAACTTCCATGTAAAAGAGGCACAATATCCTTATTATTTGATGAATACTGAATGTATAAACCTTACCCAATCTTCAGTTAATGGAAAAAATATTCCTGAAAGCCCCAAAGAAAGTCCTCAAAAAATATCATTAGATGTCTATTAATCCTTATATATCCCGGATCAGGTACAAAAGTTTAATTTTTTGTACCCAATCCGGGGTCTTTTATATAACTTTTCAGAAAACATCTAGATAAATCTTATAAAGGAGGGACAAAAGCATTCCTCCAAAAGATTTTAACCGTAGTTTTTACCTTTCACAACACATAATCAATTAAAGATAAATCTACTTATTTAACAACAATTAGATACATTTTTGGCTTTGGATAAGGACGTAAAGGGCAAAAAAGTCAGAAAAAGCCACATAAGAATAAGAAAAAAGTAGAAAAATTCTCAAAAATATCTTTGTAAGAGTAAGTGTTTTTCATAGGTATACTTGTTATATAGTCGAATTTTATTCGTTCAAGAATATATAAAAACGAAATAAATTAAATAACTTAATGTATAACCTTAAAAAAGCAGGTATGAGAAGCAAAAACTCTTGCAAGTGCTCGAAAAAATTACTTCGGGCGTTATTGCTGTCGACGCTATTTGCTGTGCCTTCACAGTTTGCGTCAGCGCAGTTGAATATTGCTTTATCCAATGCCCAACTGGGGACAATGATTAAGCAAATTCAATCACAATCTCAGTATCAATTCTTTTATGATGATGATTTGGCAGATACTCCAATCTCATCAGTTAATGTCATTACTGTCCCGTAAAAGTGGATAAATAGTTCTTTGAAATAACTGAAATATAGCTTATTATACTCTATTTGTAAAGCGCGACGATTTGAAATTGTACCTTTGAAACCAAATCAAATGGCTTCAAATGAATCAAGACAAATATGTTTTCGCTCAATTGGTAGAGTTTTTGAACAACAATAAATTCAGAAGAATCGTGGACAAATACGATGGAAATCGTTACGTCAAACATTTCACTTGCTGGAACCAGCTTCTTGCTATGATGTCGGACAGCTAAGCAATCGTGAGAGCCTACGCGACCTGATTGTTGCATTGGAAGCACATCAAGCCAAGTGTTATCATTTGGGATTGGGTCGTGAACCCTTGGCCAAAACCACACTTGCATCAGCTAACCAAAATAGGGATTACAGAATCTTTGAAGATTTTGCATTCTTCATGATGAAAGAAGCCAGTGATAAACGAGCTACTCATATTCTGGATATCGAAGGAAAGAAGTACGCTTTTGATTCAACCACCATTCCGTTATGTTTGGCAACATTTCCTTGGGCTAAATTTCGAAGTAAAAAAGGTGGAGTCAAGGCACATGTCCTTTATGACATTGAGGCTCAGGTTCCGGCTTTTTTTACAGTAACCACAGCTTCAAAACATGACTCAACAGCAATGTCTGCAATTCATTATGAACCAAATGCATACTATATTTTTGATAGAGCGTATGATTCGTTTAAGGAACTATATCGGATTCATCTTACTGGCTCTTTCTTTGTCGTAAGAGCCAAGTCGAATCTTAAATTTAAGTTCTGCAAATGGAAACGCAGACTACCAAAGAATATACTATCTGATGCTGAAGTGAAATTATCAGGATATACCTCTGAAAAGAAGTATCCGGAATCATTCAGGATTATCAGGTTCTATGATGAAGAAGATGATCGTGAATTTACCTTCCTGACAAATGCCAAACATATATCTGCACTTGATGTAGCTAATCTCTATAAAAAGAGATGGCTTGTAGAACTGTTCTTCAAATGGTTGAAGCAGCACCTTAAAATCAAAAGGTTCTGGGGCACCACAGAAAACGCAGTCCGTATTCAGATAAGTGTGGCTATTATCACTTATTGTTTGGTAGCTATTATCCAACATGATTTGCACTTAAGCCGTTCGACCTATGAGGTCCTACAGATTTTGAGCATTTCATTAACGGATAAAACACCTTTACAAGAGTTGTTCAATAAGACTAATTTCAATGATGTCAAAGAGCAATTAAATCCCCTTTTCCCGGGGTTGTTTGATTAATATTTAATTCGTCCCGATTTTAACGGGACACTAATGAGTTAATGTAAAAGACGCTTCCGTAGAAGAAGTCTTAAATACCGCATTGGCTGGTAAAGGCATTAGCTACAGAGTTGATGAGAATGTTGTATATTTATCAAAAGCTTCTACTTCTCCTTCCGCTTCGTCAACATCATTAAAAGCTGCACAACAGCAGACCAAAACAGTAACCGGACGAATCATAGATGCGAAAGGAGAACCATTAATCGGTGTAACAGTAATTGAAAAAGGCACAACTAACGGTGCTATCACTGACTTTGACGGTAACTACTCATTGTCAGTACCCGATGCTGCAGTGCTGCAGTATTCTTATGTAGGGTACCAAACTGTAGAAATGTCAGTAGCAGGTAAAAATGTAATTGACATTACAATGAAAGAAGATACTGAAGTGCTGGAAGAAGTTGTTGTTACAGCATTAGGTATCAAACGTTCAGAAAAAGCCTTGTCATATAATGTACAGCAAGTAAACGCTGAAGACATTACAACTAATAAAGATGTAAACTTCGTTAATTCTTTAAGTGGAAAAGTTGCGGGTGTTAATATTAATGCTTCCTCTTCAGGTATTGGTGGTGTATCGAAAGTTGTAATGCGTGGTACTAAATCCATTATGCAATCATCAAATGCTCTTTATGTAATTGACGGTGTCCCTATCTTTTCTGGCAGAAGTAATAAAGGAGGAACAGAGTTTAACTCACAAGGAGCAACCGAACCCATTGCAGATATCAATCCAGAAGATATCGAATCAATGTCTGTACTGACCGGTGCAGCTGCTGCAGCACTTTATGGTTCTGATGCAGCAAACGGTGCTATTGTTATCACAACCAAAAAAGGAAAGGAAGGGAAAATGAGCATTACTGTAAACAGCAATACTGAATTTTCTTCACCATTCGTCATGCCCGAATTTCAAAATCGCTATGGTACTGGAATTGGAGGCGTATTAAGCGACTCTGGTATCTTAAGTTGGGGAGGTAAACTAACTGAAGCTAATGCCTTCAATTATTCTCCCAAAGACGATTATTTCCAGACAGGAATTACTGGAACAGAAAGCATTTCTTTCTCAACGGGAACAGAAAAAAATCAAACTTATGCCTCTGCTGCTGCTGTAAACTCCAAAGGCATTGTTCCTAATAATAAATATAATCGTTACAACTTTACAGTCCGTAATACAACATCATTCCTCAATGACAAAATGAAACTTGATGTCAGTGCAAGTTATATTCTTCAGAACGACCGAAACATGACAAATCAAGGTACCTATAACAATCCTCTTGTTGGAGCATATTTAATACCGAGAGGCTATGATTGGGAAGATATCAAAATGTACGAACGCTACGACCCTGCTCGCAAAATTTATACCCAATATTGGCCTGTTGGGGATGCTGCTATTGCGATGCAGAACCCTTATTGGATTAACTATCGAAACTTACGCGAAAACAAGAAAGACCGTTACATGCTAAACGCTGGTTTAAGTTATCAAATTTTTGACTGGTTAAACATAGCTGGTCGTGTCCGCTTAGATAATACATCAACCAATTATACCGAAAAATTTTATGCAACAACCAATACTCAGTTGACAGAAAAGTCAAGTCGTGGCTTGTATGGACAATCAAAATCAGAAGATAAGCAACTATATGCAGATTTTCTAATCAATATTAATAAAACATTCGGTGAAGATTGGAGCTTGCAAGCTAACTTAGGAGCCTCTTTCTCAGACTTACGTTATGATTTGATGAAAGTACGCGGGCCTATTGCAGACGGTTCCGACTCATTTACAGGAGAGCCTGTCGGATTAACAAACTGGTTCGTTATCCAAAACCTAAGTGCAAAAAATACCGAACGCTTAAATGAAGGATGGCGTGAACAAACACAATCAATTTTTGCATCTGCCGAAATCGGTTATAAGAGTACCTATTATTTAACTGTAACAGGACGTAATGATTGGCCCTCACAATTAGCTGGTCCCAAATCAGTAAGCAAATCATTCTTCTATCCGTCAATCGGTGCTTCTGTAGTTTTATCAGAGCTCATGCCTAACTTAAACAAGGATTACTTATCATACATGAAGATCCGTGGTTCGTGGGCATCTGTAGGTAACCCATTTGCTAGATATTTGGCTAATCCACGTTATGAGTGGAATCCCGTAGGAGGATCAGGACAGTGGAGTAACACCACCCAATATCCAGCATATAACCTAAAACCAGAAAGAACAAACTCTTTCGAAGTAGGTTTGACAATGAAATTCTTGAAAAGTTTTGATCTTGACATAACATATTATAATGCCAAGACAATGAATCAGACATTTAATCCAGAACTACCAGTAAATGGATATTCAGCCATTTATCTTCAGACTGGTGCTGTCAGAAATCAAGGTCTTGAACTTTCGTTAGGATATAAAAATACTTGGAACAACTTCACATGGGAAACAGGTCTCACCTACTCTATGAATAGAAATAAAATTTTGGAATTAGCTGATAACGCTATAAATCCAGCAACAGGTGAACCAATATCTATTTCTACATTAGATATGGGTGGATTAGGTGAAGCTAAATTCTTATTGAGAGAAGGTGGAACCATGGGAGATTTATACTCTCTGATTGATTTGCAACGTGATGCCAATGGGAAAATATATGTAGATGCTAATGGTCAGATAGCAACAGAAACAATCAGTAATCCTAATAACTACATAAAATTAGGAAGTGTATTACCTAAAGGTAATCTATCATGGAGAAATAACTTTAATTGGAAGAATTTCAACGTCGGCTTCTTAGTTACAGCACGCTTAGGTGGCATTGTATTCTCTCGTACTCAAGCTATGCTTGATTATTTTGGCGTTTCCGAAGCTACAGCAACAGCCCGCGACCAAGGATATGTCATAATAAATGATAATGATCATATAAATCCAGAAACCTGGTATAATGTAATTGGTGGTGGCACATCCGTTCCACAATATTACACTTATTCCGCTACAAACGTACGCTTACAGGAGGTATCTATAGGATACACATTCCCAAGAAAATGGCTGCGTGACATATGTGACATCAGAGTATCTTTGGTAGGTCGTAATCTTTGGATGATCTATAATAAAGCTCCATTCGATCCAGAAAGTATTGCCTCTACAGACAATTTTTATCAGGGAATCGATTATTTCATGATGCCTGCATTACGTAATATTGGATTTAACCTGAACTTTAAATTTTAACAATTAATAGGTATGAAAAAATATATAATCAACAAGTTTGTAGTTGGAGCTTTACTTTTAACTGCCACTTCATGCACAGATAAATATTTTGATATAAATTCCAACCCATATCAACCAGGAGATTTAAATCCAGATGATTATGCCTTAGGTTCAGCAATGAGTAACCTTGCCAGTACCGTTATTTCATCTGATGTAAATACAGCCCAATTCACAGATTGTTTATTGGGAGGTCCGATGGGAGGATACTTTGCCGATTCTAATTCAGGATGGTCTAACACAATCTCTAATTATAATGCAAAGAATGACTGGACCCGTGTATTTATGATGAGCGACCGCATTATACCAACCTTATATACCAATCTCAACGCTGTAAAAATTGTTTCAGAATCTACGGAGAACCCAGTGCCATATGCAATTGCTCAAATTATAAAAGTTGCAGCAATGAGTCGTGTCACCGATACTTATGGAGCAATACCTTATTCCCAAATTGGAGAAGACGGTAAGATCACAACCCCATATGATTCTCAAGCAGATGTCTATAATAAATTCTTTGAAGAGCTGAACGGTGCCATTGAAACATTGACAGCTAATAGTGATGCTAAACTTGTTCCAACAGCTGACTACGTCTATAGTGGAGATGTTCAAAAATGGATCAAATTCGCCAATTCCTTAAAACTACGTCTAGCCATTCGCATTGCTTATGCAGATATAAACAAAGCTAGAGAAATGGCAGAAAGTGCAATCACACAGGAATTCGGTGTTATTACCAAAAATGAAGATAATGCTGCTTGGAATTATTTTAGTACAATCAGTAACCCTCTTTACACAGCGGTAAGATACAATGAAGAACAAACAGGAGGTGATACACATGTTGCAGCTGATATCGTTTGTTACATGAATGGATATAACGATCCCCGTCGTGCTTCATATTTCGAACCTTCAGGATGGAGTGGAAAAGAATATGTAGGCCTACGCAGGGGCATTAATATGAAAAAAGCCGATAGTTACTTTTCAAAATACTCAAGAGTTAACATTTCAGCTTCAGCACCCGTTATGTGGATGAATGCAGCAGAAATAGCGTTCTTACGTGCAGAAGGGAAAGCTATCTTCGGTTTTAATATGGGAGGTGAAGCTAAGGACTTCTATAATGAGGGAATCAGACTTTCTTTTGAGCAATTAGGGGTTAGTGGATATGAACAATATATAGAAGACGGAACAAGCGTTCCAGAAAACTATACAGACCCAGCAGGTCTTAATTCACATGAATCAACCATATCAGATATAACCATAAAATGGGACGAAAATGCTGACTTAGAAAAAAAACAAGAAAGAATTATTACTCAGAAATGGATTGCCAACTGGATGCTTGGAAACGAAGCATGGGCCGATTATCGCCGTACAGGATATCCTAAATTAATACCTGCAACAACGGAAGGTAATCTTAGTGGAGGTATAGTCAACAGCAATCGTGGTGTCCGTCGTATGCCATATCCACTAGAAGAATATACAAGCAATACTGAAAACGTACAAAATGCAGTCAACCAATATTTAAAAGGAATTGACAACATGAGCGTAGACGTTTGGTGGGCTTGTAAACCAAGAAACAATTAATTTTAGAGAACTTATTAATTATGAATTCTATGAAAATTAAAGAATACAATCCGTTAAAAAGATCTATAGTTGCAGTAATTGCTACAATGGCTTTGTTTTCTTGCTCAGACTGGACAGAAACAGAAAGTTTAAATATTAAAACACCAACTTTAGAAGAAGAAAATCCGGCACTTTATGAAGCCTATATCAGCTCCTTAAATGAATATAAAAAGAGTGAACATAAAGTAACCATTGTAAAATTTGACAATAAAGAAACAGATCCTGCAGGTCAAGGAGAGCGTATTACAGCCTTACCAGATAGTATTGATTTTGTTATATTAAATAATGCAGACAATCTTAATGCTGTTACCATTGATGATATGCAAAAAATACGTCTAAAAGGAACGCATACCCTTTATTCTATAGATTATTCTATCATAGAAAAAGAGTATGAAGCTATGCTTGAAAATGAAGAAACGCCAGAAGAAGACACAAAAGTCCAAGACGAGAATACTGGAGAAGAAGAAATGACAACCGATCGTTTCCTAGAGTTTTGCGAACAACGAATGGAATACTATTTAGGATTATTCTCTAAATATAAATATGATGGAATAAACGTAATCTATTCAGGTATAGATCCATTAGCGCTTTCTGAAACTGAAAAGAGTCAGTTAGAAGCACGCCAGCAAATATTCTTTGGAAAAATTGAAGCATGGAAGAATACAAATGTTAATGCAACTTTTATATTTGAAGGGAAACCTCAAAATCTTCTTTACGACAAGAGTTTATTACAAAAAACAAATTTTATAATCATCCCTGTTGTTGATGCAGTAAATCGTGAAGACATATTGTTTACCACAAATATGGCATTAGTTGAAGGTGTTCCAACTGGCCGTATAATATATGGAGTCACCATTCCTTCACTTACAGATAGCAAAGACCAAACAGGTTATTTTGAAGCCCAAGAAAATGGGAGTCCAATGTACGCAGTAAAAGGTGCTGCATTAGCCGTTATCAGTAATAATAATAATAATTTCGTTCAAACTGGACTATGTATTTCTCGCTCTCAAAATGATTATTATTTTGGTGTAAAAAGCAATTATAAAAACATTAAAGAAGCTATTTCTATAATGAATCCGTCACCCTTAAATTAATAGACAATTTATGAAACTCTTTAAATTAAATATTATCACTTTTTGTATGGCAACCGTTTTAATCAGCTGTAATACAAATGACGTAGAGGAGCATCACTTTGACAATAAACTGTTTATCAATGTAGAAACTCCCGTAGAAGAACTTGTTTTTAAATCAGGTTCTGAAAATGTAACAGAAACACGAGAACTGACTGTTGCAACAGCCTTACAAGCAACAGAAACTATTACAGGAAAATTTATAGCAAATCCAGCCTTAACAAGTACCTACAATATGATTTATAATGCAGAAGCTCAACCTTTGCCATCAGACATGTGCATTATTGAGAATCCTGAAGCTAAAATAAAAGTTGGAGGTACAACATCTGCTCCTGTAACAGTTACTTTTACAGGATTAGAAAGACTAGATCGTGACCTCATTTATGTAATGCCTATAGAGTTGGTTGATGTACAAGGTATAGATGTGTTATCATCAAAAACAAAGACATATTTCATTTTCAAAGGTGCTTCTTTAATTAATGTAGTAGCTGATATAGCCCAGAACAATTTACCAGTCAACTGGAATACTCCAGACTTGGTACGTTCCATGAAAACTATCACAGTAGAAGCTTTAATCAGAGTACGAGATTTTGGGACATCTAATGACTTAAAAGGAGAAGCAATGAGTACAATTTTCGGTATTGAAGGAAAATTCCTCATTCGTATTGGTGATGCAGGATTTCCGCAAAATCAGGTACAAATGGTAAATTCCAATGGCAATTTTCCTGCTGGAAATTCTGAATTAGGACTACCTGTAGACCAATGGGTACATGTTGCTGCAGTATGGGATGCAACCACGGGTGATAGAATTATGTATACAAATGGACAAGAAGTGGCTCGAGACTCAAAAGCATCGGGTACAGTTAACTTAACCAATGGAGATTGTTATGTTGGTAAAGCATGGAATGATGACCGTTGGCTTGATGGAGAAATTTCAGAACTTCGAGTTTGGAGTATACAAAGAACTCCTGAACAAATTGCTTCAAGTATGTATGACGTAGATCCATCAACAGAAGGATTAGTCGCTTATTGGAAATTTAATGAAGGCACAGGAAAACAAGTAAAAGATTATACAGCCAATGGTAATAATATTACTGCTGAAAATGATTTGACATGGACTAAAGTTTCTTTGCCTGAAAAATAATAACCCCTTATCTTAAAATTATGAACAAAATAATATTTTCATTAGTCTTAATATGTGGATCGCTGCTTTTCACTTCATGCGAAGATGATTTAGTAGTCGGTAGCGTAAATCAAAGTTCATATAATAATATAGGAAAACTTGAAGCTTCACTAAAAGATAAAAATAGTGGACTTTCCAATAACATTATAGAACTTAGAACGAAAGAATGCATAACCTCTGTTTGTGTAAACCTGACAAAAGCTCCAATGAAAGGAGTTGATTTTGCCATTTCTTATGATGCAGAATACTTAAATGAATACAATACACAACACGGAACCAATTTTAAGCTATTCCCTCAAAATCTGATTTCTTTAGATGGCGCTTCTGAAGCTAATATTCTAATGGCACCTGATGAAAAACAATCATTAGCTGTTAATTTAACAATTCAACCAGCAAGTACAGATTTAGAGGAAGGAACAACCTATGTGCTACCCTTAAAGATAACAACTACAACAGAAGGTATCTCCTTATCCTCTACAAGTCATTGTATTTACTTAATCAAAAACTATCATAATGAAGCAGATTGTGACAAAGGAGCTGATGCTGTGAAAAATTTTCTATATTTCGAAGTGAATGATACAAATCCATTAAATGCACTTGAATTCATTCGAGAAGATGGAAAATTATTCTTTGACTATGTTGTGCTTTTTGCAGCAAATATTAACTGGAATGCAGAAACGGGCAGAGTATATGTATACAACAACCCGAATGTTCAATTTCTATTAGACAATAATGAGCAATATCTACAACCATTAAGAAAACGCGGTATAAAAGTGTTACTTGGAGTTCTTGGAAATCATGATGAAGCAGGAGTATGTCAGCTATCTGATATGGGCTGTAAAGAGTTTGCACGTGAACTTGCAGCAATCTGTAATGCATATAATTTAGATGGAGTTAATTTTGATGATGAATATTCTAATTATCCAAACTTAGATAATCCTTGGTTAACCTATAAATCATCAGAAGCAGGTGCAAAATTATTATACGAAACCAAAAAAGCAATGCCTGATAAATATGTAACAGTTTACTATTTTGGAAGTCTTGAATCAAATTGTCCATCGGTATATGGAATTACCCCTAATAATTTTGTAGATATCGTAGTTGCAGACTATGCTCAACCAACACGCCCAATGACAGGTATGACCCAAAAACAATGTGCAGGAATGTCTGTCGAATTAAGACGAGGATATGGGGATACAAGTGAAGATTATGCACGTAGTGTGAAAGAAGACGGCTACGGTTTCTATATGTGGTTTGCATTAGATCCTTCATTATATGCAAGTCAAGTATACCGTATACAAAATGTATCGAGGGGACTTTATAACCAAGAAGTAAAATATCCAACTTTTTACTACAAGAAAAATGATACAACCCAATATTCTAGGTAATTATTTAATTTAATTGCATATGAAAAAAATACTCATAATATTAGCAACTATTGGACTATTATACAGTTGCTCTAATGATGACTCCAATGAAAATCTAAATCTTAATGAAGACTTTGTCGTCCTATCTGCTGATACCTTATCGGCCGGACCTCAGGGAGGGGATTTAGAAGTAACTATAGAAAGTTCTGAAGATTGGACTTTAGTAGGTCCTAAAGTAGAATGGGCTACTCCTTCTAGCAATAAAGGTCAAAGCGGCCAAACCTTAACTTTTAAGGTGGAAGCAAATGAAACAGATAAAGAATTAGAAAATACTTATAAAATATTTGCTGGCTCTAATGTAAAGAAACTTGTTGTTATTTCTAATCCAACAATGAAGTTAGAGCTTTTATCAGAAGATAATGTATCTATAAATTCAGATAAGAATACAATCAATATTTCCTTATCTACCAATATAACTAATTTATCCTATGAATTTTCCGATAACGGGAATCAATGGCTAAAAGTTTCAAGTTTTGAATCAGCTTTTGGAAAAGGAACTCTTGTACTAGAAGCTAATGCGAATGATACTTATATATCACGCAGTTCTACTTTAAAAATTACAAGTGAAAATAGATCTGTTTCTATTAATATACAACAAGCTCAATTAGACGGAATATTGTCGGATGGAGAAGAATACAAAGAAACTGATTTATCAGAATGCGACATACAATTTAATATTAAAACGAACATAGAATATCAGCTGGGAGAGTTACCGGAATGGATTCAATTGAAAGAAACTACTAAGGGAGAAACTGTTGATGGTTTACAAAAACAGACCCTTACTTTCCATGTATCAGAAGCAATGGCTTCAAGAAGAAGTGATATTTATTTCTTAAAAGACACAAAAATAGATCTAACCCTTACAATAAAACAACAAAATCCAAATCCTATTATGGCTACAATTCCTGATAAAAATTTCAGAGAAGCCTTATCTGCTGAAGGTTGGATTGTATTAGGAGAAGAAGATAATAGTCAATGTGAAATATTAGAAAAAGGACTAAAAGAAACAATTCTTGATTTAGATGGTACCAGCTGGAGCAACTACGGTATTGAATCAATTGAAGGAATAGAACAATTTCCTCAAATTGAAGTTTTAAGGTTAGCATATAATAATCTAACAACAATAGATATATCTAAACTTAAACATGTAAAAGAATTAAATATTGAATCAATCTATCCATTGACTTCGGTTATCATAGGTGATAATCCTGTAACCTCATTAAGATTACAAGATTATATAGAAGCAACATCTTTGATAATATCAGGTAATAATATCACAGATATCAATGCTAGTTTATCTTCTTGGATGGGTTATTATGACCAATTAACAACTTTAGATGTCACTGGTTGTCCTCATTTAAAGACATGTAACGTAGATCGTCAGAAGTTACAAACTTTATATGTAACTCAAGAACAAAAAGATAATGTAACATTTACGAATCAAGGTTCATTACAGATTGTAGTAAAATAAAAATTCAAAATCTATATTTTTATCAATAATCAAAATGAAGCTGTCTCAAAATAGAAATGCAAAAGTAAAAATCTTATAGATTGAAACTCCGTAATAAAAAACTCCTGCTTTAGCCCTTATTTATTACAATTATAGGACTAAAAGCAGGAGATTTTTATGTTGTGACTTATAGATTGTAAGTAAACTTATCTCTGTTTTTTATTTGGAGTCTCATTTATTTGTTTAATGCCATGTCAAAAAACAACAGTTTAGCAATGGATCAATTAAAAAACTTAACTCCAATAAAGTAAGTTCTCGGTTGAGTAGGTCCATAGAAATACTTTGAATCTCGTAAAGCTCCTCTATCCAAATCTTTTTGGAATGCGTTGAACATATTCTGCACTCCCCCATTCAGCTGAAGCTTCAAGTGATCATTCAGTACAAACGTATAATTCAGCTTCAGGTTCAGTTCCATGAAATTGGGTGTATGCTCCAGACGGTCTTTTTCAATATAACCAGCAAAATGAGGAACCACCATCTTTCCCGTGTACACACCAGAAAGAGAAAAATCAAAATTCTTCAACGGAGCAGAAGTAAACGTAAAATAGCCATAGTAATCTGGAGTACGAGGCATACGTTTTATAGGATCTACATCCTGATCTTCACTCCAGCTTACAGCTTCTGTATACCGGCTGCGCTGTACTGTAAATCCTAATTGTAACTGAGCTTCACGTCCGTGAGCTATTTTATAATCAATATTTGCACCATACACGCGTGCACCATATCCATTTCGTCTTTCCTGTATTTCGGCACCCGTATCAGCATCCGTTCCAACCTTTGTCAGATAAAAGACATTATCCAAGGATGTGTAAAATCCTTCAACCAGCAAGTTCGACTGGAAATGTCCAAAATTGAATCCCCAGTCTACAGAGCCACTGAAACTATTGGAACGTTCGGGCTTTAATCCATCTGCCAGACGAATTATCATGGCTTCGCCGCCAACGGCTGCTACGTGTAAATCTTCATCATAAGCCTGGGGTGCACGGAAGCCAGTAGACCAGGTTAAACGTCCCTGTATCTTGTCTGTTGGTTTCCACAACAAATTTACGCGTGGACTGAAAATGATGTTGTCTATCAGATTATGCCTATCCAGACGAAATCCTGCGAGAAGTGTAAAATACGTCATCTTCCATTCATTCTGAGCAAATCCGCTGAAGATTCTTACATATTGGCGCAAGTCACGGTTATATCCGGTCATTACATCATGCAGCGAATTATAATTGTATTCAACTCCTCCAGTAAACGTGGCAGGCGAAAAAAGACAATCATCCATATTCCCTACATACATTGCTCCTCCTACAGCTGTCAGGTCTTTTGTCTTTCCATAAGCATTGGCATTTTTATCTGCTCCATAATAACTGTTACGATCTGTATGTTGTGCAGAACCATAAACGGATAGTTTATGGCGATATTCATTGAAAAACACATCATACGTCAGTCCCCCGCTGTTGATAATATGCTTAGTCTGCTCTGTTATATCTGTTTCATGAGGCTGAAGGTCGAATTTATTTCCCCCACGGCGAAACTCATTCGTAGTATGATACTCCAGACTGATACGGCTAAACTGAGTAGGACGATAATATGAACGCAAACCAAACGTATTCATATTCAGTTTTCCAAGCTCCGAGAAACCATCATTATCGGCATCATAAGGATTACGGTTACGGTAAGACTGATAAAGGGCTATTCCATATGAATTGTCCGATGAAACCAAAGAGGCATTAGCGCCTACATATTGCTCCCATACTTTCCCGTTCAGATTCGACATTGTAGAAGAAACCTGAAAAGAATTACTAACCGGATCTTTTGTTATAATATTAATTGTTCCTCCTACCGCATTGGCTCCAAATAAAGCAGAACCACCTCCACGAACCACTTCCACGCGCTCAATCATGTTAGTGGGTATTTGCTCTAAGCCATATACACCCGAGAGGGCGCTCATTACAGGACGGCTATTTATCAGAATTTGGGAATATGGTCCTTCCAGTCCATTAATACGCACTTGTGGGAATCCGCAGTTCTGACAGTTATTTTCTACACGAAGTCCTGACTGATAATTCAATGACTTTGCTAGATCTGTAGAATTTACAGCCTCAAATAACTTGTTACTCATTACATTCACGACCACCGGAGCTACTTTACGGCTTGTTTCATTTCTGTTTGCCGAAACTACGACTTCATCTGTCATAATAGTTTCTTCTTCCATTACAAAATGTACATCTACCGTAAAATCCTTACTGACTGTTATTTTTTTAGTCTGAGTATTATACCCCATGCTCTGTACTTTCAGCGTATATTCTCCGGCGGGAATTTCCTTAAAGCGGAAATATCCTTCCGCATCGGTCACTGTACCCTTTCCCGTTTCTACGATTAACACTGTGGCATAAGGCAAACTATTTTCCGAGCCTTTTTCTATCACGTGTCCGGCTATAACATTTCCTTCCTTAACCGGCTCTATTGCCATGCTTACATAAGAACATAGCAATCCCATTATGAATAAAATATATTTCATGTATAATCTTTTCGTTCGTTAACTTAATAAAGCCCGTTCTAAATATTCAAGATAAATACCACAGAAGCAGATCTGACTGATTCAGATTTTTCCATATCTTCCCCTTTCCACATCTAGTTTACAGAAGCAGACGAAGGATAACTGTCCAACAGAAGCCAGACAGCATTTATTTGAACAGGCATTTTAATTGGTTTCCTGTTTCTCGCTTAATCAAATGAAAAGATATACGGGAGGTGCACGTAGATAAATCCCATCTCCAAATGAAGACAGGGCATGAAATGCAGACAAGCTGCCAGTTAATAAACAGAGTAAAGGCAAGTCAGGACACGCCGATTCAATAGAGTCTGAACCTACAGAAGTAAATGTTGATAAGAAATGCAGTGTCAGTGCCTGCCCGCTTGAGTGAGAATGATGTTCAGTAAAAGGATGCGAGTGGACAATAAAAGTCCCGTTCACCTCATGTACGTGCGCATATAATGTCGAAATGGCATAATAAGCAACAAACAAGGTTAAAAGAGCTACTGCCCCAATGCGTATATAGCGCGCTTTTACTTTCATCTGGACGCAAAGATACACGAAGTTATCGGTTATTTAAAATAAAATACCATTAGTGTCCCGTTAAAATCGGGACGAATTAAATATTAATCAAACAACCCCGGGAAAAGGGGATTTAATTGCTCTTTGACATCATTGAAATTAGTCTTATTGAACAACTCTTGTAAAGGTGTTTTATCCGTTAATGAAATGCTCAAAATCTGTAGGACCTCATAGGTCGAACGGCTTAAGTGCAAATCATGTTGGATAATAGCTACCAAACAATAAGTGATAATAGCCACACTTATCTGAATACGGACTGCGTTTTCTGTGGTGCCCCAGAACCTTTTGATTTTAAGGTGCTGCTTCAACCATTTGAAGAACAGTTCTACAAGCCATCTCTTTTTATAGAGATTAGCTACATCAAGTGCAGATATATGTTTGGCATTTGTCAGGAAGGTAAATTCACGATCATCTTCTTCATCATAGAACCTGATAATCCTGAATGATTCCGGATACTTCTTTTCAGAGGTATATCCTGATAATTTCACTTCAGCATCAGATAGTATATTCTTTGGTAGTCTGCGTTTCCATTTGCAGAACTTAAATTTAAGATTCGACTTGGCTCTTACGACAAAGAAAGAGCCAGTAAGATGAATCCGATATAGTTCCTTAAACGAATCATACGCTCTATCAAAAATATAGTATGCATTTGGTTCATAATGAATTGCAGACATTGCTGTTGAGTCATGTTTTGAAGCTGTGGTTACTGTAAAAAAAGCCGGAACCTGAGCCTCAATGTCATAAAGGACATGTGCCTTGACTCCACCTTTTTTACTTCGAAATTTAGCCCAAGGAAATGTTGCCAAACATAACGGAATGGTGGTTGAATCAAAAGCGTACTTCTTTCCTTCGATATCCAGAATATGAGTAGCTCGTTTATCACTGGCTTCTTTCATCATGAAGAATGCAAAATCTTCAAAGATTCTGTAATCCCTATTTTGGTTAGCTGATGCAAGTGTGGTTTGGCCAAGGGTTCACGACCCAATCCCAAATGATAACACTTGGCTTGATGTGCTTCCAATGCAACAATCAGGTCGCGTAGGCTCTCACGATTGCTTAGCTGTCCGAACATCATAGCAAGAAGCTGGTTCCAGCAAGTGAAATGTTTGACGTAACGATTTCCATCGTATTTGTCCACGATTCTTCTGAATTTATTGTTGTTCAAAAACTCTACCAATTGAGCGAAAACATATTTGTCTTGATTCATTTGAAGCCATTTGATTTGGTTTCAAAGGTACAATTTCAAATCGTCGCGCTTTACAAATAGAGTATAATAAGCTATATTTCAGTTATTTCAAAGAACTATTTATCCACTTTTACGGGACAGTAATGATAAAATACTTTAAAAAACACAGATACCTCTTATCAACATGCACTAAGTTTTTCAGAAAATGAATATTGCTCTTGGAAGGAGAAACAGTATTGTAAGAGCAATTGTACGAAATTTATACCGTTTAACAATAAAAAAAGCGATTGTTCACATTTTGAACACCGCCGATTTCCTAAAGAACCCCCATTTAAGGGTTCTTGCATCTTTTACTCATCTAGTTGTTGTTGTGTACGTTATCCTTTTCTCTTCTTTTTTACCTTAAAGCAATTTTCCTAATCCTATTTCAACTATACCTGAAAACAATTACCTTTTATCCTAATACCTTAAAATAAAAACCTAAAACTTAATACCTTAAATCTCTAATACCTTTTCTTAAAATTGCTTTTTTACCTTAACTTCTAATACCTTAAAAAATCTATTCTAATACCTTCTTTTATATCTTAATTAATTCTGGTTTCACAACCACATCGCAAAGGTAGATGTTTCTGTTTAATTAGCAATAAGATATAATTATTTTCTTCACAAAGTATTTGTTTTCTTGATTTATATCATGGGAACGACAGTTTTCTTTTGTGTGCGATAACGAAATTAGACAACATGCAACATTTTTTTACTTCAATTTAAGGATTCTCTGGTTACTGCTTCCCCTGAATTCCAGCTTCGGAGAATAGAGGGATTGCTCAAAACGGCCGTCTACCAATACATTTATATAAGACAATATAGGTCTGCGTACAGGATCTTCCAAAAGTTCTTCATAAGTATATCCGGTATAGCACCAGATATTTTGTCCGGTACGCTCACTGAATTCCTTGATAAGAGGAAGAAAGTCTTCCGGCGAATAAAACGGATCCCCTCCCGAAAAGGTAATTCCATCTAATAAAGGATTGGAATTAATAGCCTCAATAAATTCTTCTATCTTCTCACGAGTCAAAGGATGACCTGACGCAGGATTCCAGGATTCAGGGTTATGACATCCCCGGCAATGGTGTCTGCATCCCGATAGATAAATAGAAAAGCGTATACCATCACCATCAACAATTGTTTCAGGATATGTATATAAATAATGTAGCATAAAGAATAAGTTATTCCCAATTGCCAGTGAAATAAAAAGAAGGCTTTTTATATACCTACAACCTGCTTACAGGCAGATAATCCGCATCTAAAAAGCCTTCTATCCTTAATAACAAACGAATTAATCAACAGTGTTTTACTCTGTCACGCTCCTCTGCACGTTTCGCAGAATTCCAACTGTTCAAATCACCAGTCAAATATCCGGTTATACGACGCATCCGGAGAATATTCTCACTGTTACAGATAGGACATTTATCATAAATCACTCCTTTATAGCCACAATTATGACATGTATCAACAGGGTGATTGATAGAACCATAACCAATGCCTTCATCATGCATCACTTTTACAATCTTGGCAATTGCCTTGACGTTTTTCTGTGCTTCTCCGTCAAGCTCCACATAAGTAATATGGCCTCCACGGGTCAGAGCATGAAAAGGAGCTTCACATTTTATTTTTTCTACTATAGTGATAGGTTCTTTTACGTCTACATGGAAAGAGTTTACATAGTAATCACGGTCGGTCACTCCTGGTATTACTCCATATTTACGACGGTCCATGCGTGTAAAACGTCCCGAAAGTCCTTCTGCCGGGGTTGCCAGTACAGAATAATTTAAATGACACTTCTGCTTAAATTCATCTGCAACGTGATTCATCTCTTCTACTGCTTCGTAAAGCGTATCCCAGGCTTTCTGACAATGACCATGTCCTTGACCATATAAAGCAACCATTGCATTGTGGCCACCTATAAACCCGATACCTAATGTACCCTGATTCAGTACATCACCTACTTCATCGTTCGGATTCAGGTTACCTCCTCCCTTCCATACATTGTTACTCATCATGAAAGGGAACTGACGTGCCAGTGCCGTACGCTGATATTGATAGCGAGTATACAGCTGTTCTGCAATAAAGACTGCCATATCATGCACAGAACTGATAAATATTTCTTTTGCCAGACGTTCTATTGCATCCTGACTCTGGCAATCTGACATGCTTTCTGCTTTGATGCGGGCTTCGATAGCCAGTCGGGGAAGATTCATCGTAGTAAACGAAAGGTTACCACGTCCCAAGGAAGTCTTTTCTCCATTCAAGTTTTCGAAGACACGCGTACGGCATCCCATTGTTGCCAGTTCATAGCGATAACGTTTTGGATCGCTGGCATCCCATTTTTCATGCTGGTTGAAAGGAGTATCAAGGAACATAAAATTCGGGAATAAAGCTTTTGCCGTAGTACGGCAAGCTTTCAGGAACAAATCGAAATTAGGAGCTTCAAACTCTACCTTACCTTCCATTGCCGCATCAAAGTCTTCCATTGCCCGTTTGTAGTCGGCTTCCGAATAAGACACACCATCCTTTATCTTGAATATCTGAATGGGGAATACAGGTACTTCTCCCCGCGTACCCAAACCTTCAATAGTAGCTTTCAGCAGTTCTTCTATCACCATTCGTCCTTCGGCAGAAGTATCTGTTCCATAATTGATAGAACTGAACACAACCTGATTTCCTCCGCGTGAATGCATCGTATTCAGGTTATGAATAAACCCTTCCATTGCCTGATGAGTATCTTTACGTACCTGACTATAAGCCTTTTTCAAAATATGTTCCAGTTCATCGGCAGTAAGATTGATCTGCTGGTCAGCAAATGCTGCAAGAAGAATCTTTTTTTCATCTTCAGAAGGAGCTATTGAAGCAACATGCTGTTTTACCAACGCCTGCAACTTCGCCTCATCTACTTCCATGCCTTTCATATCGAAATAAAAAGAAATAGAAGAAACAACGACTTTCTGGAAACTTTTCAATACGCCTTTTGCCATGAAGAAATCGAAAGCCGGAATAGCCTGTCCTCCGTGCTGCTCATTCTGGTTGGTCTGGAATATAATTGTAGCTAGTGTTGCGTAGCTTTGAATAGACTGAGGTGTACGGATACTTCCGTTCTTAGTATGAAAACCGCGTTCAAACAGATCGTCAAGATCGTACTGAATACACGTCGTAGTCTTGGTAGGATAATAGTCCAGATCATGAATATGTATATCTCCCAACTGATGTGCCTCAGCATATTGTTTCGGCAACAAATATTTATAGGTATAATCCTTTGTTATTTCCGAAGCAAAGGTCATCATCTGTCCGGCCGGAGTATGGCTCGACATATTGGCGTTACTCAGATTCACATCATTTTTATCTATGGCAACAATACCATCCATGATATGCTTTATCTGAGTTTTCCGATCGCGTTCCGTATTTCTCCACTGGCGATAAATGATATATTTTTTAGCCACTTCAGGCTGTACCTTCATCAATTCCGTTTCTACGAGGTCCTGAATTTCTTCGACTCCGATAGTAGGATTCTCAAAATGATTGATAACACGCTGTGTAATCTCGTCAATCAGTTCTTCCTGATGAGCAATCCCCGTTGCGTTGAACGCTTTACTGATAGCATTTGTAATCTTTGAAGGCGAAAAGTTTTCCCGCTTCCCGTCACGCTTGATAATACAGATTTCAGTTAAATTCATACTGGCTTGTAACGAATAAGTTAATATAAAAGTTGGCTTTGCTCTTTGCGGCAGGTCTTCTGACTGATCTCTCCCCGACAGCCACCTTCCCATTGTAAAAAAACAATAGTGGTTTGCTTATGCATTGCCTTCGGTTCATTAAGAATCACAGCAGCGGGTACTGTTGCCGATTTTCACGGCATTCCCTTTTGAAACACTTTTGTTACCTAGCAAAAAGCCATACAAAGATATGGCTTTAAAGAAATAAACAAAAATCAGAATCTTGATAATTTTCTAAATTGGACAACTTTTAAGAAAGAAAAATAACCCAGAAGCACCTACAGGACATATAAATGGCAAACTATTATTTATACCAACTTTTCTATTTGGATAATTAAATTAATTTCTTATTGCCTTTAGAGAAGAATATTTTTTCCTTTTTACCGGCTACGCTCCCTGCGTTAAAAGAGTAAAAGCAGGGAGCATAACAAGTTATAAATTGACAGGCTCCAGTCCCATCTGTTTTGCCTTCTTCAGCATATATTCAAAAGCAGCATCATGTTCATTTGGAATCACTCCATCCAGGATAGCATCCTTTATAGAACTTTTCAAACTACCGATTTCGCGGCAGGGCTGCAAATTGAAAACTTTCATAATTTCAGCACCATCTACAGGAGGCTGGAAATTTCGGATACGGTCTTTTTCCTCCAGATCTTTCAGTTTCTGACGAACCAGCTTGAAGTTATCAAGGAAGCGTTGCTTACGGACTTCATTCTTCGATGTAATATCTGCTTCGCACAGCAGCATCAAGTCATCAATATCGTCACCGGCTTCGAAAAGCAAGCGTCTTACGGCAGAATCAGTCACTTCCTCATCAGCAATTACGATAGGGCGCATATGTAAGCCTACAAGCTTTTGAACATATTTCATCTTTTCGTTCATCGGCAGCTTCATCTTTCTGAATATATCAGGAATCATCTTCTCTCCGACGAAATTATGATTATGGAATGTCCATCCGATACGGGAATCCCAACGTTTGGTACGAGGTTTTCCTATATCGTGAAGCAAAGTAGCCCAACGCAACCACAAATTATCAGTAACCTTTGCTATATTGTCTACCACCTCCAATGTATGATAGAAATTATCCTTATGCCCTCTTCCGTTTTTTACCTCTACACCTTGCAAGGCCACAAATTCCGGGAAAATCAGTTCCAACAATCCGCAACGGTCTAAGTCTACAAAGCCTTTAGAAGGAACAGGAGAAAGCAAGATCTTATTTAATTCATCAGCTATCCGCTCCCGAGAAATAATCTTAATACGTTCCCGGTTACGTTCCAACGCATCAAACGTTTCGTCCTCAATGAAAAAATTCAGCTGAGTAGCAAAACGGATGCAGCGCATCATACGTAAAGGATCATCACTGAACGTTATGTCCGGATCAAGCGGAGTACGTATGGTACGCTCTTTCAAGTCGTCCAGTCCCCCAAAGGGATCGACCAATTCTCCATAGCGTGATTTGTTTAGGCATACAGCCAGCGCATTGATGGTAAAGTCTCGGCGGTTCTGATCATCTTCCAACGTTCCGTTTTCTACTACCGGCTTACGGCTGTCGTGACTATACGATTCTTTTCTGGCTCCAACAAATTCGACTTCCAGGTCATGATATTTCACCTGTGCCGTACCAAAATTCTTGAATACAGAAACATGAGCGCCACGTCCTAATTTTCTTCCGAACGCTTCGGCTATTTCGATTCCGCTGCCTACTACTACCACATCAATATCTTTCGAAGGACGGTTCAGGAAAATATCGCGGACATAACCTCCCACGACATAGCATTCCAATCCTAACTCATCAGCAGTATCAGATATCAAATTGAATATTTTGCCTGTAAAGTGTTCTTTCAATTCCATGTCTATTACAAAATTAGCGTGCAAAATTACAAAAAAATGAAAAGCCTCGTAGAGAATAAGCGATTTAATTGTATTTTTGTTCCACAATAAATCGCTTAATTATATGAAAAAGATAATCTTAGCAGCTGCAACTTTAGCATTCCTACTATCCGGATGCAATAGCGACAGTAAAAATGCCGGAAAACTTTTCCAACGCGCGGAACTAGCTTTCGCAGCAGGCGACTATAACCTCGCCCGGCTACAAATAGACAGCATACGTACCTATTATCCTAAGGCAGTAGATGTACGTAAGGCAGGAATCCATTTGATGCAACAGATAGATTTGCAGGAACAGCATAAGACGCTGGCTTATCTGGACAGTATGATGACCGTCAAGCAAGCTGAGCTTGACTCGATAAAGGGAAATTTCGTTTTAGAGAAAGATACTGCCTATCAGGAAATCGGAAACTATTTCTACCCGTCGCAGGTAGTAGAAAAAAACATCGGACGCTCTTTCTTGCGTGCACAGGTAAACGAACTGGGCGAAATGTCGCTTACATCTATTTACTGTGCAGGAGGCAACATACACCACACTGCAGTGAAAGTAAGTGCAAACGATGATACATTTGCCGAAACTCCAGCTTCGACAGACAGCTACGAAACAACAGACTTAGGGCGTGCCATAGAAAAGGCTGATTATAAAGTAGGCAATGACGGAGGTGTAGCAGCTTACATCGCAGCCAATAAGGATAAGAAAAGTCTCAAACTGGAATTCATAGGCGACCGTAACTACAAAACGACGATGTATGCCAATGACATAAAAGCAATCACAGAGGTAAGCAATCTGGCACGAATTCTTGCAGGAATGGAAGAAATACGTAAGGAACAGAAAGAAGCAAACTTAAAGATCCAGTTTGTTACCCGAAAAATAGAAGAAGGAGAAGCTAAACAAGAATAAGTTCGAATTTGGCAAAGGAAATACAACTCTGGCCAACACGCTCAAAAAAGTATTTCAATAAGAAATGTGAGGGACGTGAAAAGCAGAAACAAAAAAGATGCTGATGTTTTTTCTAAAATATCAGCATCTTTCAAGTAATTCTTCTCGATGTTTTTTTAAAATTCGTACAAATTTTATTGAGCTTTCCGCATGTCAGGAAGGCTATCAGGCCAAGTCCTCATAAAGCACTATCTATCAGATAATTTCCGATTTACATTTTCTACCAGTACGCCGTACGATAAAGATACTGACCTCATACAATACAAACATCGGGAAAGTAACCATCAGTAAAGTTACGACATCAGAGGTCGGAGTAATGATAGCGGCTATGACTAATGAAATGACTAAAGCATGTTTCCTATACTTAGTCATAAAGTCGGCGGTAAGAAAACCTAGTTTTGCGAACAACCATGCCAGTATCGGTATTTCGAAAGTAATCCCCATCATCAAGCTTAGCATAGTCAGCGTATCAATATAGGAACTTAGCATAATCGTATTTTCGACTTCAGGACTGACCTGATAAAGAGCAAGGAAACGGAAAGTAAAAGGAAATATCAGAAAATAGCTGAATAATACTCCCAAAAGGAACAGCACATATCCCCATATGATAACTCTCGTAGAATAGCGTTTTTCATTCTCATACAATGCGGGGGAAACAAATCTGAAAAGCTGGTAAAGAATATAAGGAGAAGCCAGAATAATCCCTGCATAAAATGAAACATTCATATGCATCAAAAACTGACCGGACAGTTTCGTATTAATCAGACGAACATGAAAGTCATTTGCTTCAAGTCCGGGTATATGCAAGGATGTTCCTATCCATTCAAAAAAACGATAAATATAAAAATCACTATTTTTAGGCATAAGGATAATATGGAAAAGCTCATCTTTAAAAAAGAAAGAGAGCAACATAAGCACCACAACCACACATGCAATCCGCATGAGAGTTGCCCGCAGTTCATCCAAATGATCCCAAAAGGTCAGTTCCGATTCATTCTTCTCCTTCACGATCTTATTTTTCCTTATTTTCTGGTTTATCAGCAGAATCCTTCAAGTTTTCTTCCACCCCGTTCATACCGTCTTTAAAATTTTTCACGCCTTTTCCGAGTCCCTTCATCAGTTCAGGAATCTTTTTACCCCCAAATAATAAAAGTATAATCAAGGCTATAAACAGCAGTTCCTGGGTACCGATTCCCATAAATAACAATGTGGTATTCATATGCTTAAATTTAGATTGATAAAACTAAAACGTATTTCGAACCAAACAAAGGTACAGATAGTTTTTAATTTGTGCAAATCAGAAATAACTGACATAAAAAAACACCTGTTCCCGATAAAAGGAAACAGGTGTATATCATCTAAACAATAACTTCTGTACTTTTAAATACGTTCAGCTACTACATTCCAGTCCACAACTTTCCAGAAAGCTTCAATATATGCGGCACGACGGTTTCGGTAATCAATGTAATAGGCATGTTCCCATACATCTATTACCATCACAGGAGTCAGTCCTTCTGTCAAAGGATTTCCTGCGTTGGACTCCTGAACAATAGAAAGTTTATGTTCCTTATCCATTACAAGCCATACCCAACCGGAGCCAAACAATCCTAAAGCTGCCTTGGTAAACAGCTCCTTGAACGTGTCAACCGAACCGAAACTTTCTGTAAGAGCCTCAACCAGTTTGGCTGGCATATCAGATTGTCCGGGAGTTAAACTCTGAAAGAAAAAAGTATGGTTCCACGCTTGCGCAGCATTGTTGAATATTCCACCTTCGGCTTTTTTCAAGATTTCTTCCAAAGGCATATCTTCGTAAGGAGTTCCGGGAATCAGCTTGTTCAGATTATCTACATAAGTTTGCAGATGTTTTCCATAATGAAATTCGAGTGTTTCTTTACTCATGTACGGGGAAAGTGCATCCAACCCGTAAGCTAATTGAGGCATTACATGTGTCATAATTGTAGTATTTAGGTTAATCTATATAATAAAAACGACTGACAACCAATAAAGTTTACAGCCAAAGCCGATAATGTTCAATCTACCTCCAAATACATTCCACACATATACATTATGTATATATATTATCCACTTTCACAATACTTCGGTAAATTTTTACCGAAAAATTAAAAGTTAAACAATAAAACCGGCAAAAGTCGGTTCGGAAACACTAAAGAGGTCATTGAAATGTTGTCTAAAACGAATGGTTAAGCATGAAGAAATGTGCTGAAAAAAATGTGCTAACCTGCTGATAATAAAGGTGAAAAAGTATTGCATAATTCGCTGGTTTTTTAGTAAATTAGAAGTCTCTCAACTCTTCTGATTATGACTAAAGAAACACTCCTTATGCAATACCAATCCGAGTGCCTGTCGGCTCTCAAATCAGTAGCGAATATACAAAAACCTTTTGAAAAAACGTTCATGGACACCATGAAATTATTCATGGCCATCCCGGATCGTATAAACTTCCTCCAATTGGGCAGATATGGCTGTTTCTCAGAACAGACTTATCGTAACCTTTTTGAGCATGAAACTTTCGACTGGTTTGCGTTCAACGGCTCTATCATCAGCAAGCATCTCACAGGCAAAAGAAAAGCCATCGCCATCGATCCTTCCTATATTCCCAAATCAGGCAAGAAGACACCTTGGATAGGTTACTTCTGGTCCGGTTGTGCAGGAGAATACAAGCGTGGACTGGAAATCATGGGCATCGGTGTCATTGACATCGACAATCATGAATGCATGACTTTAGGTTCCATTCAGACGCCGGATTGTAAGACCTTGGATAATATGGACAAGAGCCTCGTTGACTGGTACAGCAGCTATCTTATCAGTAGAAAAGACAAGCTACAGAGCCTGTCCAGAACGGTGGTTGCAGACGCATTCTTTTCCAAGGAAACATTCATAACACCTATGTGTGAGAACGATTTCCATGTCATCAGCCGCTTTCGGAATGACGTAATCCTGTACTATCCGACATTGGAGCAGAAAACAGGAAAACGTGGTCATCCCAAGTGGTTTGACGGCAGGATTGACTTTGCCAATCTGGATTTGACCCGGTGCAAGGAATACGAGGTGAACAAAGGAAAGCTATACGGATTGAGGGTATATGCAAAAGCTCTCAAAAGGTATGTTTCCTTAGCCGTCTGGTATCCGATGGACGGGAGGACAGACAAGTGGCAGCTTTACTTCTCTACAGACGATTCCATGGATGGACGTGAGGTGCTGGATTATTACAGAACCAGGTTCCAACTGGAATTTTGCTTTAGAGATGGCAAGCAGCATGCAGGAATCACCAACTGCCAGTCAACCGACTTCAGGAAGTTGGATTTTCACTTCAATGCATCGCTCGCAGCTGTCAACTTGGCCAAAGCGGCATGTAAGAGGCTCGGAATAGCCTATTCCATATCCTCTTGCAAGTCATTCATACACATGCTTATATGCTGACGATTTATTTGCGTGTCGGGATAACCAGACATGCAGTATGACAACTTTCAAGACTCATTTATTACTGCAGAGCCGCTAGGCTGGCGAATTTTACGACCTAT
>NZ_DS981454.1:1904-20257 GCF_000154845.1 Phocaeicola coprocola DSM 17136 | reverse complement strand
GATTCCTTTCCGCAAATCCACATTACCGTTGAACAGGTAATAGTTCAGGTTAGCGCTAAGTCCAAGCATATCATCCTATCATTTTATTAAGCAACAGACTCAAATCAAGAACTGTGGTATTTCTTAGGAACAATGTGGCACCTGATGTCAATTGCAGTTTTACCCACTTAATCGGAGATTCACCTTCAGGTTGTTTCACCTCCAACTTTACGGTTGGACTGTTGCAAGGCTTGCCGGTTATCCGGACTTTGGCAACCTTGGGCTGCTCAACCTGGACTGTCTTGCCTAACTTTTCGCTCCATAGCTGATGACGCTGCCAGTTCATGAACTTGTCGTAATTTACTCCATAATCCGCACAGAACTCACGAAGATCCTTGGTCTCACTGCATAACTGATAGAGGTCATATACCTCCTGGTAGTTTACTTTTTCTTTTGCCATAATCATTGTTGTTTAAGGGTTACGGCGCAAAGGTAGGTTTAGGGAACATGCGTGTCAAGGCGGAAAATAGAATGGTTACATTTTTGTTAACTCAGGATCAGAAACAGCCAGTTTGTCATTTACGCTGGAATACCATGTAGCCTGATTTCTTGCTGCTTCTGCTGAAAGTGTATTACTTTGTGAGGTCGCAGCAAGGTATTGCTCATCGTCAACAGGTTCCAGCCAGGTGTTTTTATTACTCTATGGGTTACATTCTATTGCGAGATGTGAAAACCAATTGTCAGGAGCTGCTCCGTGCCAATGAATTACGTTTGGAGCTATTTCTACGATATCACCAGGGAGTAGCAAACGTGCCGGTTTGCCTTTTTCCTGATAATATCCTTTTCCTCCTACGGCTATCAGGAGCTGTCCTCCTGTATGGCTGTGCCAGTTGTTCCTGCATCCTGGTTCAAAGGTAACATTACATACAGGAGTGTTTAGGTCTTTATTGCTTGTGAGCGGAGCCAGGTATGATTTCCCGATAAAAAATCTGGCATATTGTACATTCTCTTCACCTAAAGGAAACGCACTAAGGTATTCGGGGAGTTGTTTTTCTTTTTCCATATTCTGTGCTTTTAATGTAGTCATTGGGAACATTATTGCAGTTGTAATACATACTAATATAAAATCCTTTATTCTCATAGTACAATCGTTTTATGATTTGTCATATTCGTGTACTGCAAAAATATTGGCTTTTATATAATGGGTACGTAACCAAATTACTGTTTTTTCTACCCGAATTACCCAAACGCATGCTTTGTGAAAGGAAACATACATTTTCTATTCTGGATGAATTTCATTGGGTGAAGGTAATTGTTTCCATCCTTCTCCAAAAGTATCATAGGCATCAGTTACTACAACAAATGCTCGGGGATCTGCCTTTTTTATCGTAAGTTTTACACCTGCTACTTCTTTATAACTTACTACGAGGAAAATCATTTCTTTCTCCTTACCTGTATATAGTCCACTGCTCTTAATACAAGTTGCTGTACGGTCAAGATCTTTTAGTATGTATGTATGCAGTTCTGTCATTTTTTTATCGCTGATTACAAATATCAGCTTGTCATTTTTGGCTCCGTTTATCATATATGCTATCACTCTTGAAATAATGAAAATAGCGATGAGGGAGTAAAGTGACAAATGCCACGAAGGTTGTATAGAATCTTCTGCACTACCTATGCCAAAGCCAATGACTGCCAGTCCGAAACATACTACGGTTCCGTCAACTAAAAGTATGGCTTTTGAGAAGCGTATGTGGCAGTATTTTTGGAGTAACATTCCTACGATATCACTTCCGCCTGTAGTGGCTTCGTTGCGTATGACAATTCCTGTTCCTATTCCGATTAAAGCTGCACCTATAACACAAGCTAACATCAGATGATCAGATAAGTTCATGCTTCCACCTGCAAGCTGGGCTGGATCGAGTGCTTCCAATGCTTCTTTGGTAGGATAAACTAGTTTGGATATGATATTCATCAGTAAAGGGGTAATGAGTGCGGCAGCAATCGTACGTGAACCAAGTTTGGCTCCCAGCAAAACGACTGAAAGAATGAGCAATGGAATATCGAACATGTAGCCAAACGTTCCTACTTGAATCGAAGGAAATAAGTTATGAAGTACGATACTGGCTCCATACACACCCCCTGGAACAATGTTGTATGGATTGATGAAAAAGACAAAGCCAGCTGCCAGAATAATGCATCCTATCAGGATACTGAACCATGAGTAGAGTGTATTTTTCATATAATTTCTATTTTTATGCAACAAATTTACATAAAAACTAGCATTTTAAAACACTATTCGTGAAAAATAAAAAAATGTTCCATTTGTTTACTTTTGCTGGTTTTATTCCTTAGTTAATTATTTTTGAATTAAATGGAGTTTATATCGACTAATTGATTAAAGCGTTCTTTGACTTCTCTTTGTGGTCTAAAAAGTTCAATTGATGTATTACGACCAGATTCGCCACCGTCATAGCCAAGTGCTTGCAGCGACAGGATTAACTCCTGTTGAGTTTGATGCCTTGCTAGTAACTTTCAAGTACCATTGGGATGAATATTACAGCCATTTCACTTTGGAAGGCAAAGTGCGTCAACGTATATCTTACAACAGGAAGACCAGTGTGTTGCCTCTGATTCAGGACAAAATGTTCTTCATATTGGTATATCTGAAGACCAATCCCCTTCAGGAACTCCATGTCGTTCAGTTTGAGATGTCCCAGCCCCAGGCCAACAGGTGGATTCACCTTCTTTCTGAGATTCTCCGTCGTACATTGAAAACACTTGGTGAATTACCCGACCGTAACTCCAAACGTCTGATACACATCCTTCAAGGATGCGAAGAAGTCTTGCTGGACGGAACCGAGCGACCTATTCAACGCCCTTTGGATGAAGACAGGCAGTCTGCATGTTATAGTGGTAAAAAAACTCATAGCATAAAGAATAACCTGTTGTGTACCAACAATCTTAGGATTGTATGGCTGAGTTCTACATACGAAGGTCATGTCCATGATAAGAAGATTTGTGATGAAGAACCTCTTCTACTCCCCAGAGGTATTAGGCTCTGGCAAGATACAGGTTTCATCGGACACAGACCGGATGGAGTTGAAATATGCATGCCCAGGAAGAAACCAAAAGGAAAAGAGCTTACTGCTGTTGAAAAACAAGAGAACAAGCGGATTTCCGGAATCAGGATTAAAGTGGAGCATGCCATAGGTGGTATGAAAAAATGCCGTATTGTCAAAGAACGATTCAGATGCCATAAATTCGGTTTCGAAGATATGGTGATTCTTATTGCTTGTGGATTACACAACTTCAGAATCAGACACAAAATGAGTCATATAACAAATTAATCTATATAATGTCTGATGATTATAAAAACATCCTTTCTAATTTTACTATACCGACAAATTGGGCAGGATTTTATCCTCAGAATGATGTGACCAACAAGCAGTATCGTAGTGAGATTATGTTGGAAAAGCGCTCGGGTGTACAGCTTGACGGACAGGATTTAGGTGAACTTTGGAGTTTCTCTGTCAGAAGTATTGCCGGACATGGTGATGAACCGCTTACTTTTTATGGAGTAGGATGTCAGTGGAGTAATGATGGGGTTAATAGAAACTGGTTACTTTTAGCATGTTATAATCCGAAGGTGACCGGATGGCTTGTCCGGGGTAATAATGCAAGTCTGGAACACAACGGTGCTGGTGCAAATAATACCCGTAACGTACGTTTCAAGAAGTCATCGGTAGAATATATCTATCAATAAGAAAGACATTAGAATAGATCGGGTACATATTTCCGGAAAGAGCAGAATCGGAATATATTGTACCCGATTTTATTATGTCATGTTATCTCGTTTTGTCAGAATTTGCTATCTTTGCATGCCGATTTGTCGTAAAAATTGGTCAAATAAATTCACTTTAAAAGAAATAGAAAGAAAATGAAGAAGATGAACATTATCAGATTAATTTGCTTGTCATGCTTTATGTATATGGCAAGTAGTGCGGCTAGCGCACAAGATTTGAAATCCATACTTTCGGGAGTAGCTAACGCTGTTGCCAATAAAGTTACAAACTCATCCGGAGTTTCTTTGGAGGGAACCTGGAAATATACCGGTCCGGATTGTAAGTTTGAAAGCGATAATTTCTTGGCACAGGCAGGTGGAGAGCTTGCGTCGAAAAAAGTAGAGGAAAAAATGTCGGATGTACTTACTAAACTAGGCTTTACCGATGGGTGTACTTATGTCTTTAATGCCGACAGCACCTATACTTCTACGGTAAAAGGTCGTACAACTAGTGGTACTTATTCTTATAATGCCGACACAAAAGAACTGACTATGAAAACGAAGCTGGGTATAAAGTTTACAGCCATTGTATCGCAGCAGGTTTTATCATCAAATAAGATGAGCTTGCTTTTCAAGGCAGACAAGTTGATGTCGCTGGCTCAGACCATCGGAGGTGCTTTGGGCAACTCTAATTCTACAATCAGTGCTGCTACTTCGTTGTTGAACCAATACGAAGGATTGCAATTAGGTTTTGAATTGGAGAAACAATAGAAACGATTTTTTTCGATAAGTATTTCATGTAAGAGTCTGGTATCGTAAATGCCAGACTCATTTTGTTTATAGAAACAACATTCCGGTTTGTTAGTGATATATCTCAGCATAATTGTTATTAAAGAAAAAAATAGTACTTTTGGAGAGCGCTACAGAGCTTCTTCTCGGGAGAAGAATACCTCGAATGTTACTCATTTACTTTTAATCTATAAATGAAACGTATTATGAAAAAACTTATTTTGTTGCTTTCTGTGCTGCTTTTTAGTCTGGAATTTGTTGCAGCGCAGGATGAGTATGAACGCAGTGTCTTTGTTTCTTCGTCGGGGGATAGTCTGAATTATCGCCTGCTGGAACCGGAAGTGATGCAAGCTGGAGAAAAGTATCCGTTGGTATTGTTCTTGCATGGAGCCGGTGAACGGGGAAATGACAATGAAAAACAACTGACTCATGGCGGGCAGATGTTTCTGAATCCGGTTAACCGTGAAAAATATCCGGCTTTTGTACTATTCCCGCAATGCCCGGAAAGCGGATATTGGGCATACGAAAACCGTCCGCAGTCTTTTATTCCCACCCAGATGCCAGTCGGAAAAGAAATGCCATCTGTGTTTCAGGCTGTGAAAGAATTGCTCGATATGTATTTGGCAAATCCTCAGGTAGATAAATCGAGAATCTATATCATGGGATTATCAATGGGAGCAATGGGAACATACGATATGGTTTCCCGTTTTCCTGATATTTTTGCAGCTGCCGTTCCTATTTGTGGAACAGTTAATCCGACGCGTTTGTCTGCTGCCAGAAATGTAGCTTTCCGCATCTTCCATGGCGATGCTGATGATGTCGTTCCTGTAGCAGGCTCTCGTCAAGCTTATAAGGCCCTGAAAGCGGCAGGTGCTTCGGTAGAGTATATTGAATTTCCTGGCTGCAATCATGGAAGCTGGAATCCTGCTTTCAATTATCCGGATTTTATGAAATGGCTATTCACTCAGAAGAAGAAATAAGATTTGCAACATGCTGAGACAGTGAGGCAGTCTCAAAATAGAAATACAAAATAAAAATCTTATAGATTGAAACTTCGTAATAAAAGAACTCCTGCTTTAGCCCTTATTTATTACTATTATAAGACTAAAAGCAGGAGATTTTTATGTTGTGGCTTATAGATTGTAACTAAACTTATCTCTGTTCTTGATTTTGAGATAGCCTCATTTTGTTTTCAGTCTTTTGAACCTTGCATATAATCAATGCTTATGATGTCCCGGCGCATCAAATTTAGCCGATTTATGACCATGTATTTTCTTGGCATGTCCTGGTGGAATTTCTTTTTTATGCGGTGGCCGGTGATGATGCCTGGTGACAATACACGATGTTGTACTCATACAGAGTGACAATACAAATGACAATACACGATGTTGTACTCATACAGAGTGACAATACAAATGACATTAGTAATAACTTTGTTTTCATAGTAGCTTGCAATGATTTTTACAAAGTTAAGATAATTTTTGAATGTTGACATATAAAACGGATTTCCTTTTCCAGACATTTCTTATTGTATCGATAGTTTTGTATCTTTGGAAAAGTCTAAAAAAATCAGCTACTATGAAAAACGTATTATTACTTTTATGTGCCTTTTTAGGATTGAGCGGGTGTCATGCAGCCCAGGACGGTGATACGATAGATAATAGCACCGTATCTGTATTTGATGTCCGTCGCTTTATGGGAAAATGGTATGAAATTGCTCGTTACGATCATCGTTTCGAAAAAGGAATGACACATGTCACTGCTACCTATTCTTTACAGGAAAATGGAAGCATTAAAGTAAAAAATGAGGGATATAAAAATGGAAAACACAAGGAGGTAGAGGGGCGTGCCAAACAGCCGAATCCTGTCGATCCCGGTAAGTTGAAGGTATCATTTTTCCTTTGGTTTTATTCCGATTATTATGTACTTGATATAGATCCCGATTACCGTTATGTATTGATAGGAAGCAGTTCCGACAAATATCTTTGGATAATGAGTCGTGATAAAACTTTATCCAAAGAAAAACAGGCGGAACTGCTTGATAAACTCCGTGTCAGGGGATATGATACAGAAAAGCTACTGTTTGTCGACCAAAATTAAAGCATCTGTATTCAGGTCCTGAATCCGATACGGCAAGGCGGAGTTATTTTTAAGTCTGCTGTACGGAGAAGTTTGGCTTCGGCCTCTTCCACATCACATGCCTCTATTGTACTGAAAAGCTGGAGTTGTGCCGTTTCCGGACGGGGCCCTGACATCACTCTCCGGACCATACTCTTGATTAGGCCATGCTCTATCAGATTATGCACCCAGCGTCCGTTGCCGAAATACTCATCCCGTTGTCTGGTTTCTTTTTCTATCAGACTGTTCAGGCGCAGGTTTGCTTCAGGAGTCAGGACGAAATTCCGGCTTTTCAAAATACGGTGAGCTATTTCGCTCAGTTCGTCTGCCGTATAATCCTCAAAATGGAAACGGAGCGGAAAACGGTCTTTTAATCCCGGATTACTTTTAAGCAGCTTTTTCATTTTATCCTCATAGCCGGCCAGAATGACAATCATATCCGGATTCGGTTCCGACAATACAGTGAGCAGTGCGTTGATGACCTCTTTGCCGTAGTCCTTCGTGTCACTTCCACCTTCTATCAGTGTATAAGCTTCATCGATAAACAATACACCTCCACGAGCTTCCTCGATTGCCTCCTTCGTGTTTTTTTCCGTATGTCCCAAATATTCACCTACCAGGTTCGTACGGCAGGTTTCCACTGTATGCCCTTTCGACAATAGTCCCATCTGATGATACATTTTCCCTACCAGTCTGGCTACCGTTGTTTTGCCTGTTCCGGGATTTCCCAGAAAGAGCATATGGTAACGGCTGTCTCCACATAGATCGAGATTGAATTCTCTGCGCTCTTTGAGAAAAAGCGACATCATCCGTGCCTCCTGTATATCCTCTTTAAGCTGTTTCAGTCCGACCATCTGCTGTAGTTCCTCTTCGGCTGAAAATTCGGCAAAAGGTGTTTCTCTTAATGCCGGCTGAAACTCAGTATCGTTAAGGGTTATCGGAGGCATTTCAGTGGACAAACTGATGCGGAAAGTGTTATATTCGGCAAACATTCCGGTTATCGCCTCACATTCCTGAAACAGTTGATTGACATGTTCTTCTGCACCATGGAAAATGAATACCGGATGGGAGAAATCTTCTTTGCTAAGTATATCACCCAACATAGAAAGCAAGTTTACCGTGCTGGCGCTATACTCCAATTGCGGGACATTCATCACGATCACCTGCTTTTGTCTGATATGTTCAGCTAGCTCACTCCATTTCAGATTGCCTGAAACCAGTTCACCCAATGAAAAAACAGCCTGTTCCGACTTGTCATTACCGGTGAGATAAGCTGCCAGAATGAAGCAGGAAAAAGCCTTTGTCATCAGGTTGTTTCCCGTTACGAGAAGGTGAGGACATACCCCTTCTGCCTCCGAGTAGGAATAAAGCTTTCCGATTACTTTTTCGGCTGAAGGAAATTGGAACTGTTCAGAGTACATGTTTTGCCACCAGTCGGTCGGGCAGAGGCGCTCGATAAAAAACTTCTTGTCGGGATGTGATTCCAGTTCATCCAACTTCTCTTTTTTCCATACCTCGTAAGAAGGCGAGGGAGACAGAGAAACAGTCCATTTGGGAAGTCCGTTCTGAAATACGAAAATATGATACAGGTTTTCGTCCCAGAATGTATCCGACAGCACAATAAAACGTACCTTTCGGGGAGTTTTTTGGGAAGACGGAGAATAGACATCCGCCCCAATCAACTGGTAGTCTTCCGAGTAAACACGTACAGCCAGCTCGTTTATAAAAACAGGAGGTTCAGGGAATATGATTTCAATAGCCAATTGATTTCTGGCGTATTCAGGAGCACATACACTTTCATCGAAGGTGCGCATAGCACGTAAAATAATATTTTCCATAAACAACAAATGAATAAATGAATTAGATTTTGAAGTATAAAGCAGTATGGCGGATGATATGAGTTGATGTCCGCCTCATCAAAAGCAGAGGACCTCCACTTTCCCTTTTAAAGCAGAGGTTAGAATGCCAAGTACGTCAAAGAACACAACAATCCCTGCCGCCCCGTCAGCAGCAATTCGATCAATTAAGTTCTATGCTAGAAATTCCTCAGGAAACCAGCCGAACATAACGAATCATTTGTTTTGTGTCTTTGACAATCATTTGTTGTATATTCAGAAATTCTATAAAATTATCACCCGATGGTGATATGCGTTTCATTGCGCTAAAAATAGATATTATTTCTGTTTTGTACAATAAAAATGAAAGAATTTTGTTTACCTTTATCATTCGAAACAGCAAACTAAGAAAGAATAAACTATGTTAGCCTATACTTATATCAAGAATGGCACGTTCCAGATGATGGAGAAACCTGTGCCGGAAATAAAAGATCCGCGTGATGCTGTGGTACTCGTCACAATGGGGAGTATCTGTACCAGTGATTTGCATATCAAGCATGGAAGTGTACCCCGTGCCGTACCCGGTATTACAGTCGGCCATGAAATGGTGGGTATTGTTGAACGGGTAGGAGAGAAGGTCACTTCCGTAAAGCCTGGCGACCGTGTGACGGTCAACGTGGAGACCTTTTGTGGAGAGTGCTTTTTCTGTCGTCATGGATATGTAAACAATTGCGAAGACGAGCAGGGAGGCTGGGCATTGGGATGCCGCATCGACGGAGGACAGGCAGAATATGTGCGTGTCCCTTATGCCGATCAGGGGTTGAACCGTATTCCCGAGGGAGTAAGCGATGAGCAGGCACTTTTTGTAGGTGATATTCTTGCCACTGGTTTTTGGGCAGCACGTATCTCCGAGATTTCGTCCGACGATACGGTGCTCATTATCGGAGCCGGTCCTACAGGTATATGCACCTTGCTGTGTATCATGCTGAAACATCCCCGGCGTATCGTTGTATGCGAAAAGTCGGAAGAGCGTATCCGCTTTGTACACGAGCATTATCCGGAAGTAATCGTGGTGCGCCCCGAAGAATGTGTCGAACAGATACGCAAGCTCAGTTCACATGGAGGAGCCGATGTCGTCATCGAAGTTGCAGGAGCGGAAGATACCTTCCGGCTGGCGTGGGAATGTGCCCGTCCGAATGCCATCGTTACCATCGTGGCACTTTATGATCGCCCCCAGCAACTTCCATTGCCCGATATGTACGGAAAGAACCTGACTTTCAAGACCGGTGGTGTAGACGGATGCGACTGTGCAGAGATTCTTCGCCTGATAGCCGAAGGCAAGATTGATACGACACCGCTCATTACCCACCGTTTCCCGCTTGACAAGATAGAAGAAGCATATTGTATTTTTGAGAACCGGCAGGATGGAGTCATCAAAGTAGCCATTACGGAGAAAGCAATGTAATACCTGGAAAAAAGGATCTAGTTGAAAAGATATATTTTAAAGAAAGGAGTAAATACCTATGAGAAAGAATTTTGGTGTAAAGACCTGGTTGTATCCGATGCCCGTATTTATCGTGGCAGCTTACGATGAAAACGGATTACCCAATGCCATGAATGCAGCATGGGGAGGAATTTATACAGACAACATGGTTGGAATTTGTCTGGCAGAAGAACACAAGACAACAAAGAATATCCTTGCGACACGTGCATTTACCGTAAGTATGGGTACAGCAGACCGCGTAGCGGAATGCGACTATGTAGGTATCGTATCCGGCAATAAGGAACCGGACAAGTTTGCCCATGCCGGATTTCATGCAGTAAAGTCGGCGTTTGTCAATGCTCCCGTCATCGAAGAACTTCCCATGACGCTGGAGTGTGAGCTCGTTTCATACGATCCCGAAACCTGTTTCATGACAGGACGGATTGTCAATATTTCTGTAGATGAAGCCGTGTTGGGCGAAGACGGTAAAGTAGATGTAACCAAGTTGAAACCGATTACCTACGATCCTATTCATCATGATTACCTGGAGATTGGTAAAAAAGTCGGCAGTGCCTTTTCCGATGGCAAGAAACTGAAATAAACCGAGAAAGTCAATCAGCCTGAACATTTTTTACAGGCTGATTGACTTTCTGTTTAGATTATATCTTTTAATTTTTTATCCTGATAAGACAGCTGTTACTGATAGTTGATCTGGTATTGTCTGTACGTTGTATAGATATTGTATCATTCAGGCTGTTTGTATGAATCATTTACTTCTTCTCGTTCCCATTAAAGAATTTCTTCCGGTAATACGAATTGGCAGTGTAAAGAGCAGCAGCCGGATTGTTTCCCGTAACACGGTCTTTTGTTACCAGCGTGGTAGTATAAGCCTCAGCATACTTGTAGAACAAACTGTCATGTCCTACACACAATCCGATTACCACATTCAGGTCTGTCTTTGCTTCATTCAGCAGCCGTGCCTGTAAAATCGGGTTACACATGGCCGCCCCTATACTTTCACATTCAGCAGGAATACCCATCGAAGTCTTGGGTTGTCCGGCAACCTTGCAGATTACCGAATACGCTTCGAAACCGTTTGCCTGAAGAATGCGGGCGAAGATACGTGCTTCATTTATCAGTCCGATACAGTTGGCTATACCGATGCGGTGTGCATTTATTTTACGTGCAAACTCCATGATTTCCTGTACGCGTGTCCATTGGCAGTACCCTTCGTATTCCACTTCCGCACTGGCTATCATCACCTGGCGGTTGTTTCCCTCGTCATATCGTTCCAGCGCCCACTGGCGGTCTTCTTCCTTCAAGTTAGTTGTCAGGCAGAAATCAGGATAAGTACGGTCTTTATACTTGCAGTTTTGTGTACCGCAGTCCACACAAGAATGTATTTCTTTTTCCTTTTCCATAAAGCAGATCATTTTATTTCAGAGATGCTGCAAAGATAACCATTTCTTCAATCAGATAAGCCCCAGCCGATGGATATATGCCATAAACTGCTCTTTATAATTTTCTCCAATGGGGATATACACGTCTTTGCCGAAAAGAATACGGAAACGGGAAATTTCGGTAATCTTATTCAGATTGACAATGTACGAACGATGCACCCGCATAAAGTTCGGAGGAAGCATGGCCGACAACTTTTGCAGGCTGTTCAGCGTAATGACAGGCTTAGGCCGGTCTTCCATATAAATACACACATACTCACTCATCCCCTCTATATACAGGATTTTCTCTTTGTAAATGCGTATTACCTTGTATTCGCTTTTCACAAACAGTGTACTTTTCTCCTCTTCAGGTTCGGCAGTGTTATGCGTCAGTCCGTACATTTGTCGTGCCTTTTCGGCTGCCCTCAGACATTCGGCAAGGCTGAAAGGCTTCATCAGATAATCAATGGCATTGAGCCGGAACCCCTCGATGGCATATTCCGAGTATGCAGTAGTAAAGATAACCATGGGAGGGTTCGGAAGTGAGCGGACAAAATCTATACCGTTCAGGTCCGGCATGTTTATGTCTGCAAAAAGCAAGTCAACAGGAGTGTGAGCCAGTATTTCGGAAGCCTGGCAGGCATCCTGGCACGAGGCTACCAGCGTCAGGAACGGAATACGTGAAATATACCCCGAGAGCTGAGTCAGCGCAAGCGGTTCATCGTCGATAATCAGACATTTCATGATAGCGGCGGGGTTATAAGTAAAACATGGTAAGACGTATCGTCTTCAGTTGTAGTAAATGTATAATTGTTGCCGTAGAGCAGATGAAGTCTTTTCTTTATGTTCTCAATGCCGATGCCGTGATGAGTATCGTGCGTACAGGCGTGTTTGCTGTTCTTGCATGCAAACAAAATACCTTCATCTACTTGTGCTATGCGTACATCGATAAACGAATCTTCACGGTAACTCACTCCATGCTTGAATGCATTTTCAAGAAGTGAAATGAACAGTAAGGGAGGAATCTGTACACGAGGTACGATTATTGGAAAGTCCGTGTAGATGGTAAGCCGCTCGGTATATCGCAACTTCATCAGCGCAATATAGTTTTCGAGAAACTGAATTTCACGTTCCAGTGAAATCTGGCTCTTGTTGGCTTCGTAGAGCACATACCTCATCAACTTCGAAAGTTCAATGATTGTTCTTTTTGCCTTTTCCGAATCGATGTCGACCAGTGCATGAATATTGTTCAGGGTGTTCATGAAAAAATGCGGATTAAGCTGATACTTCAAGTACTGCAATTCCGATTCCAGATGCTGATGTTCCAGTTCCTTAAGCATTTCCTCATCGTGAAGCGATTTCAGGAAGAAACGTATGGTCAGGTTAAAACCTACCAACAAGATAGCTACCGTAATATGTATCAGCAGAAAAGGCGGATGCATCGGGCGTATCGGATGTATTTCTTTCTCATCAGAAGGAAGTACGGGAAGATGCTGCATGTGGGGCATGTCGAAGACCGAATCCTGCACGATAAACTCTTTATGCTGACGGAATCCCGGGTGAGGATTGAACACTTGTATACATCCCGGAAGATACAGAAACAAGATACCGATGGTAAAAATCAACGACAAAACGTAGCGCGTATAGTATTTCTTGAGCAGGAGGCGTGGAATGAGTACATAGTTATGTATCAGAAACAGCAGAAAGAAAGGAAGCACCATAAGCCAGGTATCACTTACCTCTTTCCACAGTTCGCTTCCCTCCAGCGGATGATCATTGTCGAGCAGAAAACCGATGAGCGGAGTTCCCAGTATCAACACCCAAATGGAAAGATAAATAATTTGTTCGAGAAGTAGCTGTTTTTGCAGATGTTTCATTGTTGTGGTAGTTTTATGCCTGCAAAAATACGTTTGTACCTTACCCGTTGCAACTAAAATCGGCGAATGGAATGATTTTGCAGACCAAGTGTGCTTATTTTATCTTTATATACCTTTTTCTGTAAAGCCGTTTTACGGAAAATCTGATTTGTCGGGAGTTAACCGATAGAATGGGCGGGTTGGTTGATTCTATTTCCACATATAAGTCAGCGTTTTACATTTGTCATCCGAAACAACAACCCTTAAAAACTTATTTTATGATGAAGATGAGAAAAATAATGTGGGCTGTCTGCCTGGCTGCTCTGATGCCAATTTCTGCAGAAGCCGTTGCCGCTACATCATACGATGAACCGCAACAAAAAGAAAATACTCAGAAAAAAGAAATACCTAACCCTGAGAAAACGGCACGCAGGCGTACCGATGAAATGGATAAGGTACTCAATCTTACCGAGAAGCAATATAAGAAGATTTACAAGCTTAATCTGAAAGAAGAAAGGGAAAAACTGGAGGTCCTGATAGGCCGTGGGGGAAAGGACATGAACCGTCCTCCAATGAGAGAAGGAGGACGTCCCCCGATGATGAATGGTGGAGGTCAGCCTCCAATGATGGGCGGAGGCAGACCTCCTATGATGACACCACCAGCCGGCGATGATAAGATGAAAGAAGAGATGCAAGAGCGTGCCGAAAAGAAAATAAAGAAGCTCCGTAAGATTCTGACAGACGAGCAGTACGACCTGTGGCTGACAATGAAGCCCGAGCAGCCTGTGCCACATCCGATGCCCGAAGCCGGAAGACCAGCACCTCACGAGGAAGATTTTCCTGTTGAAATGTTACAGAACGAAACAGAACACGAATGAGCATGAAAATAGTATATAGCATGGCAGTGATTATATGCGCTGCCATGTGGTTTGGCTCTTGCCAGAATGAAGAACTCGACTATTATCCCCTTGAAAAGAAACACTTGGGAGAAACCTATACCGAGTATGTTATGAATAACATAATATCCAATGATACGGTAAGCCGCATAGCCCTGAATTTCTATCCGGAAGAAGTGACCTCACTGTCGTATGTCGACTATGACGAATCCACCTGTATATTTACTTTTCACCGGGGAAACACTTCCCGATACCGGCTTTCATGGGATTATGAAACCGATGGAAGCTACGTCGAGGTACAATACGGACAGAACGGCATGTGGTATACCGTAAACGAGCAGAAGCATTCCGGCGAATATCTTCTCACGGCAAACGATGGTATGAGCGTACGTATGTGTATACAAGGCGGTGGAACCATGTTTTCCGGTGACGGACTGATAAAATATTCCATTGCCGTCACCGTAAACCGTTTCTCTATCGAAGAAGCCGATTAGAGTAAATCGATCAATGCGTCTACGTCAGCCTCGCGTGTTGCCCAGCTGGTTACGAAGCGTACCACCGTTTCCTCTTCTCCGCGTGGTCCCCATAACTCGAAGGTTGCATGTGCCGAAAGGCGGTCGATATCCGCGTTAGGCAAGCAGACAAACTGCTGGTTGGTTGGCGAATCCATATGAAGTTTATACCCTTTTTGGACAAAACCCTGTTTCAGTTTCTGTGCCAGACGGACAGCATGTTTCCCCATCTCCAGATAAATTCCGTCAGTAAACAGCGTTTCAAACTGAATACCCAACAGGCGTCCCTTGGCGAGCAGTGCTCCGTGCTGTTTAATCAGCGGGAAAAAATGCGGCAGACGTTCCGCATGCGGAGCCACTACTGCCTCGCCGAACAATGCACCCACTTTTGTTCCCCCTATATAAAACACATCACACAGACGGGCAATGTCCTGCAAGGTGACATCTGTACCTGGAGCAGCCAGACCGTATCCCAGACGTGCACCATCCATATAAAGCGGAATATTCGCCTTGCGGCATACCCGGCTCAAAGCCTCCAGTTCACTGAGCGAGTACAATGTACCATATTCAGTAGGGTGAGAAATATACACCATTCCCGGAGCCACCATGTGTTCGTAAGTTGCATCACGGTAAAAATCGGCGATATATGCTTCTACCTCCTCAGCACAAAGCTTTCCTTCATGTTGAGGCAATGTCAGCACCTTATGTCCGGAAGCTTCGATGGCTCCTGCCTCGTGCACATTGATGTGCGCTGTTTCTGCTCCCAGTACACCTTCGTGGCGGGCAAGCAGCCCGTCGATGACAGTTGCATTGGTCTGCGTACCCCCAACCAGGAAATATACTCCCGCTTCGGGCTGTCCGCATGCCTGGCGTATCAGTTCACGGGCATGGCATGTATAATCATCGCTTCCATATCCGGATGTCTGTTCCAGATTAGTTTCCATCAGGCGGCGCATCACTTCCGGATGTGCCCCTTCCATATAGTCAGTATCAAAATGTAGCATAACTGTTATTCTTTAGTTTGTTTTCTTCGCTGACAAAGGTAGAGAAAAAAACTTTGCTCCGGCCGATATTCTTTCTTAACTTTGGCAAGAAAAAGAATATCCATATGCCCGTAATAGAAATAACCTCCCTCGAACACCCAGGAGTAGACGTGTTCGGAACCTTGACCGAAGCCCAGTTGCGTAACCGCATAGATCCCGAAAAAGGCATATTTATAGCCGAGAGCCCCAAAGTAATCCGTGTGGCACTCGATGCCGGTTATCAGCCTCTTGCACTGCTTTGTGAGAAAAAACATATCGAAGGAGATGCAGCCGATATCATTCTTCGTGCCGGTGACATTCCCGTTTATACGGGCAGCCGCGAGCTTCTGGCAAGCCTTACCGGCTACACGCTTACACGCGGTGTATTATGTGCCATGCGGCGTCCCGCTCCACGTACTCCCGAGGAAGTCTGCCGCGATGCCCGTCGTGTTGCCGTGATTCACGGTGTTGTCGATACGACCAATATCGGAGCCATCTTTCGTTCAGCGGCAGCCCTGGGCATCGATGCCATCCTTCTTTCACCCGACTCGTGCGACCCTTTGAACCGCCGTGCCGTACGCGTGTCGATGGGCTCCGTTTTTCTCGTACCCTGGACATGGCTTCCCCGTCCCGTATCTTCGCTGCGTGAAATGGGGTTCTGTACCGCTTCCCTTGCTCTGACCGACCGTTCCGTTCCCATCGATTATCCGGAGCTTAAGGAAATCCCCCGTTTGGCTATTGTGATGGGTACCGAAGACGACGGTCTTCCAGCCGAGGTACTGTCAGAGTCCGATTATGTAGTCCGCATACCGATGTGGCATGGTGTCGACTCACTGAATGTAGCGGCAGCCTCAGCTGTAGCCTTCTGGGAGCTACGGGCACGCCGGTAAAAAATAAGGGGCGCTTTACGACGCCCCTTTTCTGTATTACCTATTCATTATTTACCGATATCCATCAGCCATTTACCATCCACCTTTATCATTTTCTGAGTATCTTCTTTGACACTTCCGTCGCCATAATGCTGCTTGTAAGTGACAATCGCCGAGTTGCCGTCTTCAGCCATTTCCTCAGAAACAATTTCAACCTCTTTTAGTCCGCCCTTTTTCTCAATAGTCTTTGACCCCTTTTCCTGAATCATGGCAATAAGCCCCTCGCGTATTTCCTTAGCTTTCTCAGAGTCAGCCTCAGAGATGTTGCATCCGTCAATGAACTTCTCATAATCCTTGTCGCTTAGTGCCGACATGTAATTTTTCAGTGCGGTTCCAGGTGTACTGGGTGTACACGATACCATAGCTAGCACTGCAACCAGCATCAATCCCAAACGAATCAGTTGTTTCATCATAGTGTTTACATTTTAAAGTTAATAAATATAGAATATAGGAAAAGAAAAACCTTGAGTTTACGGAAAACTGTATAATATTTTTAATCGTTTGTTGGCTGCAATGTCGTCGGGCATGAGGTATGTTCCTCCCATTGCCGGAACATTGATTTGCGTACGCCTTCCTTCCGAAAGACAGATATCCGCTTTCTGGTAGGCAAATTCTACAAGTTCGGTACAATACATTTGTGAGGTATCTGCCAGATTGTAATCATGATCAAAAAGAGTTCCCTTTCGAGCAATCTCCCAGGCTGTATGTGCAGCCCTCGAAGCTGCAATAGAATCATCCATAATTCTGGCTATTGCGCCACGTACAGCTCTGTCCTCGGCGAAAAAACGTGATAACGGGTCTGTTTTTACACGGTCGGTGTCACCCTCAAAATCAGGTTCATCGGGGACAGCATGAATAACGAACCATTCATTGTCAATCTGTTTTAAGATTCCTACGTGCGAGTAAACCCCGTCTTTGCTGGCAGAAGTAACCACGTGACTCAGCAATCCGGTACCGCGCCGGAATGCAAGATCACCATCAGCCAATATTCCGACAGGCACAATCCGCTTGCTCTTTGCTTTTGTATCCTTGCAGGAAACACATAAACAGAGAGCAAGCAGAGCGGGGAGTATGTGAAGCAGTTCCTTCATATACGAACAAAGGTAATAAATTAATTTTTTTTACCAATGCTCGATAGTATGTTTTTTGTTCAGTTTTTTATGAATCGTACTGTAAGACCTCAATCTTTACAATTCGTTTGCTGCTTGAAGTGCAGCCTCGTAGTCGGGTTCGTTCGAAACTTCTTTTACCAATTGCGTATAACGCATTTTGCCGTTTTCGTCTATCACGATGACAGCTCGTGCCGTCAGTCCCCTTAACGGACCGTCAGCAAGCTGAATACCATATCCTTGTACAAGAGAGAAATACTTCATGTGCTTTTGCAGGGTAGATATTCCGGGAAACATACGGTCTGCAAAAGCATCACGGATACGGCCAATGCCGAGTTCGTCGAGAGCTACAGATTCAGAAGTCATTTTCAGTACTTGCATGACTCGGGTTTGTTCTTCTCTGTTGCTGTGTATATATCCTAATTTCATAAAATTGCTAATAATGATTTTTTTATTACATATTCCGGAGCATACCCGTTCACTTTCCGGCAGCTTATTAGGGTATAAAACCATACCTTAAAGCGTAATTTTTATCCGTTCATCCCCTAAAAGATGAAAAATGGATAACCAGACATTAAAATCTCATTTTTCCGGAGCATATC
>NZ_DS981454.1:0-1804 GCF_000154845.1 Phocaeicola coprocola DSM 17136 | reverse complement strand
TACCATTTCGTGGTACTGCCATGCGACCCGGCATCGCCGACACAGAAGGCTCTGGTAGAGGACTCCGTAAGGATTACATATAACCGTGTCTATGCCAGATTGCGTAACCGTACTTCCATTCACTCCTGGAACTGAACCGTGCCGTATGGGAGCTGATGGAAAGGCACAACCAGACCCGTATGCAGAAGCGTCCCTACAGCCGTGAGGAGCGTTTTCATGCCATGGAGAAGGAGCTGCTGAAACCCTTGAAACCGGAACCCTATGAGATGCGCCTGTATGCCGATCTGAAAGTACAGGCAAACTGCCATGTGGAGCTGAGACAGGACAAGGTGACCCATTTTTACTCCGTCCCCTATATCCATGTAGGAAAACAGGCAAGAGTAGTCTTTACGCGTTCATGGGTCAAGGTCTATGTGGAGCAGAAACTGGTGGCCTCACATATCCGCAGCCATACATACGGCTATACCACAGTCAGGGAACATCTCGCATCCAGCTGCAGGGTGATTATGGAGCGTTCGGCAGCCTATTATGTGGAGAAAGCAAAAGATATATCACCTGACTGCCATGAATATGTAAAAAGAATCTTTGACCCCAAACGTACCGCACAGCCTGAAGAGGTGTATTACAAGCTGTGCAACTCCATAGTCAGCCTCAGAAGGAAGTATGACCTTGCCACGTTTGACCTTACCTGCCGTCAGTGCATGGAGTACGGTATTTACTCCTACAGCAAGTTTGAAGCCATACTCAGACGTAACGGCATGAATGCATCCGCAGACGAGACGGTAATCTTCCATGCGCCTACACCGTCAAACCACGGGAACATGCGCGGAAAAGACTATTTTACAGGAAATGACATAAACCAACAACAATAAATGATTATGAGCAACGAAACAGAAAGAACACTGCACGAGCTGAAGCTTCCGGGAATGGCAAGCTGCTGGAGCTCTCTGGAAGAAACACATCAGTTGGACAAGCTTACCCTGCGTGAAGGCATGCAGATCATGCTCCAGTACGAACGTGACACGAGAGGGAACAACCGCATCCAGCGTCTTATAAAGAATGCCGGCTTCCGTCTGAGAGCCTCGATGGAAGAACTTGAAACGGACACGGCAAGGGGCATACAGACCTGCTCTGCAGCCGACCTTGCAACCGGAAATTACATCACGGGCGGAATGACGGTCATCATTACCGGACCGGCAGGAACCGGGAAGTCCTACTTTGCCTGTGCCCTGGGTGACAGGGCATGCAGGAACGGCCGGAAGGTACTGTACTTCACGATGAACATGCTCATCGAGAACCTGAAGCTTGCACATCTGGAAGGACGGGAAACAAACTTCTTCCGGAAGCTGAACGCACATGACCTGCTGATTATCGATGACTTTGGGATGGTCAAGCTGGACGGCCAGATACAGCATGACTTTGAACAGATCATAGATGACCGGTACAACCGGAAGGCACTCATCCTGGCCAGCCAGCTTCCCGTTGCAGACTGGTATGATGTGTTCCAAAGCGAGCTCATTGCGGAAGCCTGTCTGGACAGAATCGTGCATAAGGCAATAAAATTTGACCTTAAAGGAGAGAGCCTAAGAAAGAAGTATTAACTTTGCCAACAACACTGAATACTAACTGGGGACTGAACGGATATCACCGGAAATGCTGAACGGGTATCCGCCGGAATATGCAGGTAAAACTGCAATTGACATCAGGTGCCACATTGTTCCTAAGAAATACCACAGTTCTTGATTTGAGTCTGTTGCTTAATAAAATGATAGGATGATATGCTGAATCCACCACAGTGCCGTTT
>NZ_DS981455.1:1236-2772 GCF_000154845.1 Phocaeicola coprocola DSM 17136 | reverse complement strand
GACTCGCCACTGTGGTGGATTCGCGTTTCATAGTGTTATTTTTTTGTTTTGCTATTGTTTCGCGAAAGGAAAAACACAATTCTTAATCGGCATCCAAATAACCGTGAGAGAAAAAGTTTACTCCATTGTAGAAATACTTGAAAGCATCCTTCATCATTTGCACGTCTTCCGGATGGCAGTTCTTATGCAGTTCTACTAATCGATTTAACTCTTCCTCAATGTCAGCTGATTTTACAATATTCGAGAAGTAAAATTCCCAAAACTCAAATCGGTGTCTTTTACAAAGCGGAGCCAATGCATTCAATATCTGTTCCGAATGGTCAATCATGTGACTTTTTACGCAACTCTGTAGATAATTGGCAGCATCGGCATCTATTCTACCTCCGATTGCAATGTTTACCAGTTTCTTGTAATATAAAGAATCCGGAATTAGATTCAGTTTATATTCAAAAGCATATACATGTTTGTGTCCTGCAAAATATAGATTTTTTCTTCCTTCTTTATCATCCGGATCAAACTGATAAGTTACGATGTATTCCATCCATGTATTTGGGAAAGCCTCGAAATAAGCCATCTGCGCTTCCTTGCTCTCCGGATGCTTCAGCAATTCACGGTAAGTTGCATTGAGCTTAACCGTGTCTGCCATGAAATATTGTGCGTATAGGTTAGCTGTCGCTATCGCGAACAGGATAACAAAAAATAGGCGTTTCATAATGATATATCTATTAACCTATTGGCGGAATTAAATTATAAAAGATTTATGTTTAAAAAGTTGTGCATATTGTTGATATTTAGTAAATTAAAGGTGACCAAACTTTTAATAGACAAATATCGTATGCACAACTTATATGCAATATTCGCAAAATTACTGAACATATGCAAGCAAATTGCCGGCAATTTAGTCAATGAATCTGGGAATGTGCCAAGACGAGGAGTCGTCCCTAAATTCTCAGACCTTGAAGTAGTGGCTTTGAACATGGCGTCAGAGGCTGCCCCGTATTGACAGTGAGTTTCTGTTGTTTGCAAAGCTACAGGAATATAGGGTTGAAATACCCAACCTTATTTCCCGCCGACAATACAATGACAGGCGTAAAACAACTTCCTCCCTATGTAATGCAATCCGAGAAAGAATGGTTTCTGAAATGGATGGTGGTGAAGACTGTTTCTGTATTGATTCGAAGCCGATAGAAGTATGTCGTATTGCCCGTTCCAAACGTTGCAGTATGGGAAAGAAAGATTTTAGTAAAGCACCCGGGGTAGGCTACTGCGCATCACAAGCATGTATTATTATGGGTATAAACTCCATGCAGTCTGTGGGTTAAGTGGTGTCATCCATTCCTTTGACCTCACTAAGGAAGTGTGCATGACATTCATTACCTGAACGATGTGAAAGTGGATTATAATAATTGTACTGCCTATGCGACAGAGGATATATACTGCCGAAGTGCTATTGGATCTGTTTAAACTGCCACTATCAAAATGGCAGTTACATAACAGATGTATTCAAAAGATGGGAAGCTACAATTCCCAACTTTT
>NZ_DS981455.1:0-1136 GCF_000154845.1 Phocaeicola coprocola DSM 17136 | reverse complement strand
AGAGGGAACTCTATACCCTTAAAGTCAACAAGGAAAAGACTGTAGTATCGTATGTTCGAGGAGTGAAGTATCTCGGTTATTCCTTTTATGTAATGAAAGGCAAATATCGCCTTACAGTACACCCTAAATCCCAAAGCAAAGATGAAATTGAGCCTCAAAGAGCTGACTAATCGTAGCAATGGATGGGGATACGTCAAGAGGAAACAGAAGCTGAAAGATTACATACGTGGGTGGATTGGATACTATCACCTTGCCGATATGAAACGCTTTCTTCTTGACACAGATGAGTGGTTAAGACGTAGAATACGTATGTGTATATGGAAAGCTTGGAAGAAACCCAAGACCAAGGTGGCAAACCTCATTAAATGCGGTATAGAAAAATATAAGGCATGTGAATGGGGAAACACTCGCAAAGGTTATTGGCGTATCGCTGACAGTCCTATATTGAAAGTGGCGATAAATAATGATAGCCTGCGAAAAGCAGGATATCCTACCTTAATGGGCTCGTATCTCGAATGGTACCCAAAATAGGAACCGCCGTATGCCGAACGGCACGTACGGTGGTGTGAGAGGTCGGTGAACATGAAAATAGGAGATAAACACCTATGATTAATGTTTACCTCCTACTCGATTTAAATTGATTTTGTCGGACAACAATGTTTTTTATTATTCTTTGATATCCTGATAAAGAAAACGTTTGATGCTCTTTTTAGCTGTTTTCTCGAACTCTTCAGGATAGAGTTTGATACGGGTAATTTGTGAATAAGCCGGCAGCATTTTGTTAAGCTCTGTACGGTTGACCTCGATGGCTGCTTCCAGCGCTTTTTTGTCCATACCTTGTGCAAAGGCTTCTTCATTGTCTGGATAAACCAGTGCGATAAGCTTGTCTCCAGCCAGAATGACAAGCGATTCGTTTACGAAAGGCATGTTGTTCAAACGGGCTTCAATTTCCTCAGGGTAAATGTTTTGTCCGGAAGCTGTAAGCAGCATGTTCTTGCAGCGCCCCTTAATGAAAATATTTCCCTCGGCATCCTTGATGGCCATGTCGCCTGTATGAAGCCAGCCATTGCAATCGATAGCCTGTGCTGTGGCTTCCTCGTTCTTGTAATAACCCAGCATGACATTCATTCCCCGGC
>NZ_DS981456.1:875-6231 GCF_000154845.1 Phocaeicola coprocola DSM 17136 | reverse complement strand
CCGCAAAAGTCATCCGGGAACATGTCTTTCAGTTCGTCCAAATCAATGGCTTCTTCTTCGGACACCTCCACCCATTCAACGTTTTCTTTCCCTCTTATCGCACATGAGTACATCTCGGCGGCGGCAAGGTTAGAGAACACCTCGTGCATAGGCTCGCCGTTCTCTAACCAGTAAACACAATATTCGACCATAACAGTTTTATCATTTATCGTTGTAATGCCCCTCTACCTCCAAAATGTAGACCTCTACCACTTCCTCGTAAATGTCATAGATTATCCGGTCATGGGCGGTAATGTGTCGAGACCATGTAATATCCCCACCGCCCCTTAACGCTTCGGGATGCCCAAGCCCAGTCTTAGGGTGCTCTAACAATTCTTTGTAGATTTTCTTATACTTCTTGAACAAATTGGGGTTTGATTTCTTCCATTTGGCAATCACCTTATCCACCCCGTCGGAAACCCTAATTGTGTACATCATAGACTGTCGAAATAAGCATCAATATCCTCACTGCTTTTGAGGGTAACACACTTTCCGGATTTGATTTCTTCCCTTGCCTTGTCAATCCTTGCTTGCAGTTCCGGGGTTATCATCAAATCTTCACGACCAACTTTTACCAAAGCGTAAATCTCGTTTTTCCTGCGAATTAGTACCTGCTCGCCATTGTCAGCTTTGGTGAAAGACGCTGCGAGGTTGTTACGGTATTCTCTTACTGATAATGCTTCCATATCTGTTTGCTTTTAAATTCAGTACAAAGATAGCTATATTTCAATAAAATACAAACTTTTTGCACACAAATGTGTACACGCCATAAAAAGCCGTTCACAGTCCTACCGCCCGTTGGTTGGTTTTGCTTTGCTTTTTTCCCCTATTGTTTTTCTTTTTCCGACAGTAAATCAACCACTTATCCGTAAAAAATCAATGACTTGTTATAAAGCATAACTTGTTTATATGCTTATCAGCTTTTTTTTTTAACTAAAAATTATGCTGAAATCCAATAATTTACACAATCTATTTAACACATTACTACGACTTTTTGAATGCTATTTAACACATTACTACGACTTTTTGAATGTTATTTTCCCTTCCAAATACGACTTTTTGAATGTTATTTTGCATCATCTACGATTTTCATTTGCACAAGTCGTAATTACTTATTATATTTGCGCAACATACTAATAATCAATAAAGGATGAAGAAAATCATAGTTCATTTTAAGAAAGAAGAATTTGAAAGGGTTAAAAACGCAATTTCTATCCTCGCAAAATTTTCTGAAATATACGCTCCTCACATAGATAAAGCCAACAGTATTTTATCCTTTCGTGTAGATGATGAAAACGAAACAACAGAAGAACAACAGTGTAACAGTCGTCAATAAAGACCAAATACAAAGCTATATTATGACGACAGCCAAGTATGACTTTTCCGTTTATGAGAAGCGCATACTTTATAGAATTGTAGAAATGGCTCAAGGTGAACTCCAAGGAGTTAGATTTGCAACTGATTGTAAAAAAATAGAACACACACTTTTTGATACCGTTCACATCACAATGCCTATTGCTTCATTGCTAAATGGAGAAAGTGATGAAAACTACACACGTGTAAAACAAGCACTGTTATCTCTACAAAAGAAAATCTTTACCTATGAGGATGAAAAAGAATGGATAAGCATTTCTATTATTGCATTGCCAAAGATAAAGAAGCGTTCATCTGTTGTATCATTCCAAATAGACTCACACATATGGGACTGCTGCTTAGATTTTTCAAAAGGGTTTCGCAAATACGAATTAGCCACTGCGATGAAGTTTAAGAGTGTATATTCTATGCGGTTCTACGAACTTTTAAGCGGTCAGAAAACAAAACTAATCTATCCACTTGAACAGCTCAAAGAAATGTTTAAAGTACAAGATAAATACGCAAAGACAAACGATTTTGTCCGGAAAGTAATTGAACCTGCAAAAAATGAGCTGGACGAACTAAGTCCTTATACATTCGAATGGTCCGCAAACAAGGAAGGGAAAAAAATTGTAAGTTTCAACTTCTATCCAATATTCAAGCCAGAGCATCGTGATGCAGAGCTATACAAAAAAGAGCTACAAAAGCAAACCGGGCTTTCATGGGATTTAGGTAGGCAAGTGATAAGTTACTTAAAAACATCTTTGGAGTTCTCCGATAAAGAAATCAAAAACAACCGGGATTTATTTGTAACAGCACAAATGGAACTTCCAGACATCATGACAGAACTCGCCATACTTAGAGGAAAATCAAGGACAAAAACAAATCCAAAAGGGTGGATTATAAATGCCCTTAAATGGAAAATCAAGGATAAGTGACAAGATTACCCCGGCTGAAATATACCGGGGTAATCTTGTCAAATCAGAGGAACGATTTCCATTTCTACACCAAGCTCTTTCATCTGCCGCTGTATTTCCTCGCTGCTTAGTTTCTCTTTCGCCAGTACAAGCCCATGAAAGGCGTCCCAGCCTGCCGGCTTCGAAACGATACTACCGTTTAGGACGGCATGGGTGATTTCGCCGCCGGACTTCGCACCCTTGTTCAGTATGAAGAAGAACCGGGGTTCTTCGTGTTCCGCTGTTCCCATAATTCGTAAAGTTAGATGTTTATTTATTCCCCTTTTGTTCCCTTGCCTGCTCTTGGTAGTATTCATAATACTGCTTGTAGTTGTCCCGGTCTTTGGCTGCATCCGTCCAAAGATAGCACATGAAACAAGCGAACAATAGGGAGATAACAGCACAAAGGATTGAGTAGAACGAAATTCGTTTGTCCACATAACCGCCGTTTTTCATTCTATACCCCTGCCGTTCAAAGTCCGCCAATACGTTTTTTAGGCGATTTTCGGCACTTTCAAGGCTTTTCCCGTCTATTTGTACCTTTCGGGCTGTTGCGTCCTCTATGCGCTTCGTATAGACTTCAACACGCTTTAGTTCTTGATACACCAGTTCTACCGCAAGCTGCGGGTTTACCCTTGGCGTTGTGTCTTTTCTTTTCCGGGGGCTGTACTGTCCCTGCTTAACGTTGGAAGCTGCCGCTTCCGGGTGTGAGTTTGTTTCCATGAGATATGTTCATTGAGTTGCACTTCAGTTTGCTTTGTGTCCGCTCGATATGGGCGAGAGTGTAGCCTTTCCCTATCTCGCTTGCCTTATACTCCGTACCGCTTCGGGCTGTGACATAGTAGCCGTTAAGTTTCCCGGTGCTTGCCCTGGCTTCCCGGACTTTAAAACCTCTCTTACCAAGTTCTTCCTTGAATTTGGTAAAGTCAAAGCCCTGCATCTTCTTCAATACGCCGTCCATGGCTTCCTTGATTTCCGCTTTGTTGACTTTGCCAATGTCCTGCGACTGTACAAAGTTCCGTTCCTTGGCTATGGCATTGGCGGCTTCCGTTGCCTTTTTCCCTATCCAGTTGTCCCGGTACAGTTCCCCGGAAAGGGAAACCCGGTTTGCCAGTATGTGCAGGTGGGCTTGCTCTTTCTTGCTCTCCGTACCGCTGTGCCGGATGATGATGTACTGGTGGTTCGCCAACCCCATGCGCTGCATGAAGTCGTTACCAAGTTCCGCCCAGTCCGCATCCGTAAAGGTGGCGCTTTCCTCTATCGAGGGGCTGACCTCGAAACGTAGGCAGTTGTTTTTTACGTTCGGAAAATCAATGTGATACGGTTTCATTTCCTGCACCATTTCCGCACCAGTACACCCATAAAGTTCATGCCGGGCTATCTCGGTGGCTACTGCCTGCCCGTTTATCTCTTTGGCGAGGTCGTACTCCAATGCCGCCACACCATGTGATATGCTTTTCCCTTTCCCTATCATCGTGAGAGTATTTTTTTGAGCTCTGTAATTAGTGCCCGGTTCTCCTCGAACACTTCCCGGTACTGGCGACCACCGAAGTAGTTGTTCAGCCGTTGGAGCGTTCCTTTCAACTGGGCTATGTCCCGGAGAAGCTGCCGTTCCTCCTCGGTGTACCTCTCCCTTGGGCGCCCCCCAAGGGACAAACTCCGGCAGTATTCCGATACGCTTAGACTGCACCGGGCTGCCTGCTCCGCAAGTGCGTCCTTTTCAAGTTCGGTACATCGGAATGTAATCTTTTCGTTCCGTCTTAGTTCCATGCCACAAAGGTAATCTTAAAATCTTTTTGAGCAAAGCGAGAAAAGCAAGAATTGTCCGACAAGGACACTTCTTGCTATATATACACATGCCGCATGGGAATACATCCACGCCAACCGCCCGGCAAAAAGCCCAGGCATGTTAGAAAATCCCCCACAGCCTAACAATTTCTACCCAAGGGGATTACACGCCGCAGAAGTCATCCGGGAACATGTCTTTCAGTTCGTCCAAATCAATGGCTTCTTCTTCGGACACCTCCACCCATTCAACGTTTTCTTTCCCTCTTATCGCACATGAGTACATCTCGGCGGCGGCAAGGTTAGAGAACACCTCGTGCATAGGCTCGCCGTTCTCTAACCAGTAAACACAATATTCGACCATAACAGTTTTATCATTTATCGTTGTAATGCCCCTCTACCTCCAAAATGTAGACCTCTACCACTTCCTCGTAAATGTCATAGATTATCCGGTCATGGGCGGTAATGTGTCGAGACCATGTAATATCCCCACCGCCCCTTAACGCTTCGGGATGCCCAAGCCCAGTCTTAGGGTGCTCTAACAATTCTTTGTAGATTTTCTTATACTTCTTGAACAAATTGGGGTTTGATTTCTTCCATTTGGCAATCACCTTATCCACCCCGTCGGAAACCCTAATTGTGTACATCATAGACTGTCGAAATAAGCATCAATATCCTCACTGCTTTTGAGGGTAACACACTTTCCGGATTTGATTTCTTCCCTTGCCTTGTCAATCCTTGCTTGCAGTTCCGGGGTTATCATCAAATCTTCACGACCAACTTTTACCAAAGCGTAAATCTCGTTTTTCCTGCGAATTAGTACCTGCTCGCCATTGTCAGCTTTGGTGAAAGACGCTGCGAGGTTGTTACGGTATTCTCTTACTGATAATGCTTCCATATCTGTTTGCTTTTAAATTCAGTACAAAGATAGCTATATTTCAATAAAATACAAACTTTTTGCACACAAATGTGTACACGCCATAAAAAGCCGTTCACAGTCCTACCGCCCGTTGGTTGGTTTTGCTTTGCTTTTTTCCCCTATTGTTTTTCTTTTTCCGACAGTAAATCAACCACTTATCCGTAAAAAATCAATGACTTGTTATAAAGCATAACTTGTTTATATGCTTATCAGCTTTTTTTTTTTAACTAAAAATTATGCTGAAATCCAATAATTTACCCAATCTATTTAACACTTTACTACGAATTTTTGACTGCTATTTCAC
>NZ_DS981456.1:0-775 GCF_000154845.1 Phocaeicola coprocola DSM 17136 | reverse complement strand
GAAACAAAAGGGGATGTAATACCCCGCTACGTCTACTATATACTACATGATTTAGATATATAGAAGAATATAATATAAAAGTGTGAAAAAAAAAAAGCAAGGCAACTAGAAAATGATGACCAAAACATAAACGGTGTATGAAAAGCAAATAATATAATAATCGGGATGGAGAGGGCATGGACGGGGTTAATGCGGTGAAATTATATTGGTTCGAATGTTTTATTTGTTGAGTTTATGGTGTACGAGATATGAATAGTCTGATTGTCTCCGAATATTTTCAATATTGATCAGAATAAGACGGGATGTTGTTCATGACAACAAAAAAGACGGGATATTAAAATTATAAATAATAACTACCGGTCGGGTCTCCATCCAGCGTAAATTAACCGCTGCGGCGCCAATCCATCACCACGTGGAGCAACTCTCGCTAACGGCTACGCTTCGGGATGCCCCCCGCCTCGTCCTCCATACGCTTCAGTCGGGGAGCCCTCCATGGGCATGGGAAACTGCTATCCCTCGCACGAACCCGGTTCGGTCACCGGGTACCCGGATGGGCCCATCATGTTCGTGATCTACCCGGGTCCTGCCTTCTCATACCCGCGCCGTCTGGGCGCTATACGCTTCGGGACGCCGTCAAAGCGTTCGTCGGTGAACGGCCCGGTCGCCTTTTCGAGTCGAGGATCCATACGACAGCGGGCTCCCGCACCCGCAGACTCGCCTGCCGCCGCTCGATGATCTGCTCCATCTCTCATCTCCCGAACGTCTGACCATCCCT
>NZ_DS981457.1:269417-281116 GCF_000154845.1 Phocaeicola coprocola DSM 17136 | reverse complement strand
AGGTGCTGGATTATTACAGAACCAGGTTCCAACTGGAATTTTGCTTTAGAGATGGCAAGCAGCATGCAGGAATCACCAACTGCCAGTCAACCGACTTCAGGAAGTTGGATTTTCACTTCAATGCATCGCTCGCAGCTGTCAACTTGGCCAAAGCGGCATGTAAGAGGCTCGGAATAGCCTATTCCATATCCTCTTGCAAGTCATTCATACACAATGCTTATATGCTTGAACGATTTATTTGCGTGTTCGGGATTAACCCAGACATGCAAGTTATTGACAAACTTTTCAAAGAACTCATTTTATTTACTGCCAGAGCCGCTTAGGCTTGGCGAATTTTTAACGAACTATTATTTATAAATAGAATAATTTTAATTATTTTTCGGTGCAAAGAAATAAATATTTCTCGTTCTATACAAATATTCAGCCAAATAAATGCAATTTCTTTGCACAATTTTATATATTATGTGCACAAAAAAGGTGAATCAATGAAAAAAATTGCCATTTTAGCTTCGGGTGAAGGAACAAATGCCGAACGCATTATCCGTTATTTCAGTGGTCATGCTACGGTGGAAGTAGCAGTTGTGATAGCCTCACGTCCTACCGCCCGTGTTGTTGAGCGTGCTCATATCCTGAATGTTCCATGCGAGATCATAATTCCACAGGATTTTGCTGCGGGTAAGGGACTTGAGGTTTTGAAAAGCTTCAAAGTCGATTTTGTCGTACTGGCAGGTTTTTTGTCGCGTATTCCAGAAGATATATTGCATGATTATGCACATAAAATAGTAAATATACACCCTTCGTTACTTCCTAAATTTGGAGGAAAAGGAATGTATGGTATGCACGTTCATGAAGCAGTTCTGGCGTCGGGTGAACATGAAAGTGGTATTACTATTCAGTATATTAATGAACATTACGATCAGGGAGATATTATTTTTCAGGCGAAATGTCCCGTTTTATCCGATGATACCGTCGAAACCCTTGCTCAGCGCGTGCATGCACTGGAATACACATACTATCCACAAGTGATAGAACGTTTGCTTTCATTCCCGTCGTAAATGGTATTCGCTACGCAACTGTTCGAATGTTTCCGGGTGTGTACGCAAGACTTCACAGTCCAGGTGCGGATTGTACATCTGTAACTGGCGGACGTTTTCGTTGCTGTCGTAAGGTACATGCGGTTGTTCGGGAGGAACAATAGAGAATTTCATTTCTTTTCCGAAGAAACGACAAAATGATTCCAGTACCATTCGGGTAGCATTTGCTTTTCCGTCGGCAGAATATCCAGCTATGTGTGGAGTGCCGATAAATACTTTATCTAACAGCTCAAGGTTAATATTCGGTTCATTTTCCCACACATCGATTATAGCTCCAGATATTTTCCCGGCAGATAAAGCATTCAGAATTGCCTCAGTTTCTATAACTTCTCCGCGTGACGTATTAATTATGTACGGTTTCTTTTCCAGCTGGTTGAAAAAAGATTCATTTGCCAAGTGATAAGTCTGATATTTCCCACTTCTTTCCAGTGGCGTATGAAAAGTTATGATATCACATTCGCATGCCAGTGTGCGCAAGTCGGCAAATCCTTTTTCTCCATGATCGGCCCGAGGAGGGTCATTCAGGAGCACGCGCATTCCTAAACGCTCTGCCAGTTGCTGGATGCGGCTGCCTACATGTCCTACTCCGACAATGCCTAGACAAGCATCTTTCAGTGTGATGCTCTTTTCCTGCTCTAACAGTAATAATGATGAATGCAGATACTGTTCAACTGCACCGGCGTTACATCCCGGACAGTTGCTCCATGTAATACCTGCTTCGTGACAATAAACTGTGTCGATATGATCGAATCCGATGGTGGCCGTTCCAATAAACTTTACCTTACTGCCTGCCAGCAAGGTACGGTCGCAGCGAGTACGTGTACGGGTAATCAGTGCATCAGCATCTTTTACGACTTCCGGAGTAATTTCTTTTCCCGGCAAATAAACCACTTCATCGGCGAGCGCTTCGATAGCTTCCTTTATATAAGGTATTTTATTGTCAACGATAACTTTCATACTTGCTTTTTCTAAAGTCGTGCAAAGGTAGTATTTTTTACATTTATAATTGGATGAAATGAAATCTTTGTGTAGATTTGAAAAATGTTGGTATTTTGTCTACCTAGTGTTGGTAATTTATCTACCTTTGTACTTTAATAATGATGTTCATATGAAATGTTTGCATATCATAACTCCAGTAAAAGATTCGATAGATTTTACTCTCGAAACAGTGCGTGCCATTTTAGCTTCCGACATTAAAGTTCCTTTTACTTATACAGTGTACAATGACTTCAGTACAGAAGAGAACACCAAACGTCTGGAGGAAGCTTCCAAAGAATTGAATTTTCGTCTGGTCAATTTATCCGACATTACAACTCATCCTTCTCCAAACTATCTGCTGGTACTTCAACGCTCTCAGCAAGAGGCTATTGCCGACGATGCAGGTCTGCTTATTGTAGAGTCGGATGTTGTAGTAAAGAAGAACACCTTACAGGAATTGTACGACGGAGCAGCAGCACGTAGAGGATGTGCCATTGCGGCAGCTGTAACTGTAGACGAGAATGGAGTTATCAACTATCCATATTTGCATGCCAAAGGTAATGAAGGCAAGGTATATCCGGAAAAGAAACATTGCAGTTTCTGTTGCTCACTGCTTACCCCGGAGTTTCTCCGTGCTTTCGATTTCCGTCAGCTCGACCCGACAAAAAACTGGTTTGATGTAACCATTTCACACGAAGCCCTGAAACAAGGTTTTCAGAACTATCTGTTTACCACTCTTCCTGTTTGGCATCGTCCGCATGGAAGCCGTCCGTGGAAACAACTGAAATATAAGAATCCCTTGAAATACTATTGGTTGAAATATACGAAAGGACTCGATAAAATTTAATGATTGCAGATATGGATAAATCCCCTTTGGTTTCGGTTGTAGTACCCGTATATAATATGGAGGCTTTTCTGCCGGAAACACTCGACTCTATACTGGCTTCCGATTATCCGAACTTCGAAGTAGTGGTGGTAGACGACGGCTCGAAAGATGCTTCGTATCGTATCGCATGTGACTATGCAAAGAAAGATCAGCGTGTACGCGCTTATACCCAACCTAACGGGGGAGCTTGTGCAGCCCGAAATCAGGCTGTTCGGCTGGCGAAAGGGGAGTTTATACTGCCTTTTGATGCCGACGACAAGATGAGTGAAACCTTTGTGTCTGATGCAGTACATGTGATATTGTCTGACATGAAAATAAAAGCTGTATGTCCTCGTGCTGAATATTTCGGTAACCGTAAAGGTGAATGGAAATTACCTCCTTTTTCGCGTAAGTTGCTGGCCCGGAAGAATATGATACCTATTTGTGCTTTGTATCGGAAATCAGATTGGGAACGGGTAGGCGGCTATGATAAGCATATTGTTGCAAGAGAGGATTGGGCCTTTTGGATTGCTATGTTAAAAGATGGTGGAAAGGTTGTAGCCTTGTCTCGGGTGTCAGTGTATTATCGGGTACGAACTGGTTCTAAACGTGTGTCCGATCGTAGTTTAAAGAGAAAATTGATAGACGCTTTAAATGCGCGTCATCCGGAGTTTTTTGAACGTGAGTTAGGAGGACCGCTTCACTATTGCCGTTCGTGGTCGGTACTGCTGAACCGTATCTATCGTTTGTTTCATCCACGGAAAGTATATGTGGCATCTGATTTCCGTACATTGACGAGTTATGTAAAAGCCCTGCCTGCTTTGTTTAAATACGATAGTGGAACGGTGATTTATAAAGGACGCAACGAACTGCGTGAAATGGACTGGTACGGAACGAAAGTCGTAATCAAGTCCTTCCGTGTTCCTAACCTGATTAACCGCATCGCATACGGAGTGTTCCGTTCGTCGAAAGCACAACGTTCGTTCGAGTATGCCGAAATGCTCCGTCGGGAAGGAATCGGAAGTCCTGCTCCAGTAGCCTATTATACCGAGCGTAACGGACTGCTTTTCACACGCAGCTATTATATCAGTCTGAAGTCGGAATGCCCATATTCGTATGTCAATCTGATGCGAGGTGATTTCCCCGGTCAAGAAGAAATTTTGCGTGCCATTGCCCGTACAACGGCTGCACTCCATGAGAAAGGATATCTGCATAAAGACTATTCGCGAGGGAATATCCTGTTCCGGCATACAGACAAAGGTGTAGAGGTAGAAATAATAGACCTGAACCGTATCCGTTTCCGCACGGTCAATATGGAAGAAGGTTGCCGTAACTTTGAACGCCTTCCGGGAACGCCGGAAATGTTTGCCATTCTTGCCGATGAATACGCCAAGGCAAGAGGTTTCGATGCCAACGAATGTTTGAAACTGATTTTGAAGTATAACAACGCCCACATATGAGACTAATAAAAATGACAGGTGGCTTAGGCAACCAGATGTTTATATATGCCTTCTATCTGAAGATGAAGAAACTTTTTCCTCATACAAAGATAGACTTATCGGATATGATGCATTACCATGTACATCACGGATATGAAATGAACCGGGTATTTGCTTTGCCCCATACCGAGTTTTGTATAAATCGTACACTTAAGAAACTTATGGAATTCTTACTGTGTAAGGTCGTTTATGAGCGAAAACAGAAAAACGGCTCCATGGAAGCTTTTGAGAAAAAATATGCTTGGCCGTTGATCTATTTCAAAGGATTTTATCAGTCGGAGCGTTTCTTTGCTGACATCGAAGATGATGTTAGAAAGACTTTCTGTTTTAATATGGAATTGATAAATATCCGGAGTCGTGAAATGATGAAAGTAATAGATGCCGATGAGCATGCTGTATCAATACACATTCGTCGCGGTGATTATTTACTTCCGAAATTCTGGGCAAATGCCGGATGTGTCTGTCAGTTGCCCTATTATAAAAATGCCATAGCCGAATTGAAAAAGCATGACTCAACTCCTTCTTTTTATGTTTTTTCTGATGATATAGAATGGGTGAAACAGAATTTATCTTTATCTAATGCCCATTACATAGATTGGAATCAAGGAAATGACAGTTGGCAGGATATGATGCTGATGAGTCATTGTCGAAACCATATTATCTGTAATAGTACTTTCAGTTGGTGGGGAGCATGGTTAAATCCGAGAAAGAATAAAACTGTTATTGTTCCTTCTCGCTGGTTTATGAAAGAAGAAACTCCTTATATTTATCCAGCAAGATGGATAAAAGTACCTATAAACTAAATTGCCATGAGTATCATTTTTTCGTTAATAAAGAAAGTAACCTATGCTTTGTGCGAAAGTTTGTTCTGCTGGCGCCGGCCTTCTCATCCAATTCTTTATATGACATTGTTGGTGAAGAACGAGGAAGAATTACTGGAACAAAACCTGATATTCCATAAGCAGATGGGGGTAGATGGATTTATTGTAACTGATAATAACTCAACCGACCATACTCCAGACATTCTTCGTAAATATAAAGAATTGGGATGGATAAAAGAAATTATTCAGGAGCCGGCAACCGACTATCGCCAGAAAAAATGGGTGGATCGTATGGTTTGGTGTGCTAAAACTGTTTTTCATGCCGACTGGGTTATCAATGCCGATGCTGACGAGTTTTGGTATGCTCCTTCGGGTAATTTGAAAAGTGGACTGAAACATGTTTCTGATAATGTGATAAAGTGCGCCATACGGAATATGTATCCTGAGGAAGGTAAGTCGTTTCGTGAATGGAAATATGTTGTAGACCCTGTAACAGATACGGATAAGTATGATCTTTCCCCTTATTCACTTTTTGGCAGACAAATACCTAAGGTAATGCACCGTACCCGTGGATACATCCGGATTTCGATGGGAAATCATAAGGTAGCCATGTTCCCCAAGCGTTCCGGCAAAAGTGATATCCGTATTTATCATTATAATATCCGAGGCCGTCAGCAGTTTCTGGAGAAAATGATTAATGGCGGAAAGCAGTTGGAGCAGAATCCCAGTAAACATGGTGGACGTCACTGGCGCTATTTTTATGGCTTGTATAAAGAAGGAAAACTGAATGAGGAATACGATCGTGTGATAGGCAGCCGTGTTTTCGACCGCTTACAGGCAGACGGATATATACACGAAGACCATACAATGGCAGATTTTTTCAAGAACCTGAATAAATAATTGGAAGATATGAAGCATGCATACCTGATAATAGCTCATAATGAGCCCGACGTGTTAAAAACATTATTGTTCATGCTTGATGATGAGCGTAATGATATTTATTTGCATATGGATGCCCGTGCCGTTGAATTATTCAATCAGTTCAAGGATTTTCAGTTGAAGAAAGGTAAATTGATAATTCTGCAAAACCGTATAGCGGTATATTGGGGTGACCTTTCCCAGGTTGAAGTAGAATATCGGCTGTTTGAAGCTGCGTTGCAAAATGGACCGTATGCTTATTATCATTTATTGTCGGGAGTTGATTTACCGATTAAGACACAAGATTATATCCATGAATTTTTTCAGAAACATGCGGGAAAAGAATTTATTGGATTCTGGAATGAGCCAAGCCATCGTAAAGATGTATACCGTAAAGTATATAGATATTATTTGTTTACTCGCTATTTTAAAGGAGGTTCTTCCTTTGTGCATGGAATAACAGCCTTTACCCGTAATGTTTGTTTAGGAATTCAGAAACTGATAAAATTTAGGCGGAAGCATGTCTGGGATAGTTTTTATAAAGGTTTTCAATGGATTAGTATTACCGATAGTTTCTGTCATTATTTGGTTGACAAGAAAGCCTATATTATGAAAACATTCAAATATACACTGTGTCCGGATGAAATCTTTATTCAGTCCTTGATATGGAATTCTCCTTTTCGAGAGAATATCTATGATTTGTCGGATGCTTCAAAAGGTAGTGTAAGAGCCATTGACTGGCAACGCGGAAGTCCTTACGTCTGGCAGCTTGAGGATTTTGAGGAGTTAAAAAACTCCTCTTGCTTGTTTGCCCGTAAATTCTCTGCTAAATATCCTGATATTATAGAGCGTTTGTTTACTTTTTATTCCTTTTCCAGACAGCATATGTGATTAAAATTCTATATCGTTGTTTTATTTATGTAATTTTGCTGTTAAAACGTAGAATTTTGTGCTTATGAATGAAAAAGTTCCATTGGTCAGTGTTGTCGTTCCTAATTATAATTATGCACGTTATTTGGATGCGCGCTTGACGTCAATCTTGAATCAGACTTTTCAAGACTTTGAACTTATACTTTTGGATGATGCTTCTACAGACAACAGTTTAGAGATTCTTGACAAATATAAGAACAATCTTCATGTTTCTCATTTGGTTGTAAATGAACAAAACACAGGAAGTCCCTTCAAACAATGGATGAAAGGAATTCTGCTGGCAAAAGGCGAATGGATTTGGATAGCAGAAGCAGATGATTTGTGCGAGTCTACGTTTTTGGAAACTTGTGTGGAACAGGTTCAGAAATATTCCAATATATCTGTGTGTATGACTGCCTCGAAATATATAGATGAGAATGGCAGGATATTGCCGCAAGAAGCTAATTACTGGGGAAAGAATAAGCCAGCTGTATCTGCTTGTAGATTTCCGGGAAAAGCTTATGCGGAACATAATATGTATTGGAACAATTGTGTTATCAATGCTAGTGGAGTTTTGTTTCGTCGTTCTTATGCTATTAATTTATTCGATTCTTCTTTTGTAAACATGAGGTATAGCGGTGATTGGGTTTTCTGGTTTCAAATGCTTCTGCAAGGAGATATGTTTGAAATTTATGCTCAGCTAAATAAGTTCCGTCAACATACTGCAAAAGTCAGTGTAGAAGGTGTTAGGCTAGGTAATCGTATAAAGGAAGATATTGATGTCCTTTTTTTGATGGAAAAGACTTTTCCTGAGATGAAAAAATACAAACGTCGATTGGCCCATGGTATGATATACCGTAAAATAAAGAAAGTAAATGATGCAGACAAAAGAATAGAACTTAGCAGGTATTTAAGCGAGCGTCTAGGAGGAAAAGCCTCCGATTTGAGACTTTTCCATCTGAATAAGTATTTAAGATTCATTTGCCCGTGGCTGGTTACTATAAAGCGTGATAGACTAAAATTGTATGATTATATTTGGTGAAAAAATTATGAAATTAGCTTCATTTGATATATTTGATACGACATTGGTTCGTAAATGTGGTAGTCCAGATAATATTTTTTATCTTTTATCTAAACGTATATATCCTCAAAATCAATCTTTGCAAAATTCATTCTTTCAATGGCGTAAAGAAGCGGAACAAAAGGCAATGATTCGCTTAAAAGATAATTATCTAAAGCTAGAGGATATATATACCGAATTTGATTCGGTTTCTTTTCCCAAATGGAATGTTGAACAGCTTATAGCAATGGAAACTCAGTTAGAGTTGACAGAGCTTGTCGCTGTTAGTGAAATAAAACAGCTGATTGCGCAGAAACGTAATGAAGGTTATACTATCTGTTTTATTTCTGATATGTATTTGCCTGAGCATGTTTTAAAATCTAAACTTCTTGAAGAAGGGTGTGCTGATATTGATGATAAGGTTTTTGTTTCGTGTGAATATCAGGCTACCAAAAGTGAAGGAACTTTATATGAAATAGTACGCAAAGATTTTAATTCTATTACTTTATGGGAGCACTATGGTGATAATTTATATAGCGATTATAAGAAGGCAGTAAAAAGAGGAATAAAAGCAACATTGGTTCACTCTGATTATACGCCTATAGAACAATTTATATTATCTTCATCAACTTTTTTCCCTTTTTATTCAGATCTTTCTGTCTTGATAGGATTACAGCGTGCAACACGACTTTCATTGCAGAAAAAAAGTGATAATATCGACAATGCTACTGATTTTATTGCTTCTTTATATTATCCTTATGTAGATTCCCTTTTTAGGAAAGCAAAGGATTTGGGAATAACAAAACTACATTTTCTATCACGAGATGGATATATCTTGTATAAAATAGCTGAGGTTGTCCAGATGGGATATCCAGAAATTAAATTGAATTATTTATTTGTTTCTCGTTATTCTTTGTTTTTACCTAGCATTTATTCATTAAGTCGTGAAGAAATATATGAGAATAAAGGAATCACTTCTTTTTATCATTATAAAGTTAAGGTAAAAGATATACTTGATGGACTTCATGTCACTCTAGAAGAACTTGGAGATGCATTTACTAATCGAATAACTTTTAAACAAATATTGACCCCTGAGCAAGAAGATCTGTTCTTTGAAGTCTTACAGTCGACTGAAATAAAAAAAATGATTTTAAAGAAAGCACAACAGGAACGTAAAATTCTCATTGATTATTTTACTCAAGAGGGTTTGTTCGATCTCGAAAAGCAGGCTTTGGTAGATATTGGATGGGTAGGAACTTCTCGTCTGATGATAAATAGAATGCTTACTAATGAAGGTGGACAGTTGGTGGAAGGATTTTATTTGGGGTGTGCACCGGAAAGTTTAGCTCCACGTTATGGAATATTTCATAGCTTTTATGGTTCTAATCTCTATAAGTCTGATATAGTGACATTATTAGAGCAATATTATTCTGCATCATTGTATGCCTCTACCAAAGGATATTATTATGAAGAGGGTGGTATAAAGCCTAAGTTTAAAGATCTAAAATATACGCAATCCCAAGAAATTGTAGAGGATAATATAAGTACTTTACAGCAATTTGCTCAATTAATAAGGGCTTATGATTATATAGATTTTTCACAGGCGATGTCTGTTTGGGGAAGTCTTTATTTAAGAGCTTTTTCAGAGATGCCCTGTAAGATCAAATTTTCAACATTCGATAAATTAGGTATTTACGAAGATGGGTCTAATTATTACCGTGTCTTGACGAAAATAAATGTTTGGCAGTTTTTATCTTATATTTATAAAGGGAAAATAAGGAGAGTATATTTCCCCCGTCAAAGTATATATTATACATATGGGATAAAAATATTTAAACCTGAATATTGTTGGCGAGAGAGAAGGAGATCTTTTATGAAAAAATATATGCTTCCGTTAAAATTGAAAATGTATTATTATTTGCGGAAGAAGTAATTTACTTCTTCCGCAAACGATCTCTGTCTTCTGTCAGAATCCAAGGTATGAAACTTAAGTGAAGATTTAGCTTTAGAAAATAGTAATCGAGAGTTGGATTTGACTTAAATGCTTTTTTGTATGCAGCTTGCAACTTTCTTTTTATTTCTCTATTTTTTGTTTTACGTATCTGTCTATAAATAGATGCATGACATAATTTACGCTTATATTTACTAATTGTAGGCAGGTACTTTTCCATATATAAAATAGTTGGAAATAATTCTTCCCATAGACGACCTGTTGCTAATCCTTTTTTTGTTTGAGATTGATGGTGTCGGTAAATGTTTAGATTTTGATATATTTCAATTACTTTACCTAACAATGCCATTCGAAACCAAAAAAGCCAATCACCACAATTTTTCATTTCTAGAAAATCTTCATTTTGTAGTATTAGGGCATTGTTTTTTGAGAATACAGCAGCACTGGCATTTATAATTGTATTTCTCCAATATAAATTATGTTCGGCTAAGTTTTTGCCAGGGAATGTTGCTACTTTAATTTTATCTCTTCCATTCCATTTATTAAAATCTCCTCCTAGTATTTGGCTATTTTGATCCATAAAATTAGAGCCGGTATAAACAAATGATATATTTTCTTCTTTTTCTATTTGCTCTATACACGTTTCCAAAAAGTTGGGTTTTGATGAGTCATCGGCTTCTGCTATCCATATCCATTCGCCTTTTGCCAGCAGAATTCCTTTCATCCATTGTTTGAAGGGGCTTCCACTATTTTCTTTATTGATAATGACATGTGAAACTTTTGGATGGTTTTTATATTTTGCAAGTAATTCTGCACTGTTATCAGTTGATGCATCGTCTAAAAGGATTAATTCATAATCAGTATATGTTTGATTTAAAATAGAATTAATACGCTCTTTTAGATATCGTTCGTAATTATAATTTGGAACTATTATACTAACTTTACATGTTGAATTAGGCATTGCTTTTATTTTTGGGGATATGGAAATATTTTGCTTTAAATTTTTTTAGGAACCTTAATTCCGCAACATAATTGATAATTATTTTTATAAGTTCCTGAGCAACATTTTGTTGCCCAGGTTTTTGCCATGTCAGCGTTTTCACTTACCTTAGTGTTGCGAATCCAAAGACAAAGAAAACCGCAACAGGCATGGCAAAGGTAGCAATAAAATCCGAAAGACTCACTCCTTTTGGAGGCATATTTCCAATCATGGAGCAATTTACCTATATTATCCGTTGGATAAAATTTATGTGAATGATGTAAAAGCAGAAGTTACTAATATCGATAGAGGAACTATTACTGTTCCTTCTGTTCAAACTATTTATATTCCTTCTATTCAGATAAAAGTAGATACAGTTAAAAATTAGTTACTACTTCGAAATATTATATTTCTTTTTTCTTGAAATACTCATATCCGATGCGGCAGTACAAGCATTTCTTCAGGTCACAGTAATTCTTTTTGAGCTGGATAAGTGCCTGACTGTCGCCTGCATGTGATGCTTCTAGTCCACACTCTTTCCACATACGGATGATGTAATTGTTTTCTGGCTTCAGTTCCTCTAGCAGTTTGGTCGCACGCAGGCATAAGGCGTCGTTCGACTTGT
>NZ_DS981457.1:0-269317 GCF_000154845.1 Phocaeicola coprocola DSM 17136 | reverse complement strand
GGGGGTGAGAATGGCAAACTCCTATGGTTACATATCAGCGAAATCACCGCTCCCTCATATGCAGTTACTCGCGGGCGGTTCTCGATGAAGGAGTCACGCCCACTTATGAGTTCATCTTGCCTTCAACCACCAACGCACTGTAGGCGCGACCACATCCTTAAGGCATTAACCGGACTTGACCCGGGAAAAACATCTCATACACGTCTGATGCCGGAAAGTCCTATGATTTCAATACGGGCAGACACACTCAACACATTGCTCCTGAATTGCCTGTTGTCCACAGGGCAGTTGAAAGAGGGCGGGGAGTATGACGTTGACTTTGACCACCAGTTCATTGAAGGCGGAGAAGTACGATGCAAAGCCCACGTACAAGAAATTTCTTGGTTACAGGTCCGGTGTGGCCGTTATCGGCGACATGATTGTCGGCATAGAGAACAGCGACGGCAACACCAATGTACGCTTTCACCAGAAGGACACGCTAAAGAGGATTTTGGAGAGACTTGAAGAGAAGAAGCTGACAGTCAAACGCTTCAGGGCCGACTGCGGCTCATGCTCTGAAGACATTGTGGATGAGGTCAGGAAGCATTGCAGGACATTCTACATACGCGCCAACCGCTGCTGCTCGCTCTATGATGACATCTTCGCGCTCAGAGGGTGGAAGAAGGAAGAGATAAACGGCATCGTGTTTGAGTTGAACTCCATTCTCGTTGAGAAGTGGAAGGGCAAACCGTATCGCCTGGTAATCCAGAGACAGAGACGCATGGGCAGTGGGCCGGTCCTGTGGGAGGGGGAATATACATACCGCTGCATCCTGACCAACGATACGAATCATCCATGAGGGACATCGTGGAGTTCTATAACATGCGCGGTGGCAAGGAACGCGTCTTTGATGACATGAACAATGGGTTTGGATGGGACAGACTGCCTAAATCCTTCATGGCGGAAAATACCGTGTTCCTGCTCCTGACGGCACTGATACGCAATTTCTACAAGGCCATCATGCAAAGGATTGAAGTGAAGAAGTTCGGGCTCAAGGAAACCAGCCGTATCAAGACGTTTGTCTTCAAATTCATTTCAGTACCTGCCAAGTGGATTAAGACCGCAAGGCAATGTGTGCTGAATATCTACACCGACAACCATGCATATGCAGAAGCCTTCAAAACTTCTTCCGGATGATTTACATCACTTGATGGCCACTGATTGCGTATTGCCTCAAGTCGCTTTATGGGGTAAGGGGATGGTATGCGCATTGAAACGGACGCGAGGACTTAATGGTTATCTTACGAATCAAAAGTCCATTTCTCTTTATGTAGGTAGCACTTCGGGAATGGAGTTGCGGATTTAAGGAGGAATATTTTTTTAACTTCTTTGTAAGAATAATCTAGTAATATTTTTTTTGACATAACTTGATAATTCCTTATATAGAAATTTTCATCTTTGAAAATAGAATGTTTATAATAGTACCACCAGTATTCTGCTCTTAAACAAAAATTATTCCAGGGTTTATTGCCTGTATAATGTATAATACAATTAGAGCATTCTGCAATTTCTTTAGCTTTTATATTCTTAAATTTCTCATTTTCTATAGATAATGAGTATAATAGTGATGTGTAGTTGTATTTTAAAGGTAAAAATTCTATTTTCCCTTTGCATACAATATTTATAATGTCTTGATCTTGATATGTATATTTTTTATTTTTATGCAATAAGCATTGGGAGGTAAAATTCATCTTTTGTAAGGCAGGGATATTCATGATGAGTACTCCTGCATTAATGTAAGAAGAAGGGTCACAACCTATTTTTTTCCAGTAAGATGTATTTACATTACAATATGTTGGTGATTCACATACACCTAATAAACAAGTATCTACTTTTGATTGTGCTAAAGCTAAAACAGCTGACAGGTCACATTCTATTATTGTATCAACATCTAAATAAATTATTGTTTGATAATCAGTTTGATGTAAACTATTTATTTGATCTATTAATTCAGGAACTAATAAACGATAATAAGTACTAACTGTGATATTTCTTACTTCAATACTTCGGTAAATTTTTACCGAAAGATTAAAAGTTAAACAACAGAACCGGCAAAAGCTGGTTCGGAAACACTAAAGAGGTCATTGAAATGTTGTCAAAAACGAATGGTTAAGCATGAAGAAATGTGCTGAAAAAAGAGAGTTAACCTGCTGATAATAAAGGAGGAAAGTATTGCATAATTCGTTATTTCTTAGTAAATTAGAAGTCTCTGAACTCTTCTGATTATGACTAAAGAAACACTCCTTATGCAATACCAATCCGAGTGCCTGTCGGCTCTCAAATCAGTAGCGAATATACACAAACCTTTTGAAAAAGCATTCATGGACACCATGAAATTATTCATGGCCATCCCGGATCGTATAAATTTCCTTCAATTGGGCAGATATGGCTGTTTCTCAGAACAGACTTATCGTAACCTTTTTGAGCATGAAACTTTCGACTGGTTTGCGTTCAACGGATCTATCATCAGCAAGCATCTCACAGGCAAAAGAAAAGCCATTGCCATCGACCCTTCCTATATTCCCAAATCAGGCAAGAAGACACCTTGGATAGGTTACTTCTGGTCCGGTTGTGCAGGAGAGTACAAGCGAGGATTGGAAATCATGGGCATCGGTATCATTGACATCGACAACCATGAATGCATGACTTTAGGTTCCATTCAGACACCGGATTGTAAGACCTTGGATAATATGGACAAGAACCTTGTTGACTGGTACAGCTGCTATCTTATCAGCAGAAAAGACAAGCTGCAAAGCATATCCAAAACGGTGGTTGCAGACGCATTCTTTTCCAAGGAAACTTTCGTAACGCCTATGTGTGAGAACGGTTTCCATGTCATCAGCCGCTTTAGGAATGATGTTGTCCTGTACTATCCGACATTGGAAAAGAAAACAGGAAAACGTGGTCATCCCAAGTGGTTTGACGGCAGGATTGACTTTGCCAATCTGGATTTGACCCGGTGCAAGGAATACGAGGTGAACAAAGGAAAGCTATACGGATTGAGGGTTTATGCTAAAGCTTTCAAAAGGTATGTTTCCTTAGCCATCTGGTATCCGATGGACGGAAGAACAGACAAGTGGCAACTTTATTTCTCTACAGACGATTCCATGGATGGACGCGAGGTGCTGGATTATTACAGAACCATGTTTCAGTTGGAATTCTTTAGAGTGGCAAGCAGCATGCAGGAATCACCAACTGCCAGTCACCCGACTTCAGGAAATTGGATTTTCACTTCAATGCATCGCTCGCAGCTGTCAACTTGGCCAAAGCGGCATGTAAGAGGCTCGGAATAACCTGTTCCATATCCTCCTGCAAGTCTTTCATACACAATGCTTATATGCTTGAACGATTTATTTGCGTGTTTGGGATTAGCCCAGACCCGCAAGTTATTGACAAACTTTTCAAAGAACTCATTTTATTTACTGCCAGAGCCGCTTAGGCTTGGCGAATTTTTAACGAACTATTGCTGTAATATATGTATTATAAAAATTTTATTATTCTGGTATTACAAAATTGATATTATTTGGTCGCAGAGACCTATAAAATCGTACGATTTATCGGGAAAATTGTATATGTGTACATTTTTACGTGGTGATTTTTCTCGTGATAGAAGAGTTGGACATTTGCTATCCGATAAAATATATTATGCACGAAAAGAATAATATTTAACTATAATTTATTCAGTGTCTGAATTAATTTTATAGATAATGCTTCATTCAAAAAAGAACAAAGACAGGGTACTCTTTTATGTAACCCTTTCCTTTAAAGCTTTCTACTTCTTTTTAGTAAACCACAATAACTATAAATGTCAAATAATACATATATTATCATGTTGTTTTTAAAAAACATGCAGTTATTTGCCTGATCTTTTGTACAAAAGATATCAAGGTTTGTACTAAAAATAATTTTTTCTGAACAAATGTTGGAGGTAATTTCACGTTGTTTAAAGCGAAAGAACAACAAAACTCCCCTTTACATTCTTCACGTTTTTCCTTTTGTTCTTTAAACGTCTGAATGTAAAGGGGAGTTGAACTATCTTAATTCCTGAATTAATTAAACCTTAACCAGTTTATATTTCGGAACCAATATTTTCATGATTATCCATCCAATCAGATAAGCTACTGCGCATATACTGAAGATGATGAAGTAGCCGGCTGCTTTACCTTCAAAGCCCATAAACACCATATTGGTTTCGGCTGCATAGTCGAACAGTCGTCCTGAGCCCATGTTGATAAAGAATGAACCGATACCTCCTGCCATACCACCGATTCCGATGATGGTAGCAATAGTGCTCTTTGGGAACATATCACCTACTACAGAATAGATATTAGCCGACCATGACTGATGGGCTGCACCTGCAATACCTATAATAATAATCGGATACCAATATGAATAATTTCCTAATGGTTGAGCAAATAGAGCTAACAACGGGAATAAAGCAAAGATAAACATCGCTTGCATACGTGCTACATATGGGTTCTTGCCTGTTTTATTGATGATAATGGTTGGCAATTTTCCTCCGTATATAGAAAGCATTGTGATGGCATATAGTACAAAGATAAGCATCTGAGCGGTAGCAGTATCAGAAGAGAAACCGTACACGTCTGAGATATAAGCAGGTGTCCAGAATAAGTAGAACCACCATACACCATCTGTCATGAACTTACCGAAGAATACAGCCCATGTCTGAGGGAATTTAAAACACTGGAGGAAAGAAATTTTCTGATTGTCAAAATCACTGTTTGTAGTCTGTGAGTCTGAGCTTTTTGCTTCTTGCTCATTGTTGTCTTGCTCAATATATGCTAATTCAGCTGCGTTTACATGTGGATTAGCATTTGGTTTCTTATATAGGAACATCCATAATCCCATCCAAACAAAACCTAAAGCACCGATTACAACAAATGCCATTTCCCAACCGTTTCCTACACCTATACTTTGGAAATAACGTGCCAAAGGAGGAATACTTACGGGAGCTATCAATGCTCCAATGGTAGAACCGGCATTGAATATCGAAGTAGAGAAAGCACGGTCTTTTTTAGGGAAATATTCTGCTGTTACTTTTATGGCTGCGGGGAAGTTACCTGCTTCACCTGCTCCTAAAACAATACGTGCTGCAATAAAATAGTATACACTGGTGATTGCGATAGTTGATGCTACGGCTCCTGTGGCAGAAAGCATTTCTGTTGCATTGTGAATACCTAAGGTTACCTCAGTTGCCCAGCCGCATAATGCGTGGAGGCAGGCTCCTGCTGACCAAATGAAAATAGACCAGAGATATCCTTTTTTGGTACCCATCCAGTCAATAAAACGTCCGGCAAAAAGATTTGCTATGGCATATACAATTGAAAATATAGCTGTGATATCTCCATAGTTGGAGTCTGTCCAGTGAAATTCTGGTGCGATAAAATCTTTCCAAGTTAGAGAAAGAACCTGTCGGTCAAGATAGTTTACTGTAGTTGCAAAAAATAACATTCCACAAATAACCCATCTGAAGTTTGTCATTTTTTCATCTACTTTTCGAAATGTATTCATGATATAAAGTTTAATAATGTTTTTCTATGGGTTTTGGCTCTACTGAAAGTGTTTCTTTGTGTTCCTAAAAATTTGCCTGCCCAATTTAAATTTGTTTGTCAAAAAACTATCATTCTAAATGTGTGGTATGTAATTTGAGTTATGTAAATGGTTAAGAACCACAACATTTAGAATGATAAATAGATGATTATATGAAAACTGGATTATTTCATTTCTGTGTATGAGATTTTATCCATATCTCCATAGTCGAGATTTTCTCCGGCCATTCCCCAGATAAACATATAGTTGCTTGTTCCGGCAGCTGCATGAATAGACCATTCCGGCGACATAATAGCCTGTTCGTTGGCCAGCCATACCAGTCTTTCTTCCTGAGGTTCTCCCATCAGGTGACAGATCATGTTGCCCGGAGTCAGGTTAAAATAAAAATATGCTTCTATACGGCGTGAGTGGGTATGTGCAGGCATTGTATTCCATACGCTTCCCGGCTTCAGCTCTGTCAATCCCATCTGTAACTGGCAAGGACCTTCTTCCAGAACGTTGCTTACGATCAGCTGGTTGATTACACGGTCATTACTTTCTTCCATTTTACCAGCTGCAAATGAATTAGCCTTCAGGGAACCTTTGCGTCCGTCAAGTGTGACAAGCTGTGTCTTGTAAGCCTTGTGAGCAATGGCTGAATTCAAATAGAATTTTGCCGGTTTTGATGCATCTTTGCTTTTAAAGGTAACTTTCTGATTGCCTCTTCCTACATAAAGAGCTTCCTTGAAATTGAGCGCATATTCTTTGCCGTCCACTGTTACGATACCTTCTCCTCCGATATTGATAATTCCCAGCTCACGGTTGAACAGGAAATAAGGAGCTTTCAGCTGATCGATTGTATCCAGTGTCAGTTCTTTGTTTACAGGAACTGCACCTCCAAAGATGAACCGGTCGTACATAGAATAGGTAAGATTGATTTCATCAGCGACCATGACCTTTTCCATCATGAAGCTGCTGCGCAATCTTTGTGTGTCGTATGTTTTCACGTCCTGCGGGTTACATGCAACCTGCATCTGTACGCTGGAAATCTGGGCGTTTGCGCTAACGGCTGCTGCGCCAAACATCATTGCAAGAGCTAACTTTTTCATAATTTTCTTGATTTTATATTGTTTTATATTGATTCTTTTGACTTATCCCTGTCGGCTTTCCTTAATAATCCGTCTTCTGTTGAAAATGGCAAGTGCCAGTGTACAGATTACCAGAACAGCTGAACCGACGATTTTAAAGTTATATACCAGATGGAAAATGATCCATGAGAACAAGCTTGAAGCGAAGTCGAGTGCTCCTCCCTGGAATCCTTCGGGTATTTTCACTGCCGAATCTCCGGTCTTGGCAAAGACATCCTGAGCAGCCTGTGTAAAGAACGGCGCAAGATCGGTTACAAAGTAAAGTCCCACAATCAGTGCAACCAGTCCGATAATGAAGGTTTTCAGTACGTTGCCTTTTGTAACAGGCAGGACAGCAGGGAACAGATAGAACATACCTGCAAGTGATGCCAGCGGAAGGAACTGGTTACCCGGCAGGACAACAGAAAGGAACAGTGTTACCGGAATCAGCAGCAGTGAGACTACCAGTGTAGTAGGATGTCCGATAACCAGTGCCGGACTCATACCGATGTTCAGCCCTGCCGCATTCTTGAACTTGCGTGCAATGAGCTCACGGGTTGCATCCGAAATAGGACGTAATCCCTCAATGAACAGCGAAGTGATACGTGGAATAAGTTCCATTACAGCTCCCATCTTGATACCGAGTCCCAGAATGGAAGGGATATTGTTTACAAGTTCCTGAGTGTTTTCACATGCAAGTGCTCCGATACCACATCCTACAATGACTCCCAAGAATAGCGGTTCGCCCATGATACCGAATTTCTTTTTCATGCCTTCCGCATCAATGTTCAGTTTTTCGAATCCCGGGATTTTGTCGAGAGCCTTGTTTATCACTACGGCAAACGGAACAAAACCCTGACAGAAAGGTTGGGGAATGGATATTCCGTCCATTTTTTCATAATATGTCTGAAACTGTTTACTTGTCAGGTCTGCCATGATCAGGGTAATGATATAGCATATGATTGCAGCGAAGAATCCCCACCATATATTGTCTGACGCAAAATATACAACAGCTCCGATGAAGGCAAAGTGCCAGTAGTTCCACAGGTCGATGTTTACTGTCTTTGTAGTTTTGGTCAGAAGCATAACGATGTTTACGGCCAGACATACGGGAATGATGAAAGCTCCCACAGATGTATTGTATGCGACCGATGCGGCAGCCGGCCATCCCATGTCGAAAATGCCAAGGCTCAGTCCGTAGATTTCGGTTACTTTTTTCAGGGGATCTCCCAGACTGCTTGTGAGCAATGCCGTCACGACAGACAGCCCTACGAATCCCACTCCCACAAGGAGTCCGCTCTTTAACGCCTTTCCGAATTTAATTCCGATGCATACTCCCAAAATAGTAAAAATAATAGGCATCATCACCGCTGCTCCCAGACCGATGATATAGCTAAAAACTTGTTCCATAATTTGCTTTTGTCTTTCTGTGAATCGTGATATTAGGTTTAATTATAAATTTAAATTGCACCAAAAATACGTTCTTTTCTTTTAATTTGCAACGGAAATATGATTTAATTCAAAACTTTATTGAAATAAACAAATATTTCCCGTTATCGTACACGATTATTGTAAGGATGTGAATAATAAATCTACCTTTAAGCACAGAAAATCCACATACGGATTCGTGCTTTTGGCTATATTTGTATTTATAAAAGTAATTATCGAATCATGAAAAACAGAAGTATTTTATTAGGGTGTTTGGGAGCTATGCTTTGTATTACAAGTATGGCTCAGACTACAGAAGATTTTCCAAAAAAACAGAAACCTTGGTCTGTACGAATGGCCGAATCGGAAATGGTACGTAATCCAGAATCTTGGCAAGTAGATTTTCAGCCTTCTTTAAAATGGGATTATTGCCATGGATTAGAATTGGGGGCTATGATGGATGTGTATGATCGATATGGCGATTCGAAATTTTATGATTATGCGCTGGCGTATGCAGATACAATGGTAAATGAGGATGGGACAATAAAGAAATATAAGTTGACAGATTATAGCTTAGACCGTATAAATTCGGGGAAAATGCTTTTCCGGATTTATGAGCAGACTAAGGATGAAAAATATAAAAAGGCTTTAAATCTGTTGAGACTGCAGTTTGATGGTCAGCCTCGTAATGAAGATGGCGGTTTTTGGCATAAAAAAGTTTATCCTAATCAAATGTGGCTGGATGGGCTTTATATGGGGACGCCGTTTCTTGCTGAATATGCTTATAGAAATAATGATCCGCATGCCTATCAGGAAGTGATAAATCAGATAAAGATTGTTGCACGTCACACCTATGATCCGTCAAATGGACTGTTCCGTCATGCATGTGATGTAAGCAAGCGAGAAAAATGGGCAGATAAAACAACCGGTCAGTCACAACATTGCTGGGGACGTGCTTTAGGGTGGTATACAATGGCTATAGTTGATAATCTTGATTTTATACCTTTGCATGAGCCGGGACGTGATTCTGTATTGGTTATTTTGAATCAGATAGCAAAGACTCTGAAAAAGTATCAGAGTCCGGAAGGTTTGTGGTATCAGGTTATGGATAAAAGTGGAGAACCTGGAAACTATCTGGAGTCTTCATGCTCCAGCATGTTCGTTTATTCTCTGTTTAAGGCCGTTCGTAAGGGATATATACCTTCATCATATTTTGCTGTAGCCCGTAAAGGCTATGAGGGTATTTTGAATGAGTTTATAAAAGTTGATGAGAATGGTCTTGTTTCCATCACAAAGGCATGTGCTGTTGCTGGATTAGGGGGAAAGAATTACAGAATGGGAGATTATTCTTATTATATAAATGAACTTGTACGTGATAATGACCCGAAAGCTGTGGGACCTTTTATTTTGGCCAGCTTGGAATGGGAAGGATTGCCTAAGGAAAAACGACGTTTCGCTGAGCCTAGGGAGCTGGTTGTTGCTCAAGATAAGACAGGCGATTATTCTACGATAGCAGAGGCTTTGGAGAGTGTTCGTGCTTTTATGGATTTTGATGTAAAGATATATGTAAAAAAGGGTACGTATAAAGAAAAATTGATTATTCCTTCATGGCTGCAAAATGTTGAAATCATAGGAGAGGATGTGCAAAATACGATTATAACTAATGCAGATCATGCCAATATGAATAATATGGGTACCTTCCGTACATATACAGTCAAAGTAGAAGGAAACCATATAACTTTTCGGAATATAACGATAGAAAACAATGCGCCTAAATTAGGTCAGGCTGTAGCTTTACATACAGAAGGAGATTGTCTGCGTTTTATTAACTGCCGTTTCTTGGGTAATCAGGATACTGTCTATACAGGAGTTGCAGGTACTCGACTTTATTTTGAAGATTGTTATATCGAAGGAACGACCGATTTCATATTTGGACCGTCAACTGCATGGTTTGAGAATTGTACGATACACAGTAAGGCAAATTCTTATGTTACAGCTGCATCGACTCCTGAAAATATCAAGTATGGATATATCTTTAATAACTGTAAGTTAACAGCAGAAGAGGGAGTTGATAAAGTTTATTTAGGAAGACCATGGCGCCCGTACGCTTATACTTTATTTATGAATTGTGAATTAGGAAAGCATATAGTAAAAGCTGGTTGGGATAATTGGAGAAATCCTAAAAACGAAAAGACAGCTCGTTATGCAGAGTATAAGAACACGGGAGAAGGAGCTGATATAAGTCAGCGTGTAAGTTGGGCACGGCAATTATCTGATAAAGATGTTAAGATGCTGGTGAAATCTGAGTTCTATACTTTCTCGAATACATGGGATTTGTACTAATAGAACAATTTTTACGTTTTTAAAATCAAAATTTATACATAAAAAATGTGTGTTAAAGAGATATTTGCAAACTAATTTTTAATATTATCTTTAAACGCATTTTTTATGTATTATCAACAGAGAATAAGGAACGTTGTTTCTTTGCTCATCATGAGCATGCTTTGTCTTGCATCTTTTGCTCAGGGATTGCAGGTACAAGGTATTGTAAAGGACAAAAACGGTGAACCAATGATTGGTGTCAACGTTGTAGTGAAAGGTACTACTAATGGTACTATAACTGGTATAGATGGTGATTTCTCACTTAGCGGAGTGAAAAAGTCTGATGTCATTGCTTTTACTTACATTGGTTTTAAGAACAAGGAAGTAAAGTATGAAGGACAAAAACAACTGAATGTAATCTTGGAAGAAGATACAGAAACATTGGAAGAAGTTGTAGTTATCGGTTATGGTACGGTTAACAAGCGCGATTTGACAGGTTCTGTTGCCTCTGTCAGTGCTGAAGATATCGCTGCTGTTCCTGTTTCTAGTGCAACTGAAGCTTTGACTGGTAAATTGGCAGGTGTAAACATTACAACAACCGAAGGTTCACCTGATGCAGATGTGAAGATTCGTGTTCGTGGTGGTGGTTCTTTGTCTCAGGATAACTCTCCTTTATATATTGTTGATGGATTCCCTGTTTCAAGTATTAGTGATATTGCTCCATCTGAAATTCAAAGTATCGATGTTTTAAAGGATGCGTCTTCTACAGCAATTTATGGTGCTCGTGGTGCTAATGGTGTTATTATTGTAACTACTAAGAGTGGAACAGAAGGCAAAACCCAAGTTGATTTTGGTGCTTCTTTTGGTCTTAAGAAAGTTACAAAGTTGACAAAAGTACTTAGTCCTTATGATTATGTTGCTTATCAGCATGAATTAGGTTCTACTGATTATGGAAACTATTCTGATATGGATATCTGGAAGTCAGTTGAAGGATACGATTATCAGGATGATATTTTCGGACGTACCGGAAATCAGGCTCAGTATAATGTGAATGTAAGCGGTGGTAGCAAGCAGGTAAAATATAATGTAAGCTACGCTCATAATGATGAAAAGAGTATCATGTTGGGCTCTGGCTTCAATAAGAATAACATTAATGCTAAAATTAATGCAGAATTGAGTCAGTGGATGACATTGGACTTTAATGCTCGTATGAGCTACACTACTGTAGATGGTTTGAGTGGTGGTGCAGATACAAATGAATCGAGTGCAGCTAACTCAATTGTTGCGAATGCAGCTCGTTTCCGCCCTGTTGATCCTTTGACTTCAAACAGTGATGATGAAGAAAATAATACGTCTTCTCAGAAGAATCCGTTAGAACGTTTGCTTGCAACTTATAAAAAGAGAAATACATTTAATCAAAATTATAATGTTGGATTAAACTGGAAACCATTCAAGAACTGGACATTCCGTTCTGAATTTGGTTATGGCTGGAAGTATGATAATACAGATCAGGTTTGGGCTAGTGATGCTGTTCAGAATTCTAAATTGGGTTATAATGGACAACCACAGTCTGTTTTGACTCGTGATATCACTAAAAATTGGCGTAATGCTAATACCTTGACTTATGATAATAAGAAATTGTTTGACGGACGTGATAAACTGAATGTATTGCTGGGACATGAAGTAAGCAGCAGCCAGAAAACATCACTCGAGAATACTTCTGTTGCATTTCCTGGCACTATGACTATCGACGAAGTCTTGGCTAACATGGGAGCTGGTACAGCTTTGCCTACTCAGACAACAATTTCGGCTAAAGATAATATGTTGTCTTTCTTTGGACGAGTAAACTATACTTTAATGGATAAATATCTGTTAACGGTAACGGTACGTGCCGATGGTTCTAGTAAGTTTGCAAAAGGTAATCAGTGGGGAGTATTCCCTTCTGCTGCTTTGGCATGGCGTTTGTCTGATGAAGCATTCATGAAAGGCACTCAGGACTGGTTATCTAACCTGAAAGTTCGTTTAAGCTATGGTACAGCCGGTAATAACCGTATCAGTTCTGGCTTAATGTATACTACTTATACAATGGCTGGTAATACAGGTAAAGCTCCTTTCTTTGATGAAACTCGTGGAGCTATGCTGGAACATGGTTCTAACCTGTATAATCCAAACTTGAAATGGGAAACAACTATTACTCGTAACATCGGTTTCGACTATGGTTTCTTCAATAACCGCTTATCTGGATCGTTGGATTTTTATTGGAATACAACAAAAGATTTGTTGATGAAAACAGAGATTCCGTCGAATACCGGTTATAGCTACCAGTATCAGAACTTTGGTAAAACTTCTAATAAAGGTGTTGAATTGACATTAAATGCTGTATTGGCTGATAAGGCAAAGTGGGGATTGAACTTCAACTTTAATATTTCTTATAACCGTAACCGCATTGATGAACTGAGTACAGAAAATCCATGGCAGAGCAGTAACTGGTCGGGTAGTACTATTGCAAAATATGAAGACTATCGTGTAGAAGAGGGTGGTCGCTTAGGTGAGATCTGGGGATATAAAACAAACGGTTTCTATACAGCATACGATCCGGTGACAAATCCAAATGGTGAATTGGTTTTGAATGGTACTTCATGGGAATTGCGTGAAGGCATTAAAGATAATAGCTATTCTATGGCCGGTGGTAAGCCTTATCCTGGACAGTTGAAATATGAATGTGATGAAAACGGTAATCCTATTAAACAGAAATTGGGAAATACAGTTGCTCCGTTAACAGGTGGATTTGGTTTTGATGGATTTATTGGAAACTTTGATTTCAATATTTTCTTTAACTATTCTGTCGGAAATCAGATTGTGAACGGTACTAAATTAGCTAATTCATTCTGTGCAGGTTCTGCAAAGGGATATAACTTGGTTAATGATTTTGCTTTGGATAACCGCTATACTTGGATTGATCCTGAAACTGGTCTGAATTTGGGTAAGCCAAGTAGTTCAACAGTTGATTACTATGGTGGTGCCGAAGGATTGATTGCACGATTGAATGCTCTCAATACAGGAGCTAATATTTATAATCCTGCTGCTGTAACAGCAATGTATTTGAATGATTATGCAGTAGAAGATGCCTCTTTCTTGAGAGTCAATAATATTACTATCGGATATACATTCCCGAAGGCTTGGGTTAAGAAAGCTTTTATGCAGAATGTGCGTATTTATGTAACAGGTTATAATCTTTATTGTTTGACTAGCTATTCAGGTCCAGACCCAGAAGTAGATACAAGCAGTAAAAAGAATGCAATGACTCCGGGTATTGATTATGCAGCTTATCCGAAGAGCCGTTCATTTGTAGCCGGTATTAATGTAACATTCTAAATTCTAATATGATATTATTTATGAAAAATATAATTAAGTTATTAGCTTTAGCTGCGGGAGTTGCTGGTATGAGTTCTTGTTCTGATTTTCTGGAACAGACAGCTCCTTCCGAACTAAATGACAACACTGTATATAATTCTACTTATTATACAGGATTGCGTGTGAATAAAATTTATGGTGGATTGGCACAAGATCAGACTTATTCACAGTATATTCCTATTATTTGGGGGTTAAACTCAGATTGTGAATTAGTCGATGGTTTGGGTGCTGATGCCGACAATACAACCAGTGAGCGTGGTAATATGAACTATAATGCCAGCCCGTCTTGGGGTAACTTAGCAAAACTTTGGGATGCTATGTATGGTATTATAGAAGATGCAAACTTAACATTGGAGGGTATTAACTCTAGTTCATTGCTTACTTCTGGTGGATCAGAACGGAAAACAATGGAACGCTATAAAGGAGAAACTTTAGCTCTGCGTGCCATGATTTATTTTGATTTGGTTCGTTTCTTTGGTGATGTGCCACTGAAGTTAGAACCTTCACAGGCTGATTTAAGTAATGCTTATTTGCATAAGACAGACCGCGATGTTATTTTGGATACTTTAATGGTCGATTTAAAGAATGCTGTAGAGTTACTGCCTTGGGCAGATGAGGTATCGGGTTATACTACAGAGCATGCGACAAAGGGATATGCACATGCTTTGTTGGCGAATATTGCAATGACTCGTGCTGGATGGGTGATTCGTGAACAAGCAAAGGACGGATATGAAACTGCAGACTATACTGATCCTACTTATCCTACTCAGCGTCCGGATGCTGCAACTCGTACCAAACTTTATGAACTGGCTCTGTCACATTTAAGTGCTATTATAACTAATGGTACTCATAAATTGAATCCGTCTGTAGAAAATCAATGGTATTTGATTAACCAGCGTGAACTGGATAAGAACTACCATGAGAATATATTTGAGATGCCGATGGGACTTGGTGTTAGCAGTGAGTTAGGATATACCGTTGGTGTACGTGTTAACGGTGCTACAACCGAATATGGTGTAAAAGGTAATTCATCTGGTAAGATGAAATTGACAGCTCCATTCTTTTATTCATTCGATAAGAAAGACTTGCGCCGTGATATAACTTGTGCACAGGTACAGTTAGGTGCAGAAAATGGCGTAACGAAAGAATCGATGTTGGGCAATGCGCCATTTGGAATTTATGTTGGAAAATGGGATGTACGTAAGATGAATGAAGAATGGCGTCAGGCTGCTATTGCTACAGGAAATGCTAAGTGGATGTCTGGTATTAATGTAGTGAAGGCACGTTATCCTCAGGTTTTGTTGTGGTACGCTGAAGTTATGAATGAGTTGGCCGGTCCTGATGGTGATTATGAAGGATCAGCAGGATTGACTGCTCGTCAGGCATTAGCTATGGTACATACACGTGCTTTTGCTGATGCAGACAAGGCTGATGCTGAGAAATATATTGAAGCTATACCAGCTACTAAAGAAGCAATGTTTGATGCTATTGTTGATGAAAATGCATGGGAATTGGCTGGAGAAGGATTCCGTAAATTTGATTTGATTCGTTGGAATCTGTTGGCTGAAAAGATTCAGGAATTTAAGGATACTTATTATGATGAACTGATGAATGAATCTAATCCTAATTATTATCCGGAAAAGGTTTATTTCAACTATACAGATGAAACCAAAACTAAAATTGATATGTCGAGTGTTACTTGGTATGGTTTGCCAGAAGGAAAAGAATCATCTGACTATGATGATAATAAGTCATTCTATGGCGCTGAAAGAGAAGACTCTAAGCAGACACAATTACAAACTAACTGGCCTTCTATCTCAAGTGGCTTAGTTGGAGATAATGTACAGGTTAAGAACCGTTATTTATTGCCTGTTGGTTCTACTACTATTTCGGCTGCAAATGGTTATATCCATAACTCTTATGGATATTCAGATTAATTTAAATAATAAAATAGACATAAAGATATGAAGATGTTTAAATATATCATAGGTTCTGGAGCTTTTATGCTCCTGGCCTCTATCATCGGAACTGCATGTACTGATGGTAATGATTGGGATGTAGACAGCGCTCATGATCGTTTGTTCAGTGTGACTGCTTCAAAAATTTCTATTTCTGCACAACCGACATCTGCTGAGATTTCGTGGGGAACGGTTCCCGATGCAGAATATTATGTAATAGAATATAGTACAGATTCTTTGTATGATGAAATAGAGATTGGTGGTACGCAGCATTCTGTTGTTTTAGGTAAAGATAAATCTATCGTTGAAACTCCTTATGTTATTACTGGCTTACAAGGTGAAACAAAGTATTTTCTACGAATGAAATCAATGTCTTCGGTAAAGGCTGATTCAAAATGGACTTATTTGGAAAAATATTCTTTTAAAACAAGCGCTGAACAGATTTTGAATGAGGTTGCTTCTATTACAGGTGAAAGTGCTGTACTTTCTTGGACTGAAGGTGCTGAGGTTACTTCACTGAAGTTGGCTGAAGCAAAAGATGATGTCGAAGAGGTAGATACAACATATATCGAACTGGATGCTGCTGCAGTAGCTGCTTCGTCATATATTCTTACAGGACTAACTCCTAAAACAAAATATTCTGTATCTATTTATAATGGTGACGTAAAACGTGGTACAAGAACCTTTACTACTACCGAATCATATCCAGCTGGCTATGATATTGTAAATGTTTCTGATGCGGATATGTTGAATGATATATTTGCAAATCCAGCCAATTACATACAGGATAATGGAGGTAATGTCGTATTGGTATTTGCTAATGGCTCTACAACAGATTATATGGGTGAAAGTATGGAACTGACTATCCCTGCTGATTTCAAATCTGTTATTTTCTGGGGTGAATCAGGTGATACAAAACCAGTCTTTATGCCTAAAGGACTTTCTATGGCAGGTAGCCATGATTTGATTCGCTTCTATAATCTTGACTTGCAGAATACAAGCAGTGCAAATGATTATATTGTGAACTTTAATGTAGAAGGTACTGTTGGTGAGATATTAATCGACAATTGTAATATTAGTAAGACTCGTGGTGTAGTTCGCGTTCAGAGCGACGGAGCAAAGGGGTCTATAGGTTCTATTAATATTGATAACTGTGTATTGACAGATATTGGTTCGTATGGTGTATTGCAGACAAAAGTTTCTGGATTTACTCTTAACTCAGTAAGTTTGTCTAACTCTACAGTGAATACGCTTAGTGCTGGTGGAGTATTGGTTACTCAGCAGAATAATGTTCATATCTCTATTGATGCTTGTACATTCTATAATTGCGTTGCTACTGGCAAATCATTTATTGATATAAATAAAATGTCGAATGTAACTGTTGATGTAAAGAATACAATTATTGGTCAGTTGTATAGTTATACAGCAGAATCAACCATTAAGGCAACTAGTGTGAAAGGCATTGCTACTACAACCAACCTCTTTACAACTACCGATTGCCCGTATAACAGTGGATATGAGTGGGGGGAAATTCTGAGTGTATCTTCAACAGAATTATTTGTAAATCCTGCAGAAGGTGATTTCCATATACAGTCGGCTAGCCAAAGCAGTGTTGCTGGTGCTGGTGATCCACGTTGGAATGAATAAAACTCAGTTTGAGAATGTAAAATAGTTAATAAACAAGTCCATAGACAGGGGATTCCTCTGTCTGTGGACTTGTGTTTTATTTAGTTTGATATTTAGAACCTGAAAATCTACTATAGAAAGATGAATACTGTTGAATCCATGAAAAAATTGTGGCTGATAAATACCATGTTAGTAATCTTGGGAATATCTGCCTGTTCAGAACAGACTGAGCCACAAGCGAACGATGATAAAATACCAGAAGAGTCTTTACCTGTTTATCCTGCTCCCGATCGGACAACAATTCCGGCCTTTCCCGGAGCTGAAGGAGCTGGAAAGTTCACGACGGGTGGAGCTGAAGGTACCGTTTATGTGGTTACTTCCCTCAAAGATGATGGTTCTGAAGGAACATTACGTTGGGCTATTGAGAAATCCGGAAAGCGTACGGTTGTGTTTGCTGTGGGAGGAGTTATAGCTCTGACCAAACAGTTGGTTATAAAGAATGATGATATAACTATTGCCGGTCAGACAGCTCCAGGAGCAGGAATTTGTTTGAAGAATTATACACTGCGTGTCAATGCTAACAATGTTATCATTCGTTTTATCCGTTGTCGTATGGGAGATGGATGTAAAACGGAAGATGATTCGATGAATGGATATCAGTCGTCGTATCCTGGAAAGAAAAATATCATTATCGACCACTGCTCTATGAGTTGGAGTACAGACGAATGTGCTTCATTCTATGGAAATACAAATATGACAATGCAATGGTGTATTGTCAGCGAAAGTTTGACTAACTCTATTCATGTAAAGGGAGGTCACGGATATGGCGGTTTGTGGGGAGGCAGTCCTGCTACATTCCATCATAATTTATTGGCTCATCACAGTAATCGTACTCCACGTTTGTGTGGCAGCCGTTATTCCAATCGGGCAGATATGGAGCAAGTCGATCTATGCAACAATGTTATTTATAACTGGTCGAGTGAGGGGGCTTATGGGGCACAAGGTGGTTCCTATAATATAATGAATAACTACTATAAACCAGGTCCGATAGCTGCATCCAAGAAAGTACATTGCCGCTTCTTCACTGCTTATGTTGACGATGGCGCTAACAATCAGGCTGCAGGCGTATATGGTAAGTTTTATTTGTCGGGCAACTATATGGATACACGGAGCGATTTGTCGGAAAGTCAGTTAGCCGAAGCAGAAGCGGCAAATTCTGACAATACTTCATCTACAGCTTTTGTCGTGAAGAATAATGAGATTTCAGCTCAAAATATGCTGGTTGCAAAGCGTTTCGATATCCTTTCTGATTATTCTTTTATGCAGTCGGCTCAAGATGCATATGAAGATGTCCTGAAGTATGCCGGTGTATCTAACAAACGAGATCTCGTGGATACACGTATTGTAAATGAAACCCGTACTGGTACTTATTCACGAGAGGGATCTAATGGTAGTAGCTATGGTTTTATTGATACGCAGAAAGATGCTGAAGGATGGGATGAATACGTTGAGGTACATTCTTCCGAAGTAGATTCCGATGGAGATGGTATGCCTGATATCTGGGAAGAACAGAACGGATTGAATCCGGCAGATAAATCAGATGCAGTAAAATATAACTTAAGTAAGGATTATACAAATCTGGAGATTTATATAAATAGTTTGGTTGAAGGTTTATATCCAACTTTAAAATAGAATGTGTTGTATGAAAAAGATATTGACTGGTACACTTTGCGGCTTGCTATTGATGGGGCCGGTATCGTTACTGGCTCAGAGCTTGAAATCATATCCGGTACCTGATCGTTCTGAAGTTCCTGCATTTCCGGGTGCTGATGGAGCAGGAAAGTATACTACAGGTGGTGCTGGAGGTCAGGTGCTGATTGTAACATCTTTAAAAGATGACGGAACAGAAGGAACATTACGTTGGGCTATCCGTAAGAAAGGTCCTCGTACGATTGTTTTTGCCGTCAGTGGTATTATAGAACTTGAATCTCCGCTGAAGATAAGTAATGGCGATGTGACTATTGCCGGGCAGACAGCTCCGGGTGATGGTATCTGTTTGAAAAATTATACTTTTGGTATTCAGGCAGATAATGTTATTGTCCGTTTTATCCGTTCACGTATGGGAGCAGATATCAAGCAAAAGGGCGATGATGCGATGAACGGTTTCAAGAATCATCGTAATATTATTATCGACCATTGTTCCATGAGCTGGAGTACAGACGAGTGCGCTACCTTTTACGATAACAGTAATTTTACGCTTCAATGGTGTATTATTAGTGAGAGTCTGGCCAATTCCATACACGAGAAAGGAGCTCATGGATATGGAGGCATATGGGGAGGACAGGGAGCTTCATTCCATCATAATCTGTTAGCTCATCATACTAACCGTACTCCTCGTTTATGTGGCAGCCGCTATACAGGGAAGCCGGATGAGGAAAAGGTAGAACTGTTTAATAATGTGATTTACAATTATGGTAGTGATGGAGCTTATGCCGGTGAAGGAGGAAGTTATAATTTTCTGAATAATTATTATAAGCCTGGTCCTTATACTGCAACAAAATCCTCTTATAAACGTTTGTTCACTGCTTATCCGGATGATGGAAAAAATAATAATGTGAAGGGAGTACATGGAGTCTTTTATTTCAATGGAAACTATATTGATCCGACTTGTGCTAGTCTAAGCGAAAAGCAACGTCAGGCAATAATGAAAGTAAATAAGAATAATTCCGATGGTTTAGTTATCAAAAATGACTTTGCTCCGCAGAGGGAATTATTGGTCGATACTTCCTTTAAGATAGCTGAGCATACTTCATTGCAGTCAACATGGGACGCTTTTGAATCTGTTTTGCAATTTGCCGGCGCTTCTTATAAAAGAGATTCTTATGATACAAGAATTGTAGCAGAAACAAGAAAAGGGAATTATACTTATCAAGGCAGTCACGGTAGTACCAATGGGATGATTGATCAGCCTTCTGATGTCGGAGGGTGGCCTGAATACCGGACAGAAAAAGCTCCGGCGGATACAGATAGAGATGGTATGCCGGATGACTGGGAAAAAGCGCATGGTTTAAATCCAAATAATGGATCCGATGCTAAAAACTATAATTTAAGTCCTGATTATACAAATCTGGAAATTTATTTGAATAGTTTAGTACAACATTTGTTTCCGGATTCGAAATAATGTTCTTTTTCAAATCTCCTGATTAAGTTACATTTTTGTTAAACCGTTCATTACAAGTTGTATCTTCCGAAGAAGATCATTTGGCGTAGAATACAAAATCAGCCAATTAATTCAGAATAACGAATTAATTGGCTGATTTTATATTATTAAGTTTATATCCTATAACTTATTTACCGCTGCATTTTTAATGCCTGATTTTGGGTGTCAGATTAAGACTATTTTTGTAAGAATGTTTCACGCATCGGAGAGAAGCAGTCAATTAATAATCCGGGTTCCAGACATTTACATCCATGTTTTACATCAGGCTCCATATAAAGCGCATCTCCTGCTGATACAACTTTTGTTTCACCATTGATAGTAAATTCAAATTTTCCGCTTGCAACATAGGTCACTTGAGTATGATAATGAGTGTGGGCAGCCCCTACAGCTCCTTTCTCGAATTTAACTTTTACCATCATAACCTGACCGTTGTATCCCATAATTTGTCTGGTTACACCTTTATCACTGGTTTGTTCCCATTCTGTCTGGTTTTCGAACATGAATGGCTTGCTGCAAGTTTTGTTACAAGAAACCTTAGAATCCTTTTCTGTACTGTTGTTTGTGTTGGCTGCATTACAGGTTAACCCCAGTAATGAGAAGGCAAATATGCCTGAGAATAAAATTTTTTTCATCATTGTGTTTTTTATATAGAACTGTCACAAATATAGTGATATTTGTTGCAAAAGAAAATTCTTTTCTGACATAAATTCAGTATTCTGAATATTCTTAAATCTGTTATTTTTTTTATTTTTGCATAAATACGAATCTTAAATAAAATAAACGATGAAACACATGCTGAAGCCTGTTTGTATTAAAGTAGGCTTGACTCTTTTTGCTGGTGCTTGTCTTTGTGGGGAAATTCAGGCACATTCTTTGAATGGTGAGAAAGAGGATATTTTAAACACGATGAAATCTGCAACCCGTTACATGATGGACAGTGTAAGTTATCGGGGAGGCTTTGTCTGGAATTATTTGCCCGATTTGTCGCGCTCGTGGGGAGAAATGGAGGCGAAAAGGACAATGGTCTGGATTCAACCTCCCGGAACTCCGAGTGTTGGTCATTTGTTATTGGATGCCTATCACGCTACTGGTGATGAGTTTTACTATGAAGCAGCCGAAAAAGTTGCTAATGTCTTAATATGGGGGCAACTTGAATGTGGGGGATGGAATTACGTATTTGACTTTGCTGGAGAGAACTCCTTGAAGGAGTGGTATGAAACAGTAGGAAAAAGTGGCTGGCGTCTGGAAGAGTTCCGACATTATTATGGTAATGCTACTTACGATGATTTGGGCACTATTTCTGCTGCTAAGTTTTTATTACGTATGTATGTAGAGAAAAATGATCCTGCATATAAAGTTCCGCTAGAAAAAGTTATTCATTTTATTTTAGAAAGTCAGTATCCTGTCGGAGGCTGGCCACAGCGTTATCCGTTGCGATACGATCATCCTTTTGAAGGTAAGGAGGACTATTCTTCTTTTATAACTTTAAACGATGATGTAACACCGGAAATTATTGATTTCCTGATTCAATGCTATCAGGCTATGGGGCTTCAGAATATAAAGGAGCCTATTATGCGGGCAATGTACCTTACGATAACTCTTCAGCAAGGAGAGCCTTATGCAGGATGGGCAGATCAGTATACGGTGACCGACTTAAAGCCTGCCCATGCTCGTTCTTATGAGCCACGCAGTGTAAATACGGGTACTACTGTCGGTATGATTTATCAGATGATGGAATATTATAAGCTGACAGCTGATACTCGTTTCCTTTCGGGGATACCTGCTGCTATTAAGTTTCTTGAATCTCAAAAATTACCTGAAACAGAAGTCCGTAAATGGCATCGTAAATCAGACAATCCCGATGAAATCTTAGTACCTCGGTTTATTGATCCTGATACGGGAAAACCATTGTATGTGCATCGGAAGGGAGGTAATATTTATAATGGTAAGTATTATATAGATCAGAATATAGAAAATACAATTGCCCATTATAGTTCTGCTACTTTTGTTAATCCTGAACAGTTGAGAAAGGATTTCGATGAAGTGAAAAAGATTGATAAAAATAAGTTGCTTTCCCAATCACCTTTATTATCAGATGAATTGTGTCCGTTACCGAAATATTATACACATTGTCCTCGCCTTGTAACAGAGAAAGAAATCAGTAATCTGATGGCTCAGGTAAAAAAACAAGGTTACTGGCTTTCTGATCTGCCTTCAACTTCTCATCCATATCGTTGTGGGTGGACTCCTGATTTATCAGGTAAGGAAGATTATAGCAGGAAGATGGTGGGGGATGATTTTGATACTTCTCCTTATCCTTGTACAGATGGACAACAATGCATTTCTGTTGCTGCGTATATTAAAAATATGATGGCGCTTATTGCAGCTTTGGAAGGAAATGTGAAGTGACTGGGAGGCAGATAGAAAGAGGCTGTTGTATGCTGCCTGAGAGTATACCATTTGGATATTTTAGTCTGTTAACGGAGAAAATATGTTTGAATGTATTATATGTGGAGATTTTGGTTAAATAATAACCACATTAGAACAATTATTACCTTTCTCCACCTCTCATTTTGCTTATTTTTGGAAACAAATCAATCTTAATGTAAACATGCCATGAAAAAAAAATATTATTTAATGAGTTTGCTGCTGGGAGTGGGCAGTTATGCAATGTCGCAGACAGTTCCTTCTATGAGTGCATTACATGATGGAATCCACCATTGGAATCTGGAGCATAAAGAACGGAACTATAAACGCTATTCGCCTGAGCAGTATACGAAGATTGCTGATAATTTTGTTGCTTATCAGAATGAGGATGGAGGATGGCCCAAAAATATTGACTGGATGGCAGAGCTTCCTGCCGATTCTGTCTTGAATACTTTGTCGGATTATCATCGCCGTAGTACGCTTGATAACCGGAATACTTATTCTCAGATAGAATATCTGGCACAAGTTTATACGCTGACCAAAGCAACGAAGTACAAGAACGCTGTACTCGATGGGCTGGAATATCTGTTGAAAACTCAGAAAAAAAACGGAGGCTGGCGTGGATGGGATGTAGATGCTATTACCTTTAACGATGAGGTTACTACCGGAGTATTACGTTTGTTTTTGCATATCAACGAAGGTGATTTGAATTTTTCCTGGCTGGACGATACGATGCGCAAAAGAATCTGTCAGGCTTTTAATAAGGGTATTGATATGATTTTGCGAGCACAATATGTACAGAATGGAGTTAAGACCGTTTGGGGGCAACAGCATGACAATAATACATTGCTTCCGACCAATGCACGTACTTTCGAACTGGCCTCTCTGACAGCTGGTGAAAGCTGCGATGTAGTTCGATTGCTGATGGAAATACCTCATCCTTCTGATGAAGTGGTTGAGTCTGTCAAAGCAGCTATGGCTTGGTTTGAGAGAGTTGCGATAACAGGTATGCGTGTAGAAAAGGTAGCTATTCCTGAAGATAAAGCTGCCAATCATGAATATCCTTACGACTTGGTTGTCGTGAAGGATAAGAAGGCTCCCCGTATCTGGTCACGTTTTTATGAGATGAGCGATAATACTCCGTTTATGTGTAACCGTGATGGCATTAAAGTATATAAGCTTTCGGATGTAAAACTAGAACGTCGTGTTGGATATGCCTGGTATACATATGCTCCAGAGAAATTATTTAAGTTGTATAAAGAATGGCTTAAAAAAGTAGAAGCAGAAAAGGCTTACACGGGTTATGAAGTACAAAATGATATGCCTCTGTTTTATGAGCAGTTGAAAAAAAGTCTGACTTATCCGATGGCATGGGGAAATGCTCCTGAAAAGGATTTCGGCAAATGGCGTGAGCAGGCACGTGAGAAACTGCTGGAGTGCATACAGCCGGCTCCCCCAGTTGCTCCTTACGATATGAAGGTTATAGCTACAGAAAAGCGCAAAGGTTATGAGGCTCAAAAAATTGTTTTCAATGTTTCAGAATATTCTCGTGTGCCGGCTTACCTGCTGGTTCCGGAAGGTAAAGGACCATTTCCTGCTGTTCTGCTTTTGCATGATCATGGAGCACATTTTACTATTGGAAAAGAAAAAATGGTACGTCCGTTTGGAGTCTCAGAAATTGTGATGAAGGATGCTGATAACTGGGCTGTAGGTTGTTACGACGGACAATATGTAGGCGATTATCTGGCAGAGAACGGATACGTTGTATTGGCTCTCGATGCTTTGTTCTGGGGAGAACGCGGTCGGAAAGAGTATGCACGTTACGATTCTCAGCAGGCTTTGTCTGCCAATTTGTTACAAATGGGAATGTCGTGGGGAGGTCTGATAGCCTGGGATGATATCCGTAGTGCGGAGTTCTTGGCTTCTTTGCCACAGGTAGATAAAGAAAAAGTGGCGACTATGGGATTTTCTATGGGAGCTCACCGTGCCTGGATGACAATGGCTGCTACTGATGCTGTGAAGGCAGGAGCTGCTGTCTGCTGGATGAATACTACGGACAGTTTGATGACTATGACAAACAATCAGAACAAAGGTGGTTCTGCTTATGCAATGCTGGTTCCTAATATCCGCCGATATATGGATTATCCTCATGTGGCATCTATTGCTTGCCCTAAGCCGATGTTGTTTACTAACGGCAAGAAAGATAAATTGTTCCCGGTAGAAGGTGTAGAGGCTGCTTACGATACTATGCGGAAAGTATGGGATAGCCAGGGAGCCGGTGAACACTTGCAGACCAAATTATACGACTTGCCTCATTTTTGCAGTAAAGAAATACAGAAGGCGATTCTGGATTTCTTCAATAAAGAATTAAATGTAAAACAGAAATAAAAAAGGAGATGAGAAAAATTCAGTTAGTATTAGTAGCGCTGATTGTCTTGATTTTATCAGCATTTAAAGCTGATCATGTGATAACAATCTATATGATTGGCGATTCTACTATGTCGAATAAACCGTTGGAAGGTAATAATCAGGAACGGGGATGGGGACATGTCTTGGGAAGTTTCTTTACCGAAGATGTCCGTGTGGAGAATCATGCGATGAACGGTCGAAGCTCGAAAAGTTTTATCGATGAAGGACGTTGGAAAACTGTTGTCAACAAGATTCGTCCGGGCGATTATGTGTTCATACAGTTCGGACATAATGATGAAAAACCTCAGCCGGAACGTCATACAGATCCGGGAACTACCTTCGATGAGAATTTACGGAAATTTGTTCGTGAAACACGTGCCAAAGGAGGAATTCCTGTGTTGTTTAATTCTATCGTGCGTCGGAATTTTGGTGTAAATCCAGATGCTGTGGCAGCCGATGATATTCGTCCGGAAAAGGATGAGGCTGTAGTAGAAGGAGATACACTGATTGATACTCACGGAAAATATCTGGAATCTCCGCGGAATGTCGCTAAGGAAATGGATGTCTGCTTTATTGACCTGAATCAGGCTACTAAGAAACTGGTAGAATCTTATGGGGTTGAAGGATCGAAAAAACTATTTATGTGGATTCCTGCTGACACCTATGCTGCTTGTCCGAAGGGACGTCAGGATAATACTCACCTGAATATATATGGTGCGCGTAAAGTTGCGGCACTGGCTGCCGAAGCTGTTCAGAAACAGTTACCGGAGTTAGGTAAATATGTCCGTTTTTACGATTATGTAGTGGCAAAGGATGGTAGTGGTGACTTCTTTACAGTACAGGAGGCTATCAATGCTGTTCCCGATTTTCGAAAAAATAAGCGTACAACGATTCTGGTTCGTAAAGGAGAATATAAAGAACGAGTGATTATTCCTGAGTCAAAGATTAATATTTCTCTGATAGGAGAAGATGGAGCAGTATTGACAGACGACGCTTATGCTTCGAAGAAAAATTGTTTCGGAGAGGAAATGTCTACTTCCGGTTCATCTACCGTATATATCTATGCTCCTGATTTTTATGCCGAAAATATTACATTTGCCAATACGGCCGGAAGAGTAGGGCAGGCTGTTGCTTGTTTTGTAGACGGTGACCGTGCTTATTTTAAGAACTGCCGTTTCCTGGGAAATCAGGATACACTTTATACGTATGGAAAAGACAGTCGTCAGTATTATGAAGGATGCTATATCGAAGGAACAGTCGACTTTATCTTTGGATGGTCTACTGCTTTGTTTAAAGACTGTACTATTCACAGTGTAGGAAATGGTTATGTTACAGCTCCTTCTACTGATAAAGGGAAAAAGTATGGTTATGTATTCTGGAATTGTCGTCTGACAGGAGCCGATGAGGCAAAAGAAGTTTATCTGTCACGCCCGTGGCGCCCTTATGCACAAGCAGTGTTCATTCAATGTGAATTGGGTAAGCATATTTTACCTGCCGGATGGAATAACTGGGGAAAGAAGTCGAATGAATCTACTGTCTTTTATGCGGAGTATCAGAATAAGGGGGAAGGAGCAGATACTTCTGCACGTGTACCGTACGCTAAACAGTTGAAAGACGTTTCTGCTTATCAGCCGGAAGAGGTGTTGAAAGGTGAAGATGGCTGGAATCCAGTGGCTAACGGTAATGTTTTGCTTTCTAACTTGAAGCGATAAAAATGTATTTTTTCTTTTCTAAAAAACATGGTGATGATTGAATAAACTTTTCACCATGTTTTCTTAAAAACATCGAGATGTTTTTTTATTTTCTGTACGAATTTTCTAGTGGTCTTACAGGAAAAAATAACACGGATTTATGCAGGCTTCTCTTGAGAGAAAGTAGCATAAATCCGTGTCTGTTTATATTGTAATTTAATTTTAATCTTTTATACCGAATAACCAGCGGAAGAAGCGTACAAATATGTTTCTTTTCTTAGGTTTATCGGCCGGCTGGTCGGTTGTTGGTTGTGCTGCTATCGAATCGTTGGATACAACAAGCGAGTCGTTCAATACAGTCAGACTATCTGGTCGGAGTAATAGGCTGTCGCCTCTCTGTAACAGTGAGTCGGGTTTGATTCGTAATGAGTCCTTTAATAAGGAATCGCCTGGTAATACAATCTTTTTCAATGAGTCTGTAGCCAGTGAATCTGTACCAAGACTGTCTTTCGGTGCGGCAATTGTGTCAGTTGCAAGTGGCGTTTTCTTAGGAGCCGGCTTCGGACGTTCTATCTTGAATTGTACCGGAACCGAATATTTGCAGCGTACTCGCATGCCATGTTCACGAGCAGGTATCCAGTTAGGCATATTACGTATTGCAGTCAGGGCAGCCGAGTCCATATCAGCTCGCAGACTACGTACAACCGTAGGTGAGGTGATTCGTCCGTCTTTTTCTACAACAAACTGTACGGCTACTACTCCTTCAAGATTTTCTTTTTTTGCTTGTGGCGGATAAACCAGTTTTCGTTTCAGATAATTGACAAACGCTTTCATACCTCCGGGGTATTCAGGCATTTCCTCTACGACAGAATAAATACGGGTAGAGTTCTTGCGATACATGATGACTGTATATGGTTCATCAGGATGCTGGAGGAAAGTGGTAATGTTCAGCGAACGGTTTTCCATTCTTTCCGCCCGAATAGTAATAGGGTGATTATAGTCGGCTTCTATGCGGAACAGACCGATTTCATCACTCAACACCTTTCGTCCGGTTCCTTGTATACTGATGATAGCTCCCTGAATGGGCTTTTGAGACGAGTCTTTAACAAATCCTTCTATTGTGACCGTTTTGTTGTTTTGTTTAAATGAGGCAATATCTTCCTGACTGTCAAGATAAATGGTTTTACTTGTTTCTGTTTCTTTCAGGACAAAAGAAGTTGCTGCTTTTGTTTCATCTCCCGGAAAATAAATATTTGCAAGGCGGTTGTATGACTTGTCTATTTTGTATTGAAATGTAATCACACCTTGTTCGTTCGACAGATATTTGTCGCTCCGTCCGTTTATTTTCAGTATCATTCCGACCTGCGGTTCGCCGCTTGTTTTCAGAATTGTGATACGAAATTCCGTTTCTTTATCTTCTTCTCCATGTACATTTTGAGGAAGAATAAATGTGAAACATAACAGAAAAGTGACAAAAGCGTATATTCTTTTAGTAAAATCCATAATAAGTTATCTAAATGAAAACGGTTGCAAAGCTACAAGTATTCTGCTGCATTTCAAAGTTTATCGGCTAAATAAATAGATAGGGCAAGGGGCTAACTGTCTGTTTTATTTGTAAATATGCCGGAAAGTCGTATATTTGTGCTTTAATCACACCTTTATACTTAATGAATTATGTTAATCGATTTACTTCAGTCATCTTACTTTTCTGTTTTTCTTATTGTAGCTTTGGGGTTCATGTTGGGGCGCATCAAGATAGCGGGGCTGTCACTTGATGTTTCTGCCGTTATTTTCATAGCTCTGGCTTTCGGCCATTGGGGGGTGAGTATTCCTAAAGAATTAGGTAACTTTGGATTGGTTCTGTTCATTTTTACTATCGGTATTCAGGCGGGGCCCGGTTTTTTTCATTCATTCCGGAGTAAAGGAAAAACACTTATTCTGATTACTTTACTTATCGTAGCTTCTGCTTGCCTTACGGGAGTGGGACTAAAATATTTGTTTGGCATTGATACACCGAGCTTGGTGGGATTGATAGCCGGCGCATTGACCAGTACACCGGGACTTGCTGTTGCTATCGACAGCACACAGTCGCCCTTGGCATCTATTGCCTATGGTATTGCTTATCCGTTTGGAGTTATTGGCGTGATTTTGTTTGTCAAGCTTTTGCCGAAAATGCTTCATGTTGATTTGGAACAGGAGGCACGCCGTTTGGAGAAAGAACGCCGGAGCCAGTTTCCGGAGCTTGGTACTTGTTTGTTTAAAGTGACCAATCCAACAGCAATAGGCCGTACACTGATGCAGCTGAATATCCGTGTAATGACAGGAGCTGTTATTTCTCGTCTGAAGCGAGGTGAAGAAATTATTATACCTAAAGCACATACCATGCTGGAAGAGGGAGATTATGTGCAAGCTGTAGGAAGTGAAGATTCGTTGAACAATCTTGCGCTGATGTTAGGTACGCGTGAAGAAGGTGAATTACCGTTAACTCATACACAGAGCATCGAATCATTGCTTCTGACAAAAAAGGATATGGTAGGCAAGCAACTTTGTGACTTGAATTTACAACGTAATTTTGGATGTACAGTAACTCGTGTACGCCGAAGTGGTATTGACTTGTCACCTTCTCCTGATTTGGAATTGAGATTTGGTGATAAACTGATGATAGTGGGCGAAAAAGAAGGTATTCAGGCTGTAGCCCGCTTGATTGGAAATGATGTGAAGAAACTTTCGGATACCGATTTCTTCCCTATTGCAATGGGTATTGTATTAGGAGTATTGTTTGGTAAGCTGAATATATCTTTCGGAGGAGGAGTTTCTTTTTCTCCGGGACTGACGGGAGGTATTTTGATGATGGCTCTTTTCTTGAGTGCTATTGGAAAGACAGGACCTATTATCTGGTCAATGTCCGGACCGGCTAATCAGTTATTACGTCAGCTTGGTCTTTTGCTTTTCCTGGCAGAAGTTGGAACCTCGGCAGGTAAGACGCTGGTGTCAACTTTTCAGGAGAGTGGTTTTTTGCTTTTCGGGGTAGGAGCAGCTATTACACTTGTGCCGATGTTGCTTGCAGCCCTTGTTGGAAGACTGGTATTTAAGATTAGTATGCTCGATTTACTGGGAACTATTACCGGTGGTATGACCAGTACCCCGGGATTAGCAGCAGCCGATTCGATGACCGACAGTAACATACCGGGAGTTGCCTATGCTACGGTTTATCCGATTGCCATGGTATTCCTTATTTTATTTATACAAGTAATAGCCCTGGCAGTACTTTAATTAAAAGAAAGATGTGTATTCACCTCACGGACTGGAGATTTTTTCCTCAGTTTGTGAGGTGAAATAATATTTATTCGTCTTTACCGAATGAACGATATTCCAGAGGAGTCAGTCCTGTATTTTTCTTAAACAGGTTAGAGAAATGTTCGGTAGATGTATATCCTATCATAAAACAGATTTCTTTTACCGGATAGGAAGTATTTATCAATATTTGTTTGGCTTTTCGCAGTTTAAGTTCCTGAAAATATTTAGCAGGAGAATATCCGGTATATTTTTTGAATGTTTTTCGGAACCATGAATAACTGATATTCAGTTTCTCTGCAAGTTCTTCGGGATCTATTTCCTTACATACATTCTCATTCATTATAATTTTTGCCTGTTCCATTTTTTCGGCAACATTGTCTTTTTCAAATTCTTTGTTTTTTGAAATGGAAAATATCATGCCGATGATGTGCAGCAATATACCCGAAAGGTATTGCTGTGAAGCACTTTTATCTGCTTCTGCTACATCTAAAGCCTGTGAAAAAAGCGTTACCAGTTCTTCATTGAGTCCTATATCCAGTACCTGATCTTCTTTTGACAGGAATCCGTTTCTAACAAACTGGTCGATAAAGCTTCCTTCGAATCCGATGTAATATTCGTTCCATCCGGTTTGTACATCCGGGCTATACGTATGCCATTGTCCAGGAAATAGTACAATCAGGTTTCCTTTTCCAATATTTCGTTCTGGAGTGCCATCGGAGGCGAATGTTCCTTTTCCTTTTGTAATATAAAGTAATTGGTATTCGCGTAAGATACGTCCTTTTTTTGCATTAAACAGATAACCGGAAGGATGATCTTTTATTGGATAAGGAGAATTAGGACGTATAGCTTGTACTCCTACTGTATTGATATATAGCCCAAATTTACGGTCTGTATCATTGACTATCAGATATTTGAATTCAACTCCTAAATCATTGTATGATCTTGCCATATGTGTTTTTTCATAATAAAGTTATGGAAGCAAAAATAATGATTTAAAATAAAACAGCAATCTGGATAAGGTAGATTTTATTTGTGAGAAATCGTCTGTTTTGAAGGTTATAAAAGAGGATGACTTAGTTAATAAATCATCCTCTAGATAAATAGTGCTTTTATATTAATATGCTTTGTGATATAGTGCTTCGATCTCAGCGATTGAAGTCGGGCGGGGATTACCACCTGTGCAGACATCATTGAAAGCATCAATGGCAAGTTGGTGTAAGTCTTCTTCACGAACACCTATTTCGTGCAGTTTTTGTGGTATGTTAATACTTACTGACAGATCCCGTACAGCTTGTATAGCAGCCTTTACACCTTCTGCTTCTGTCATCCCTTCGGTATTTACTCCCATCGCTTTGGCGATGTGTATATATTTAGGGGCAGCAGGAGATTCTGCATTATATTCCATTACATACGGAAGCAGTAGGGCATTTGCAACTCCATGAGGGGTATCATAATGTGCTCCCAGCGGATGTGCCATAGAGTGAACGATACCTAATCCTACGTTGCTGAATCCCATTCCGGCAATGTATTGTGCCTGTGACATAGCTTCTCGTGCTACTGTATCGTTTCCGTTGTCAACAGCTGCTTTCAGGTTTGCTGCAATCATTTCGATGGCTTTCAGCTCGAACATATCCGACATTGCCCATGCTCCGGGAGTAATATAACTTTCAATAGCATGTGTCAGGGCATCCATTCCAGTTGCAGCAGTCAGACCTTTCGGCATGGAGTACATCAGTTCCGGATCGACAATAGCAACGGCCGGAATATCATTGGGATCTACGCATACCATTTTCTTGGTAGCATCTTCATCAATAATCACATAGTTGATAGTGACTTCGGCTGCTGTACCTGCTGTTGTAGGTAATGCAAAAGTTGGAACGGCTTTCTGCTTGGTATCTGCTACGCCTTCCAGTGAGCGTACGTCGGCAAAGTCAGGATTGTTGACTACGATACCGATCCCTTTTGCTGTATCGATAGAAGAACCTCCTCCCAGTGCAACGATGAAGTCGGCTCCTGAAGCTTGATAAGCCTTTACCCCATTCTGTACATTGGCAATGGTTGGGTTGGCTTTTACATCACTGTATACCTCGTAGGGGATATCGTTTTTTTCGAAAACTTCGATAACCTTGTCTGCTACCTTAAAGCGAATCAAATCTTTGTCGGTGACGAAAAATGCTTTTTTAAAACCTCTGCGTTTGGCTTCTATGGCAATACTCTCACGGCAACCTGCTCCGAAGTAAGAGGTTTCGTTTAATATCATTCTATGCATAGTTGTTCTTTTTTTATTTAGGTAAATGGAATGCTACTGACATCTCTTTCATTTGTTCCTGGCTCATGCCATCGGGTTCGAATCCCATATTTTTAGCTGCAATGTAGATTAAAGCTGATTTATTAAGCACATCTACTTGGTCGAATGCAGCCATGATATCGGTATCTACGGCAAAGACTCCATGCTTTTCCCACATTACCACATCATAGTCGTCCAGTTCGTTGATGGTGGCTTCGGCAAGTTCTACAGAACTTGGAAGTTTATAGGGAACCATTCCCAGTCCTCTTGGGCAGAAAGCCTTAGTTTCGGGTATCATACTCCATAACAAATTGGAAGCATAGTCTTTTTCCATGAACTTTTTGTTATGAGTCAAAGCTACCAGTTCAATGGGATGAGTGTGCAGGGAAGCTTTATAATTGGAGCCTTTTGAGATAAGGTTATTGTGTACGCTCAAGTGTGACGGTAATTCAGAGGTCGGATTAACCGGCTCATCAGCTATAATGACATAGCTGGCACAGTCATCCAGAATGCGGATAACTGAGCCGTTTGCCATTGGCTGGCGTGCAAGGTCGCGCATACGTTTGTTGGTTCCCTTGCAATAGAAATAGCATCCTTTCAGATATGGCAATGTTGCTCCTATAGGTTTTACTTCACTGATGGCAGGCATTGCTTTTATTTCATCGTCTACATATTCTGTAATGTTGATGGTAATGTTTCCTCCATTACGTTCAGCCCATCCTTTCTGCCATAAATAGCCGGCAACTTCGGCTACTTTATTAATCTCGGCAGCCAGTTCAGGACGATTGTTCAAAATAGATTCCATATTTTCTGTATTGTATGTTTTAATAATTATTCAATTTGTCAGGCTTGTGCCATTGCTACTACGATAATAGAAGCAATCAGTACGGCAAGTCCTAGTATCAATGTTCCAATAGTTTGTGCACTGCAACCTTTCCATTCTTTAAGGAGTATTCCCCAGACATTGCTGAAAGTTACGTTCAGCGACATCAGTATACTCCATGAAAAAGCTAGCAATATCGGGCTGTCGGAAAGGAAGCTTTTTCCCATCTCCAGTCCGAAGAACTGAGAGTACCATAAAACTCCTGCCAGTGCGCAAAATAAGATATTATTTGTAAATGTACCTTTGCTGACAGAGAAGTATTCTTTTCCTGTTTGGTTCTTCAGATTCTGCTGGATACAATATGCTGCATTGGTACAGAATCCGCCTAATGTTACCAGAAAAATGACGGGGAGTCCTGCATACAATGCATCTGTTCCTTTTTCAAGTGCGGCTTCTTTTATAGGAGTACCTGCATCCAGACCTAAGGCAAAGCATGCACTCATGATTCCTGCAAGCAAGGCAACCAGCAGTCCTTTTGTCAAGGCAAAATCTTTTACTGCCGCTTTCTTTTCTTCTTCGCTCATATTTTTAGAGCGGAGGCTGCCTGCATATCCGATGATAGCAATACCCGCCAGTGTGATGCAGACTCCAATAAGTAGCATTAAACCTTCTCCATGGAATAAATCTGTTCCACCGAATAAAGCAGGAAATAATGTTCCAAAAGCTGCACATGTACCTAGAGAAATACTTTGTCCCAGTGCTACTCCCAAGTAACGCATGCTCAGTCCGAAAGTGAGTCCTCCAACACCCCATAAAATTCCATATATAATAGCTGGTAAAGCTCCTCCGCTGCTCCATAATTCAGTAAGAGTACTTCCTGCTGGAATTGCCAGCAATGCTCCCAGCAGTGGAAAAACTAGCCATGCGAAAATGCCTTGTACAAGCCAGAAACTTTCCCAGGACCAGTTTTTTACTTTGTTGATTGGAACATACGAACTGCTTTGTCCGAAACTGCCTATGGCAATAATCAGTAAACCTATCAGAGTGTTCATAAGTAGTATGTTTTTTCCAGTTTTAGAAATTTAGTTATATAAACCAGATGTCATCCGCGGGTAAAAGCTCTTTGGATGACATCTGTATCGAGATTTAGCAACGTTTCGATGTTACATTTGCTTCGTATTTTTCAATATCGGCAATATACTCTTCGCCAACCGGAACATTATTCTTCAAACAGAACATATCCCATACAGCATTCCACGGGAGGACTTTGGCTTCTTCTAGCAGAGCGAGGCGTTCGAACAGCTGATTGTTGGCTTCGTATTCGCGGAGCTTGGCAATAGGTTCAAGCAATGCACGTAACATTGATTTCTGTGTAGCGCGTGCTCCGATGACATAAGCACCGATACGATTGATACTTGCATCGAAAAAGTCCAGACCGATATGCACACGGTCGAGTGCGTTGCACCGTACGATTTCCTGACACAAATCCAATGTTTCATCGTTCATGATAGTAACATGGTCGCTATCCCAGCGTACCGGACGGCTTACGTGAAGCATGATTTCCGGAACGTACAGCAGCAGTGAAGATAGTTTGTCGGCAACACTTTCTGTCGGGTGGAAATGACCCATGTCGAGTGTAATCATTTTCTGTCTGCTGACTCCGTATCCGATATAGAAGTCGTTGGAGCCTACAGTGTAACTTTCAAGACCGATGCCGAATACTTTCGATTCGATACAGTCTTTCATGTTCTTGTATTCGGTGGCAAAAATGCGGTCGAGTGAATCTTTCAACAGCTCACGGTATTGCATGCGGTTTACTGTGATATCTTTACTTCCGTCGTGAACCCATACATTCATGATACAAGGATCATTCTGGCGTTTACCCATTTCTTCGGCAATGGCACGACAGCGGATAGTGTGTTCTACCCAGAAATCACGGATTGCTTTATCCGGATTGGCTAAAGAAAGATTTCCGCTTTTGGGATGTGAGAAAGAGGTTGAGTTGAAATCAAGTTTCATATTGTTTTCCGAAGCCCATTGCATCCAGCTTTCAAAGTATGAAGCATCTACCTGATCGCGGTCGACAAATTTTCCTTGAAAGTCTCCGTATATTTCATGCAGGTTCAAGCGGTGTGTACCTGGTAAATAAGATGCTGCTTTTAAAACATCCTGACGCACTTCGTCAATGTTGCGTGCCTTGCCCGGATAATTACCTGTTGCTTGAATACCACCAGTCAGTGAACCGTTTGATTCGAATCCAGCAACATCATCTGCCTGCCAGCAGTGTAGTGACAGGGATATATTTTGCAATGTATCCATTGCTTTGTCTACATCAACTCCTACAGCTGCATACCGTTCTTTTGCTATTTCATACGCTTTTGTTATTAATTCTTCTTTCATGATATTATGTGTTTAAGTTATTGATTATTATTGAGTAATTGTCTTGAATTGGAGATAGGCTACATCCCATGTCTCTTTGTGTTCGGGATAGAATGTTTTTAAATGTATAGCGTGATTTAAAAGTTGACGCATAGAAGCAATATCTGCTGTTTGACCTGCTGCTACAGCTTGTATCATGATGTTTCCTATTGCAGTTGCTTCCGAAGGACCGGCTATAACTGGTATACCGATGGCATTGGCTGTCCATTGGTTCAGAAGATCGTTACGGCTTCCTCCTCCGATAACGTGGAGAACTTCTATCGGATTAGGAGAGAGTCGTTGCAGGTTTTCCAATACTTGCCGGTAACGTAATGCAAGGCTTTCGAATATACAGCGAACCAGTTGTCCGCGTGTTTCAATGGCTGGTTGATTATGGTCTTTGCAATATTTTTTTATGGTTTCTTCCATGTTTGTCGGATTGTCAAAGACTTTATCGTCCGGACAGATTAAGTTTCGGAATGGTTCACTTGCTTCAGCTTCAGCAATCAGGTCGGGGTATGAAGTATCTCCCCAGTTTATGCGGCACCGCTCCAGCAGCCACATGCCACAAATATTTTTCAATAGGCGGATAGTTCCTTCTACTCCTCCTTCATTGGTAAAATTCAAGGCTTCTGTTTCGGCATTGATAACTGGAGTTTGAGTTTCTACTCCCATCAACGACCAAGTACCGCTGCTTAAATAAGCAAAATTCTTGTTTGCTGCCGGTACAGCAGCAACGGCAGAAGCTGTGTCGTGGCCTGCAACTGCTACTACAGGAATAGCACTAAGTCCTGTGAGTTGTTGTAACTCAGGAGTTAGGCTTCCAATAATTTCTCCAGGATAGACAAAGCGTCCGAAGTGTTTCTCATTTAATCCGATGCTTTTGAGTATTTGCGAGTCAAGTTTCCGGGTATGTGCATTAACGAGTTGCGCGGTTGAGGCTATCGTATATTCAGTAACCATTTCTCCGGTTAGCATGTAGCTGAGTGCATCTGGCATGAATAATATTTTGTCGGCATGTGCCAGTGCACTGTCATTGTTTCTTCGTAAGGTATCAAGCTGAAATAAAGAGTTGAAGTTCATAACTTGGATGCCTGTCAGTTCATAAACTTCATTACGTGGTACTCGTTTAAAATATTTTTCGGGAGCTCCCTCTGTCTGAGGGTCACGGTATGCATATGGTTGTCGCAATATACCACCATCTTTTCCAATACATACAAAGTCTACTCCCCACGTATCGATACCGATAGAAATAATTTCTGTATCTTTTTTATTTCCGGCAATTTTCAGACCTTCTATAATATTCCGGTAAAGTTCATAAATATCCCAGTAAAAATGTCCTCCTGTTTCTATAAGGTGATTGGGAAAACGGTTAATTTCTTCCGTAATCAGTCCTTGAGGAGTAAAATATCCTAATATCGTGCGTCCGCTGGTTGCTCCCAGATCGACTGCAAAAAAGCATTTTACCATAGTTACAATTCAGGTTTGTTGTTTTGAATTTTATCTGATGCAAATGTAGAATTTTATAAAACGAAAAAAATGCTCTTTTTGACTTTAAGACTAAGTTATTTGATATACTTGACAAGCTATGAATATGATAAATGATTTGAGTTGTCAAAAGAAATATATTGTCTATAATGTAGACATTTGTTGTTAATAAATGTTTTTATTATTTTGTTTTCTTTTGTTTATTGTTTTGAATAATTATTTTTGCTTCTATGATTCAATAAATTTTGTTTGATTGGAGTTTTCTTTTAGATTATCTGCTTTTGTTTATTTTAATTTAGTTATAAACCTAATTTTATTGCTATGAAAAAGACAATATTGCTATTGGTATTAAATATTGTAATAGGAGGTATATGTCAGGCTCAGCTGCCGGAGCGAAACGCTGTGAATATTGAAAAATACAGAGAGATTTGCAAGAAACATATATATAAGGAGATGAAGGGCATGTATCGTCAGGCAGGAGGTTCTTTACATTTTCCTTTTCTGGCTCCGGGAAGTAGTCAGTATTTGGATATGTTATGGGATTGGGACTCGTGGCTCAGTGATGTGGCCTTGCGTCAGATTTTATCAGACAAAGGAACTGAAGCTGATAAAAAGGAAGCTTTGGCTTATGAACAGGGATGTGTATTAAATTCGTTGAGTTACGGAGGAATGGATGGGTGGATTCCTATCTGGATAGAACGGAATGCTCCAAGTCGTGAAGAAATGTTGAAGAGAAGAAATCCGTGGAAGACCAATATGCATAAGCCGACACTTGCCCAGCATGCTGCCTTTATCGTCAAAAATATGGGTGGAGATGCAGAGTGGTTGCGGGAGGACTTTTATACTTTACAGGCTTTTGTAGCTAAGTATCTTAATTTTCACAGGCATAAAGCAACTGGATTGATTTATTGGGAAACGGATGAGGCTATCGGAGTAGACAATGATCCAAGTACCTTTTATCGTCCCCACGGTAGTTCTGGCTCTATCTTTCTGAATTGTTTGATGTATAAGGAACTTCAAGCGATGGCTTATTTGGCCGACTGTCTGAACTTGACAGATATTTCAATCTTTTTTGAGAAAGAAGCTGAAACACTGAAAACCAATATACGTAAGCACTGTTGGGATGAACGAGACCGTTTTTATTATAGTGTAGACTTAAATCTTCTTCTAGTAGAAAAACCGGATATCGAAGGATTGTACCCGGGAGATTTATACTTGCATGTGGGACAGCCCAGAACATACGACTGCTTGATCCAGCGATTTAGTGTATGGAGTGGTTTTATGGCAATGTGGGCTCAAGTAGCAACGCCGGAACAAGCCCGGCAAATGGTACAGATACATTTTTGTGATACAACTTCTTTTAATGCTCTTGCAGGTATTCGTACGCTTTCCCCGTTGGAAAAAATGTATAATGTGCGAGCGAGTGGTAATCCGTCTTCATGGGCAGGACCTATATGGATTAATGTAAATTATCTTGTTTTCAGAGGGTTGCTGCAATATGGCTATGAAAAGGAAGCCCGAGAAGTTGCTGAAAAAACAATACTTTTACTGGGACGTGACTTTGAGCGCTTCGGGGCGTTGCATGAATATTATCTGCCCGATAATGGAGAGCCTGTTCTGAATAGAGGATTTCAAAATTGGAATTTCCTGGTCTTGAATATGATTGCTTGGATGGAAGGTCGTCCAGTTGTGACAGAATTCTGACAAAATAATTAAATAATAAAACACATTACTGTCCCGTAAAAGTGGATAAATAGTTCTTTGAAATAACTGAAATATAGCTTATTATACTCTATTTGTAAAGCGCGACGATTTGAAATTGTACCTTTGAAACCAAATCAAATGGCTTCAAATGAATCAAGACAAATATGTTTTCGCTCAATTGGTAGAGTTTTTGAACAACAATAAATTCAGAAGAATCGTGGACAAATACGATGGAAATCGTTACGTCAAACATTTCACTTGCTGGAACCAGCTTCTTGCTATGATGTTCGGACAGCTAAGCAATCGTGAGAGCCTACGCGACCTGATTGTTGCATTGGAAGCACATCAAGCCAAGTGTTATCATTTGGGATTGGGTCGTGAACCCTTGGCCAAAACCACACTTGCATCAGCTAACCAAAATAGGGATTACAGAATCTTTGAAGATTTTGCATTCTTCATGATGAAAGAAGCCAGTGATAAACGAGCTACTCATATTCTGGATATCGAAGGAAAGAAGTACGCTTTTGATTCAACCACCATTCCGTTATGTTTGGCAACATTTCCTTGGGCTAAATTTCGAAGTAAAAAAGGTGGAGTCAAGGCACATGTCCTTTATGACATTGAGGCTCAGGTTCCGGCTTTTTTTACAGTAACCACAGCTTCAAAACATGACTCAACAGCAATGTCTGCAATTCATTATGAACCAAATGCATACTATATTTTTGATAGAGCGTATGATTCGTTTAAGGAACTATATCGGATTCATCTTACTGGCTCTTTCTTTGTCGTAAGAGCCAAGTCGAATCTTAAATTTAAGTTCTGCAAATGGAAACGCAGACTACCAAAGAATATACTATCTGATGCTGAAGTGAAATTATCAGGATATACCTCTGAAAAGAAGTATCCGGAATCATTCAGGATTATCAGGTTCTATGATGAAGAAGATGATCGTGAATTTACCTTCCTGACAAATGCCAAACATATATCTGCACTTGATGTAGCTAATCTCTATAAAAAGAGATGGCTTGTAGAACTGTTCTTCAAATGGTTGAAGCAGCACCTTAAAATCAAAAGGTTCTGGGGCACCACAGAAAACGCAGTCCGTATTCAGATAAGTGTGGCTATTATCACTTATTGTTTGGTAGCTATTATCCAACATGATTTGCACTTAAGCCGTTCGACCTATGAGGTCCTACAGATTTTGAGCATTTCATTAACGGATAAAACACCTTTACAAGAGTTGTTCAATAAGACTAATTTCAATGATGTCAAAGAGCAATTAAATCCCCTTTTCCCGGGGTTGTTTGATTAATATTTAATTCGTCCCGATTTTAACGGGACACTAATGAATAAAACACACAAAATGAAAAATAAATTTGTAACCTTGCTGGCTTCGGTTGGTATGTGTGCTTCATTAGGAGCACAGACTTGGATTTGGTATCCGGGGGATTATGAGATTTGGCTGGGTAACCAGATGAATAACCGTCGTACGGAAAGAGGAGCTTTTTTCCCTCCTTTCTGGAAAACGGATAGTCATTATGTCGTTGTTGAATTCAGTAAAGAAGTCGATTTGCCTGAAGCTGAAACGATACAGCTGAGTGTGGAAGGACGGTACAATGTTAAGTTGGATGGCAAATTACAGTTTGGCATGCCTGATAAACTGATTATTCCAGCGGGAAAGCACAAAATTAATATTAAGGTATGGAACCAGCTTACTCCTCCGGCTCTTTATGTCGACGGGTGGACGATAAAAAGTGATGCCAGTTGGAAGGTTACTTACGAAGATAAAGAATGGATAGATGAAAGCGGAAAAGCAAGTGATACTTCGGCTACTGTTTATATGGATGCTGGAAGCTGGAATTTTAATTCGAAAACAAGCCGTCCGTCTTTGTTTCGTTTACCCTGCAAACCTTTGCTGGCTGTTTCTTCAATTTCTGTAGAGAATGGTATTCTTTATGATTTTGGTCGGGAAACTTTCGGATATCTTGATTTTTCAGAAATGCGAGGAGAAGGAAAGGTATTGATTTATTATGGTGAAAGTAAAGAAGAAGCTTTGGACACCGAGCGTTGTGAAACTATGGATATCTTGTCTGTCCAGGATGGAAAAGTGACCGATCTTGCGCTGCGTACTGTTCATCCTCTGACAAATGATTGTTATATGATGGAGAGCAGTAAGGCTTTCCGTTATGTATATGTGGTATGCGATGAACAGATTTCTGTTGGAAAAGTTTCGATGCAATACGAATATATGCCTGAAACCTACCGTGGAAGTTTTCAGTGTGACAATGATCTGTTAAATAGAATTTGGGAGATAGGTGCTTATACGATGCATCTTACCACTCGGGAATTTTTCATTGATGGTATCAAACGTGATCGCTGGGTGTGGAGTGGAGACGCTATTCAAAGTTATCTGATGAACTATTATCTGTTCTTTGATTCGGAGACTGTAAAGCGTACCATCTGGCAACTGAGAGGAAAGGATCCGGTAACTTCTCATATTAACACCATCATGGATTATACTTTTTACTGGTTCCTGAGTGTGTACGACTATTATATGTATACGGGAGATGAGAAGTTTGTCAAGCAACTGTATCCGCGGATGAAATCGCTTATGGAGTATGTATTGGGACGGACTGACAGTGATGGCATGGTGCAGGGCATGACAGGCGACTGGGTATTTGTTGACTGGGCAGATGGTTATCTCGACAAAAAAGGACAGTTGGCATTCGAGCAAGTACTTTTCTGCAAGAGTTTGGAAACGATGGTGCTCTGTGCTCGCCTTGCCGGTGAGATGCAAGATGCCAGGGGGTATGAAAAACTGTCCTCTTCTTTACGAAAGAAACTGGAACCTGCATTCTGGAGTGAGGATGCAAAGGCCTTGGTGCACAATCGGATTGGAGGAAAGCAGAGTACTAGTGTGACACGTTATGCCAATATGTTTGCTGTATTTTATGATTATCTTTCAGAAGAAAAGCAGCAACTTATCAAGCAAAGTGTGTTGCTGAATGATAGTATCCTGAAAATTACAACTCCGTATATGCGTTTTTACGAACTGGAAGCTCTCTGTGCCATGGGCGAGCAAGAGCAAGTTATGGAAGAAATGCTGGCTTACTGGGGAGGTATGTTAAAAGAAGGAGCAACATCATTTTGGGAAAAATATAATCCGGATGAGAAAGGAGCGGAACATCTTGCCATGTATGGGCGTCCGTATGGAAAGAGTCTTTGCCACGCATGGGGAGCCAGTCCTATATATTTGTTAGGAAAATATTATTTAGGAGTGAAGCCGGTAAAACCTGGATATGAAGAATATGCAGTGACTCCCGCATTAGGCGGATTGAAATGGATGAAAGGCAGTGTCCCTGTCCCGGGAGGAGAAATAACCGTTTATATGGACCGCAAGACGATTCGCCTGAAAGCCGACAAAGGTAAAGGTTATCTGTATGTTGCAGCCAAGAAGCTACCCAAGGCATCTGTAGGAGAGTTTCAGAAAGTCGCTGAGGGAAAATATCGTCTTTGGATAGATACCAATCAGGAAGTAACGGTACATTATTGAAAACCATCATGTATATTTGCATGGATTATTTGTTTTAATCTTAAATGTATAATTTTTTAATTGCAGCAAAATGAAATATTTGACAAAACTGGCAGGAATTGTATTATCTTGTCTTGCCGTAGCATCAACTATGAATGCACAGTTGCCGTGGAAAAACGGCAAGTTGGAGGTGTCTGCCGAAGGGCGTTACCTGAAACATCAGAATGGACAGCCGTTTTTCTGGCTGGGAGATACCGGATGGCTGATGCCACAACGACTGAACCGTGAGGAGGTGGCTTTTTATCTGGACAACTGTAGCCGTGCCGGATTTAATGTAGTACAGGTGCAGACATTAAATGGAGTTCCCTCTATGAATGTCTATGGACAGTATTCCATGACGGACGGATTCGATTTCAGCCATATTGATAAAAAAGGAGTATATGGTTATTGGGACCATATGGATTATATCATCCGTACGGCTGAAAGCAAAGGTATATATATAGGTATGGTATGTATCTGGGGAGGACTGGTAAGAAGTGGGCAGATGGATGTAGAAGAAGCGAAAGCATACGGAACCTTCCTTGCCGAAAGATATAAGGACAATCCGAATATAGTGTGGATAATCGGAGGAGATACACGAGGCGATGTGAAAACAGAAGTTTGGGAAACCCTGGCACGTACAATTCGTTCCATCGATAAGAACCATTTGATGACTTTCCACCCATTTGGTAGAACCATGTCTGCAACCTGGTTCAATGATGCCGACTGGCTCGACTTTAATATGTTCCAGAGTGGACATCGCCGTTACGGGCAAACCAAAGGTGATGGAGATAATCTGGCCGATAGTAATGTAGCAGAAGACAACTGGCGCTATGTGGAAGCAAGCCTTTCCAAGAAGCCCTTGAAGCCGGTGCTGGATGCTGAACCCAGTTATGAAGGGATTCCGCACGGACTGCACAATCCGAAAGAATGTCGCTGGACAGCAGATGATGTACGACGTTATGCATATTGGTCGGTTTTTGCTGGTTCTTTCGGACATACTTATGGAAATAATTCTATTATGCAGTTTTATCGTGAAGGATATGCACCAGCATATGGAGCCCAGGAAACATGGCAGGAAGCATTGAAGGACAAAGGTTTTAACCAAATGAAATATTTAAAGGAGCTGATGCTTCGTTTCCCTTTCTTTGAACGTATTCCAGACCAGAGTGTGATAGCTGGAACTAATGGCGAACGTTACGATCGGGCAATTGCCACACGAGGCAATGACTATCTGCTGGTGTATAACTACAGTGCACGTCCCATGCAGATAGACTTGACCAAAATCAGTGGTGAAAAAAAGAAAGCTTGGTGGTTCAATCCACAGAATGGAAGTATGACGTATATCGGTAAATTTGAGAATAAGGTTGCTGATTTTCAATATGATGCACCGTATATGAGGGGAGAAGACCGGGTGCTTGTCGTTACTGATGCATTAAAAGACTACGTGAAAGAGTAAATTAATATAATAAACAGAGAGGCTGTCAAAATAGAAATACAAAAGTAAAAATCTTATAGATTGAAACTTTGTAACAAAAAACTCCTGCTTTAGCCCTTATTTATTACAATTATAGGACTAAAAGTAGGAGATTTTTATGTTGTGGCTTATCGATTGTAAGTAAACTTATCTCTGTTTTTATTTTGAGATAGCTTCTTCGTTTATCTTCTTCTATGTATGTAAAGAAAAACGTCGTGTTCTTTTCTAAAAAAATGTTTGTGACATTTTTCTTTGTACAAAAAATGTCACAAACATTATGACGTTATTTGGAAGACTCAGTATCTAGTTTTGATAAGAAACGTTTGTGGTCTACGATATAACGGATATGTATTCCTTCACCAATAATTCCTTTAGAATCGGAAGCGGAAACCTTAAACGTCAACTTTCTGCCTTCTTCCTCTTCCAGTATGGCTGTGGCTGAAATTACTTCACCAAGTCCTGAAGGTTTGATATGTGAAGTTTGAATCATTGCTCCTACCGTTGTGGAATCTTTCGGCAGATATGGTTTGACAGCATTCATGGCAGCATTCTCCATAAGTGCGACTAAAGCAGGAGTAGCAAACACTTCCATGTCGCCCGATCCTAAAGTTAGGGCAGTGTTTCCTTTGCAGACAGTTGTTTGGGAGGTATAAGTTAATCCTTTTTCCATAATTGCTTTTTTTATTTGATGGTTGTACTTAAGTCGTTTCCTGAAGGACGTTGGAATATTCGCAAGCCGAATTCGGGAATTACAGCAAGAATATGATCGAAGATTTCTCCTTGAATTTGTTCATACTCGGGCCATACAGTGGTGTTCGAGAAACAATATATTTCCAATGGAAGTCCTTCAGAAGTAGGTTGCATCTGACGTACCATGATCATTAATTCTTTATGTGTACGAGGGTGTTCTCGCAGGTAATTCTGGAGATAGCTGCGGAAAACATATAGGTTTACCACTTGTGTTTCAGGTTTAGCTTGTGCTTCATCTATCCATCCGCGAGAGGCAAACATTATCTTTTCTTTGTCGGAACAGAAATGTACGGTTGTCATGTCTATGAATATTGAACGTTTGATGCGTCGTCCTCCTGTTTCACGCATTCCTCGCCAATTCTGAAATGAATCGCTGACTAGTGCGTAGGGAGGTATGGTTGTAATCGTCTTGTCGAAGTTACGTACCTTGACGGTAGTCAGTGAAACTTCCAGTACATCACCGTCTGCTCCGTACTTGGGCATGGTAATCCAGTCTCCCGGGCGCAGCATATCGTTGGCCGAAAGCTGTACGCCTGCTACAAGTCCCAATATACTGTCTTTGAAAATCAACATCAGGACAGCGGCCGAAGCTCCCAGACCAGCTAGGATGGTTGCTGCATTTTGGTCGATCAGTATGCTGATGATTAATATGATTCCTATACCGATGGCAACCAAATTAATCATCTGATAGATTCCTTTCAGCGGGCGGTTGCGTAGCGTTTCATGCTCATTGGAAATTTCGTATAGTGAATTTAAGAACGAATTAACAAGCATGAGAGTTGTGATTACCAGATATATAAGACATCCTTTTAATAATATATCAAGGACTTGGGGTATATTGTTAAAGACGAATGGCAGTAACAAGTAAAACATGATAGGAGGAATCATGCGGCAAAAGCTGGTCATCATTCTTTCGTTGAACAAGTAGTCGTCCCATGTAGCTTTGGTGCGAGATGTTATTTTGTGAACTGCTGGTATGACCAAGTGTCTGAATAATTTGGTTATGATATATGAAATCAGCAGGATAAGTGCGATAAGTGTAAGACGGGTGCTCCAGCTTATATTCTCTTTGTCAATGCCCATATCTGATAATTGTTGGGCTATCTCTACATACAAATCTTCCATGATTATGCGTATTTTATATATGTTACGGGCAAATATACGAAGGTTTTTTTATATATTTATCGGCAAGTAATTATAGATTAGAAGAATGTTTCATGTTTATCGTTCGTTAATTTTTATACTTTGCAGCTTGCTATGTCTGCCGTCGTGTATTCGTGACGATTCGCCATCCGGTGCGGAAGAAGTTCGTCCTGGAAACAGACTGCCCGATTTTACAGTTTCTTTAAATGATAATACCCTTGTGGTTGCTTCCGACCTGCTTGGCAAGGTTGCTGTTTTAGTGTTTTTTCATACGGAATGTCCCGACTGCCAGAAAGAATTTCCTGTCGTACAACGGCTTTATGATTATTACAGAGATAATTCTACGGTAAAAATATATTGTATCAGCAGAGAAGAACCTGCTGACGAAGTTGCTGCATATTGGCAGGAAAACGGACTTACTATACCTTATTCTCCTCAGTCGGGCAGGGAGGTATATAACTTGTTTTCTGAACGAGGTATCCCTCGAATTTACGTTTCGGACAAGCACCTTGTGGTATATTCAGTCTATTCCGATAATCCGATTGCTACATTCGAACAGTTGAAATCGGATGTAGAATATTGCTTGAACGGAAATTAATTTGCATTGCACGAATATATGCTATATGTGCATTTTTTTATCATATCTTTTTGCAAAACAAATGGTTTCATTAAATTTGCCGTCAATTAAACTACTAATACTAATAAATATATTATCTAATGAGCTTGAAAATTGTTGTATTGGCAAAGCAAGTACCTGACACTCGCTGTGTAGGGAAAGATGCCATGAATGCCGACGGTACAATTAACCGTGCGGCTCTTCCGGCTATCTTCAATCCGGAAGACCTGAATGCTTTGGAACAAGCGCTCAGACTGAAAGACACACATCCGGGTTCTACCGTAACCATCTTGACGATGGGACCGGGACGTGCCGCTGAAATCATTCGTGAAGGATTATACAGAGGAGCTGATAATGGCTATTTGTTGACTGACCGCGCTTTTGCAGGTGCTGATACGCTGGCTACTTCGTATGCGCTGGCTACGGCTATCCGTAAGATTGGTGAATATGATATCATTGTGGGTGGTCGTCAGGCTATTGATGGTGATACTGCACAGGTAGGTCCTCAGGTAGCAGAAAAGTTGGGATTACCTCAGGTTACATACGTTGAAGAAATTCAAGAGGTAAAAGACGGGCGTATCCGTGTGAAACGTCATATCGACGGTGGTGTGGAAACAGTAGAAGCTCCACTTCCGATTGTCTTGACTGTAAACGGTAGCGCAGCTCCTTGTCGTCCGCGTAATGCAAAACTGGTTCAGAAATATAAACGTGCTTTGGGCGGACAGGAAAAAGCTGCCATTACAAAAGATGGAGCAGAGTTGCCTTATGCTTCTTTATACGAAAGCCGTCCTTATCTGAATATTATAGAGTGGAGTGTTGCCGATGTGAATGGTGATACGAAACAATGTGGTTTGTCGGGCTCACCTACTAAGGTGAAGAAGATTGAAAATATCATCTTCCAGGCTAAGGAAAGCAAAACTATTACAGGTAGCGATGCTGATGTAGAAAACTTGATTGTAGAACTGTTGGCTAACCACACTATTGGATAAAGACTATGAATAACGTATTTGTATATTGTGAGATGGAAGGCAAGCATGTTGCCGATGTCAGTCTCGAACTTTTAACCAAAGGTCGTAAGTTAGCCAATCAGTTGGGATGCCAGCTGGAAACAATCTGTGCCGGCAGCGACCTTGCCGATGTAGAAAAACAAGTTTTGCCATACGGAGTAGACCGTGTTCATGTATTCGATGCTCCGGGCTTGTTCCCTTATACTTCACTTCCTCATACTTCTATTCTTGTCAACTTGTTTAAGGAAGAAAAACCACAAATCTGTCTGATGGGAGCTACCGTTATCGGTCGTGACCTGGGACCGCGTGTTTCTTCAGCTCTGACAAGTGGTTTGACTGCCGACTGTACTCAGTTGGAAATCGGTAATCATGAAGATAAGAAGAATGGGGTTACTTATGAGAATCTGTTGTATCAGATTCGTCCAGCTTTTGGTGGTAACATTGTAGCTACTATCATCAATCCGGAACACCGTCCGCAGATGGCGACTGTTCGTGAAGGCGTGATGAAGAAAGAAATTGTTGATGCTAACTACCAGGGTGAGGTTATTCGTCACGACGTTGCGAAATATGTACCCGAAACAGATTATGTGGTAAAGGTTATCGACCGTCATGTTGAGAAAGCTAAACATAACCTGAAAGGTGCTCCTATTGTGATTGCAGGTGGTTACGGTATGGGAAGTAAGGAAGGATTCGACATGCTGTTCGAACTTGCTAAGGAACTTCATGCAGAAGTAGGCGCGAGCCGTGCTGCTGTAGATGCTGGTTTCTGCGAACACGACCGTCAGATTGGTCAGACAGGTGTAACAGTACATCCGAAACTGTATATCGCATGTGGTATTTCTGGTCAGATTCAGCACATTGCTGGTATGCAGGATGCAGGTATCATTATATCAGTGAACAATGATCCTAATGCACCAATTAACACCATCGCTGATTATGTAATCAACGGAACAGTGGAAGAAGTGATTCCGAAAATGATTAAGTATTATAAAAAGAACAGTAAATAATGGCAAACTTTTATACAGAACATCCGGAACTCAAGTTTCACTTGAATAATCCGATGATGGAGCGTATCTGTCAGTTGAAAGAACGCAATTACAGAGATAAAGACGAGTACGATTATGCACCGCTGGATTATGCGGATGCAATCGACTCTTATGATAAAGTATTGGAAATTACCGGTGAAATTACCGGTGAGGTGATTGCTGCAAATGCAGAAGGAGTAGACGAAGAAGGTCCGCATTGTGCAAACGGTCGTGTGGAATATGCTTCTGGTACAAAGGCTAACCTGGATGCAATGGTAAAGGCTGGTCTGAATGGTATGACAATGCCTCGCCGATTTGGTGGCTTGAACTTCCCGATCACTCCGTATACCATGTGTGCGGAAATCGTGGCTCAGGCTGATGCTGGTTTCGGTAATATCTGGTCACTTCAGGACTGTATCGAAACACTTTATGAATTTGGAAACGAAGATCAGCACAGTCGTTTTATTCCACGTATCTGCGCAGGTGAGACCATGTCTATGGACTTGACTGAACCGGATGCAGGTTCTGACCTTCAGAGCGTAATGTTGAAGGCTACTTACGATGAGGCTAATAACTGCTGGCGTCTGAATGGTGTGAAACGTTTTATTACAAACGGTGATGCCAACTTGCACTTGGTATTGGCTCGTTCGGAAGAAGGTACACACGACGGTCGTGGATTGTCTATGTTTATTTACGACAAGAATGACGGTGGTGTAGATGTACGCCGCATCGAAAACAAACTGGGTATTCATGGTTCTCCAACTTGTGAATTGGTTTACAAGAATGCAAAGGCTGAACTTTGTGGTGAACGCAAGCTTGGTTTGATTAAATATGTCATGGCTTTGATGAACGGTGCTCGTTTGGGTATCGCTGCTCAGTCAGTTGGTTTGAGCCAGGCTGCATACGATGAGGCTTTGGCTTATGCAAAAGACCGTAAGCAGTTTGGTAAAGCCATTATCGAGTTCCCGGCTGTATACGATATGCTGGCTACCATCAAGGCAAAACTTGATGCTGGTCGTGCTTTGTTGTATCAGACTTCTCGCTATGTAGATATCTATAAAGCTTTGGATGATATCGCTCGTGAACGCAAGCTGACTCCGGAAGAACGTCAGGAACAGAAACGCTATGCAAAACTGGCCGACAGCTTTACTCCACTGGCAAAAGGTATGAACTCTGAATATGCTAACCAGAATGCATACGATTGTATTCAGGTACATGGTGGTTCTGGTTTCATGATGGAATATGCTTGTCAGCGTATTTACCGTGATGCTCGTATCACAAGCATTTACGAAGGTACTACTCAGTTGCAGACTGTTGCTGCTATCCGTTATGTAACTAACGGAGCTTATGCTGCTACTTTGCACGAATACGAACTGATTCCTTGTGCGCCAGAATTTGAAGGCTACCTGAATCGTATTAAAGATATGACTCGTAAATTGGAAGCTTGTACAAATGCAGTAAAAGAGGCTCAGAATCAGGAACTGCTCGACTTCGTAGCACGTCGTCTGTATGAAATGGCAGCTGTCTGTGTAATGAGTCATTTGTTGCTTCAGGATGCAACGAAAGCTCCAGAACTGTTTGCTCAGTCATTGAATGTATATGTAAATTATGCAGAATCGGAAGTTGAAAAGCATTTCAACTTTATCCGTAAGTTCAATGCTGAAGAACTTGCTAGTTATCGGAAATAATTAACAGCTCCTTTTTACATAGAGAAAGCCCGGTGTGTAGCCGGGCTTTTTTAATGACACTTCTTGAAGGCATATTGCAATTATCAGTTTATCTCTATAATAGATGCTTGAACTTACGTCTTAACCAGCGGTCGAAAATTCTCAGTAAAGGTAGTGCAATCAGCATCGGAAGATAAAAAAGGAGTGATGAAGGCTCTGGCAGATTGTTGACCGACGCATGTAATCCTTCGGATATTTCTTTTCCATACATCCATATAATCATACCCAGACATCCTCCTGTCATCAGCATGACAGTGATAATCATTAATATAAATAAGCGTTTTTCTTGTCGTTTTTCACGCAGATACATTTCTTCTCCGATTCGTTTCATCATGCGATAGGTGAAATTACTAGGAAGCTGGGGAGTCTTACTTTGTTTGGCAGCTTTCTTTAGCCCTTGGTCTTTATATTCTGTCATTTTTAGTCCTCCTTTTGCATTAATACATATAATTTCTTGCGTAAGCGGTGTAGCTTGACTTTAATATTTCCTTCGTTCAAATTCAGAATCTGTGCAAGTTCTTGAATGGAATGTTCTTCTTCATAAAACAAAGTGACCAGTGCCCGTTCTTCGGCTGTTAGCTTGGTTAATGCCTGTTGCAGTTTTTCTATTTGTTCTTCCGATTCATTGTTTAATGCGTCATCTATTTGTGTATCCGATATTCGATTCCACTGATTATCATCTATAACTGTTTGCTCTACATTCTTTTTTCTAAGAAAAGATAGGGCGGTATTATAGGCGATACGGTAAATCCACGTAGAAAAACTACTTTTCCCATTGAATGAAGATAAATGTTCAAAGGCTTTCATTAATGTATCCTGAGTCAACTCTTCAGCATCTTCTTCGGAATTGACCATACGGACAATCAGTGAAAAAACCGGTTGCCCATAAGTATCGAGGAAGTAAGCATACTCTTCTGTTTTTCCTGCCAGGATACGCGTGATGATATATGATTCGTCTTTTTCCATTTGTTCTTTTAGACGCTTCTTCAAAAGGAAGGTTACAGCAGTTTAAGAAAAAATTTTTTCTTTATTTTTATGTAACCTTTTGGACCTTTTCTTCGTCTAAACGGACAAAGAAACAAAATTATTCACTTTAAAGAAAAACGATATGGATGAATTGACAATTGTTGCTAATGTAGCGATAGTTTTTGGAGTTATTTACAAGTTGTTCGAACTGTTTGTCGGTAGAAAAGAACGTATGATGCTGATAGAAAAACTTCCAGCAGAAGCTCTTGCTGACGGGAAATTGAAAAATGGGTATTTATCCTCTTTATTTAACTGCATGGGAGGTGGACTGGTTTCATCTGTATCTCTCCGTTTTGGTTGTTTATTGGTAGGACTTGGGTTAGGTTTGTTAATAGGATATTGTATTGTAGTAGAAACTCAGCCTGGATATTTTATGGAAAATGTTGGGTATGCTGTACGTGAAACAGTATCTATTATTTATGGAGCAAGCGTGTTGCTCGGAGGAGGGCTTGGACTGATTGTTGCATTTGTTATTGAGGTTATGCGTGCTTCACGAAATAAATGATATAAATTCAATGTGAAATCAGATAATAGTAAGCAGCCCGCCATTGATGAAAATTGCATTGATGGTGGGCTGCTTTTTTTGAAAAAATAGTGACTGTAAGCTTGCTTATGTTGAATTTCAGTCATAAATAAAAGTTTATATCCTGAGCTTTTATAAAGTCTTTGTATCTTTGTCTGTATAATCAAATTGAATTTATGGCAAAGAAAGAGGAATATAAACAGCGGAATATTGATTTTCTAAAAGAAATTTCGCAAAAAGAAGGAGTGCAAAGACATCCTTCCGGCATTATGTATCAGATTGTTCAGCAGGGAACTGGTACGCAATCGCCTAATTTGAGAAGCATTGTTTCTGTACATTATCGGGGTACGCTGATAAATGGTCGTGAGTTTGATAATTCGTGGAAGAGAGGATGTCCTGAAGCATTGAGAGTTTCTGATGTAATAGAAGGTTGGCAGATTGCTTTGCAACAAATGCATGTTGGGGACCGTTGGGTGATTTATATTCCTTCAGAACTTGGGTATGGTAGTCGGACTTCAGGCCCTATCCCAGCTTGCTCTACATTGATATTCGAAATAGAATTGTTGAATGTTTTTTAATGTTGAAGATGCTTGATAAGGTGATTCTATAATTTGTTACCTCTTATTTTTTATAAGAAATTCTTCTGTTCAAGTGTCTTTCTCATAATTGGCATTTTGTAAAGATCTCCAATTGATTGATTCTGGCTTAGATTTGAACAAGCAACTTCTGTTGGTGAAGTTAATGTGAAAATACTTATATTTTAGGTAATTATAGATGCTTGAAAGAAAGCTTGTCAGATGACGGCATTTTTCTGATAACTCGCAGATAATATCTGATAAAATAAAAGCCATAGCAGCTTGCCGATTTAACTGGTGAATGCTATGGCTCTTATTTTTATAAATCAATTCTATCTTCTTATATCATTATAACTTTCAGTAAGTATATAGAATTTTGAATATGAAGATAGACTCTTATTTTACTGTTTTTCCATTTATCTGAAGATTTTTCATTGTGATATCCGTTACATTTTCTATCCGGTTACCACCTTTCTTTACATTGTTAAATTGTGAATCTTCAACAGATATATTATATACACAATCTTTGTTTGGTAGTCCTACTGCATAAATTCCATATTGGCTGTTTTCGCAAGTGATGTTTTTTAAATGTACATTTCGTACAATAGGAGGGAAGGCTCGGTTGCAGTTTTCTTTACTTTCATATAGCAAATTAATTTTTAAAACAGCTTCATGACATTGGCCTACTTTGATGTTTCTTACAAAAACGTTTTCTACGATACCTCCACGGCAGTCATTTGTTTTAATTCGGATAACTCTGTCCAGTTGTGGGCTATCCATTACGCAGTTTTCAACATATAGGTTACGGTAACCTCCAGAAATCTCACTGCCAATAACAACACCTCCATGTCCGTTTTTCATTTCGCAGTTGCGTACAATGATGTTTTCACTTGGTCGATTCCATTTTCTTCCGTCTTCATTTCGTCCGGACTTGATGGCAATGCAGTCATCTCCTGTATCGAAACGACAGTTCTCGATTAATACATTCTTACAAGATTCCGGGTCACATCCGTCTCCGTTGGGACCACGATTGTAGATTTTAACTCCACGCACAATCAGACTTTCGCAAAGAAGGGGATGAATTACCCAGAACGGTGAATTGAGCAAAGTAACATCTTCTATTAAAATAGTATTGCAAAGGTAGAAGTTGATGAGTTGTGGGCGTAAAGCATCTTCAGGTGTCATAGCTCGTTCATAAATAGGGCGTTTTAACTCAGCATAACCCATAAGGCGTTCGCGGCTTCCTAGTTTTTGACTGTGCATGCCTTCTTTCCATCCGTAGTGTGCAGCACCACACATTGGCCACCAGGTTTCATTCGACCCTTGTCCGTCGATAGTTCCTTTTCCTGTAATAGCGATGTTTGATTCTCCGTAGGCATAAATCAATGGGCGTGCATTGTAGCAGTCTAAACCTTCCCAGCGTGTAATAACTCCCGGAAAATATAGTTTCTGATCTGTTGAAAACTTCAATGTAGCCCCTTCTTCAAGATGCAGGTTTACATTACTTTTCATTGTAATAGGACCTGTATAAAAAGTTCCTTTAGGGATAACGACGGTACCTCCTCCTTCCTGATTGCAGGTTGTAATTGCCAAATTGATCTGTTCATGACATGGCTGATCGGGGGTATCTGTCGTGGCTCCAAAGTCTTTAATGTTGTAAGCTTTCCCCGGGAAACTGGTTCGTTTAATTTGTTGTTCGATTTTTACACTTTCTTTAAATGCTTTATCAAAATTGATTGGCTCGGAAGCAAATAAAGAAATACATAGAAATACCATCAGGCTAGTCACCCCTAATTTTTTCCAGTTAGATGGAAAACGTAGTTTTGTACAAATGTTTTCTTTCATGGTAATAAATTTTTTGTTTTAAATTTGTTAGTGTTCTCAAAGATACAATTTTTTAATATTGTGGTCGTTCACGGAATACTTATTTCTTTCGATTTGTTTCAAAAGTAATGAAATTGGTAAAAAATACGTTGTTTTCGGCTCCTACGAGAGAGGCTATCAGGTCTGAGCATTTGTAAACATATACTCGCTTTTTGATTTTGGGGAGGATACTGCTTGTTTTGCGTACTTTGATTCTGCATTGCCTAGTATGTGAGGTTTTTCGTTTGTTTTTTTATTTGGTAATGAATGGTGAAAAATATTTTCTGATGATACATTCTGTTTTTAAGTTATATAAATATGCTGGGCAGATTATTGGGTATGCGTATGGTTTTTAATATACAATGGGCTAGACTTGCTTTTTCGAAATACCTATTATTTTTATCCTTCATTTATGCTGCTGTTTTTCTTTTTATTAGTTGCTGATAATCAGTCTGTTCATTATGCTGAAAAAAATATGCTGTAATTTTTAAAAAAGAAGGTGTATTTTAGGTGAAAACATGCCGTTGTTTTAATGAAGAGAAGGCGTTGTTTTTCCATTGTGCCGCTTTTGCGGATAATGCGGTGTGTTTTCCTTCGCGCACATGCGCCCGCCCGCGCAATAAATATTATTGTGCATGTTTTCCTCCTCCTTCTGCGTCCGGTAAAAAAATATGCCGCGTAACATACCTGTTTTCCAGTGTCTTACGAAAAAACTTTCAGGAAAAGTCAAAAAAAAGTCGTGTAAAAGTTGGAGTTTGCGAAAAAGTGCGTAATTTTGCACCCGCTTTCGAGAGAGAAACGCGCTGAAGCATTGACAGAGTGAACGTGAGGTTTCCGGTTTTTCGGGTGTTGCCTTGTATCTTACCTTAGCCGTGCTAAGGGAGCGAGAAGGGCTTGCGGTTCCGGTTTCTGACCGCTGGAAAATTTTTTCGAAAAAAAACTTCGAAAAAATTTGGTGGTTAAGAAAAAACCTCTTACCTTTGCAAACGCTTTCGCTAACAAACGGAAGCTTAGAAATAAGAGATAGTTCTTTGAAAGACTTTAGATAAACAAACGAAATGTAGTACAAGCAGTAGTCATGTGATATATATATATAATGTGTATCCGTGATGAAGTGATAAAACCGTCAATCTGATTAAACAATCAAGAAACATTCGGTCACCTGAACAGAGACAAAAAGTACTCGCAAGAGTAAAAAGATATTTTACAATGAAGAGTTTGATCCTGGCTCAGGATGAACGCTAGCTACAGGCTTAACACATGCAAGTCGAGGGGCAGCATGAACTTAGCTTGCTAAGTTTGATGGCGACCGGCGCACGGGTGAGTAACACGTATCCAACCTTCCGTTTACTCAGGGATAGCCTTTCGAAAGAAAGATTAATACCTGATAGTATGGTGAGATTGCATGATGGCACCATTAAAGATTTATTGGTAAACGATGGGGATGCGTTCCATTAGGTAGTAGGCGGGGTAACGGCCCACCTAGCCTGCGATGGATAGGGGTTCTGAGAGGAAGGTCCCCCACATTGGAACTGAGACACGGTCCAAACTCCTACGGGAGGCAGCAGTGAGGAATATTGGTCAATGGGCGAGAGCCTGAACCAGCCAAGTAGCGTGAAGGATGAAGGTCCTACGGATTGTAAACTTCTTTTATACGGGAATAAAGTTTCCTACGTGTAGGATTTTGTATGTACCGTATGAATAAGCATCGGCTAACTCCGTGCCAGCAGCCGCGGTAATACGGAGGATGCGAGCGTTATCCGGATTTATTGGGTTTAAAGGGAGCGCAGACGGGAGATTAAGTCAGTTGTGAAAGTTTGCGGCTCAACCGTAAAATTGCAGTTGATACTGGTTTCCTTGAGTGCAGTTGAGGCAGGCGGAATTCGTGGTGTAGCGGTGAAATGCTTAGATATCACGAAGAACCCCGATTGCGAAGGCAGCTTGCTAAACTGTAACTGACGTTCATGCTCGAAAGTGTGGGTATCAAACAGGATTAGATACCCTGGTAGTCCACACGGTAAACGATGGATACTCGCTGTTGGCGATATACTGTCAGCGGCCAAGCGAAAGCATTAAGTATCCCACCTGGGGAGTACGCCGGCAACGGTGAAACTCAAAGGAATTGACGGGGGCCCGCACAAGCGGAGGAACATGTGGTTTAATTCGATGATACGCGAGGAACCTTACCCGGGCTTAAATTGCAGACGAATTACGAGGAAACTTGTAAGCCGCAAGGCGTCTGTGAAGGTGCTGCATGGTTGTCGTCAGCTCGTGCCGTGAGGTGTCGGCTTAAGTGCCATAACGAGCGCAACCCTCGTGGTCAGTTACTAACAGGTTAAGCTGAGGGCTCTGGCCAGACTGCCATCGTAAGATGTGAGGAAGGTGGGGATGACGTCAAATCAGCACGGCCCTTACGTCCGGGGCTACACACGTGTTACAATGGGAGGTACAGAAGGCCGCTACCCGGCAACGGGATGCCAATCCCCAAAACCTCTCTCAGTTCGGACTGGAGTCTGCAACCCGACTCCACGAAGCTGGATTCGCTAGTAATCGCGCATCAGCCACGGCGCGGTGAATACGTTCCCGGGCCTTGTACACACCGCCCGTCAAGCCATGAAAGCCGGGGGTACCTGAAGTGCGTAACCGCAAGGAGCGCCCTAGGGTAAAACCGGTAATTGGGGCTAAGTCGTAACAAGGTAGCCGTACCGGAAGGTGCGGCTGGAACACCTCCTTTCTGGAGCGTGACCTGAATAAGGGTTTTGTCCCTTGTGCTGCATGGGAGTTTGTTTAACGATATAGAAGAGAGAAAGATGAAGCCGAGTCGGTAACAGACTAGGTTGAACTGAATCACAAAAGCTAGTCCTATAGCTCAGTTGGTTAGAGCGCTACACTGATAATGTAGAGGTCGGCAGTTCAACTCTGCCTGGGACTACCCGAAAGGAAGGAAGAAAAAAACTTCCTTAAAAATTTGCGGGAACGAAGGAAAACGCTTACCTTTGCAGCCGCAAAAAAACGGGGGATTAGCTCAGCTGGCTAGAGCACCTGCTTTGCACGCAGGGGGTCAACGGTTCGAATCCGTTATTCTCCACCATAAAGATAGGTCTATGACATGATGTAACAAGCAAAAAGTAATTTTAGTACGAAAGCTAAAAGTATATATCATCCCGCACTATAATATATAGTGTGCACGTGATAAGGAAAGTAGGAAAGGGCGCATGGCGGATGCCTTGGCTCTCGGAGGCGATGAAGGACGTGATAAGCTGCGATAAGTCACGGGGAGGTGCAAATAACCCTTGATCCGTGAATCTCCGAATGGGACAACCCGTTACCTTGAAGAGGTAACATCCATCAATGATGGAGGCTAACGCAGGGAACTGAAACATCTTAGTACCTGCAGGAAAAGAAAATAACAATGATTCCCCCAGTAGTGGCGAGCGAACGGGGAAGAGCCCAAACCGTTCATGTTACGGCATGGACGGGGTTGTAGGACCGCGTCGTTGCAAGAAATTTTGCGAGAAGAACGATCTGGAAAGTTCGGCCGAAGACGGTGACAGCCCGGTATTCTAAGCAAGACGAAGCATAGCGGTATCCTGAGTAGCGCGGAACACGAGGAATTCTGCGTGAATCTGCCGGGACCATCCGGTAAGGCTAAATACTCCCGAGAGACCGATAGTGGACCAGTACCGTGAGGGAAAGGTGAAAAGCACTTCGAACAGAAGAGTGAAATAGTACCTGAAACCGTGCGCCTACAAGCGGTCGGAGCACGAAAGTGTGACGGCGTGCCTTTTGCATAATGAACCTACGAGTTGCCGTCTTTGGCAAGGTTAAGGGACATGAGTCCCGCAGCCGAAGCGAAAGCGAGTCTGAACAGGGCGTCAAGTCAGCGGCGGCAGACGCGAAACCAAGTGATCTACCCTTGGCCAGGATGAAGTCTGGGTAACACCAGATGGAGGTCCGCACCAATAAGCGTTGAAAAGCTTCTGGATGAGCTGAGGGTAGGGGTGAAAGGCTAATCAAACTTGGAGATAGCTCGTACTCCCCGAAATGCATTTAGGTGCAGCCTTGCGGGTTACTGATGTGAGGTAGAGCGACTGATTGGATGCGAGGGCTTCACCGCCTATCAAGTCCTGACAAACTCCGAATGCGCATCAGTTCTACCGCAGGAGTGAGGGCATGGGTGCTAAGGTCCGTGCCCGAGAGGAGAAGAATCCGGACCACCGGCTAAGGTCCCGAAATGACAGCTAAGTTAAACTAACGAAGTCTGATTGCTAAGACAGCTAGGATGTTGGCTTGGAAGCAGCCATTCATTTAAAGAGTGCGTAACAGCTCACTAGTCGAGGAATCGGGCGTGGATAATAATCGGGTATGAAGTTGTCTACCGAAGCCGTGGGATCAGCAATGATCGGTAGGGGAGCATTCCATTCCGCGTCGAAGGCGTGGCGTGAGCCATTCTGGAGCGTATGGAAAAGCAAATGTAGGTATAAGTAACGATAAAGGGGGTGAGAAACCCCCTCGCCGAAAGACTAAGGTTTCCTGATCAACGCTAATCGGATCAGGGTCAGTCGGGTCCTAAGGCTCAGCCGAACGGCGAGGCCGATGGCAGAAACGGTTAATATTCCGTTACTACCTTTGAGGGTGACGTGGGGAAGCAGTAGTGACACTGCCGCGGGCTGACGGAATAGCCCGTTAAAGAGTGTAGGCGTTGATTTCCGCAGGCAAATCCACGGAAAGAGCCGAACTTGACAGTATGGAGCGTCCTTCGGGACAATCCAACAGCGCAGGTAATCAGACTGCCGAGAAAATCCGCTAAACATAACTTCAGAGGTACCCGTACCGCAAACGGACACACGTAGTCGGGTTGAATATACTAAGGCGCTTGGGTGAATCACGGTTAAGGAACTAGGCAAACTGACCCTGTAACTTCGGGATAAAGGGTCCCTCCTCGCAAGAGAGGGCGCAGAGAATAGGTCCAGGCAACTGTTTAACAAAAACACAGGGCTGTGCGAATATGAAAGTAGAAGTATACAGCCTGACACCTGCCCGGTGCTGGAAGGTTAAGAGGAGATGTCATCGCAAGAGAAGCATTGAATTGAAGCCCCAGTAAACGGCGGCCGTAACTATAACGGTCCTAAGGTAGCGAAATTCCTTGTCGGGTAAGTTCCGACCTGCACGAATGGTGTAATGATCCGGACGCTGTCTCAACCGTGAGCCCAGTGAAATTGTAGTATCGGTGAAGATGCCGATTACCCGCGATGGGACGAAAAGACCCCGTGAACCTTTACTATAGCTTAGCATTGAATTTGGGCACGCGATGTGTAGGATAGGTCGGAGGCTTTGAAGCAGGCACGCCAGTGTTTGTGGAGCCGCTGTTGAAATACGACCCTTTGTTTGTTTGAATTCTAACTCTTGGTAAGAGGACATTGCTTGGTGGGTAGTTTGACTGGGGTGGTCGCCTCCAAAAGCGTAACGGAGGCTTCTAAAGGTGCCCTCAGGACGATCGGTAACCGTCCGCAGAGTGTAATGGCAGAAGGGCGCTTGACTGGGAGACAGACAAGTCGAGCAGGTAGGAAACTAGAGCATAGTGATCCGGTGTTTCCGTATGGAAGGGACATCGCTCAAAGGATAAAAGGTACTCCGGGGATAACAGGCTGATCCCTCCCAAGAGCTCATATCGACGGAGTGGTTTGGCACCTCGATGTCGGCTCGTCACATCCTGGGGCTGGAGAAGGTCCCAAGGGTTGGGCTGTTCGCCCATTAAAGTGGCACGCGAGCTGGGTTCAGAACGTCGTGAGACAGTTCGGTCTCTATCTATCGTGGGCGTATGAAATTTGCGTGGCTCTGACACTAGTACGAGAGGACCGTGTTGGACCGACCTCTGGTTTACCGGTTGTGCCGCCAGGTGCATCGCCGGGTATCTAAGTCGGGATCGGATAAGTGCTGAAAGCATCTAAGTACGAAGCCGGCCACAAGATTAGATTTCTCAGGGTCGTCAAAGACGATGACGTTGATAGGATGCAGGTGTAAAGGTAGAGATACCAAAGCCGAGCATTACTAATTGCCCGTATGCTTTCCTTGTCAGGAAGGATGGGTGATATATACTTTCAGCTTCTTGAGAAGTGCTTGAATTACCTGCTTGTTAGTCATGAATACATAAAGGATATTCAGGTGACTATTGCACGAAGGTTCCACCTCTTCCCATTCCGAACAGAGAAGTTAAGCTTCGTCACGCCGATGGTACTGCGCAAGTGGGAGAGTAGGTAGTCGCCGTCTTAGGAGAAGCCCTGCAGCATCACAAGTGCCGCGGGGCTTTCTTTTTTTCTGCATACTCAGAATTTTATTGTATCTTTGGAAAACCAAATCTAATTTCTCATTTATAAATTTATTGGAAGAATATGAAAACACGTGCTTTTCGTTTTTGGCAAGCTATTTGCTTAAGTGGCCTTTTGGGGATATCTTCTCTTTATGCGCAGAATTCAGAAGCAGATTATGTACCTGCTCCAGAGAATCTGCAAGCTAGAAAAGAATTTCAAGACAGTAAGTTTGGTATATTTCTCCATTGGGGAATTTACAGTATGTTTGGGCAAGGAGAGTGGTATATGCATAATGCCGATATTGATTGTCACGAATATGCTAAGGTTGCATCAGGCTTTTACCCTTCACGCTTCAATGCACACGATTGGGTTGCAGCTATAAAGGCTTCTGGAGCTAAATATATTTGCTTCACCTCTCGTCATCATGACGGATTTTCCATGTTTGATACTAAATATGCTGATTATAATGTTGTAGATGCTACACCTTTTAAGCGGGATATTATTAAAGAATTGGCGGAGGAGTGTCAGAAACAGGGAATAAAATTACATCTGTATTATTCACACTTGGATTGGAGTAGAGAGGATTATTATCCTTTAGGTAGAACTGGCCATGGAACTGGACGTACCTCCCATGGCGAATGGAGTACATACTATCAGTTCATGAATAACCAGTTGACTGAGTTACTGACCAATTATGGGCCGATAGGAGCTATTTGGTTTGACGGTTTATGGGATCAGCCAGACGATTTTAATTGGGGACTGGATAAACAGTATGCTTTGATTCATAAATTACAACCTGCTTGTTTGATCGGAAACAATCATCACAAATCTCCTTTCCCAGGAGAAGATTTTCAGATGTTTGAACGTGATCTTCCCGGAGAAAATAAAGCTGGACTTTCTGGTCAGTCTATCAGTACTTTGCCATTGGAAACTTGTGAAACAATGAATGGTATGTGGGGATATAAGATCAAAGATCAGAATTATAAGTCTGTTAATGAGTTGATTCATCTGTTGGTGCGTGCTGCCGGAAAAGGAGCCAATTTATTGATGAATATTGGCCCTCAGCCTAATGGAGAATTACCTGCAGTAGCTGTTGAACGTTTGAAAGGAGTAGGTGAGTGGATGTCGAAGTATGGAGAAACAATTTACGGTTCTACTTCCGGCAATGTTGTTACAGCTTCTTGGGGAACTACTACCAGAAAAGGAAACACACTCTATATACATATTTTATCACAGAAGATGCCTGAATTTGTTACTTTGCCATTGAACGAAAAGGTGATATCTGCTACCTTGTTTGATACGGGAGAAAAGGTAAAATATGAAAAAATTCAGGGAGGTATAGTTCTGCATACAGCCAATTTGAAACCTTCGGTAGACTGCATAATATCACTTAAGTTGAAGTAAAATGTATAGGAAATGATTTTTCTTGTTTATCTTTACAAAAAGAAATAAAAGTGATGTTATGGTAATAAAAACAATTTTAGATACAGACTTGTATAAGTTTACTACTTCATATGCATATATAAAACTCTTTCCTTATGCATTAGGTACGTTTACTTTTAAAGATAGAGATGAAACAGAATATACAGAAGGTTTCCTGGAAGCATTGAAAAACGAGATTCATAATCTGTCACTGGTTGCATTGCGTAAAGAGGAACTGGAGTATATGTATACACATTGTCGTTTCCTGCCGCATGTTTACTGGGAGTGGCTGTCTTCTTTCCGTTTTGATCCTGAAAAGATAGAAGTGTATCTGGACGAAGAACACCATTTGCATATCGAAGTTACAGACTACCTCTATAAAGTGACACTTTATGAAGTTCCTTTGCTGGCTATTGTTTCTGAGATAAAAAACCAGTTCCTGAACCGGATACCGGATAAAGAATCAATTATAGCTAAGTTGGCTGGGAAAGTTGAATTATCCAATGAGCATCAGATGCCGTTCTCAGAATTTGGAACACGTCGTCGTTTCTCATTTGATGTACACGATATTGTTGTCGCTTATCTGAAAGAACATGCTCGTTATTGTACCGGAACGTCAAACTGCTATCTTGCCATGAAATATGACATGCGTCCGATGGGAACCCATCCGCATGAATGGTTTATGTTCCATGGAGCACAGTTCGGTTATAAGCATGCCAATTATATGGCTTTGGAAAACTGGGTGAATGTATATGACGGAGATCTGGGAACAGCTCTTTCGGATACATATACTTCCGATTCATTTTTGTCGAACTTTAGTCGGAAGCAGGCAAAGCTTTTCGATGGAGTGCGATGCGATTCAGGAGATGAATTTGAATTTATTGACCGCTTGATTGCCCGGTATAAAGAACTGGGTATTGATCCGCGGACGAAAACAATTATTTTCAGCAATGCACTTGACTTTGAGAAGGCTTTGCATCTTTTCGATTATTGTAAAGGCAAGATAAACTGTTCTTTCGGTATCGGAACGAATCTTACAAATGATACGGGATATCATCCGTCAAATATTGTTATGAAATTATCCCGTTGTAAGATGAATCACAACCAGGAATGGAGAGAATGTGTTAAACTGTCAGATGATATGGGAAAACACATGGGAAGTAACGCTGAAGTCGAAGCATGCTTGTATGAATTACGCTTAAAATAGTATGCTAAATACTAATTTGTTGCTAAAATGAATAAAAAACTTTCATTTTATTTTGTATTGTCGAAATATTCTCTACCTTTGCAAGCGTTTAGAACAAGTAACAGATAATTATGAATACATTTCTTATACATATTTTGCTAGGCGGTATTATTATTCTATTGGTGAAACCAGTGGGAAGTGAGCCGTGTGCATGACGGTATAAGATTTATGATATAAAGCCTTTCTCACTTCTGGTGCGAAAGGCTTTTTCTTTAAAATGAAACAATAAAAGATATACGTTTATGAGTGACAGATTATTTATTTTTGATACGACATTGCGCGACGGAGAACAAGTTCCCGGATGTCAGTTGAATACAGTCGAGAAAATTCAGGTTGCCAAGCAACTCGAAGCTTTGGGAGTGGATGTAATTGAGGCAGGATTTCCTATTTCAAGTCCGGGAGATTTTAATTCGGTAATTGAGATTTCAAAGGCTGTAACCTGGCCTACTATCTGTGCACTGACTCGTGCCGTACAAAAAGATATCGACGTTGCAGCCGAAGCTTTGAAGTATGCCAAACACAAACGTATTCATACAGGAATCGGAACTTCAGATTCTCATATCAAATATAAATTCAATTCTACCCGCGAGGAAATTATAGAGCGTGCGGTTGCTGCCGTAAAATATGCTCGCCGATATGTAGACGATGTGGAGTTTTATGCTGAAGACGCAGGTCGTACAGACAATGAATATCTGGCTCGTGTGGTAGAAGCTGTTATTAAGGCAGGGGCAACAGTAGTGAATATTCCGGATACAACGGGATATTGTTTGCCCGATGAATATGGTGCAAAGATCAAATATCTGGTTGACCATGTAGACGGTATCGACAAAGCCATTATTTCTACCCACTGTCATAACGATTTAGGTATGGCAACAGCCAACACTATCAGCGGTGTGTTGAATGGAGCTCGTCAGGTAGAAGTTACCATCAACGGTATCGGTGAGCGTGCCGGAAATACTTCACTGGAAGAAGTTGCCATGATTTTACGTTGTCACAATGACATTGACATTGACACAAATATTAATACTCAGAAAATCTATCCTACCAGCCGCATGGTTTCTAGCCTGATGAATATGCCGGTTCAGCCCAATAAGGCTATTGTAGGAAGAAACGCTTTTGCACACTCTTCAGGTATTCATCAGGATGGTGTATTGAAGAATGTACAGACGTATGAAATTATCGATCCGAAAGATGTTGGTATCGACGATAATGCAATTGTACTGACAGCCCGCAGCGGTCGTGCAGCGTTGAAACACCGTTTGCATGTATTGGGTGTAGAAATGAATCAGGAAAAACTGGACAAAGTGTACGAAGACTTCCTGAAACTGGCTGATAAGAAGAAAGATATCACCGATGATGATATTCTCGTACTTGCCGGAGCCGATCGCAATGTAAACCATCACATTAAGCTGGAATATCTTCAAGTCACCAGCGGTGTCGGAGTACGTTCGGTTGCCAGTCTGGGACTTAACATCTCCGGTGAACACTTTGAAGCTGCTGCAACGGGTAACGGTCCGGTAGACGCAGCTATCAAGGCAGTAAAACAGATTATTAAACGTCAGATGACCTTGAAGGAATTTACAATTCAGGCTATCAGCAAAGGTAGTGACGATGTTGGTAAAGTTCACATGCAGGTGGAATATGACGGACAGATGTATTATGGTTTCGGAGCAAATACCGACATCATTGCAGCATCAGTAGAAGCTTATATAGATTGTATCAATAAATTCAGAAAATAACTAAATGAGATTTTAAGTATGGCTAATACATTATTCGACAAGATATGGGATGCACACGTTGTGCAGAAGGTGGACGAAGGACCTACCCAGTTGTATATCGATCGTCTTTATTGCCATGAGGTGACCAGTCCTCAGGCTTTTGCGGGAATGCGTGCCCGTGGATTGAAATGTTTCCGTCCGGAAAAGATTTACTGCATGCCCGACCATAATACTCCGACACACGATCAGGATAAGCCTATCGAAGATCCGGTTTCGCGTACGCAGGTAGATACGCTTGCCAAAAATGCTGCCGATTTCGGACTGACTCATTTCGGTATGATGAACAAGAAGAATGGTATCATTCATGTGGTAGGTCCGGAAAGAGGACTTACTTTGCCGGGAATGACCATCGTGTGTGGTGACTCACATACGTCTACTCACGGAGCGATGGGAGCAGTTGCTTTCGGTATCGGAACCAGTGAAGTAGAAATGGTAATGGCTTCTCAATGTATTCTTCAGGCTCGCCCCAAGACCATGCGTATTACCATCGACGGAAAACTGGGCAAAGGTGTGACAGCCAAGGATGTGGCACTTTATATGATGTCGAAAATGACAACAAGCGGTGCAACCGGATATTTTGTGGAATATGCAGGAGAAGCTATTCGCAGCCTGACCATGGAAGGACGTCTTACTTTGTGTAACCTGAGTATCGAAATGGGAGCACGTGGAGGTATGATAGCTCCCGATGAAGTAACTTTTGAATATATCAAGGGACGTGAGTATGCACCGAAGGGGGCTGAATGGGACAAGGCTCTCGCATACTGGAAAACGCTGAAGAGCGATGAAGATGCAGTGTTCGATAAAGAAGTTCGTTACGACGCTGCCGATATTCAGCCGATGATTACTTATGGAACCAATCCGGGAATGGGAATGGCTGTTACCGATCATATCCCTACTACTGAAGGTATGAGTGATGTAGAGAAAGGCTCATTCGAAAAATCCATGCAGTATATGGGCTTTCAGGCAGGTGAATCTTTGCTTGGTAAGAAAGTGGACTATGTATTCCTCGGAGCATGTACAAACGGACGTATCGAAGACTTCCGTGCATTTGCCTCTATCGTAAAGGGACGTAAGAAAGCCGACAATATTACAGCATGGCTTGTTCCTGGTTCGTGGATGGTAGACGAGCAGATTCGTCAGGAAGGTTTGGATAAAGTTTTGGAAGAAGCCGGTTTCGAAATCCGTCAGCCGGGATGTTCGGCTTGTCTTGCCATGAATGATGACAAGATTCCGGCAGGAAAATATTCCGTATCTACCAGCAACCGAAATTTTGAAGGACGTCAGGGACCAGGTTCTCGCACCTTGCTTGCCAGTCCGCTGACTGCAGCCGCCGCTGCTGTGACCGGAGTAATAACCGACCCCAGAACACTTATGTAATTCGTAAAATTGTGCATCATTATGAAACAGAAATTCAACATCATAACAAGTACTTGTATTCCTTTGCCTTTGGAGAATGTGGATACAGACCAGATTATTCCGGCACGTTTCCTGAAAGCAACTACCCGCGATGAAAAATTCTTTGGCGACAATCTCTTCCGCGACTGGCGTTATAATCCGGACGGTTCGCTGAATAAAGATTTTGTGCTGAACAATCCTACATATAGCGGACAGATTCTGGTTGCCGGTAAGAATTTCGGTAGTGGCTCCAGTCGTGAACATGCTGCATGGGCTATTGCCGGATATGGCTTTCGCGTAGTCGTATCGAGCTTTTTTGCCGATATTCATAAAAACAATGAACTGAACAATTTCGTATTGCCGGTAGTTGTCAGCGAGGCTTTCCTGAAAGAATTGTTCGATTCTATTTATGCCGATCCAAAAACAGAAGTCGAAGTCAATTTACCCGAACAGACCATTACCAATAAAGCGACAGGCAAGTCTGAAAAGTTTGAGATTAATGCATACAAGAAACATTGCCTGATGAACGGACTCGATGACATCGATTTTCTGGTAGAGAATAAAGATAAAATAGAGGCTTACGAAAAAGCTCGTAACTAATTAGATAAATTCAATGAACAATCATCCGAGAATAGAAATCATGGATACCACACTCCGCGACGGTGAACAGACCAGCGGAGTGTCATTCGTACCACATGAAAAATTAATGATAGCCCGTTTGCTGCTGGAAGACCTGAAGGTCGACCGTATTGAAATAGCTTCGGCACGTGTGTCCGAAGGAGAGGCGAAGGCAGTAAAAATGATTTGCGACTGGGCAGCTCGTCGGGGAATGTTATCTCGGGTAGAAGTGTTGGGCTTTGTCGACGGAAACATGTCTGTCGACTGGATTTACAATGCAGGATGCCGGGTTATCAATCTGCTGACAAAAGGATCTGAAAAACATTGTACGTTTCAGTTGAAGAAAACATTAGACCAGCATTTGGCAGATATTCTGGGTGTAGTCCGTTATGCTCATGGAAAAGGAATGGATGTCAATGTATATCTGGAAGACTGGAGCAACGGAATCAAAGATTCTCCCGATTATGTGTTTGGCCTGGTAGATGGACTGAAAGATTGCGGAATAAAACGTTTCATGCTTCCCGACACCTTGGGGGTACTGAATCCGTTACAGGTAATCGAGTTCATGAGGAAGATGAAAAAATGCTATCCCGACTTGCATTTCGATTTTCATGCGCATAATGATTATGATTTGGCTGTAAGTAATGTGCTGGCTGCCGTGCTGAGTGGAGTAAAAGGCTTGCATACTACTATCAACGGTTTGGGAGAGCGTGCCGGAAATGCACCGCTTGCCAGTGTACAAGCTATCTTGAAAGACCATTTCCATGCAATCACCAATATCGATGAAAGTCGTCTGAATGTAGTGAGCCGACTGGTCGAATCGTATTCAGGAGTTACCATTCCGGCAAATAAACCGATAGTGGGCGACAGTGTCTTTACTCAGGTAGCCGGTGTACATGCCGATGGTGATAATAAAAATAACTTGTACTGCAATGACTTGCTTCCCGAGCGTTTTGGCAGAATACGCGAATATGCGTTAGGTAAAAATTCCGGAAAAGCAAATATCCGGAAAAATCTGGAGAGTCTGGGACTTGAGCTGGATGAAGAGTCGATGAAGAAAGTAACCGACCGTATCATCGAGCTTGGAGACCGCAAAGAGCAGGTCACACAAGAAGATTTGCCCTATATTATATCTGATGTGCTGAAGCACGATACAGCAGAAAATAAGGTAAAACTTTTGAGCTATTTTGTAACCTTGGCAAAAGGTCTTAAACCGATGGCTACATTGAGTATAGAGATCAACGGAAAGGTTTATCAGGAAAGCTCATCCGGCGACGGACAGTATGATGCCTTTGTACGGGCGTTGCGTAAAATTTACAAAGGAACACAGGAACGTACATTCCCGATGCTGGTCAACTATGCGGTAACAATTCCTCCCGGAGGACGTACCGATGCCTTTGTTCAGACAGTTATTACCTGGAATTACGGTGACAGAGAGTTCCGCACCCGTGGATTTGATGCTGACCAGACAGAAGCAGCTATCAAAGCAACAATGAAGATGCTTAATATGATTGAAGATGAATATTCCAATTCGAATTGATTTTTTATCAAGTTAAATCATGAATAAAATGAAGTCTTGGCAAAGGTATATCCTGGTGTTTACCGTGTCGTTTACTTTGATTGTTTTTTTACGCAGGGTGATTCCTTGTGATGATATAAAAGATGGAAATTTATTGGTGAATTTGGTATTAGCATCTTTTCTGACTGGGTGTTTTATTATTATACATTATTTGTATAATATGTATAATAGAAGATTTAAAGATAAATAGACTATTTACTAAAGAATAAACAATAATTATGGATTTTAAGATAGCAGTGTTGGCTGGCGATGGAATCGGTCCTGAAATCTCTGTTCAGGGAGTAGATGTAATGTCGGCTGTATGTGAGAAATTTGGTCATAAGGTAAGTTACGAATATGCTTTGTGTGGTGCGGATGCAATTGATAAAGTAGGCGATCCGTTTCCGGAAGCAACTTATGAAATATGTAAGAATGCAGATGCTGTATTGTTTTCTGCCGTAGGTGATCCTAAATTCGACAATGACCCGACAGCAAAGGTCCGTCCGGAACAAGGATTGTTAGCCATGCGTAAGAAACTGGGACTGTTTGCCAATATCCGTCCGGTTCAGACATTCAAATGTCTGGTACACAAATCTCCGTTGAAGGCAGAACTTGTTGACGGTGCAGACTTCCTTTGCATCCGTGAGTTGACAGGAGGTATGTATTTCGGTGAGAAGTATCAGGACAACGATAAGGCTTACGATACAAATATGTATACACGTCCTGAGATTGAAAGAATATTGAAGGTCGGTTTTGAATATGCCATGAAGCGTCGCAAACACCTTACCGTAGTCGATAAGGCAAACGTACTTGCATCTTCTCGCTTGTGGCGTCAGATTGCTCAGGAAATGGCTCCTCAGTATCCGGAAGTTACTACAGACTATATGTTTGTTGACAATGCAGCTATGAAGATGATTCAGGAACCAAAGTTCTTCGATGTGATGGTGACAGAAAATACTTTCGGCGATATCCTTACAGACGAAGGATCAGTAATCAGTGGTTCTATGGGATTGCTTCCTTCAGCTTCTACAGGCGAAAGTACTCCGGTATTCGAACCTATCCATGGTTCATGGCCGCAGGCTAAGGGATTGAACATTGCCAATCCGCTGGCACAGATTCTGTCGGTGGCAATGCTTTTCGAATATTTCGATCTGAAAGAAGAAGGTGCACTGATCCGCAAGGCAGTAGATGCATCACTCGATGCTTATGTGCGTACTCCTGAAATTCAGGTAGAGGGACAGCCTAAATACGGAACCAAGGAAGTTGGTGCATGGGTGGTCGATTACATTAAAAAAGCGTGACAGTAAGAATCGTATCAGCTATTGTTTGATACACAGAACCCCGAAAGTTTTTATGCTGACTTTCGGGGTTCTGTCTTTTTTATAGTTCGGATACGTTTGTTGCTGATGGATCGGGTCAGAATTTTTTAACTCGGATATGGCAGTAAGGTTCTCCTCCTGTCTTATCGTAATAGTGCTGATGATATTCTTCTCCTTCCCAGAACGTTGTGGCGGGAGTGAGTTTCGTATTCACCTCATATCCTTTTCCCCTTAGCAGGGCGATGACTGCTTCTGCCTCTTCTTTTTGCTTGTCATTCAGATAAAATATCTCGCTGCGATACTGCGGACCGATATCAGGACCTTGTCCGTCGGTCTGTGCCGGATCGTGAATCTCAAAAAAGAGTTTACACAGTTCTGTAAACGATGTTTGTTCTGCATCAAATTCTACCAGTGTTGCTTCTGCATGTCCGGTAGTGTGTGCCTTTACTTCTTCATAAGCCGGATGTTCCTTGTGTCCGCCTATGTAGCCTACTGTGGAGCGTACCACTCCTTTGGCATGTTCAAACTGATACTGTGCTCCCCAGAAACATCCGCAGGCAAATATAGCTTTTTCCAGTTTCATGATAGTTCTTGTTTATAATGATTGTTCAAACTTACAAAAACTTTTTAATATACATCCCACTCCACAGATTATTCCATTACCTTTGCTTTCGAATTTAATTAAAATTATATCCGGATGAAAAGAATACTCCTGTGTTTGATATGTATTTTCTCGTTGCTGGGCAGTAAGGCACAATCGTATAATGAACTGGTGGAAAAAGCTATGGACTATACTTTCAAGGATAGTCTGCAACAAGCTGAGGAACTCTTTCGCGAGGCTTTACGGCTCGATCCTTACAATGCCCGGAATGCGTTGCTTTTTTCTAACTTGGGAACCGTGCTGAAGCGTCAGGGAAAGATAGACGAAGCAATAGATTCATATACGATGGCACTGAACATTACTCCTTATGCAACTGCCATTCTGCTGAACCGTGCCACACTTTATATGGAAAAGAATCTGACGGAAAAAGCCTATTTGGACTATTGCAATGTAATCGATCTCTTGCCGAACGATAAGGAGGCTCGTCTGTTTCGTGCTTATATCTATATGAAACGGCGACAGTATAAGGAAGCACGCATCGACTATAATGTGATACTGGGATTAGATGCGAAACATAAGGCTGCCCGTCTGGGACTGGCTATGCTGGATCAGAAAGAAGGACGGTATATCGCGGCACGCGATGGTATGAACCTGCTTATCGAAGACTATCCGAAAGATGCTTCCCTATATAAGATGAGAGCTAATCTGGAACTGGAGCAGAACTTGCCCGATGCTGCCTTGCTCGATTTGGAAGAAGCCTTGAAACTGGATGCCCGTGATGCTGATACGCATGTGATGATGGGAGATATTTATTTACAGATGGAGAAGAAACACGAGGCACGTGAGGCTTATGAGAAGGCTGTTTCGCTAGGTGTTCCTCGTATGGAACTGATGGAAAAATTGAAAAAGTGTAAGTAGTTGAAAACGAATAATTTGTCAGTTTGCAAAAATTTTGCATGATATTTTTAAAAAACATGCAGAGATTTTCGGTAAAACGTCAGCATATTTTGGAAAAGATATGCTGACGTTTTATTATAATGAATCCCTGTCTTTTTTATGTCAGATATGATGTGCGGTCAGGTGGAGAAAATTTTTATTCGGACATTAACTTTTCAGGTTGTTTTGTCGGTAAAAAATACTGGCAAATAGTTGTATGGGTTATCTGGTAAACTTCCGGATGACCTCAATAAAGTCTTTTCCGTATTTATCTCTTTTATATTCACCGATACCACTTATTTCACCGAAAGCTTCTACCGTAGTAGGACGTGAAGAAGCCAGGAGATGGAGCGTCTTGTCCGAAAGAACAATGTAAGCCGGTATAGCCTGTTGGTCGGCAAGTTTTTTTCGTAACTGGCGAAGTTCTTCGAACAGCTGTTCGTCTTCGTTGTCGAATACCATAGGGGTAGGGAACAGTGCTTCTGTTGCAAGGGGCTGTTTTTGTTTTTTTCTCGTTCCTTTGGCAGCGTATTCTTCACGCTTAATAACTACCAGCAGGGCTCGTTCATGCCCGAACAGTACTTTTCTTCCGGCTTCGGTTATCTTCAGGTGGTTCTTTTCGTTGTAGGCAACCTCAAAATATCCCAGGTTCAACATTTGCAGCAGATAATCCTGCCAGTCGCGTGCCGGAATATCCCGTCCTACGCCGTAAGTTTTCAGCTTATCGTATCCCCGTTCGATGATTTCCTGTGTGGCTGCACCTCTCAGAATATCTATCAGCGTGTTGATAGACACTTGCTGGTCGGCACGTGCGATGCCGCTCAACGCCTTTTGTACAATAATTGTCCCATCGAAACGTTCGGGAGGATTACGGCATACGTCACAGTTACCGCAATCGTGATCCATTGTTTCACCGAAATAGTTCAGTAAGATTCGCCGCCGGCAGATATCCGTTTCTGCATATTGCTGCATGCGGTTCAGTTTCTCCATATTGATTTCCTGCTGGTTGCTTTCGGCTGCAAATTTCGAGAGCAGGACGATATCGCCGAAAGAGTAAAACAGCAGGGTGTCGCTGGGAAGTCCGTCGCGTCCGGCACGTCCAATTTCCTGGTAAAAACTTTCGATACTTTTAGGAAGGTTGTAGTGAATGACCCATCGTACGTTCGATTTGTCTATTCCCATGCCGAAAGCAATCGTTGCACAGACCACCTGAACACGGTCATTGATGAAATCATCCTGTGCAGCTTCGCGTGCGGCAGTACTGAGTCCGGCATGATAGACAGCAGTTGCAATACCATGCTCTTCCAGCATTTCCGCCACCTTTTCGGTTTTGCTGCGGCTCATGCAGTAAATGATTCCACTTTCTCCGCGGTGTCGTGCAATGAAATCGAATATCGTACGCATTTTTTCTTTCTGCTGAAAACCTCGCTTGACGTCCAGACTCAGATTCGGACGGTCGAAAGAAGAGATGAAAATTTGAGGGTCTTTCATTGCCAGCTGTCTGATGATATCTTGTCGTGTAATTTTATCGGCTGTAGCAGTCAGTGCAACGACCGGAACATCCGGAAACTGCTGGCGAAGTATTTTCAACTGTGTATACTCCGGACGGAAATCATGTCCCCACTGTGAGATACAGTGTGCTTCGTCGATGGCGAACAATGAAATGCGGATATCCTTCATCAGAAAGTTGACCTCGCCCATGAGTCTTTCCGGTGAGATATATAGCAGTTTGACCCTTCCCTGCCTGCATTCGAAACGGATATTGGCATCTGTGGTCTCATCGTTCGTGCTGTTCAGGGCACGGGCAATGATGCCGTTTGCCTGCAAGCTTTCCACCTGGTCTTTCATCAGCGATATCAGGGGGGAAACTACAATGGCAGTTCCTTCCATGAGCAGAGCCGGAAGCTGGTAGCAAATAGATTTTCCGCCGCCGGTAGGCATGAGTACAAGTGTATCTTTTTTATGTAAAATTTGAGTGATGATTTCTTCTTGCAGTGGCCTGAATTGAGTGTATCCGAAGTATGATTTCAGCGTTTTTAGTATCATTTTCTATATTTATGTAATTAGCGGGCAAAGATAGTTCAATCTTTTAAAATATCGGTTATCTTTTATTTTTAGCCTGTTTTAAATGTAAAAAAATGATATTCTAGAAAAATAAACTCGTAAATATGTTGTAAAATACAAAAAGTCTTAGCAAATTTGTATAATTATAGTATTTCGGGGAGAAGAAACAACCATTATCTAAATATAAAGACAGATGAGAGAAGAGGAGAAATTAATGACCGAGCAAGGTCAAGTTTTAGAAAAAAAGCCCTATAATCTTCGGGAGAGGAAGATAAAGGACGCACCTTACCGTAACATGATTCGTGCCGAACTGGCTGATGAATTGTATGACCGAATTATGAACATTATTGTTCTTCAGAAGAAATACAAGGATCCTAATTATTCGGCGAAAGATCTTGCGAAAGAACTTAAAACCAATACTCGTTACTTGTCGGCTGTCATCAATTCCCGCTTCGGAATGAACTATTCATGCCTGGTAAATGAGTACCGAATCAAGGACGCTTTGCATATGTTGATCGACAAGCGTTATGCGGAAAAGAATGTAGAAGAAATCAGTGCAATGGTCGGTTTTGCCAACCGTCAGTCGTTTTATGCGGCTTTTTATAAGAATGTTGGCGAAACACCTAATAACTATAGAAGACGAAAGCTGGAAAATAATAGGTAACGGTTAAAGAAAATAGAACTTATAAAAACAACAGATGTCATTCTAAACGGGAGAAAGTACATGCAAGGCTTTTCCGAGTATACTTTCTTTTCGTTTAGAATGACATTTAGTTTGAGGGCTTTTTATAAGTAGATAATGGATGGTTATAAAAAAGAAGAATATATATGTTGCAAGATTCATTTTCATATACAGTAGAACAGTTTGCGGATTTGCAGATTTTGCGTTACCGGGTTCCCGGATTTGAAAACTTGCCCTTACGGCGCAAGCAGTTGATTTATTATCTATCTCAGGCTGCTCTTGAAGGAAGAGATATATTGTTCGATCAGAACGGAAAATACAACTTGCAGATTCGTCGTCTGCTGGAAGCCGTTTATATACATTTCAAAGGTGACCGTACCAGTGAGCAGTTTCTTGCACTGGAAGTTTATCTGAAACGTGTATGGTTTGCAAACGGTATTCATCATCATTATGCATGCGACAAGTTCGTACCGGCATTTACATCTGCTTATCTGGAAGAAGTTGTCAACTCACTGCCTGAAGAGGTGCTTCCGCTCGAAGAAGGTGAAACATGTCAGGCTATGTGCGATAAGCTGTTTCCGGTAATCTTCGATCCAAGCGTTATGCCCAAGCGGGTGAACCAGTCGGATGGGGAAGACCTGGTGCTCACTTCTGCTGCCAATTATTATGAAGGGGTTACTCAGCAGGAAGCAGAAGCCTTTTATGCAGCCCAAAAGAAAGCAGACGATCAGGAACCGGTAATGTATGGTATGAACAGTCGTCTGGTAAAAGAAAACGGACACGTGTACGAACAGGTATGGAAAGTTGGAGGAATGTACTCGTCTGCCATTGAAAAAATTATTTCGTGGTTGCAAAAAGCTGAAGATGTAGCAGAAAATGACGCACAGCGCGAAGTTATCCGTCTGTTGATAGAGTTTTATCGCACAGGAGATCTGAAACTGTTTGATGCTTATTCCATAGCCTGGCTGAAGGATACTGACTCGTTGGTGGATTTTGTGAATGGCTTTATCGAAAGCTACGGCGATCCGCTGGGAATGAAAGCAAGTTGGGAATCGATTGTCAACTTTAAGGATATGGAAGCTACTCACCGTACAGAAACCATCAGCAGTAATGCCCAGTGGTTTGAAGACCACTCGCCGGTAGATGCCCGCTTCAAGAAAACAGAAGTGAAAGGCGTTTCGGCAAAGGTTATTACAGCAGCTATTCTGGCCGGCGATCTATATCCGTCGACTGCTATCGGTATCAATCTCCCGAATTCCAACTGGATTCGTAGTGTACATGGCTCGAAGTCGGTGACGATTGGCAATCTGACCGATGCTTATAACAAAGCTGCCCGAGGTAATGGTTTCCGCGAAGAATTTGTATATAGTGAAACAGAACGCCAGTTGCTTGAGAAGTATGCCGATATAACCGACGACTTGCATACTGATTTGCATGAATGTCTGGGGCATGGTTCAGGAAAACTGCTTCCGGGAGTAGATCCGGATGCTTTGAAAGCGCATGGTTCTACGATTGAAGAAGCACGTGCCGATTTGTTCGGTCTTTACTATTTGCCCGACGCTAAAATGATAGAACTGGGACTTGTGCCGGATGCTGAGGCTTATAAGGCTGAATATTATTCGTACATGATGAACGGCTTGATGACGCAGCTGGTACGTATAGAGCCCGGGTGTACGGTAGAAGAGGCACATATGCGCAACCGTCAGCTGATAGCTCGCTGGGCACTGGAACATGGACAGGCAGAGCATGTGGTGGAAATGGTGAACCGTGACGGAAAAACTTATGTACGTATTAACGATTATGCCAAGTTGCGTATGCTGTTTGGTAAACTGCTGGCCGAAATTCAGCGCATCAAGAGCGAGGGAGATTATGAGGCAGCCCGTCAGCTGGTTGAAACGTATGCTGTACAAGTCGATCCGGTATTGCATGCCGAAGTCTTGCAACGATATCGCAGTCTGCATCTGGCTCCTTATAAAGGTTTTGTCAATCCGGTGTATACGCCACAAACCGATGCGGAGGGAAACATTACCGATGTGCATATTTCTTATTCGGAAGGGTATGCAGAGCAGATGCTCCGATATAGCAGAGATTATTCTAATTTATAATATACTTCCGTTGTAGAATACGAAGTCTGCAACGGAGGATTTTATGATTGCTTTTTATTATGGACAATAATATACACGAAACGATTAAAGATATCAAGTCGAAATTCCGTCTTTTCATGAACGGCATGGTTTCGCAAAGCATGCGTGAAAAAGGGATGGAGTACAAACTGAATTTCGGTATTGAATATCCCCGTATCAAGGAGATAGCTGCGGGATATGAACCCGACCATGAACTGGCTCAGGCACTGTGGAAGGAAAATATCAGAGAATGTAAGATTCTGGCTGGTCTGCTTCAGCCGGCAGATACGTTTTATCAGGAAATAGCTGATATCTGGATAGAGGGTATGGACTATCCTGAACTGGCAGAATATACGGTGATGAATCTGTTCCAGCGTTTGCCTTATGCATCGGAAGTTGTGTTCCGTTGGATGGCAGATGAACGCGAGATGTTCCAGCTTTGTGGCTTTTTACTGATGGCACGTTTGTTGATGAAAGGAGAAAAACTGAATGAGCGTGCTGAGGCTGAATTTCTGGATCAGGCCTGTACGGCTGTAGAAGGAGATTGCGGTCCGGTTCAGAAGGCGGCATCCGTGGCATTGCGCAAGTATGCACACCAGTCGCGTGACAATAAAAGAACCGTAAGCAAGCAGTTGGGTATCTGGGCAAAATCGGAGAAGCCGGCTGTCAGGGCATTGGCAGAAGATATTAAGGCAGATTTGGAATTCTGATGTTTTAGAGATTCCTGATTAGAGAAATTTTTCTTTTATTGTTTTTCTTAATTGCATAAAAAAGATTAACTTTGAACCCTGAACGAATTACCGGATGGAAGAGAATATAAAAGATAAAGCAAAACAGATTCTGACGGATTATCTTCAGAAGAACGGGCATCGGAAGACACCCGAGCGTTATGCTATACTCGATACAATCTATACCATAAAGGGACATTTTGATATAGATATGCTCTATTCCTATATGGCTGAAAAAGAAAAGTTCCGTGTAAGTCGTGCTACTCTTTATAATACAATCATACTCCTGATTGATGCGGGGCTGGTGATCAAACATCAGTTCGGCAATACTTCACAGTACGAACGTTCGTACAATAATGAAACTCACCATCACATGATATGCACCTCGTGCGGAAAAGTGTCTGAATTTGAAGATGAAACTTTGAAGCAGGCTATTGCCGACACAAAGTTGAAAGGTTTTCATGCTTCGCACTATTCCTTGTACATATACGGGTTGTGCAACAAGTGTATGGCGGCTAAACGTAAGAAAAGTAAATAAACTTATTATAAAAGTTGGAAATCATGAAAGTAGATGTTTTGCTAGGTTTACAATGGGGCGACGAAGGAAAAGGGAAAGTAGTCGATGTCTTGACTCCGCGCTATGATGTTGTTGCTCGTTTTCAGGGAGGACCGAATGCAGGTCATACTCTTGAATTTGAAGGTCAGAAATATGTACTCCGCTCTATTCCTTCCGGAATATTTCAGGGAGATAAAGTAAATATTATCGGAAACGGTGTTGTTCTTGATCCGTCTTTGTTCAAGGCAGAAGCCGAAGCGCTGGAAGCAAGCGGTCATCCTTTGAAAGAACGTTTGCACATTTCAAAGAAGGCTCATTTGATTTTGCCTACTCACCGTATTCTGGATGCTGCTTATGAGGCTGCAAAAGGAGCTTCTAAAGTAGGTACTACAGGTAAGGGTATCGGTCCTACTTATACTGATAAGGTAAGCCGTAACGGACTTCGTGTAGGAGATATCCTGCATAACTTTGAAGAAAAATATGCAGCAGCTAAAGCTCGTCACGAACAGATTCTGAAAAGCCTGAACTATGAGTATGACATTACCGAACTGGAAAAACAGTGGATGGAAGGTATTGAATACTTACGTCAGTTTAATTTGGTAGACAGCGAACATGAAATCAATAATTTGCTGAAAGCAGGCAAGAGTGTGTTGTGTGAAGGTGCTCAGGGTACAATGCTGGATGTTGACTTCGGTTCTTATCCGTTTGTTACTTCTTCTAACACAATTTGTGCCGGTGCTTGTACAGGTCTGGGTCTTGGCCCGAATAAAATCGGTGAAGTGTATGGTATCATGAAAGCTTACTGTACACGTGTTGGAGCAGGACCGTTCCCAACAGAATTGTTCGATGAAACAGGTAAGACTATCCGCGATCTGGGACACGAATATGGTGCAGTAACTGGTCGTGAACGTCGTTGTGGTTGGGTTGACCTGGTAGCTTTGCGTTATGCCATTATGGTGAATGGAGTTACTCAGCTGATTCTGATGAAGAGCGATGTGCTCGATGGATTTGAAACTATCAAGGCTTGTGTAGCTTATAAGGTAAACGGTGAAGAAATAGATTACTTCCCATTCGATATTACCGAAGGAGTTGAACCTGTATATGTAGAAATGCCGGGTTGGAAGACCGACATGACTAAGATGACAAGTGAAGATGAATTCCCAGAAGAATTCAATGCTTATATTGCTTTCCTTGAAGAACAGTTGGAAACTCCTGTCAAGATTGTATCTGTAGGTCCGGACCGTGCACAGACTATCGAACGTTACGTTGAAGATTGATTCGGAAATCTGAGATATAATAAATAATATAACGAAAGCCCGTTGGTAATATTCCGACGGGCTTTGTTTTTATCTTCCTAATAAAGCAGGCATACACAGTATTTCTGTGGTGCTTTCAGGGAGATTGCTTTTCCTCCTTTTAGACGTGTCTGCTCTTTTCTGAATATTTCTCCGTTTACCGGATTGATCCATACTATCTTGTATGTCTTCCGGTCATGACTCAGGTCCAGGTGGATATCTGTTTCAAGACAATATACGAGGTATCCCTTTTGGGCTTTTCCCATCACCCATTGCCGGTTGCTTTCCGTAAGTGAAGCGACAGGCTGAAATTCTGAAGCCAGTGTATATACATCCATAGCTTCGATAGGAGGAACTTTTGCCAGTGAACCGCCTGCCATGAAAACAGCCCAGTTGGCTGCATTACCTTCGACGTTGCGTGGCATGGCAGCGTTGTAGGTTACCGCTTTTTCCGGATAACGGGAACGATATTCGTATACAGCCCGATAAATGCTTTCACAAGACGTTGTACCGGGATCGATGAGTCGTGCCCACTGTCGGGGAGCCAGACTACATCCTCCTTGGGGCTCATACAAGCTTCCGTCGTTACGATAGTGCCATTGCCGGATGTCGATGATGTCTACCATTTTATTATAGAGAGAATCTTGCAGAACGGCATCCTGCACATCCTTGGTTGCAGTCAGAGCTACCAGTTGATGGTTGGGGCAGGAAGCGATTTCTTCCAGCCAGAACTTCATGAAATGTAACGGACCGGTATATTCCATTCCGATGCTGTGTATGACTCCATTGTTGTCGTGGAACGTATTAACGCTTTGTCGGATAAACAACTGATGATATTTTCTGATAACCGGACGGGTGATGTCATAAAATTGTTCGGCCATATATACACGCTTGTCGCCTGCAAACAATGTTTTCTCGGGGAATCCAAGATTGTTGATGTTGTTTGCCGAACGCCAGGGATAGTCACACCAGTGCGCTCCTTCTTCTATGATATTATGCTGGTTGTAATGGTCGTGCCAGAGTAACAGATTCTTTTTGTCGGCAAGGTCGACAAACTGTTTGAGTCTGTACCAATACCAGGGATTGAATTTATTTAAATCGTATTTACTCAGTCGGTCTTGTGCTTCTCCTGTTCCACTGCGACTGTATGGATATTCGTTGAAAGGAGCCCAGACCTCCGAGTCAGCCTGCATGTTCCGTTCATGATCGTTTCGCCGGCGTTCGTACCATAATCCCGTGCGGTGGTGCAACACATGGCTTCCCGATGCTTCCAGTTGCCGGGCAATGCTGTCCGGTTCTTCCGTATATCCGTGTCCGGTTCTTCCCGGATAAAAAAGTGTGAGTGAACCAATGCCCTGCCATCCTGTTGTTCTCGGTTCCGACTTATGTGGATAAGTGCCTCTGGTCATAATCTGACTTCCTCGTGTCACCCATCCGTTGCGGATAGTGAGTGGAGCAGACTTTACGGCATCAGTATGTTCTTTTCTCGGTTTATATTTTACTTGTGAAATTTCCGGAATGTCATGTATGCTGCAATCTATTGGGTATGACACAATCATGCTGTCTATCCATTTATCCATTCGGATATCAGGGTGTAATGATTGCTTAGACATCCATGCTGCATATTCTACCGTAGGTTTGGCTGTTTCGAGTGTCTGATAGACAAAAATCTTATTTTCTTCCAGCTCTTGTTTCTTCCCTGTACGTTCTGTCAGCTGTGCGTAAAATATGCTTTCCGGTTTTATGAATGTATGGGATAACTGATAATATCCGTTGCCGTAAGGCTGAGTCCACATACCATAAGCCCAGTTGTGTGCTGTCGGAGGGGTAACACAGTGAGTCTGTGAAGCCCGACCTTGCCAGAAAAGAGAATTGGCGGCTGTCCATCCTGCTCCCTGATCGGATATGTCGCGATAGCCATACTCCAGGTTTCCCCCGGATACGGTAATCTTGTCCATCAGAATACCGTTCGAAAATCCTCCGGTAGACCCGCTGAAACTGTAAGGACATTCCGAATGACATTGTACAAAGGCATTGGGCCCCGGCACACCTTTTCCGACACTGAAATCACGATAGCCGTTTTCGGAATAGCAACGCTGGAAAAGTGTTTGCTGGCCGAGAGTGTGAAAGGCATACCGCCTATGATTTGCTATTTCTGAAACCGGCTCCAGAAACTTACAGTCTTCTACGGTTATCTGGCTGCTTCCTTCCAGCAACATCACTGCCGAACCGGCAAAATGCTTGGCTGTTACTCTTCTTACCCATCCGTCTTGTATGTGATTGAAAGTAATAGCCTGCCAGCGGTGATTTTCATCTTTGGGATTGGCCGCATCAAAATCGGAAATGCAGCATAAGTTTTCTATACCTATATTATATATACGTCCGGTCCATTTCAGGGGAGTGACATATCCTCCTCCATATTCAGGATCAAGGCTCATGGTAATTGGCACGTCTATTTCGATACCTTCCTTACTGACTTGAGTGACATTACGTTCCCATGCCATTGTATACTGTCCGGGCTGCCATTTCGAAAAGTTGTACTCCTGCTGGTTACCCAGACGGTCTGTTCCTAGCTCTGCAAGCCACTCGGGAGTACACGGGCGTATTACTCGTATTTTATCTCCAACCTTTAAATGCTTGTCGGCCGAAGCTAAAGGAATGAAAGTTGCATTTACAGGAACATATTTGTCGGAAACTTTCAGGCTGTCGGATGTTTTGGCATTGTCATATCCCAGTATACGGATTAATTCGTTTTTTGTAAATCCTTTTGCTTGCAAAACTGTTCCTCCTGAAGCATTGCATCCGCTACCACGTAGTACAATACCACTTTTGCGTATCAATAACTGTCCTTCGATGTGGTATATGCCCGGAAGCAGCTGTATAGCTCCCCGGAACTGATTATCCTGCAAGGGGAGAGAACTGACATAATCAATTGCCCGCTGGATGACGGCTGTTGCATCACCTTGAGGCGGATGAACATAGACTTTGGCTTCTATATAAGGAATGGGATGTTCCGATCGCTGATATCCGCAATATGAAAAATCAGGAACCCGGTCGCCGTTAGGGTAAGCATAATATACGATTTTTCCTTCTTCCGTTATGTGGATAGGCATGCCCGGATGTGTTTTAAAATGTCCGCTTGAGTGACAGCAAATACATATGCCGGCGGATAATAGAAGAAATTTTTTTGTCGCGTTTTTCATAAATAAGTAATATAATGATTGATTTGTATAAGCAAATGTATAAAATAAAAGGAAATAAATGCTACCTTTGCCTGCACTTTGTAAAGTTGGAACGAATATATGATTTCTATTGAAGGACTGAAAGTTGAGTTTGGAGTTACTCCTTTGTTCGAGGATGTTTCATTTGTTATAAATAAGAAAGACCGTATAGCATTAGTAGGTAAAAATGGTGCGGGAAAATCGACCATGCTGAAGATTCTGGCAGGCCTGCAACAACCTACTGAAGGTAATGTTGCTGTACAGCGAGGAGTGACAATCGGATATTTGCCTCAGGTGATGATTCTGAGTGATACGCGTACGGTAATGGCTGAGGTCGAAATGGCATTCGAACATATATTCGAGTTACAGGATAAGTTGGCAAAAATGAATCAGGAACTTGCCGACCGTACGGATTACGATTCGGAAAGTTATCATGAGCTGATAGATCGGTTTACTCACGATAACGAACGCTTCCTGATGATGGGCGGTACAAATTACAGAGCGGAAATAGAACGTACCTTGGTCGGACTCGGATTCAGCCGGTCTGATTTTGATCGTCCTACCAGTGAGTTCAGTGGAGGATGGCGTATGCGTATTGAGCTGGCAAAGCTGTTGTTACGCCGCCCTGATGTATTGTTGCTGGACGAGCCGACCAACCATTTGGATATTGAAAGTATTCAATGGCTGGAAAACTTCCTGAAAATGAGTCCCGGTGCTGTTGTGCTGGTCAGTCACGACCGTGCTTTCATCAATAACGTAACAAACCGGACTATCGAGATATCTTGTGGACGTATTTATGACTATAAGGTTGCTTACGATGAATTTGTCGTCCTCCGTAAAGAACGTCGCGAACAGCAGTTGCGTGCGTACGAAAATCAGCAGAAGGAGATAAAAGATACTGAAGACTTTATAGAGCGTTTCCGCTATAAAGCGACAAAAGCCGTTCAGGTACAAAGCCGTATCAAGCAACTGGAGAAAATAGTTCCTATTGAAATAGATGAAGAAGATAACTCAGCACTTCGTTTGAAATTTCCTCCTGCCATGCGTTCCGGCAATTATCCGGTAATTTGCGAAGGGGTAAAGAAAGCATATGGCGACCATGTTGTGTTTCATGATGTAACCTTGACTATCAATCGTGGAGAGAAAGTTGCTTTCGTTGGAAAGAACGGTGAAGGTAAGTCAACTCTCGTGAAATGTATCATGGATGAAATTCCATACGAAGGAAAGCTGGTAATAGGACACAATGTACAGATCGGCTATTTTGCGCAGAATCAGGCGCAGCTGCTTGATGGAAATCTGACTGTTTTTGATACGATAGATTCTGTGGCCAAAGGAGATATACGCTTGAAAATACGCGATATATTGGGAGCATTTATGTTTGGCGGGGAAGCTTCCGACAAGAAAGTAAAGGTGCTTTCGGGAGGGGAGCGGAGCCGACTGGCGATGATAAAGCTGTTGCTGGAACCGGTAAACTTCCTGATACTGGACGAACCTACCAACCACTTGGATATGCGTTCCAAGGATGTGCTGAAAGAGGCTATCCGTGAATTTGACGGTACGGTGATAGTAGTTTCTCACGACCGTGAATTTTTGGACGGACTGGTTACAAAGGTTTATGAGTTTGGAGGAGGTGTAGTGAAAGAACATATTGGAGGGATTTACGATTTCTTGCAGAAAAAGAAAATGGAAAACCTCAATGAACTTCAGCTTTCTCAGTCGCCTACTGTTTCTGCTGCGAAGAAAGAAGAACCGGTACAGGCCAGTGACAATAAACTTTCGTACGAAGCACAGAAAGAGCAGAACAAAAAAATCCGTAAACTGGAAAAACAGGTTGCAGATTGTGAAACGCTTATTGAACGTCTGGAAAAAGAAGTTGCCGAACTGGAAGAACGGATGGCTACTCCAGAAGGGGCATCGGATATGAAATTATACGAACAGCATCAGCAACTCAAAAAACAGATTTCGGATGCTGAAGAAGAATGGGAGAATGTTTCTCTTGAACTGGAAGAACTTAAAAGTTAAAACTGCTAATTATAATTGATTATGAAAACAAAACTTTTTGCTGCTATGGCAGTGCTGGTTGCTGCTGCCATGACAGGTTGTGCCGGACAAAAGGAAGCTAAAACTACTTCCGGTATCAACTTGGAAAATCTTGACACTACAGTTGCTCCTAGTCAGGATTTCTATCGTTATGCATGTGGCGGCTGGATGAAGAATCATCCTCTCACAGACGAGTATTCTCGTTATGGAACATTTGAAGTGCTGATTGAAAACAACCGCAAACAATTGCAGGAACTTATCGAAGGACTGGCTTCTAAGCAGAATGAACCGGGTTCGCTGGCTCAGAAGATCGGGGATGTGTATAACATGGCAATGGATAGCGTGACTCTTAACAAAGAGGGCATGGCTCCGGTAAAGGCAGAAATGGATAAAATTGCTGCTTTGAAGGATAAAAAAGAAATTATCCCTATGGTAGTAGAACTGCTGAACTGTGGTATCGGAACTTATTTCTCAAGCTTTGTTTATGCAGATCCGAAAAACAGTGATGTCAATATGTTCCAGATTGCTCAGGGTGGATTTAACTTGGGTGAGAAAGAATATTACCTCGACAATGACAGCGCAACTGTAAATGTGCGTGAAAATTACAAGAAATATATTGCTAAACTCTTTACTCTGGCAGGATTCTCTGAAGCTGAGGCTCAGCAGAAAATGGCTGATGTAATGGAAATAGAAACTTCTATCGCTAAGGAAGCTTTCAACGCTGTACAGCAACGTAATCCAGAGGCTAACTACCATAAGATGTCGTATGCCGATCTGAAAAAGACTTTCTCTGGTATTGACTGGGATACTTATTTGAAAGGCTTGGGCATCAAGGAAGTTACTGAATTGAACGTGATGCAGATAGAACCTCTGAAAGAAGTTGAAAAACTGATCAACACACTTCCTGTATCAAAACATATCTCTTATTTACAGTATAATTTGCTGGACGCTGCTGCTCCTTATCTGAGCGATGACTTTGTAACAGCTCGTTTCGATTTCTATGGAAAGGTATTGTCTGGACGTCAGCAGAACTCTCCTCGCTGGAAGCGTGCCGTTAGCGCTGTAGAAAGCATGCTGGGTGAAGCTGTAGGACAAATGTATGTAGAAAAATATTTCCCTGCAGCAGCCAAAGAACGTATGGTTAAGCTGGTTAAGAATTTACAGGATGCTCTTGGAGAACGTATTAAGGCTCAGGAATGGATGAGTGACAGTACGAAGATGGTTGCTTTGGAAAAACTGTCTACTTTCCATGTTAAGGTGGGATATCCTGACAAGTGGAAAGATTATTCAAATCTGGACATCAAGAAGGACTCTTATTGGGCTAATGCTTGCCGTGCAAACAAATGGGGATTGGATGACATGTACAGCCGTCTGGGAAAACCTGTTGATAAGGATGAATGGCTGATGACTCCACAGACTGTAAATGCTTATTATAATCCTTCTACTAACGAAATCTGCTTCCCGGCAGGTATCCTGCAATATCCGTTCTTCGATATGAACGCTGATGACGCATTCAACTATGGTGCTATCGGTGTAGTAATCGGTCATGAAATGACTCACGGATTCGATGATCAGGGTCGTCAGTATGACAAGAATGGTAACCTGACCGACTGGTGGGCAGAAGGTGATGCAGAACGTTTCGATGCTCGTGCAAAAGTGATGGTTGATTTCTTCAACAATATCGAAGTATTGCCGGGACTGAAAGCTAACGGACAACTGACTTTGGGTGAAAATCTGGCTGACCATGGAGGTCTGAATGTTTCATATCTTGCATTCCAGAATGCAATGAAAGAAAATCCTCTGGGTGATGTAGACGGATTTACTCCGGAACAGCGTTTCTTCTTGGCTTATGCAACTGTATGGGCTGCCAATACTCGTGAAGAAGATATGCGTTCTCGTACAAAATCAGATCCTCATTCATTGGGCGAATGGCGTGTAAATGGTGCTCTGCCTCATATTCAGGCTTGGTATGATGCCTTCAATATCACTCCGGAAAGTCCGATGTATATTGCTCCTGAAAACCGTGTAAATATCTGGTAATACAGTTCTTTATATATCTTAGAAAAGGTCATGTCAAGGCAATTTGGGTTTGCCGTGGCATGGCCTTTTTTATTGTATTTAGTCTGATGCCGTAGAGGGGAAAAAGATGAATCTTGACGTTTTCTGTCTAAAAACATAGTTTAGTAACACGAATAAATTTGTTGCATTTCTGCTCATTAATTTCTAATTTGCGCATCACTATGTTAGAGATATGAAAAGCATATCCTTTTGTTCAATAATTAAATCTTGAAATACCATGAAAGTATATCAGACCAACGAAATTAAAAACATTGCCCTGCTTGGCAATGACGGATCAGGTAAAACCACCCTCACAGAAGCGCTGCTCTATGAGAGTGGTATTATAAAACGTCGCGGCAGAATCACTGCCAAAAATACAGTCAGCGACTATTTTCCGGTAGAGCAGGAGTATGGTTACTCGGTCTTCTCTACCGTTTATCATGTAGAGTGGAATGGCAAAAAACTGAATATCATCGACTGTCCGGGAAGTGATGACTTTGTGGGAGCTGCTATTACAGCATTGAACGTAACGGATACGGCTATTTTATTGTTGAATGGTCAGTATGGTCCCGAAGTAGGTACACAAAATCATTTCCGTTATACTGAAAAGTTGGGAAAACCTGTGATTTTCCTGGTAAACCAGCTTGATAGTGAAAAATGTGATTTCGATCATGTATTGGAACAGTTGAAGGAAAATTACGGTTCTAAAGTTGTTCCGGTTCAGTATCCGTTGGCTACAGGACCAGACTTCAATTCGTTGATCGATGTACTTTTGATGAAAAAATATTCATGGGGTCCTGACGGTGGAGCACCGACTATCGAAGAAATTCCTGCTGAGGAAATGGAAAAAGCTCAGGCTTGGCATAAGACTCTGGTAGAGGCTGCTGCCGAACATGATGAAGCTTTGATGGAGAAATTCTTCGAATCTGAATCGCTTACAGAAGACGAAATGCGTGAAGGTATTCGTAAAGGATTGGCTGCACGTGGTATGTTCCCTGTTTTCTGTGTATGTGCAGGTAAAGATATGGGAGTTCGCCGACTGATGGAATTCTTGGGTAATGTCGTTCCATTTGTTGATGAAATGCCTACTGTACATAATACACGTGGTGTTCCTGTTGCTCCTGATGCAAACGGACCTACTTCTTTGTATTTCTTTAAAACAGCAGTTGAACCACATATCGGAGATGTACAGTACTTCAAGGTTATGAGTGGAGTTGTACACGAAGGTGATGATTTGAATAATGCCGATCGTGGTTCTAAAGAACGCATGGCACAGCTTTATGTGTGTGCCGGAGCTAACCGTGAAAAGGTAGACGAACTTCGTGCGGGAGATATCGGATGTACAGTGAAACTGAAAGATGTGAAGACAGGAAATACCTTGAATGGTAAAGACTGCGAAAATCGTTTTAACTTTATTAAGTATCCGAATCCGAAATATACTCGTGCTATTAAGCCGGTCAATGAAGCTGATACAGAAAAGATGATGGCTGTATTGAACCGCATGCGTGAGGAAGATCCGACTTGGGTAGTAGAACAGTCTAAAGAGTTGAAACAGATTTTGGTTCATGGTCAGGGTGAATTCCACTTGCGTACCTTGAAATGGCGTCTGGAAAACAATGAAAAGCTTCAGGTACAGTTCTATGAACCTAAGATTCCATATCGTGAAACTATTACAAAAGCTGCTCGTGCCGATTATCGTCACAAGAAACAGTCGGGAGGAGCTGGTCAGTTTGGTGAAGTTCATCTGATTGTAGAACCTTATTATGAAGGAATGCCTGCTCCTGAACTGTATAAATTCAACGGCCAGGAATTTAAGATGAATGTAAAGAGTACAGAAACAATTGATCTGGAATGGGGCGGTAAATTGGTATTTGTTAACAGTGTAGTAGGTGGTGCTATTGATACTCGTTTCATGCCGGCTATTTTGAAAGGTATCATGAGCCGTATGGAACAGGGACCTTTGACCGGTTCGTATGCCCGTGACGTACGTGTAATTGTTTATGACGGTAAGATGCATCCGGTAGATTCAAATGAAATTTCTTTCATGCTGGCCGGACGCCAGGCCTTCAGTGAAGCCTTTAAAAATGCTGGTCCGAAGATTCTGGAACCTATTTATGACGTAGAAGTATTCGTACCAAGTGATAAACTGGGTGATGTTATGAGTGATATGCAAGGCCGTAGAGGTATGATTATGGGTATGAGCAGTGAAAAAGGCTATGAAAAGCTTGCTGCAAAGGTACCTTTGAAAGAAATGTCTAATTATTCTACAGCATTGAGCTCACTTACAGGAGGACGCGCTTCGTTCATTATGAAGTTTGCAAGTTATGAACTTGTGCCGACTGATGTTCAGAATAAGTTGATGAAAGAATTCGAAGAACAAGAAAAAGAAGAGGTATAAACTTTCTAGTTGTTGTTTTTATAGGTTGCAAAGGTCGCATTTCTTAAAAATGCGACCTTTTTTATTTAACGAAGCTTAAACAATTAGCATACTTTGTTTGTTATTAATTTAAAATTTTATTATTTTTGCATTAAAGCAGGGTAATGTGTGGCGTAAAGTTTTTAAAATAACATGTAAATATCCGCTTTTCGTTAATATAAGAGAATCACGGATTAAAACATGTTAAGCAGAGTATCTTGTAAGTGATAGCTGTTTAATTTTGCCTTCATGAAAAAGTCAACTATTTGGATATTAGGTATTGTAATGGGACTCTCTTTTCTTAGCTTGCTCTATTTGCAGGTAAGTTATATAGAAGAGATGGTCAAGATGCGCAAGGAGCAGTTCGAAGAGAATGTAGGACGGAGTCTTGCTCAGGCTGTTCATAACTTAGAGTTGGTGGAAACGAAAAAATATCTTGAAAAAGATGTTGCGGCCACTGAACGTGCTGCACAGCTTTCTCAACAATTTCAAGGTCAACATCAGTCTCAGTCTGGTGGAAGTGTATTGATCGGTTCTTCCGATGGAAGTACGATTTCTACTTTCGAGTGGAAAACTGTGATAAATCGTCCTTCTAGTATTCCTAAAGAGATTATTTCAACCGGAAAGAATATTCCTCAGACTTCACGTACGTTGCAGGAGATCGTAAAAGAACGTTATATCTATCAGCGTGCTTTGTTGAATGAGGTAGTTTACAATATTCTTTATACGGCGAGTGATAAGCCGTTGAAAGAACGGGTAAATTTCAAACAGCTGGATTATTTTCTGAATTCGGAATTAAAGAATAACGGGGTAGACATACCTTATCATTTTACGGTAACAGACCGTGACAATAAAGAAATTTATCGTTGCTCTGACTATGAATACGATAACGAAAAGGTTTACTCTCGGTTGCTGTTCGAAAAAGATCCTCCCGCAAAGATGGGATTTGTAAATGTCTTTTTCCCGACAATGGACAATTACATTTTCAGTTCTGTACGGTTCATGATACCATCTATTATTTTTACGCTGGTATTGTTGGTGACTTTTATTTTTACCATATACATCATTTTCCGTCAGAAGAAACTGACAGAGATAAAGAATGATTTCATTAACAATATGACTCATGAATTCAAGACACCTATCTCTACTATTTCTTTGGCTGCCCAGATGTTGAATGATCCGACCGTAGGTAAATCGCCTGCCATGTTTAAGCATATTTCTGGGGTTATAAATGATGAAACCAAACGATTGCGTTTCCAGGTAGAAAAGGTTTTGCAGATGTCTATGTTCGAACGACAAAAGGCAACACTGAAGAAAAAAGAGGTTGATGCCAATGAACTGGTTTACGGTGTAACCAACACATTCCGCCTGAAAGTGGAAAACTGTAACGGAACTTTGGATGTTGCTCTGGATGCCGACGATCCGTTCATCTATGTAGATGAAATGCATTTTACGAATGTAATATTCAATCTTTTGGATAATGCATTGAAATATAAGAAACCGGATGTTAATATTCATCTGAAAGTCCGTACTTGGAATGAATCAGGCAAGCTTCATATATCGATAGAAGATAATGGTATCGGTATAAAGAAAGAAAACCTGAAAAAAATATTTGAAAAGTTCTACCGGGTTCATACAGGCAACTTACACGATGTGAAAGGCTTTGGTTTGGGCTTGGCCTATGTAAAGAAGATAATTACAGATCACAAGGGAACTATACGTGCCGAAAGTGAACTGAATGTAGGAACTAAATTTATTATTGTATTACCTTTATTTAAAGAAGATTGATATGGACGAAAAATTGCGTATTTTGTTGTGCGAGGATGATGAGAATCTTGGCATGCTTTTAAGAGAATATTTGCAGGCAAAAGGATATTCGGCAGAGTTGTTTCCTGACGGTGAAGCTGGTTTCAAGGCCTTTTTGAAGAATAAATACGATTTGTGTGTACTTGATGTAATGATGCCTAAGAAAGATGGTTTTACTTTGGCACAGGAAATACGTCAGGCAAATGCTGAAATTCCTATTATTTTCCTTACAGCCAAAACACTGAAGGAAGATATCCTAGAAGGATTCAAGATTGGTGCTGATGACTATATTACTAAACCTTTCAGTATGGAAGAGCTGACTTTCCGTATCGAAGCTATTTTACGTCGTGTACGTGGAAAGCGCAATAAGGAAAGCAACATGTATAAAATCGGACGTTTCACATTCGATACTCAGAAACAGATTTTGTCTATTGGCGATAAGCAGACTAAACTGACAACTAAAGAGTCTGAATTGTTAGGATTGCTTTGCGCTCATGCTAATGAAATTCTTCAGCGTGACTTTGCATTGAAGACTATCTGGATAGATGATAATTACTTTAACGCACGAAGCATGGATGTGTATATTACTAAATTGCGTAAGCATCTGAAAGATGATGATTCTATCGAGATTATCAATATCCATGGTAAAGGATATAAATTGATTACCCCAGAACAAGAATAAGAAATAACTGATAACTGAAATAAAAAAGCCTGAGTTTATAAAACCCAGGCTTTTTTATTTCTCTTTTTTGTTAGCTCAATATTAATCGGCAATACGTTTATTCAGAACGATATGAGAAATTAATCCAACGATGATGAGAACCAAAGAAGTTGCCAAAATCGCATTGTCGTTTACGTTGCCTCCATAGTAGCAAATAATCAGGATTACTGCTCCGATAATAACCAGTAACAATCCTAAGTTCTTTAATAAGCTTTTCATGTGTGTCTTCTATTTTATGGTTTATTTTTTCTTGGTTACAAATTAAAGGATAATTCTTGTATTGAAGAAATTATTTGATGAAAAAAAATAAAAAAGCTTACTCTTAGTCTTTTGTATTGGTAAAGATTTTGCGCAGAACTTCCTGGCTCACTCTTAATTCCTCCAATGTCAGACCGTGAAGAGCCTCCTTTAATGTTTTGTTGGCTATAAAGCGTGCCATTTCTTCCAGTTCCTTTCCTGTTTTTGTAAGATGTATCAAATTGGTACGTCGGTCTTTTTTATCCGATATACGTACTACCAGATGCTGGCGCTCCATGTTGTCTATCAGACGAGTCATGCTAGGTTTGTCCTTAAAAGTCGCATTACATAACTCCTGCTGGGTAACTCCGTCCTTTTCCCATAAGAACAATAATACGGTCCATTGTTCAGGGGTTATCTCCATTCCATTCTGTCGGAAATTACGGCTTAGCTTACGGTTGATTGCAGCAGAAACCTTTCCGTTTAGGATCGCAAAAATGAGCTGTATGTCAAAGTTAAACTGTTCTATCATGTAATTATTGTTTAAACAACTACGCAAATATACGATACTTTGATGTAAATGGTATATGAAAATGCCTCAAAATAACATTCTTTATCATATAAAAAGAATGCAATGGTTTGTATATTAGAGAAAAAGTCGTAACTTTGCGCCGCATTTAAAAAATTTATTATTAATAATTTAATTAACGTATAGTATGAATCAATACGAAACCGTTTTCATTTTAACTCCCGTTTTGTCTGATGTTCAGATGAAGGAAGCGGTAGAGAAGTTCAAAGCTATCCTTACACAGGAGGGTGCGGAGATCATTAATGAAGAAAACTGGGGATTGAAGAAATTGGCTTACCCAATTCAGAAGAAATCTACAGGTTTCTATCAACTGATTGAATTTAAAGCAGAACCGTCGGTTATTGAAAAACTTGAAGTAAACTACCGTCGTGACGAACGTGTTATCCGTTTCTTGACTTTCAAGATGGACAAATACGCTGCAGAATACGCTGCTAAGAGAAGAAATGTAAAATCAACTAAAAAGGAGGAAAACTAATCATGGCACAGCAACAATCAGAAATCAGATATTTAACTCCGCCTTCAGTAGACGTTAAGAAGAAAAAATACTGCCGTTTCAAAAAGAGTGGTATTAAGTATATCGACTACAAAGATCCTGAATTCTTGAAAAAATTCTTGAACGAACAGGGTAAAATCCTTCCGCGCCGTATTACAGGTACTTCATTGAAGTTCCAGCGTCGTATTGCGCAGGCTGTTAAGAGAGCTCGTCACTTGGCTTTGCTGCCTTTCGTAACTGATATGATGAAATAATTAAAGGAGGAGTAAGAGTATGGAAATTATTTTGAAAGAAGACGTAGTTAACTTGGGCTACAAGAATGATATTGTAACCGTTAAGTCAGGTTATGGTCGTAACTATCTTATTCCGACAGGCAAAGCAGTTATCGCTTCTCCAGCTGCAAAGAAAATGTTGGCTGAAGAATTGAAACAGCGTGCTCATAAATTGGAAAAGATTAAGAAAGATGCTGAAGCAGTAGCAGAATCTTTGAAAGATGTATCTTTGAAGATCGCTACAAAAGTTAGCGCAACTGGCGTTATCTATGGTTCAGTTGGTAATATTCAGATTGCTGAAGAATTGGCTAAATTGGGTCACAACATCGATCGTAAGATTATCGTTGTTAAGGATTCTGTAAAAGAAGTTGGTCATTACAAAGCAGTCGTTAAACTTCACAAGGAAGTTTCTGTTGAAATTCCTTTCGAAGTTGTTGCAGAAGAAGCTTAATTTTGCAGTCTGTAAATACTTGATAGGATTCCGAGTAGATGAAAATCTGCTCGGGATTTCTTTTTGTATGCTCGGCATGAGTATTAGCTAACGGGTGCAAGTCCCCAATGAGCCCTAATAGCGGGAATCATACAGCCAAAAGCAAGGGTGTCCATCGCGAGTTGGAATCTGAAAGAAGCTGGCGGCAAACATCTGGTCTGACGAACAGAAACTTCATATAAGGCATATGACCGTGGGTAAGGTTGCGAAACAAACTAAAGCCCTATAGCTATTCGGGACGGTTAGTGTAAATGGAGCAGACATAAGATTGAAAGTTAATACCCTTATCCGAGGAGGTCTCACGGACATATGGTGAGGATGAATGATTCGAAGTACCATGATGGAGTAAAGCTTGCCGTGAGAAGTCAGCAGAGGTCGTAGTACCCAAGGCATGTATGCCTATAGGGAAGGACCAAACTTTATTTAAACGGCATAACTGAAAACTACCGTTTGTTGGAACGAATGCATAAAACCAAAACAGAAGTATTGGGCTACCTTTAAAGAGATAGGACGGAATCCGAAGGGTATAAAGGAGCGCAGACCTACAAATGGATGGTTGAAGAAGATGTCGTGGAAGTGTCTTTCGAAGAATACGAAAGGCATCCATAGTAAAGAACCGCCGTATGCCGAACGGCACGTACGGTGGTGTGAGAGGTCGGAAAACGAAAGTAGGAAGAAAACTACTTCGTTTTCCTCCTACTCGTTTTATTATCTTAATAAGTATATTCAAAATTGCTTGATTGTTGGTTATGTTTATGCTGGTGGATCTTGCTGGTTGAAGTAATGACCAGTGATTATTTTTAAGGAGGTGGTAAAGAATAGAAGGGGTTTTGTAAAAGGTAGTATTTATAGTGTTTTTCTTTTTACTAAATGAGGGGCTGGATTTTTTTTATTTCTCTAGTGGAATAGATGGGGTGTTACAGAAATTTGTGGATATACTGATTTATTCTTCCTCAAGAGTCTGGAAAAATATCAGGATATTTTTGAAATTTTTGTACGAATGTCTTTCTCTTTTGTACAAAAAGAGAAGTAAACAAGAGCATGTTTTTGGTGAAAGAATATGATTGGTAGAGAATTTACTACGTAAATATAGGGAAAGGTGGTAAAGGAAATATTTCTTATCGCTCATTAGAGGATATAAAAGGGCATAAAAAAAGTCTGAATGCTTTCGCATGCCAGACTTTCAATTCTCTCGAATGTTGTTCGAAATTATTCAGCTACTACTGCTGCAGAATCAACTGCTGCTGAGTCAGCTACTACTGCTGTAGAATCAACAACTGGAGCTGCTTCTTCTACTGTTTCAACTGCTGCAGTTGAGTTAACTGTTGATTCATTGTTAGCTGCTTTGTTACCGCAAGATGCGAAAGATACAGCAGCGAATGCTACGAACAAAAATACTAATTTTTTCATTTTCTTTGCTTTTTAAAATCTGTAATACTTATGTTGTTTTCTTAAAACGATGCAAAGATATAGACTTTTTTAATACGTTGTTCTCTTTAGGGCATTTTTTTTCAAAAAAAATATGTTTTAAAATACTTTTCTTCATAAAAGATGTTTTCGGATATGGGAATATGGGGGAATATTCGTATATTTAAACGATTTTTCTGCATGTTTTTAGGGGAGATGTTTTTTCGGTGGTGAAAGCTCTCTTCCTTATCTTTGTGTTCCGATAATAATACGTAACTTTGCATTCAAATTATTATATTTAAAGTATGACAGATACAACTATTTTTCAAAATAAAAAGGCTGTTTATTATACATTAGGCTGTAAACTGAACTTTGCGGAAACTTCTACCATTGGAAAAATGCTTAAGGAAGTAGGAGTCCGTACCGTACGTAAAGGTGAGCAGGCTGATATTTGTGTAATTAATACCTGTTCGGTCACTGAAATGGCAGATAAAAAATGCCGTCAGGCTATTCATCGTTTGGCGAAAGAGCATCCGGGAGCTTTTATCGTAGTGACTGGATGTTATGCGCAGCTGAAGCCTGGACAGGTAGCAGATATTGAGGGAGTCGATCTGGTTTTGGGTGCTGAACAGAAAGGCGATCTGATGAAATATTTGGGAAATTTGGAGAAGCATGAGCATGGTGAAGCTATCACTACTGCCACAAAGGATATACGTACCTTTGTTCCTTCATGTTCTAGAGGTGACCGTACCCGTTATTTCCTGAAGGTACAAGACGGATGTGATTATTTTTGTTCGTATTGTACTATACCTTTTGCGCGAGGGAGAAGCCGTAATGGTAAAATTGCTGATCTGGTAGAGCAAGCTCGTCAGGTGGCAGCAGAAGGTGGAAAAGAAATTGTACTTACTGGAGTAAATATAGGTGATTTCGGAAAAACTACAGGAGAAAGTTTCTTCGATTTGGTAAAGGCACTTGATGCGGTGGAAGGCATTGAGCGGTATCGAATTTCTTCCATTGAGCCTAACCTGCTTACCGATGAGATTATAGAGTACGTAGCACGGTCACGTCGTTTTATGCCTCATTTCCATATTCCGTTGCAGTCAGGATGTGATGAGGTGCTTAAATTGATGCGTCGCCGGTATGATACTGCGCTTTTTGCTTCCAAGATACATAAAATCAAGTTTCTGATGCCCGATGCCTTTATCGGTGTAGATGTGATTGTCGGTACAAGAGGAGAAACGCCCGAATACTTTGAACAGGCTTATGAGTTTATACAAGGGTTGGATGTAACCCAGCTTCATGTGTTCAGTTATTCGGAACGCCCTGGTACTCAGGCTTTGAAAATAGATTATGTAGTTTCTCCCGATGATAAATATCAAAGAAGTCAGCGTTTACTGGTATTATCGGACGAAAAGACAAGAAGTTTTTATGCTCGTCATATTGGTCAGGAAGCAACTGTATTGATGGAACACTCCAAGCCAGGTTGTCCTATGCATGGGTTCACCGATAATTATATCCGTGTAGAACTGGAGCAGAACGATGCTTTAGACAATCAGTTAATACGCGTACGTTTAGGTGATTTTAATGATGACGGAACCGCGTTGAAAGGTATTATATTATGATAAAAGTTTCGGTCGTTATATTAAACTGGAATGGCGCAGATATGCTGCGCCGTTTTTTGCCTTCTGTCATTTCGTGTTCGCAAGGAGAGGGAATAGAGGTTTGTGTAGCCGATAATGGCTCATCTGATGATTCCTGCCGGATAGTAGAAGGAGAGTTCCCTTCTGTCCGTCTGATTCGTCTGCCTGAGAATTATGGTTTTGCAGAAGGATATAATAAAGCATTGGAACAGGTTGATGCTGAATATGTTGTGTTGCTTAACAGCGATGTGAAAGTTTCATCAGGCTGGTTGTCAGTAATGGTATCATATATGGATTTGCATCCGGAGGTTGCAGCCTGCCAGCCTAAAATTCTCGACTGGAAAAATAAAGAATATTTTGAATATGCAGGGGCGGCTGGTGGATTTATCGACCGATATGGGTATCCGTTCTGTCGCGGCCGTGTGTTTGATACGGTAGAAAAGGATATTGCACAATATGATGCTCCGGTTTCCATTTTCTGGGCTACGGGTGCAGCTTTATTTATCAGGCTTGACAAATATCGGGAAGCAGGGGGACTCGACGGACGTTTCTTTGCACATATGGAAGAAATAGACTTGTGCTGGCGTTTGCGCAGCCGTGGCTATGAGCTGGTTTGCCTGCCTCAAAGCGTAGTCTATCATGTAGGTGGGGCCACATTGAAGAAAGAAAATCCTCGGAAGACGTTCTTGAACTTTCGCAATAACCTGCTTATGCTTTATAAAAATCTTCCGGCTGAAGAGCTTGTTTCAGTAATGCGGATACGTACATGCTTGGACTATCTCGCAGCCTTGTTCTTTCTGCTTAAAGGAGATGTTTCTAATTTTCGTGCGGTACTTCAGGCTAGAAAAGAATTTCTTCGTTTACGTCCGGAATTTGCTTCAGCTCGTCAGGAGAATTTGGATAAGACTGCTCTCGCAGATATTCCAGAACATTTTAAATTCAGCATCCTGTGGCAGTCGAAACTGCTGGGTAGAAAAAAATATGCAGATTTACCTGTGAAATAAAAAGTTTTTTTGTTTTGAGGCTTGTTTCTCGCTCTTGGAAACCTCGTCGTACCCACTGATAGATGGGTAGAATACAAACTGAATCAGTGTTAATAAAACATAAACCGTTCTTTTTCTCGGTTAAGCATCCCTGAAAAATTGTACATTTGTTAATACTACAGATAACCTAATAATTGCAGTTTATATTATGATATTAATTAATGGAAAAGAGGTTTCGGAACAAGTAAAGCAGGAAATTGCTGCTGAAGTTGCCGATATAGTTGCCCGTGGCGGTAAGCGTCCACATCTGGCTGCGGTTTTGGTAGGGCACGATGGGGGTAGTGAAACCTATGTTGCAGCAAAAGTAAAGGCTTGTGAAGTTTGCGGTTTCAAATCTACTCTTATTCGTTACGAAAGTGATGTGACCGAAGAAGAACTTCTAGCGAAAGTGCAAGAGCTGAATAATGATCCCGATGTGGATGGATTTATCGTACAATTGCCTTTGCCTAAACATATTTCAGAACAGAAAGTCATAGAAACAATCGACTATCGTAAAGATGTTGATGGCTTCCATCCGATAAACGTAGGCCGTATGTCCATCGGGCTTCCTTGTTATGTTTCTGCAACTCCCAATGGTATCTTGGAACTGCTTCGACGCTATAATATAGAAACCCAGGGTAAAAAATGTGTTGTACTTGGAAGAAGTAATATTGTCGGAAAACCAATGGCAATGCTGATGATGCAGAAAGCATATCCGGGTGATGCTACCGTAACAGTCTGCCATAGCCGTAGTAAGGATTTGGTGAAAGAATGTCGTGAAGCGGATATAATTATAGCAGCTTTGGGACAGCCTAATTTTGTAAAGGCAGATATGGTTAAGGAAGGGGCTGTTGTAATTGATGTCGGTACAACTCGTGTACCCGATGCAACAAAAAAATCAGGATTTAAACTTACCGGAGATGTGAAATTTGATGAAGTGGCTCCAAAATGCTCATATATAACTCCAGTTCCCGGTGGTGTAGGACCGATGACAATTGTATCGTTGATGAAGAATACATTGCTGGCTGGTAAGAAGGCTATATATAAATAATGCTCCTTCTAGAAGGTTTTACAGCATAAAATGAACTTTTATGAAAGATTTTTCTCAAAAGTGTTTGCAAATTCAAAATAAACATATATCTTTGCACTCGCTTTTGAAAGGGTAATCAACATGGTGACTATAGTTCAGTTGGTTAGAGCGTCAGATTGTGGTTCTGAATGTCGTGGGTTCGAGTCCCACTAGTCACCCTTTCATAGAAGCAACCATTTTTAATATGGTGACTATAGTTCAGTTGGTTAGAGCGTCAGATTGTGGTTCTGAATGTCGTGGGTTCGAGTCCCACTAGTCACCCTTCTGAAAATGAAAGCGATCTTCAAATGAAGGTCGCTTTTTTTGTGTTTCCAGTTTGCTTTTCTTTATTATTTGTTTATATTTGCATAAAAATATGGGTCAGTAGAAATTTAGTGGGGATACGCATATAGCTTCGCAATGCGGAATAAAAAGAACTTCTTATCAGCTACTCCTCTTAGATTTGCTCTGAACAGTTTAATTTTTGCATTGAACGATTCTGCCATCGCATTTGAAGAACGATGGTTGTAGAAATTCAGTATTTCATCATAGTGCTCATAGAAAGTAGCAGCAATGACATTAAAAGAATGCATCCCTGCTTCTTCTACTTTATTATACCATCGTGCCATAGCCAGACGTGCAGCGTCCTTTATGGTGTTCTTAGAGAAAATCATCCGCAGGGAATGGCACAAACCGTATGCCTTTTTGATGTCAGGGTATTCCTCAAATAGGATTGCTGCCCTTTGCTTCTGTTTTTCTGTCCATTTATCAGCTGACTTGAAAAGCAGATACCGGGAGCGTATAAGTAATTCCCTACGGGTATCGCCATTGGAATATCGGTATGGGACATAATCTTCGTTCTTCCGCTTAGCTTCTTCCATTTCCTCATTGGCCTGCTGTATGGCATCCCAACGGTGTTTGATGCGTAATTCCTGCACAGCATCACAAGCTAATCTCTGAATGTGAAAACGGTCTATCACACGGCTGGCTTCAGGAAATGCAGTCCGTACAATCTTGCGCATGGAGTCTGAAAGGTCAAGTGTCACTTCTTTAACGGCATAACGGCTTTCCTCGTCAATTCGTTGCAGCACAGCTATTACATCCTCTGATTTAGTTCCTGCCACGACAGCTACCAGGGAGCACTCTCTCGTACAGGCATCACGGTTGGTTACAAAGGTGTAAAGTTCACCGTTGGAGAGTGAGGTCTCGTCAATCGCCAGATACGGTCCCATATTTTCCGGAAACAGCATCCATTCACCGGCATGGGATAACTGTTCCCAATTACGATATCCGCTGAGAACCTCCTTGTACTGTTTTTCAAATGTATGACCATCTATATGATAGAATTCCTCAAGCGTACGGCAGGTCACTGGGGATGTCTCCATACGTTTCTTTTAAAAAAGCCCCAAATTCTTTGGAGTATCTGGTTCCCTTGGCTACAACATCGAGGTCGATGGGAATACTGAAACTTTTACCTGTGCGCAAGTCCGTCCAACGACGACGTCTGATCTTGAGGATTACCTTATGGTCCCGTATGGGAAAGTCTGTCACATTAACAGCTTCCATAAAACCTTTGGATTCAAAATGTTCGTCATTGCTTAACTTGGAATTCATCTTTTCATCCAGACTAATATGAATCTCTTGAGAGGTTTGTTCAACTCCAGAGATAAGAAAGTAATCTAATATCTGAGCCGGCAACACGAGGCTGGCTAGCATGTTCAAATAATCGTTTTTCATAATGCGAAGTAAGCAATACTTTACGAGTATAAAAAATAATCCCCACGAAATTTCTACTGACCCAAAAATATAAATAACTATGAAATTGCGTACAGTTGGTAAATTAGGTGTAATACTTTCTGTTATACTTTTTTGCATAGGAGTAGGGCTTTATAGCTTTGCTCGTTTGAGTCTTGCAGAAAGTGGAAAGGATGCTGATTTGCTTGCTGTTGTTCCTTCTGATTGTATCGGACTTTTGGAAACTGATAATATTGAGTTTATGGTCAATGAGTTTCCACAGGCTGCTTATGCAGGACAGCTTGATACACTTCAAAGCAGTGGACTTTTTTCTGTTGTGGGAGAAGACATGATTCCTTACATCGTAGAGAATGCTCACGATTTACATAATCAGATGAATTATATGATGGTGAGTTTTCATGCTCCGATTTCTTCTCGTAATTTGGTTATGTATTTTCGTACCAATGAATCTGGAAGGAACTTCATTCGCGAAATGATAACCAGAAAGGGACTTTCTTTTTCAGCTAAAAAAGAAACTTATAGAGGAAAAACGATAGAGATTTACCCCGTAAGTAATAATGATTTCATATCTTGTTACAATGGCAAGGGATTTTTGGCTGTCAGTTATCAGAAGAATCTGATAGAAAAAGTAATAGATGCCGAGAAAGACGAAAAGTCATTGCGCCAGGATGTCGGATTTACTTCTATCGCTCATGCTAAGACGGCAAATTTTTTGACTTTATACGGACATACAGCGTCGATACCTTTACTGGCAGAAGAAAATACTGATTGTTGGAGTGAATTTGATATTCATTTGAATAGTGAAGTCATTAGTGTCCCGTTAAAATCGGGACGAATTAAATATTAATCAAACAACCCCGGGAAAAGGGGATTTAATTGCTCTTTGACATCATTGAAATTAGTCTTATTGAACAACTCTTGTAAAGGTGTTTTATCCGTTAATGAAATGCTCAAAATCTGTAGGACCTCATAGGTCGAACGGCTTAAGTGCAAATCATGTTGGATAATAGCTACCAAACAATAAGTGATAATAGCCACACTTATCTGAATACGGACTGCGTTTTCTGTGGTGCCCCAGAACCTTTTGATTTTAAGGTGCTGCTTCAACCATTTGAAGAACAGTTCTACAAGCCATCTCTTTTTATAGAGATTAGCTACATCAAGTGCAGATATATGTTTGGCATTTGTCAGGAAGGTAAATTCACGATCATCTTCTTCATCATAGAACCTGATAATCCTGAATGATTCCGGATACTTCTTTTCAGAGGTATATCCTGATAATTTCACTTCAGCATCAGATAGTATATTCTTTGGTAGTCTGCGTTTCCATTTGCAGAACTTAAATTTAAGATTCGACTTGGCTCTTACGACAAAGAAAGAGCCAGTAAGATGAATCCGATATAGTTCCTTAAACGAATCATACGCTCTATCAAAAATATAGTATGCATTTGGTTCATAATGAATTGCAGACATTGCTGTTGAGTCATGTTTTGAAGCTGTGGTTACTGTAAAAAAAGCCGGAACCTGAGCCTCAATGTCATAAAGGACATGTGCCTTGACTCCACCTTTTTTACTTCGAAATTTAGCCCAAGGAAATGTTGCCAAACATAACGGAATGGTGGTTGAATCAAAAGCGTACTTCTTTCCTTCGATATCCAGAATATGAGTAGCTCGTTTATCACTGGCTTCTTTCATCATGAAGAATGCAAAATCTTCAAAGATTCTGTAATCCCTATTTTGGTTAGCTGATGCAAGTGTGGTTTTGGCCAAGGGTTCACGACCCAATCCCAAATGATAACACTTGGCTTGATGTGCTTCCAATGCAACAATCAGGTCGCGTAGGCTCTCACGATTGCTTAGCTGTCCGAACATCATAGCAAGAAGCTGGTTCCAGCAAGTGAAATGTTTGACGTAACGATTTCCATCGTATTTGTCCACGATTCTTCTGAATTTATTGTTGTTCAAAAACTCTACCAATTGAGCGAAAACATATTTGTCTTGATTCATTTGAAGCCATTTGATTTGGTTTCAAAGGTACAATTTCAAATCGTCGCGCTTTACAAATAGAGTATAATAAGCTATATTTCAGTTATTTCAAAGAACTATTTATCCACTTTTACGGGACAGTAATGTAGTGAAGTGTTTTATCTGAGTGGCTCTATGTATGCTTCCGATTCATGCCTATATAGGGTAGAAGAACGGTTAAAGTCCATTCAGCCTCTTCGTGAGGACAGTGTGCTCATCCTTTCCGGTCAGGAAAAGGTGGATTCCTGCATTTCGCAAGTATTGTCTATTCCGCAACACACGTTGTTTGATGAGTGTGTTTCGAATCTATCGCGCGATGCATCCTTTATTATGGTGGCAGATGTAGATAAGCTGGCACAGAACCTGGGTGCATATAAAAATTATCTACCTGCGTTTATTTATGACCATGTAGAATTATTCCGTTCGTTTATCTTATCAGTCCAAATTACGAATGTAAACAATAAGCTTTCGCATATATTTGTTTTTACCTATAAAGAATAGGAGATTCTTGGTTTATCTGAGTTTATTCTTCAGGAAATGCGGACCGGCTTTAAAATGGAAGTAAATAACAGAAACTACAGTCAGAAAGGCTCCAAACAGATAGGCTGCTCGGAAAGAAGCTATTTCTGCAATGTACCCTCCACTCAGCATTCCTATTCCTAATCCGACATCCCATGAGGTCAGATAAGTACTTGTAGCCGTTCCTCGTTGGCTGTTGGGGGCAAGGTTGACGAATAAGGTGTTATAAGCGGGAAACATTGTTCCAAACCCGATTCCAAGCAATAGGGAGATAAGGAAGAATAAAATAATAGTAAATGAACTGTTCCAATTGATAAGCCATCCGCAGGCTGTCAGACCGAAATAGCAGATACAGACAAGGTATAACCCAGCAGAGATGACCTGTGTAATCATTCCTTTGTCTACCAGGCGTCCACTGAAGAGTCGGCTGATAGCCATTCCTACAGCCATAAGAGTAAAGAAGAATCCTGTTTCTGCAGTGATACCTATTTGCTTGGCATACATTGCTACGTAGTTTGTTGTCATGCCGTAGGGAATAGATAACAGTAATAAGCTGAATCCGGCAGGAAGTCCTTTTAACAAAATAAACCGGTCCAATGAAATCGGCTCTCTTTTTACGGGAGGTTTATAGGGTGTTTTCACCATGGTAGCTGCCAGAAAGCCTAATATGCAAGAGACCAGTGAATAAGAAAAAATGGTGATATATGAAGCTCCTCCGCTATGAAGGAACAATCCAAACATCGGTCCGATGGACATAGCCAGATTGTTTGCCAGTCCATAATATCCCAAACCTTCTCCGCGACGGCTGGAAGGCATAATGTCTATTACTACCGTATTTCCGCCAACTGTAACCATACCGAATGATATACCGTGTATCACACGAAATATAATGAATAATGCCAGCAAGCCAGCTACCATATATCCGGCAAATATCAGTGTAAAGATAAAGTAGGCAATCAGGTAGAGAGGTTTACGGGCAAAAGTATCGAGAAAATATCCGGAAAACGGACGGATACAAAGAGAGGAAATGGTATAGCAGGAAAGCACTATACCTATTGTTGTATTTGAAGCCTCGAATATCTCTGAAAGATAAAACGGAAGGACTGGAGTCAATAGCCAAAAGCCGAAATATAAAAGGAAATTGGCTGCCAGTATACAACAATAGCTTGGTGTAATAAGACGTTCCTTTTCCATATTTGAAATTTGCAAAACGCGGATTAACATAGACTTTTACAGAATTCTTTAAGGTTGAATCTATAAAGAGCCTGCGTTAATCCGCGTTTTCTTTATATATAATAAAAAATTAGTTTGCTGCTTCGAATTCTTCGAGGAAACGAGTATCGTTTTCCGAGAACATACGCAAATCTTTTACTTTATATTTTAAGTTGGCAATACGTTCTACTCCCATACCGAATGCATAACCAGTGTAAACTTTACTGTCGATACCGTTAGCTTCGAGTACTGCAGGGTCAACCATACCGCAACCCAAAATTTCTACCCATCCTGTATATTTACAGAAAGGACATCCTTCGCCACCACAGATATCGCAGCTGATATCCATTTCCGCACTAGGTTCAGTGAACGGGAAGTATGAAGGGCGCAGACGGATTTTTGTTTCAGGACCGAACATTTCTTGTGCAAACTGAAGCAAAACTTGTTTCAAGTCTGTGAATGAAACATTCTTATCGATATACAATCCTTCTACCTGATGGAAGAAGCAGTGTGCACGATAGCTGATAGCTTCGTTACGATACACACGTCCCGGACAGATTACGCGGATAGGAGGTTTAGAAACTTCCATTACGCGGCTCTGTACAGATGAAGTATGTGTACGTAAGATAATATCAGGGTGACTTTCTATGAAGAAAGTATCCTGCATGTCACGTGCCGGATGATCTTCGGGGAAGTTCATAGATGAGAATACATGCCAGTCGTCTTCCACTTCCGGACCGTCAGCAATAGTGAATCCCAATCTGTTGAAAATATTGATTATTTCGTTACGTACGATGCTTAACGGGTGGCGTGTACCCAGCTCTATCGGGTAAGCTGTACGAGTCAGGTCCAGTTCAGTTGCGCTGTTATCCTGACATTCGAAAGCTTCTTTCAGTGTATTAATACGCTCCTGAGCATGATTCTTCAATTCATTCAGTTTCATGCCGACTTCTTTTTTCTGTTCAGCGGGTACATTGCGGAAATCCGCCATAAGCGCATTGATTATACCTTTTTTACTTAGGTATTTTATGCGCAGAGCCTCCAGCTCTTCTGCATTCGAAGCAGTTAAGTTCTCCACTTCCTGAAGTAACTGTTTTATTTTTGCTAACATATTTTCCTATATTATTATTTTTTTCTAGTGCACAAAGGTAAGGATTTAAACTGAAATTTTGTCTTTTTATGCTCATAAAAAAGAAAACTGTAAATGTTTTATTCGCCAAAAGAAAAAAAGACGTATTTTTGCACATGATTTTTCAGAAGCACTAAGATGAAAAAAATTTTATTTGGGTGTTGTGTATGTATGCTGGTCAGTTCTTGTGGGGGAGGAAAAAAGAATGTAGACCCTTTTGAAACGTTAACTAAACAAATTGACTCGCTGACAGTTGGGCATGACACATTGCAGGGAGAAGCTCCGGTTGTAGAAGAAATAGTTCCAGCTACGGCCGATGAAAGCTTTGCCGATTTCTTTTATAATTTTGCTTCCGATGAACACTTCCAACGTTCTCGGGTGAAGTTTCCTATTTCTTATTACAAAGGTGAACAGGTAGTACGAATGGCAAAGAACGAATGGATATACGATCCTATGTTCAGTCGTGAACCGGTTTATACTGTCCTTTTCGATAAGGAAGAAGATATGGAGATGGAAAAAGATACAGCTGTGCATAGTGTACAGGTGGACTGGATTTATCTGAAAGAGAGAAAAGTAAAACGGTATTATTTTGAGCGAGTTTCAGATTGCTGGTATCTGGAAGCTATAAATAAAGAGAAGCTTGCCTCGGATGCGAATGGCCGTGAAGATTTTTTCGATTTTTATAACCATTTTGTCAACGATTCCATATTCCAGCTTGAACGTTTACATCGTCCATTGAGTTTTGTGACTGTAGATCCTGAAGATGAATTTCAGATTCTCGAAACTACATTGGATGAAGGACAGTGGTTTTCATTTCGTCCTCCTATGCTTAAAGAGCGTTTGACTAATGTCCATTACGGACAGAAGGAAATGCCTGATGCCAATCAGAAAATTATTGAATTTAAAGGATTTGGTAATGGCTTTAGCAATACGCTTTATTTTGAATATCACGGAGGTAAATGGATATTGATGAAATTTGAAGATTTGAGCGACTAAGTTGCTCCGTTCAGTATAGAATAGTAATATAAAATGAAAGAACTGACAGATTATTCTCTTTTACGTCATAACACATTTGGCATGGATGTGCGTACTGCACATTTTGTTGAATATGAATCAGTAGAAGAACTTTGTGTTTTTTTGAAGCAGAAAAATTATGAACTTCCATTATTACATATTGGAAGGGGAAGTAATTTGCTCTTTTCGGGCGATTATCAAGGAACAGTACTTCATTCCTTGATAAAAGGTTATGAGGTAGTAAGTGAAACGTCAGATACTGTAGATGTGCGTGTAGGAGCCGGCGAAGTATGGGATGACTTTGTGGCGTACACTGTGCAGAAAAATCTGTATGGGGCTGTAAACCTGTCTTTGATACCTGGAGAGGTTGGAGCTTCTGCCGTACAGAATATCGGAGCCTATGGAGTTGAGGCTAAAGATTTGATAGTAAGTGTAGATACAGTTTGTGTTTCTACCGGAGAATTACGGCAGTTCTCGAATGAGGAATGCTGTTATGCATATCGTAAAAGTATATTTAAGCAAGAACTGAAAGGCAAATATATTGTCACGCATGTCACTTACCGTTTGAGTAAAGTTCCGGTATGGCATTTAGATTATGGTAATATCCGTACAGAGCTGGATAAAGCATCTTGTCCGTTGACATTAGACAATCTGCGTCGTATCATTATTCGTATCAGAGAAGAAAAACTTCCTGATCCGGCTCAAATGGGAAATGCCGGAAGTTTTTTTATGAATCCGGTCATTCCTAAAAAGCAGTTTGCTGATTTACAGTCCATATATACCGATATGCCTTCTTATCCGGCAAGCGAAGATTGCGTGAAAGTTCCTGCCGGATGGATGATAGACCGTTGCGGATGGAAAGGAAAATCGTTGGGACGTGCCGGAGTACATGCCCGTCAGGCGTTGGTCCTTGTCAATCTGGGGGGAGCTACCGGAAAGGAAATCATGGCTCTTGCAGAAGCAGTTGTTGCTTCGGTAAAGGAAAAGTTTGGTATTGATATCCATCCGGAAGTAAATTACATTTAAGACTACTTGATTATATAATGAAAGTTACTGTATTAGGAAGTGGAACATCTACGGGAGTGCCTCAAGTGGGATGCGGATGCCCGGTATGTACAAGTACCGATCCGCGCGATAACCGTTTGCGTTGTTCTGGATTGATTGAAATGGAAGGAGTGCGCATTTTGATAGATTGCGGTCCTGATTTCAGAGAACAATGTATTAGAATGAACGATTTTCGTCCTATTGACGGGGTATTGATAACTCACGAGCACTATGACCATGTGGGTGGGTTGGATGATCTTCGTCCTTTTTGCAGTTTCCGGGATGTACCTGTCTATGCGGAAGGATATACTGCCGAGCGTTTACAAAGACGTATGCCTTATTGTTTTGTAGAACATCCGTATCCGGGAGTTCCCAGTATTCCACTTTCTGTCATCGAGCCGTATAAACCGTTTCAGGTAACAAACTTGTCCCGACATTCGCTGGAGGTTGTTCCTTTTAGAGTAATGCATGGTAAACTGCCGATATTGGGTTATCGGGTGGGTAAGGTAGCTTGGATAACAGATATGCTTACAATGCCTGATGAATCGTATGAATTTTTACAAGGATTGGATTATCTGTTTATAAATGCATTACGGATAGAGCCGCATTGGACACATCAGTCGCTGGCTGAGGCTTTGGAGCAAGCTTCACGTATCGGAGCTGGCGAAACTTATTTCATACACATGAGTCATCATATGGGATTGCATGCAGAGGTCGAAAAGCAACTTCCTCCGCATGTGCATATGGCATACGACGGACTGGTTGTAGAACAATAATTGAAGCTATTTGATTTTTGCTTTCAAAGACTCTTTACATATTCCGTTGAGTCCGCATTCTTCACATTTGGGGTTGCGTGCTGTACAGACGTATCTTCCATGAAGAATCAGCCAGTGATGAGCCGTCGGTATTAAATTCTCAGGAATATATTTTACCAGATGTTTTTCTGTTGCTAAAGGGGTTGTACATGTTTTGGGTACAAGTCCGATGCGATGACTGACACGGAAGACGTGTGTGTCGACTGCCATTGCAGCTTTGTTGAATACCACACTTTGAATTACATTTGCGGTTTTTCTTCCTACTCCGGGGAGTTTTACCAGTTCTTCCAAAGTTCCTGGAACTTCACTCTGAAAGTCTTTTACCAGCATTTGAGCCATTCCTACCAGATGCTTGGCTTTGTTGTTTGGATAGCTTACACTACGTATGTATTCGTAAACTACCTCAGGGGTGGTGTTTGCCAGAGCTTCGGGAGTTGGAAATGCCGAAAAAAGAGGAGGAGTTATCATATTGACACGCTTGTCTGTACATTGCGCACTTAATATCACAGCTATAAGCAGCTGAAAAGGATTTTCATAATGCAATTCTGTTTCTGCTACCGGAATTGCCTGTTGAAAATAAGTTATTACTTGTTTATATAATTCTTGCTTTTTCATGTGTTTACAGATTGAAAATAAGTCTTATTTAGTATTTCTTATTTAATACCATCTTTTATGCTTAAAGTAGAAATATACGATTACCCCTACGGCAAGCATCAGTCCCCAGGCAAAGAAATAACCGTATTTCCATCCCAGTTCAGGCATCCATTGGAAGTTCATTCCCCATATCCCGGCTAAAAACGTCAGTGGGATAAAGATGGTAGAAACAATGGTGAGCTGTTTCATGATGCTGTTCATTCGCTGGTCGTTGTTTGCCAAATAAAAATCAACCATTGCAGAAAGCAGATCACGGCAGCCTTCCAGTGTCTGCAATACAAATTGCAGGTGGTCGTTTACATCACTGAAGAAAGGTCGGTTCGCTTTATTCAATAATTGGTTTTCACTGTGAAGTAATTTATTGATTTGCTCTTTCAGAGGAAATATGCTTTTTTTAATCAGCCGGTAATTTCTGCGGTATCTCTGTATTTCTTCTATTCCCGGTTGTTTTTCAGGTATGGGAGAAAGAGGCGATAAGAATTGTTCTTCCTGATCCTCCAGGTCATCTTCCATTTTAGAAATGATAGACATGAAACTTGCCATTACGCTGTTCAGGATTACACTTAGTAAAAAGTCGGATTGGCGGTTACGTATCTTCAAGACATTTTTTTCAAGTGCTGTATTGATTTCGTTGAAGAAATCAGTTTCTTTTTCGGTAAAGGTAAGTACAAAATTTTTCCCTTGCACGATACAGAGTTGTTGTGGTACGAATTCATTACAGTCAGTATTCGATAACTGTTTTAGAATAACCAGATTATAAGTATCGTGTTCTTCTATTTTAGTTGGATGCTCTGAGTTTAGGATATCTTGTATGGTCAGGAAATCAATGTTGAAATAGTTGCATATTTCATGTATGGTTTCTGTATTCTGTAATCCGTGCACTTGTATCCAGTTGATACAGTTTTCTTTTATTAAGGGCTGTATATCTTTTATATCGTGTCCTCGAAAAGTCTGGATTTGTTCAGCGTTGTAGCTGGAAACATGCAAATGGGTAGGAGTTTCGCTTTCTCCTATGTAATTCAGTTTTTCGCTGAGCAGGTTATTTTTCGTCATGTCTGAATGAATTTGATATGTACAAATATAACGGTTTATTTGTAAATTGGCAAAAAGTTCCTACCTTTGCAGCCAAATTAAAAAAGAGAACATTAACATGCGATGCCGTGAATAGCGGCCGTGTATTCTAGAACACCACGTAAAAAACAGGAGCGATGAAAAAAGACAACCTCGTATCAGTGCCTTTTATGGTTTTGGGCATTGTGTTTTGTGTCTGCTTAGTGGCAGCCAATCTTTTAGAAACCAAAGTAGTTCAACTAGGTCCGATTTCTATTACTGCCGGACTGCTTGTTTTTCCTATTTCTTACATTATCAATGACTGTATTGCTGAAGTCTGGGGCTTCCGTAAAGCGCGTCTTATCATTTGGATGGGATTCTTGATGAACTTTATGGTAGTTGCCTTGGGGCAGATAGCAGTAGCTTTGCCAGCAGCTCCTTTTTGGGAGGGAGAAGAAAGCTTTAACTTTGTTTTTGGTATGGCGCCACGCATTGCTGTAGCCAGCTTGCTTGCATTTTTAGTTGGTTCGTTTATCAATGCATATGTGATGAGCCGTATGAAGATTGCTTCGCATGGGAAGAATTTTTCAGCGCGTGCCATCCTTTCTACTGTATTTGGTGAAAGTGCTGATTCGCTGATTTTTTTCCCTTTGGCTTTTGGAGGACTGATGCCTATCTCTGAATTAGGAAAAATGATGTTGGTTCAGGTTGTTCTTAAGACAATGTACGAAATAATTATTCTGCCTATAACTATTCGAGTAGTGAAATACATCAAGCATGTAGACGATTGTGACGTGTACGATGAACATATTTCTTACAATGTGTTGAAAATAAAGGAGATTTGATATGAATAAAGATGCTGCACTTGTTGTCTTTAGCGGAGGGCAGGACTCTACGACCTGTCTTTTCTGGGCGAAGAAACATTTTAAAAAGGTATATGCTTTGAGTTTCCTGTATGGACAGAAACATGTGAAAGAAGTAGAACTGGCACGTGAGATAGCTCGCAAGGCAGAAGTTGATTTTCATGTGATGGATGTTTCTTTTATCGGCCATTTGGGTAAAAACTCATTAACCGATACTTCCATTCATATGGATGAAGAAAAGCCAGAAGGTACTTTTCCGAATACGTTCGTTCCCGGCCGTAATTTATTCTTTTTGAGTATTGCTGCTGTATATGCTCGTGAACGGGGTATCAATCATATTGTGACAGGAGTATCACAGACCGATTTTAGTGGATATCCGGATTGTCGTGATGCTTTTATCAAATCGTTGAATGTTACGTTGAATCTCGCCATGGAGGAACAGTTTGTCATTCATACTCCGTTGATGTGGATAGATAAGGCTCAGACATGGGCACTGGCAGATGAACTGGGTGTTCTTGATCTGGTGCGGAATGAAACGTTGACATGCTATAATGGCATTCCCGGAGATGGATGCGGACATTGTCCGGCATGCAAATTGCGCCGTGAGGGACTTGAAAAATATTTGGCAATAAAGAATAAGTAACAGATGATACTCTATTCGGTATAAATAAACGGCTATGGAAAGAAAAGACGAACTGACAATATTAGGAAAGAATACAGTTTATAAACAGGATTATGCTCCTGAAGTTCTGGAAGCATTTGTAAACAAACATCCTGAAAATGATTATTGGGTACGTTTCAATTGCCCTGAGTTTACCAGTCTTTGTCCTATTACAGGACAACCTGATTTTGCAGAAATTCGAATCAGTTATTTGCCAGATGTGAAAATGGTAGAAAGCAAAAGTTTGAAATTATATCTGTTTAGTTTCCGAAATCATGGTGATTTTCATGAAGACTGTGTGAATATTATCATGAAGGACCTGATTAAGCTGATGGATCCTAAATACATTGAGGTAACAGGTATCTTTACTCCTCGTGGTGGAATATCCATTTATCCGTATTGTAACTACGGTCGTCCTGGTACGAAATATGAGAAACTGGCAGAATATCGTATGCAGAATCACGATTTGTAAATCGTAAAGATATATTAGAACAGAGGAATGAAAAACGGACTTAGTTTCAACCGTCTTTCATTCCTCTGTTTTTTTAAGATAATTCCAATATTTAAGATAATTCCAGTCCGAAAGCCTCTTTTAATTTCAGTAGACTAGGATTCTTTTTACTCATCATCTGGAAACGCTCTACATGACTGTAGGCGCGGAGATTTTCATTGGCTGCACTTACACGGACTGTCATCTTTATTTTTCGGTTGTGCAACTGCTGGCGTAAATGTGTTTCTATTTGTGGGGCCAGTTGCGACATGTATTTCTGTACCATATCGTTGTCTACAGCCACTTCAAATGTTGTCTGGTCTTTGAGCAAGTGAGGCTGCATGTTCATCATACGTGCAGCATTGGCTGCTTCCTCTTTGGGCAGACGAGTCGCAAATTCCCGCCAGTAATAGTTCAGATTCTTTTCATTGAAGATATAATCCTCGTAGGTCTGGTCTGCCGGTACAGTTGCAGCTGTATTTACCGGTCCGTTGTTTGCAGCTTGTGGCTGGACAGCTTGTCGCCGGATTGATATACCTATGCTTCCTGCTTTCATTACAGGAATTTTCTTTTCTGTATTTGCTTTAGGTATCGGACTGGGATGTGCCGCAGCAGAAACGTTGGTAGTTGGAGCCGCTGGCTGCTGTACCGCAGCTGATCCATTAGGAGCAGATGGTTTTGCTGGCTGCTTGGGAGCTGTACTTCCGTAGTTGCCTGATACCTCATGGGTAGCCTGCGGATAAGGCTGGCTGTTTGAGGCCTGAGAGGATGAAGAAGATGGCTGTCCCTGATTAAAGGCTGGTTTTAAGGTCTGTTTGGTAGGGCCTTGCCCCCCACCAGGAACATCATTGTCGCCTGTTAGCTGGGCAAGTTGAATTAAGGTCAACTCTACCAGCAGACGTTTGTTTTTGCTTACTCGGTAATTCAGGTCACAGTCGTTACACAATTTCATGGCTTTATATAAGAACTGCGGGCTGCATTTCTGAGCCTGAGCCTGATAGCGGTCGCGTATGGATGCACCTACTTCCAATAACTGTAATGTTTCATCATCACGACTTACCAGCAAGTCGCGGAAATGTGAAGTTAATCCTGTTATAAAATGGTTGCCGTCAAAGCCTTTTTTCAGAACTTCGTTGAATGTAAGCAGGCAGTCGGAAACCCTGTTCTCTAAAAAGGCATCCGTCAGTTTGAAGTAATATTCATAATCCAGCACATTCAAGTTCTCTATTACACTTTGATAAGTGATATGCCCGTTGGTAAAACTTACAACCTGGTCGAAAATAGACAAGGCATCACGCATACCACCGTCAGCTTTCTGTGCAATAACGTTCAGAGCCTCCGGTTCTGCTTCAATATGTTCTTTTCTGGCTACATTTTCCAAGTGTTCTACCGTGTCGTTCACACTGATACGATTGAAATCGTATATCTGGCATCGACTCAGAATAGTAGGAAGAATTTTATGCTTTTCGGTTGTGGCAAGAATAAATATAGCATGATGAGGCGGTTCTTCCAATGTCTTCAGAAAGGCATTGAAAGCTGCCTGAGAAAGCATGTGTACCTCGTCGATGATATATACTTTATATTTTCCAATTTGTGGCGGGATGCGTACCTGTTCGATCAGCGAGCGTATGTCTTCTACCGAGTTATTGGATGCGGCATCCAGCTCATGAATGTTATACGAACGCTGTTCGTTGAAAGCACGGCATGACTCACATTCATTACATGCTTCTCCATCGGCAGTAGGATGCAGGCAGTTGATTGTCTTTGCAAATATTCGCGCACATGTTGTTTTTCCGACTCCTCGTGGACCGCAAAACAGATAAGCATGTGCCAGCTTTTGATTGGCAATCGCATTTTTCAGGGTGGTCGTCAGGGCGCGCTGTCCTACAACAGTATCGAATGTTGCGGGACGATATTTACGTGCCGATACGATATAATTTTCCATATGCCGATATAAGTGATTAATAGTTTTTATGTTCGGAAATACAAAAGTACATAAAATCTCGGTTTTCTCATGGGCTTGACCTGAAATATATTTATCTTTGTCACAAAATAAAGTAAGTTATGCAGACAAGTGACAGTATCGTTATTATCCCTACTTATAACGAAAAAGAAAATATCGAAAATATCATCCGTGCAGTTTTCGGTTTAGAGAAATGTTTTCATATTCTGATTGTTGAAGATAATTCTCCCGATGGTACTGCTGATATTGTACGGAAATTGCAGGCTGAATTCCCAGAACGCCTTTTCATGATAGAAAGAAAAGGAAAATTAGGCTTGGGCACAGCGTATATTGCAGGTTTCAAATGGGCTATTCAACATCAATACGATTATATATTCGAGATGGACGCTGACTTCAGCCATAATCCGAATGATTTGCCTCGTTTGTATAAGGCTTGCCACGATGAAGGAGCTGATGTTGCTATCGGTTCACGATATATAAGTGGTGTAAATGTGGTGAACTGGCCTATGGGACGTGTATTGATGTCATATTTCGCATCGAAATATGTACGGTTTATAACAGGTATTCCTGTGCATGATACAACAGCAGGATTCAAGTGTTATAAACGTAGGGTTTTAGAAACGATACCTTTAGACAATATTCGGTTTAAGGGATATGCTTTTCAGATAGAAATGAAGTTTACTGCTTATAAGTGTGGCTTTAAAGTAGTGGAAGTTCCGGTTATTTTCGTCAACCGTGAACTGGGAACTTCTAAGATGAATAGCAGTATTTTTGGTGAGGCCGTGTTCGGAGTGATACGGTTGAAATGGGACAGTTGGTTTAAAAGTTATCTAAAAAATAAGTAAATATGAAACGTACATGGATTTATAACGCAACGATTGTAAACGAAGGATTAAAATTTGCCGGTTCTGTTGTCGTTGAAGATGATACTATCTGTGAAGTGCTACAAGGAGAAGTTCGCCCTTCTGTACCTTGCGATGCCGAAATCGACGCCCGCGGTTGTTACCTCATCCCTGGAGTTATAGATGATCATGTACATTTTCGTGATCCGGGATTGACGCATAAGGCTGACATGGCAAGTGAAACTGCGGCTGCGGCAGCAGGAGGAGTAACTTCGTTTATGGATATGCCTAACTGTAATCCGCAGACAACAACTCTGGAAGCTCTGGAAAACAAGTTTGCCGATGCTGCAAACAAGTGTATCGTAAACTATTCGTTTTATTTCGGAGCAACCAATAACAATACGGAGTTGTTGCAGCAGCTGGACAAGAAACATGTGTGCGGTGTAAAACTGTTTATGGGAGCCAGTACAGGGAATATGCTTGTTGACCGTATTGAATCCTTGCGGAAAATCTTTTCGGAAGCAGGTATACTGATTGCTGCTCACTGTGAAGACCAGACTATAATTCGATGGAACACGGAACTTGTAAAATCAAAGTATGGTGAAGAAGATGTGGATATTCTCTTCCATCCTCGCATACGAAGCGAAGAGGCTTGCTGGCGTTCGTCTTCGTTGGCTGTACAGCTGGCTAAAGAAACAGGAGCACGCTTGCATATTCTCCATGTCAGTACAGCACGCGAGCTGGAACTTTTCGAAGATAAACCGATATCTGAAAAGAAGATAACTTCGGAAGCATGTGTTTCACATCTGATGTTCTGCGATGAAGACTACAAAACGTTAGGAGCACGCATTAAATGCAATCCAAGTATTAAAACAAAGAACGACCGTGATATGTTGCGCCGGGCTCTGACAACAAATCGCATTGATGTCATTGGTACAGACCATGCTCCTCATTTGTTGAAAGAAAAAGAGGGAGGAGCTTTGAAGGCTGTATCTGGTATGCCGAGCCTGCAATTCTCTCTGGTCAGCATTATGGAACTTGTACATGAAGGCGTTTTGACCGTAGAGCAGCTGGTACAGAAGATGTGTCATGCTCCTGCTGAGTTATTCCAAATAGAAAAGCGTGGATATATCCGTCCGGGATATAAAGCTGACCTGGTTCTGGTTAACCCGGATAGCGAATGGGAAGTAACGTCAGATTGTGTTTTGAGCAAGTGTGGATGGAGTCCGATGGAAGGAAGACGCTTCCATGCGAAAGTAGAAAAGACATTTGTAAACGGAACATTAGTTTACAGCGACGGCAAGGTGGATACTCTTCACCGGGGAGAGCCGCTTGCTTTTAACCGATAAGAAATGCAGACAGACATTACGACAGTAGTTTACGATATACACGATTTGACAGAGTATATTAACTGGATTTATTTTTTTCATGCATGGGGATTTCAGCCTCGTTTTGCGGCTATTGCAGATATTCATGGGTGCGATGCTTGCAGAGCGAGCTGGCTTGCCTCTTTTCCCGTGGAAGATAGGGCTAAAGCTGCCGGGGCTATGCAGCTTCATAAGGAGGCAAACCGTATGCTGAACAGTGTGGACGGAAAATATAAGGTATATGCCATTTACCGGCTCATGAATGCCAATTCGGATGGTGATAACCTGCTGTTGGAAGGAACTCGCTTTCCGCTATTGAGGCAGCAGACGCGAGTTCGTCCGGACGATCCGTTTTTATGCTTGAGCGATTTCGTGCGTCCGTTGTCATCGGGGATACCAGATACAGTAGGAGCTTTTGCTACAACCATCGACGAGAATATGGAACAACCGTTCGAGGGCGATGATTATAAATTGATGCTTGTCAAAACCTTGGGCGAGCGTCTGGCAGAAGCTGCGGCCGAAAAGGTGCATGAAACTATCCGGAAAAGCGTATGGGGGTATGCCAAGGATGAACATCTCACCATGAAACAATTGCTCAATGAGGATTATCAAGGTATACGTCCTGCTGTAGGATATCCGTCTCTTCCTGATATATCGGTCAGTTTTTTATTGGATGAGCTGCTCGATATGAAGCGTATCGGTATCAAACTCACTGAAAACGGTATGATGCAGCCTCATGCTTCAGTATGTGGGTTGATGTTTGCCCATCCTGCATCTCGTTATTTTTCTGTGGGGAAGATAGACGAAGAACAGCTTGCCGATTATGCTGCCCGACGAGGATGTGAGGTAAGTGAAATCAGAAAATACTTAGTAGCTAACCTGCAACAATAATAGGATTATGATATTGCTGAGAGTTTCGTTGTTTTTTATCGTGTTGTTACTGTTGCCCGACTGGTATATATATAAGGTATATATAAAGTATATCCAGCATAAATGGCAAAAAAGATTATATTGGCTGCCCACAGTTTTGTTGCTGATGGTATTGCTTGTTTTCATCGTAGCACATGATTCGTTACACGATGCTTTTGGCATTTATCTTATTGTTACATTGTGCGCTGCTGTTCCCAAACTGGTTTTTGTATTATGTGATATCCTGATGAAGGTGTTGCGTAAGTTTCTTCGTATACCGTTGTTTGGGAAAACCGTATCGTCTGTTGTAGCAATTGTCACGCTTGCTTATCTGCTTTTCGGAGCAATTAAAGGAAAGGAATATTTCCAGGTTAAGCAAGTTGTCTTTTCTTCACCCGATTTACCTGAGTCTTTTGACGGATATCGTATTCTTCAATTGTCCGACATACATGCCGGAAGCTGGAAAGGTAATGCTGAAGCACTCCGTCGGGCTGTTGAAATCTGTAACGCACAGCACCCTGATCTGGCCGTGTTTACGGGTGATCTGGTAAATAGTCGGGCCGATGAGATTAAGGAGTTTATGCCTGTTCTGTCAAAACTTCGTGCAAAGGATGGGGTATTTTCTGTATTGGGAAACCACGATTATGCTACGTATGTGCAGTGGGACAGTGAAGCAGACCGTCTTGCTAATATTGATACGCTTCTGGCAAGACAGGAACAGATGGGCTGGAAGATGCTTATGAATGACCATCAGATACTGCATCGTGGAAATGATTCTATCGCTTTAATAGGAGTAGAGAACAGTGGTAAACCTCCTTTTCCCGATTGTGGGGATTTACCTCGGGCACAGAAAGGCACGGAAAGTATGTTCAGGGTTTTGCTGAGTCATGATCCAACTCACTGGAGAAGAAGCGTTCTTCCGGATACCGATATTCAACTGATGCTTGCCGGACATACTCACGATATGCAGATCAACTTATTCGGCTTTTCATTTTCACAGTTTATTTATCCCGAGCATAAAGGTCTGTATCTGGAAGGTCAGCGGGGACTTTATGTCAATATCGGGCTAGGTTATGTACTCTTTCCGATGAGGCTGGGAGCATGGCCAGAGATTACAGTCATTACTTTACGAAGAAAATAATAATTCCTAAACTATAACAAGCAATGAGATTCTTATACATTATTTATCAAATCTGTATCGGGGTGCCGATTTTTCTGGTGGCAACTATACTTACTGCTTTGACTACCATGTTGGGATGTTGGTTGGGTAACGGACATTTCTGGGGATATTATCCGGGCAAATTGTGGTCACAGCTTACATGTTTTTTGTTTTTGCTTCCGGTAAAAGTCAAGGGGCATGAACACCTGGATAAGAAAACATCCTATGTATTCGTTGCCAATCATCAAGGTTCATTCGATATCTTTTTGGTTTATGGATTTTTGGGGCGTAACTTCAAATGGATGATGAAGAAAAGCCTTCGTAAACTTCCGTTCGTTGGTAAGGCGTGCGAATCTGCCGGCTTTATTTTTGTCGACAAATCTAGTCCTCGTAAGGTATACGAAACAATAAAGAGTGCGGAAAAAGTATTGCAGGGAGGAACTTCATTGGTTGTATTCCCCGAGGGAGCACGTACGTTTACAGGACATATGGCAAACTTTAAGAAGGGAGCTTTTCTGCTTGCCGACCAGTTGCAACTTCCTGTTATTCCACTTACCATAGACGGATCGTTTGATATTCTTCCCCGCACAGGTAAGCTTTTGCATTGGCATCCGATGACTCTGACGATACACGAACCTATTTATCCGTTAGGAAAAAAGGGAGAAGAGAATCTGCAAATGTTGATGGCTGAATCGTATAAGGCTATCGAAAAAGATTTACCTCAGAAATATAAAGGCAAGATGGAGAATCCCGATCAGTAATAAAAAGTTTACCCCTTTCATTTTCGCTTAAACAAAAGATCATTCTTGTTGTTGAATGATAGCGTCAGATGAAAGGGGTAAACTTTGTTATTGCTTGAAACAGAGTGATTTAATATCTGCGAAAAAACAACGTGAAATGTTGGGTGAAATTTGTACAAAAAAACGGAAAACATGCTGATGTTTTCCGTAAAATTATACCTTCTTTTTTTATTTGATTCTCTGAGATGGCGAACTTCTAAAGGAAAAAGAGTTTTATTGTACGGCTTGCAGCTTGTCCATGTTGCTGCGTGCAACCGATACATATTCCTTTATCATCGGATTGTTTTTAAAAGAATCGGGAGCATCGTTTATTATTTCCTCCATAATCGGAGTCAATACCGGATAAGGAAATCCGTTGCATAGCATCAGAAAGACTCCTGTTCCCAATACATTGTTGTAATTTTCTTGGATAAATGTCTTGGCAAGGTCGTCCATGTCGTTTCCTAATGCGGTGCGCTGTTTTTCCATCTCTTCTTGGATAAATTTAGGATCTTTGCCGTCCATAATCATACGGCTTTCCATTCTTTCCACTTCATACGCACGATCTTCCAGCGAAGTTTTCTTTATGATAAACTCATTGAAACTGTCGTTCAACGGAGTTCCTTTTACAGAAAAACCTGCTTTGTCGATATTGATACTGATATTTCCTTCCTCTATGACAACCGGCATGATGCAGTCGTCGTCCATATACAAAGAAGCAATTACGGTAGAGTCGACTTTTCCTTTCATCTTGAATATCCCGTGTACCACTTCAGCCGAGTCTATATTTACCAACTTATCTCCGGACGGCACTTTTATGAAAAGCATTTTTCCATCCAGTTTCGATACAGAAGAAATACCTTCTATTTTATATTTCTTTCCGCACGAAGCGCAAATAATGGCACAAAAGAGAAAAAAGTAAAATCTGTACATGCAATAAGCCTTTAGAAATTTCTGCGGCAAAGGTATAACGTTTAGAAATGACGTGAAAATAAATTATCAAAAATTAAACTAAATAGAGGATTATTACTGAATTAAGCTACTCAAAACGTATTTTTCGCTATCTTTGCTGGCTATTTGCTGACAACGAAAAAATATCAATTATTATTTTTAAATATCATAACAATGAAAAAACTTAAAGTATTAGCATTGGCACTGATTTGTGCTGCCTTTTCACCGGTGAAAGCCGACGAAGGAATGTGGCTTCTTCAGCTGATGAAGGAGCAGAACCTTGCCGACCGTATGAAAGCACAAGGTTTGAAAATGGATATTGCCGATATTTACAATCCGAACAGCGTAACACTAAAAGATGCTGTTGGTATATTCGGACGAGGATGTACCGGTGAAATTATTTCTCCAGACGGACTGATTCTTACTAATCACCACTGTGGTTACGATGCTATCCAGCAGCATAGTTCTGTTGAACACGATTACCTGACTGACGGATTTTGGGCAAAAAGCCGTTCAGAAGAACTTCCAACTCCGGGGTTGACATTTAAGTTTGTAGAACGAATTGTAGATGTAACCGACAAGGTGAACCAGGATATCAAAGACGGAAAAGTGACTGAAATCAATTCTTTTGGTGCAGAATATCTGGATAAGCTTGCTGCTGATGAACTGAAGAATAGTGATTTGAAGGACAAACCGGGTATTTCTACCGAAGCTCTTCCGTTCTATGAAGGAAACAGATTTTATCTGTTCTTCATCAAGACATACAGCGATGTGCGTATGGTAGCTGCTCCTCCTTCATCAATCGGTAAATTCGGTGGAGAAACAGACAACTGGATGTGGCCGCGTCATACAGGTGACTTCTCTATGTTTCGTATCTATGCCGATAAAGATGGTAACCCGGCTGAATATAGTGCCGACAATGTACCTTTGAAAGTGAAGAAGCATCTTGCTATTTCGCTGAAAGGTTTGCAGGAAGGCGACTATGCTATGATTATGGGATTCCCGGGAAGCACCAGCCGTTACCTGACTGAAAGTGAAGTGAAAATGCGTATGGAAGGAATAAACACTCCTCGTATTGAAGTTCGTGAAGCACGTCAGAACGTATTGCGTAAGGAAATGGCTGCCAGCGATAAGGTACGTATCCAGTATGCAAGTAAGTTCGCTTCTTCCAGCAACTACTGGAAAAACTCTATCGGTATGAACAAGGCTATCGTCGACAATAAAGTATTGGAAGCAAAGGCTGAACAGGAAGCTAAGTTTGCGCAGTTTGCAAAAGAACAGAACAATGCCGACTATGCTAAGGTTGTAAGCCAGATTGACGAGTATGTTCAGAAGGCTACTCCGATTACCAAGCAGATGATTTACTTCAGTGAAACTTTCAGAAGCGGTATCGAGTTTGGCGCTACATACGTTTTGTTCAACGATTTGAAAACTGCTTTGCAGAAGAACAAAAAGAAAGATATTGAAAAAGCTATCAGCAGCCTGAAAGAAGCATATGCCGATGTACACAACAAGGATTATGATCATGAAGTAGACCGTAAGGTAGCTAAAGTCTTGATTCCGCTGTATGCAGAGAGTGTACCAGCTGATGCTTTGCCTGCATTCTATCAGACTATCCAGACAAAGTATAAAGGCAATTATGATGCTTACATTGATGCTTTGTATGACAATAGCATTTTCTCTAACGATAAAAACTTCAATGCTTTCATCAGCAACCCTACCGTTAAAGCTATCGAAAACGACCTTGCAGTACAATATTCTTCTAGCAAAAATGAATTGTCGAAGAAACTGAATGAAAAGTATGATGCAGTAAGCGGCAATATCGATTTGTTGCATAAGACATATGTACGTGGCTTGTGTGAAATGTATGCTCCAACTCCGAAAGCTCCGGATGCAAACTTTACTATCCGTCTGACTTACGGTAACGTAAAATCTTACGATCCGAAGGATGGTATCCATTATAAATATTACACTACGCTGAAGGGTGTAATGGAAAAAGAAGATCCGAGCAATCCGGAATTTGTCGTTCCTGCTAAGCTGAAAGAGTTGTATGCTACAAAGAACTTCGGTCGCTATGCATTGCCTAACGGTGAAATGCCGACTTGTTTCCTTACTACCAACGATATTACCGGTGGTAACTCTGGTTCTCCGGTGTTGAATGGTAATGGTGAACTGATTGGTGCTGCATTCGACGGTAACTGGGAATCACTTTCGGGTGATATTAATTTCGACAACAATCTCCAGCGTTGTATTGCTGTAGATATTCGCTATGTATTATTCATCGTTGAAAAATTGGGTGGTTGCAAGAACCTGATTGACGAAATGACTATCGTAGAATAATGAAGAAAACCATATTATTTTCTATGCTTGCCGCATGCTCTCTCGCCGGATATGCCGACGAGGGCATGTGGATGCTGACAGACCTGAAGAAGCAGAACGCTGCCGTGATGCAGGATTTGGGTTTGGATATCAGTATAGATAAGGTATATTGTCCCGACAGCATCAGTCTGAAGGATGCTGTTGTACACTTTGGGGGAGGATGTACCGGCGAAGTAATCTCTGCAGAGGGACTGGTGCTTACCAATCATCACTGCGGATATCAGTATATTCAGCAGCACAGTGCTGTGGAACACGATTATCTGACGGATGGTTTTTGGGCGATGAGCCGTGAACAGGAACTTCCCTGTGAAGGACTGACCATTACGTTTATCGACCGCATCCTCGATGTGACTGACTATGTACAGGAGCAGTTAAAAAAGGATGAGGATCCTGAAGGATTGAATTATCTTTCTCCTTCATACTTGTCGACTGTGGCTAAACGTTTTGCCAAGAAAGAGAATATAAAGACAGACGATTTTGCTGTTCTCGAACTGAAACCGTTCTACGGAGCTAATAAATATTATCTGTTTGTAAAGACAGTATATAAGGATATTCGTATGGTAGGTGCTCCTCCTTCTTCTATCGGAAAGTTTGGAGCTGATACGGATAACTGGATGTGGCCGCGTCATTGTGGTGACTTTTCTATCTTCCGTATTTATGCATCGAAAGATGGTAAACCAGCCAATTATGCGGCAGACAATGTTCCTTTGAAAGTCAAGAAGCACCTTGCTATCAATATGAATGGCATTAAGGAAGGTGATTTTACTTTTGTAATGGGATTCCCCGGACGTAACTGGCGTTACATGATCAGTGATGAAGTGGAGGAACGTATGCAGACTACCAACTTTATGCGTGATACCGTGCGCGGAGTTCGTCTGCGTGTGCTGGGTGAGGAAATGGCAAAAGATGCCAAGACACGCATCCAGTATGCAGCCAAGTATGCTTCTTCTGCCAATTACTGGAAGAATGCCATCGGTATGAACGAAGGACTTGTATCGCTCAAGGTACTCGATCGTAAGAAAGATGAGCAGAAACGTCTTCTGGCTTTTGGCGACGAAACAGGAAATGAATCTTATCGTCAGGCTTATGAAAGTATCAAGCAGATTGTTGCAAAACGCCATGACGCTGTATATCATCAGCAGGCCATTTATGAAGCTTTGATGCTGGGTACAGAGTTTTCTAAAATACCTGATACTGATAAGCTGTTGGAAGCTTTGGAAAAGAATGACAAGAAGGGTATCAAGGCTGCCATTACTGCTTTGCAGGAACAGGGAAGGAAATTCTTTAACAAGGATTACAGTACGGTAGTCGACCGTAAGGTGTCTAAACAATTGCTTGCTTTATATGCGCAACTGATTCCTGCCGGACAACGTATCAGTATTTTTAAAGTAATAGACGGACAGTTTGCTGGCAGTACAGATGCTTTTGTTGATGCTTGCTTCGATCGTTCTATCTTTAGAAGTTCTAAAGCTTTGGCTGCGTTCTTGCAGAATCCGAGCGCTGACAAACTGAAGAAAGATCTGATGGTGCAATATGCTAAATCTGTAAAAGAAGGGTATAAGGCTACGGATGAGGCTATGAAGGCAGAAACCAATGCTTACAACCGTGCACATAAGACATGGGTGGCAGGTATGCTTGCCTTGAAGCAAAAGGAAGGAAAGGCTATTTATCCGGATGCCAACTCTACTTTGCGATTGACTTATGGTAAGATTGGTTCGTATGAACCAGCCGATGGCAAAGAATATCTGTACTATACTACATTGAAGGGAGTAATGGAAAAAGAAGATCCGGAAAATCCTGAATTTGTGGTATCTCCTAAGCTGAAAGAGTTGTACGAGAAGAAAGATTTCGGACCATATGCTATGGCTGATGGACGTATGCCGGTATGTTTTGTTACAGCGACTGACAATACGGGTGGTAACTCTGGCTCTCCGGTGTTCAACTCAAAAGGTGAATTGATTGGAGTAGGTTTCGACCGTAACTATGAAGGACTGACAGGAGATATTGCTTACAATCCGCAGTTGCAGCGTGCTGCTTGTGTTGACATTCGATATGTGTTGTTTGTCATCGATAAATATGCGGGAGCCAAGCATTTGATTGATGAACTGACCATTGTCCGTTGATTCATGTTTATAAAATCACGGTGATAAAATAAAGCCATATCATTACTCGATACTGAGTTTGATATGGCTTTTATATTTTAATAGTAACCGGTTACTGTGCTATCAAAAACTTACTCTGTTTTGTGTATATGCTCTTGAACCGGATTATTTGTTCTTTTCTTTTTCCTCTTCCTGAGGAATACGGAATACGGTGTACATTTCCAGTACGGCAGCAATAGTCAGACATACTACCCATTCATTTCGTTTCCAGAGAATCATCATTACTCCGGCAACAACCAGTAAAGTTGCTCCGATTATTTGCTGGCGGCGCAGGCGGCGGATAATGATGTTTTTCCCTTCGTAACCGCTCATTACTTGTACATAGGCAAACATAATGGCTCCTATCAGATATAAGTATGGAGCCCATGCCAGTTGGGTGATTTGCAGTGCAGCTCCCAACAGTAGTGCTACTGCCCCTACAGTAGCTATAGCAGAATAGTATTTACTCATCCTTGATCTTTTTCAAATCTTCTTCAAAAATATAAATATCTTCATTCTCTTTCTTCATCAAGTACTTTTCGCGTGCAACTTTTTCCAGTTCCTCCGGATTTGAAGTCAGTTCTTTTAGTTCGCGACTGTCCCTTTCATATTGTTTACGGTAATGCTCTATTTCCGTATTTAATGTCTGGATTTCACGCCAGTGTGAGAAGCGCTGTATCAGACTGTTTTCTTCATCTAATACACCGATTATCAGCAAAAAGACAAGTATTGTAATAAGGTATTTATGCTGACGGATATATTCCCATGCTTTTTTCAGTTTGCTCATATGATGTTCTTAATGATTTACAGGCAAAGATAGTGATAATCTATGAAGTATATATGTTCGTTGATTTTATTTTTTCAGAACTGTCGATGTAAGGTTGTTTCCGTTTTTATAATCTTATGAAACCTCCTGTTTTCTTTTCTGTAAATTGAATGAAGAAATAAAGAACTTTGTAAAGAATAGAATCTTTCTTTGTGTTATAATTATGCAATATTGCGATATTTTCTTTCAAAATGAATTAATTTATTTAATTTTTATTGATTGTTGAAAATATTTTCTATATGTTTGTGACATTATTTAAAAGGTAAAAAAGAAAGGAAAACAGAATGGTTTACGATATTGAGATGCTGAAACGCTTTTATGCATCGTATGCAGTACATGTGGATGCAGCGCGAATGAAATTAGGTAAAGCCATGACATTGGCAGAAAAAATATTATATGCACACTTATATAATGCAGATACAGTTGCTTCTTTTCGCCGTGGTGAGGATTATGTAAATTTCCGTCCTGACAGAGTAGCTATGCAAGATGCTACGGCTCAGATGGCGTTGCTGCAATTTATGAATTCAGGGAAAGAAAGTGCTGCTGTTCCGGCTACGGTACACTGTGACCATTTGATACAGGCATATCGGGGATTTAAAGAAGACTTACCTGTAGCTGAAGAGACAAATAAGGAGGTATATGACTTTCTGAAGAGTGTTGCCTCTAAATATAACATCGGTTTTTGGAAACCGGGAGCTGGTATCATTCATCAGGTTGTATTAGAGAACTATGCGTTCCCGGGCGGAATGATTGTAGGAACAGATTCTCATACTCCCAATGCCGGCGGTTTAGGAATGGTTGCCATCGGAGTAGGAGGAGCTGATGCGGTAGATGTAATGACCGGAATGGAATGGGAACTGAAAATGCCTAAAATTATCGGTGTGCGTCTGAAAGGTAAGCTTAATGGCTGGGCCTCGCCCAAAGATGTAATATTAAAGCTGGCGGGTATGCTTACTGTAAAAGGAGCTACCAATGCCATTATCGAATATTTTGGAGAAGGAACGGCTTCACTGTCTGCTACCGGTAAAGCGACCATTTGTAATATGGGCGCTGAAGTAGGAGCTACAACTTCCATATTCCCTTATGATGCGGAAATGGAGAAATATCTGTGTGCTACGGGACGTAAGGAGGTGGCTGCAATGGCTTCGGGCAATGCTTTGTATCTGAAAGCTGACGCAGAGGTAGAGGCTAATCCGGAAGTATATTATGATAAAGTTATTGATATAGATTTGTCTACATTGGAGCCATATATCAATGGTCCGTTTACACCCGATGCAGCATGTCCGATATCGGAATTTGCAGAAAAGGTGCGGACAAACGGTTATCCGCAACGGATGGAAGTGGGGTTGATTGGTTCGTGTACAAACTCTTCGTATCAAGACTTGACTCGTGCGGCTTCATTGGCCCGTCAGGTGAAGGCAAAAGGGTTGAAAATGACTGCCCAGTTAATTATAAATCCAGGTTCGGAGCAGGTTTACTGTACGACAAAGCGTGATGGAATGATAGCCGATTTTGAAGCGGTAGGAGGAGTGATTATGACAAACGCTTGTGGTCCGTGCATCGGACAGTGGAAGCGTGTAGCTGACGATCCGCAGCGTGCCAATTCTATCGTGACTTCGTTTAACCGTAATTTTGCCAAGCGTGCCGACGGCAATCCCAATACGCATGCTTTTGTCGCTTCGCCTGAGTTAGCTATGGCGCTGGCTATTGCAGGAGATTTATGTTTCAATCCGCTGACTGATACATTGACAAATGAAAGAGGTGAGCAGGTCAAGCTCGATGCTCCGGTAGGAGAAACCTTGCCGGATAAAGGATTTACGGTAGACGACAACGGATATGTAGCTCCGGCTGCTGACGGAAAGAATCTGGAAGTTTCTATCGCTCCCGATTCTAAACGTTTACAGAAACTGGCTCCTTTTGCAGCATGGGATGGAAAGGATCTGATAGATATGCCGTTGTTGATCAAGACACAGGGTAAATGTACTACTGATCATATTTCGATGGCAGGACCGTGGCTCCGTTTCCGTGGACACTTGGAAAATATTTCCGATAATATGCTGATGGGGGCTGTAAACGCATTCAATGGCAAGACCAATAGTGTATGGAACAGACTGACTGGTGATTATGAGGCTGTATCGGCTGTGGCAAAGCAATATAAGGCAAAAGGTATTCCTTCTATTGTAGTGGCAGAGGAAAACTACGGAGAAGGTTCGAGCCGTGAACATGCGGCCATGGAACCTCGATTCCTGAATGTACGTGTGATTCTTGCTAAGAGCTTTGCCCGTATTCACGAAACGAATTTGAAAAAACAAGGTATGCTGGCGCTTACCTTTATGAATAAAGATGATTACGACAAGATACAGGAACACGATTGCATCTCAATTGTAGGGCTGGATAGCTTTGTTCCGGGGAAACCCTTACAGGTAATCGTAAAACATGAAAACGGAACAGAAGATATGTTCCTGGCATCACATACATACAATGAAATGCAGATAGGTTGGTTTAAGGCAGGGTGTGCCCTGAATACATTCAGAAAACAATAAAAAGATTATGAGTAAGGTATATATGCAAGATGGTCGGCTGGTTGTACCCGACTGTGTAACTGTCCCTTTTATAGAAGGTGACGGAGTGGGAGCAGAGATAACTCCCGTATGTCAGCAAATAGTAAACGAAGCTGTAAAATTGGCTTATAGTGGAAAACGTTCCATCGAATGGAAAGAAGTACTGGCAGGAGGGAAAGCCTTCGAGCAGACCGGAGAATGGTTGCCTGAAGTTACTATGGATGCCTTCCGTGAGTATTTGATAGGTATTAAGGGCCCTCTTACTACACCGGTAGGAGGAGGTATTCGTTCGCTGAATGTTGCTTTGCGTCAGACACTCGATTTGTATGTTTGCCTGCGTCCGGTACGCTGGTTCCGTGGAGTAGTTTCTCCGGTTAAAGAACCTCAAAAAGTGGATATGCACATCTTCCGAGAAAATACAGAAGATATTTATGCCGGTATCGAATGGGAGCAGGGTACTTCCGAAGCACAGAAGTTTTATGCTTTTCTGCGTGATGAGATGGGTGTAAAGAAAGTACGTTTCCCCGAAACTTCTTCGTTCGGAGTAAAGCCTGTATCAGTAGAAGGCACGAAACGTCTGGTGCGTGCAGCTATCTTGTACGCATTGCAGCACAAATTGCCTTCGGTTACACTGGTACACAAGGGAAATATTATGAAATTTACCGAAGGAGGATTCAAGCGTTGGGGGTATGAAGTGGCAGAAACAGAGTTTGCCGGCCGTATATTTACGATGAACCAGTATAACCAGTTGAAGAAGGATCTGGGTGAAGAATCGGCAAAGGCTGCACTGGCTGAGGCTATGAATACAGGAAAAGTTATTATTAAGGACTGTATTGCTGATGCCTTCTTGCAGAATACCTTGCTTATCCCGGAAGAATATTCGGTTATTGCAACGCTGAATCTGAACGGAGATTATGTTTCCGACCAGCTGGCCGCTATGGTAGGAGGTATCGGAATCGCTCCGGGGGCCAATATCAATTACCTGACAGGACATGCTATTTTTGAGGCAACGCACGGTACGGCTCCTGATATTGCCGGAAAGAATGTAGTTAATCCTTGTTCGTTATTGCTGTCGTCTGTCATGATGCTGGAGTATCTGGGATGGAAAGAGGCTGCTTTACTCATCACAAATGCATTGGAACAATTGTTCGGAGCAGGAGAGGCAACGGTCGATCTGGCTCGTTTCATGCCCGACGGAAAAGCTTTGGCTACGAAAGAGTTCGGACAGCGTGTAATAGAGTCATTATAATCAAAAGAACGTATCAGAATGAAAAAAGAATATATCGTATATAAACTTTCGGAATGTGCCAAACAGGCATGCCGGATTGATAATGAGCTTTTCACGAAATATAATGTGAAGCGTGGTCTGCGTAATGAAGACGGCACAGGTGTTCTTGTAGGACTGACTAAGATTGGTAACGTTGTAGGTTATGAGCGTACTGAAGAGGGTTTGAAACCTATTCCCGGAAAGTTGTTCTATAGAGGATACGATTTGGATGACATCGCTCATGCATTGTTGAAGGAAAAACGTTTCGGATTCGAGGAAGTTGCCTATCTGCTGCTTTCGGGAGAACTCCCCGACAGTGAACAACTGGCTGCTTTCAAAGAGCTGATAAACGACAATATGCCACTCGACAAGAAGACGACCATGAATATCATCGACCTGGAGGGTCAGAATATCATGAACATTCTGGCGCGCAGTGTGCTCGAGATGTATACGTTCGACCCGAATCCGGACGATATTTCACGCGATAACCTGATGCGCCAGTCCATCGAGCTGATATCGAAGTTCCCTACCATCATAGCCTATGCGTACAGCATTTACCGTCATAGTATTCACGGACGTTCGCTGCATATCCGCCATCCGCATGAGAATCTCTCGATTGCCGAGAACTTTCTCTATATGATAAAGAAAGACTATACACCGCTGGAGGCTCGTATGCTCGACCTGCTGTTGGTACTTCAGGCAGAACACGGTGGTGGTAACAACTCAACATTTACGGTACGTGTTACCAGTTCTACCCGTACAGATACTTATTCCAGCATAGCGGCAGGTATCGGATCGTTGAAGGGTCCGCTGCATGGAGGTGCTAATATACAGGTAGTAAAGATGTTCCACCACTTGAAGGAGGTTATTTCCGACTGGACCAATGTGGACGAAATAGATACATATCTGATGCGTATGTTACGGAAAGAGGCATACGACGGAAGCGGACTGATTTATGGTATCGGACATGCTGTATATACCATTTCCGATCCTCGTGCAGTGCTTCTGAAGGAGCTGGCAAGTGAACTGGTAGCCGAAAAGGGATGCGAAAAGGAATTTGCTTTCCTCGAACTGCTGGAACAGCGTGCCATAGAATGTTTCAAGAAGGTGAAGGGAACGAAAAAGCAGGTTTGCTCGAATGTTGACTTCTATTCGGGATTCATTTATGAAATGATGGGACTTCCGATGGAAATTTATACGCCGCTCTTTGCCATGGCACGTATTGTGGGATGGACGGCACACCGCATTGAGGAACTGAACTTCGAAGGAAGACGAATTATTCGTCCGGCATATAAGAATGTACTCGATGAAGTAGCATATACTCCGATTGTAGAGAGATAGAATTTCTTTTAAAGAGATTAGAGAAGCTGTCTGGATTTGCGTATTGAAAACGGAAATCCGGACAGCTTTTTTATTGTATTTTCTGTTTTCGGAATAAAATATTTTGAACCGTTGGATGCTATTTCTCTTTTAGTTATCTTTGTCGTCGTAAATACAATAAGTAAACCTTATATGAAAAAACATTTGTTATTAGTGGGAGCATGTGTTTGGATGATGCTCTCGGCACACGCACAAAATTTGAAGCTGTGGTATCAGCAACCGGCAAAAACATGGGTAGAGGCACTGCCCGTAGGAAACTCATCGATGGGGGCGATGGTTTATGGAGGAACATCGCGCGAAGAATTGCAGTTGAACGAAGAAACGCTTTGGGGAGGAGGACCGTATCGGAATGACAATCCGAAAGCGCTCGAAAGTCTGGCTGAAGTACGTAACCTGATTTTCTCCGGAAAGACAATGGACGCCCAGAATCTGATTGACCAGACGTTTTATACGGGGCGCAACGGTATGCCTTATCAGACAATCGGAAGCTTGATTATTGAAGCGCCGGGCCATGAAAAAGCTAAGAATTATTATCGTGACCTTAATCTGGAAAGAGCCGTGGCGACAACCCGTTATCAGGTAGACGGAGTGAACTTTCAGCGTGAGGTTTTTGCCTCTTTTCCCGATCGGGTAATCATTGTCCGTTTCACGACCGATAAACCAGGTGAATTGAATTTTAAGGTAAGCTATGATTCTCCGCTGCAAAGTACGGTAAGAAAGCAGGGGAAAAAGCTGGTTCTTCGCGGCAAGGGTGGAGACCATGAAGGTGTGAAAGGAGTAATCGAAGTTGAAACTCAGAGTCAGGTGATAGCAGAAGGCGGTAAGGTCAGTCTGACGGATAAATATATTTCTGTTGAGCATGCGACTGCGGCTACCTTGTATATCGCTGCTGCAACCAATTTCGTCAATTATCATAATGTAAAGGGAAATGAAAGCAAGAAAGCTTCTGCTTTGCTGGCTGGTGCAATGAAAAAAGAGTATTCCGAAGCGCTGAAAGCACATACCGACTATTATCAGTCGCAGTTCAATCGTGTTTCGCTTTCGCTAGGAGGAGAAAACACTAAAACAGCCAGACAGGAAACGGTAAAGCGTATTGCCGGTTTCAGTCAGGGAAATGATCCGGCACTTGCAGCTTTGATGTTCCAGTATGGCCGTTACCTGCTGATTTCTTCTTCACAGCCGGGAGGACAGCCTGCCAATTTGCAAGGCATCTGGAATCATCAGTTGAATGCTCCGTGGGATGGAAAGTATACCATCAATATCAATACCGAAATGAATTACTGGCCGGCAGAGGTTACCAATCTGTCGGAAACCCATGAACCTTTGTTCGGTCTGGTTCAGGATTTATCTGTAACCGGACGTGAAACCGCACGTACGATGTATGGTTGCAACGGATGGGTGGCACATCACAATACTGATATCTGGCGTGTCACTGGTCCGGTAGACAAAGCTTTCTACGGAACATGGCCGGTAGGAGGAGCCTGGCTGACTACTCACTTATGGCAGCATTATCTGTATACCGGCGATAAAGATTTCCTGAGAAAATCTTATCCGGCAATGAAAGGAGCCGCCGATTTCTTCTTGGGGTATATGATTCCTCATCCGAAATATGGATGGAAAGTTACAGCTCCTTCCATGTCGCCCGAGCATGGTCCGAAGGGTGAAGACACCAAGAAAGCTTCTACTATCGTATCGGGCTGTACGATGGATAATCAGATTATTTTCGATGTATTGAGCAATACACTGGCTGCTTCTGAAATTCTGGAACTTTCGGCTGCTTACAGAGATTCGTTGAGAACCTTGCTTTCCGAAATGGCTCCTATGCAGATAGGGCGTTACAATCAGTTGCAGGAATGGCTGGAAGATCTGGACGATCCGAAAGACGGACACCGCCACGTATCGCATGCATACGGATTGTTCCCCAGCAATCAGATTTCTCCGTTTACTCATCCACAGCTTTTTCAGGCTGTAAAAAACACCTTGCTGCAACGTGGTGATAAGGCTACCGGATGGTCTATCGGATGGAAGATTAATCTGTGGGCACGCCTGCTCGACGGCAATCATGCTTATAAGATGATTTCCAATTTGCTGGTTCTGCTGCCCAATGACGAGGTAAAAGAAGAATATCCTGAAGGACGTACGTATCCTAACTTGTTTGACGCGCATCCTCCTTTCCAGATAGACGGAAATTTCGGATTTACGGCTGGAGTTGCAGAAATGTTGCTTCAGAGTCACGACGGAGCAGTGCATTTGCTTCCGGCTTTACCCGACAAATGGGAGGAAGGTAAAGTCAAAGGATTGGTTGCCCACGGAGGATTTGTTGTCGATATGGACTGGAATGGCGTACAGTTGGACACTGCTAAGATTCACTCCCGCATAGGAGGAAACCTGCGTCTGCGTTCGTATGTTCCATTGAAAGGAGAGGGGCTGAAGCCGGCATCGGGAACAAATCCTAATCCACTGTTCCGCCAGGCTGCCATTAAAGAGCCTTTGGTATCGAAGGAAATCAATCCGCAATATCCGGTTATTCCGAGAGTCTATGAGTATGATCTGGCAACAGAAGCCGGAAAAGATTACGTTGTGACAAGAGGATTATAAGGTGTTTGAGGCCGATTGCAAGAACTTGCTGGTAAGTTATGAAAAAGAAGATGAATTATTCGTATAAAGAACATGAATTTTGGCTGTTTTTTTGTACGAAGTGACACAAACTTTCGTACAGTTTTTTAGAAAATATCACGATGTTTTTGCAAAACTTCCTTGAGATATAAAAAACATGTCTTTTACCTGTTTTCAGCTCTTTCTATTACTGTTTTGGAGTTGAGACTGAATCGGTAAAGGGCATGTTTTTTAGAAGTCTTTTTAGCTTTGTTTTCAGATTTTCCTTAAGAAAAGAGATATCTTTCGGGCACTGATATTTTGCATAGTAAAGGGTATAAAAAAAGAGTCCGGATAGATGAAGTGATGATTGGTTCAGGTCACTTTCATCATCCGGACTCCTTTTCTTTATTTATCTGATGTAAGTTGCTTCTACACCTACTTGTGAACAGTCGGCCCCCATCGGAGGATTTTGCTTGTAAAGTGCAATATTGATTTCACTTATTGTCTGGAAATCATCCAATAGCCTTTGGGCAATTCTCCATGCTACATGTTCAAGCAGTTGGGAAGGAATGCGCATTTCTTCTTTTACGGCATTGAATACATCTGCGTAGTTTATGGTTCCTTCCAGCCGGTCGGTTTCAGCAGCGAGTGTAAAATCTGTCTTCAGACGTAAGTCGATTGTATATTGCGCTCCTACACGATTCTCTTGAGGCAGTACACCGTGATAAGCGTACAGTCTGATACCTTTCAGATGAATATACATGTCTGTAGCCTGCTTCATCATTTTATCCGCAGCGTGATGTTCCACAAGTCTTGCAAATCAGACAGCCTTCCTGATAAACTAAGGTTTCATGTCCGCAGTTAGGACATTTCATACCTTTGGCTTCGGTTCCGTCTTGTACGTATTTCTTCAATGCACGCTGTACACCGTTTTTCCAGGTGTTGATGTTTTCACTGTCGAGCTGCAATGAACCTACCAGTTTGATAACCTGTTCGATAGGCATTCTCCAACGTAACACACCGGATATCAGTTTTGCATAGTTCCAGTATTCCTTGTTGAACTTCTCAGAAAGTCCTTCGATGGTCATCTTGTAACCACGTTTGTTTTCAAACTGGAAGTCGTAATGTTTCGTTCCGTCTTCATCGTAACTCTTGATGATACGTCCGGAAGTTACTGATTTCGGCAGCAGGATACCTTCCTCTTCGTCTTGCAGACCTGTGAAGATTTCGTATGGATGTCCGTCGAGTAGTCCTACGAAAGCCACCCATTTTTCTTTATTATTTTGGAATCGAACGACATCAGCTTCCAGAACACGAGGACGTACTTCTGTTACCTGAGGTGGTTTGCATTGGCACTCTTCTTCTTTCTTATCCTTTTTCTTCTGTGTAGAAACGAGAACTCCGGCGCGTGAACCGTCACGGTATACGGTACATCCTTTACAGCCTGAACGCCATGCTTCTACGTAAAGGCGGTTTACCAGTTCCTCGTCAACAGAATTTGGCAGGTTGATAGTGACACTGATTGAGTGGTCTACCCATTTTTGGATACGTCCCTGCATTTTGACCTTCATCAGCCAGTCTACATCGTTTGATGTAGCTTTATAATAAGGAGATTTGGCAACCAGGTCGTCTATTTCTTCCTGTGTATAATGTTTGTCTGGATCGTATCCGTTTATTTGCATCCATGTCAGGAACTTATGGTGGAATACAACGTATTCTTCAAAAGCATCTCCAGTTTCGTCTACGAAATCTACGTGTACATTTGCATCGTTTGGATTTACTTTGCGGCGACGTTTGTACACAGGCATGAATACCGGTTCAATTCCCGATGTTGTTTGAGTCATCAAGCTTGTTGTTCCGGTTGGAGCGATTGTCAGACAGGCAATGTTACGACGTCCGTACTTTTTCATGTCTTCGTAGAGTTCCGGATCGGCGTCTTTTATACGGTTGATGAACGGGTTATTTACTTCGCGTGCAGCATCGTATATTTCGAATGCTCCACGTTCTTTTGCCATATTGACTGAAGAACGGTAAGCTTCTATTGCGATTGTTTTGTGTACTTTTTCAGAAAATTCGGTAGCCTCTTCTGTTCCGTAGCGCAATCCCATAGCGGCAAGCATATCTCCTTCGGCTGTAATACCTACTCCGGTACGGCGTCCTAGACCTGATTTGCGATAAATCTTTTCCCACAGATGACGTTCAGTTCCCTTTACTTCTTCACTTTCAGGGTCTGAATCAATCTTTTCCATGATTTTTTCGATTTTCTCAAGTTCCAGATCAATAATGTCGTCCATGATACGTTGTGCCAATCCGACATGTTTCTTGAATAATTCAAAGTCGAAATATGCCTCAGGAGTAAATGGATTTACTACATATGAGTAAAGGTTGATGGCAAGCAGACGGCAAGAGTCATACGGACACAAAGGAATTTCACCACACGGATTGGTTGAAACAGTGCGGAAACCTAGGTCTGCATAACAATCGGGTACTGATTCTCTCAGGATGGTGTCCCAGAAAAGAACTCCTGGTTCTGCCGATTTCCATGCATTGTGAACAATCTTTTTCCACAGAGCAGAAGCGTTGATTTCTTTTTTTACCTGTGGATCGTTTGAATCGATAGGGAACTGCTGTGTATAGGTACGGTTTTCTACAGCTGCCTGCATGAATTCATCGTCCAGCTTAACTGAAACATTGGCTCCAGTTACTTTCCCTTCGGTCATCTTGGCATCGATAAATGCTTCAGAGTCGGGATGCTTGATAGATACACTCAACATTAGTGCTCCACGACGTCCGTCTTGAGCTACTTCACGGGTTGAGTTTGAATAACGTTCCATAAAGGGAACCAGTCCGGTAGAAGTCAGTGCTGAGTTTTTTACAGGTGAGCCTTTCGGGCGGATATGTGAAAGGTCATGTCCTACACCACCACGGCGTTTCATCAGCTGTACTTGTTCTTCGTCGATACGAATGATAGCACCGTAAGAGTCGGCTTTCCCGTCCAGACCGATAACGAAGCAGTTGGATAATGAAGCAATTTGATAATCATTTCCGATACCTGTCATCGGGCTTCCCTGAGGAACGATGTACTTGAAGTGATCGAATAATCCAAAGAGTTCTTCCGAACTGAGTGCATTAGGATATTTTGCCTCGATACGGGCTACTTCATTGGCAATACGCCAATGCATATCCACGGGAGATTTTTCGTAAATATTTCCGAAGGAATCTTTTACAGCGTACTTGTTTACCCAAACGCGGGCAGCAAGTTCATCTCCTTTAAAATACTCTAACGATGCCTTGTAAGCCTCGTCATAGCTGTACGTTTGTTTTTCCACTTTTATATAATGATATTAGTTCGTTATTTTCTTTTTAATTTGTAGAATTGCTTTATTGAATAACAAACCGCTGCAAAGCTAAAGATGTTTTTCTTATTTGCAAAATAAAAGAGAAAGAAGTTATTAACAATCTGCAAAGTTTTCCGTCTTGTTTTTATATTTGTTTGATTATTAACTGTTTATGATTTTGTGGTTTTCTTGAAGTTTACTGTTTTGAATAACTTTGTCTTTTTGGTGTGTTTATTTGCTATTCATTGTTATATACTTATTTTTTATTTGTACCTTTGTAAATAAATCAACTTTTTAATTATGGATTCAATAAAGAACAGACGTACGATACGTAAATATAAGGCACAGGATATTCCTGTCGATTTGTTGAATGATATGCTGGAAACTTCTTTCCGTGCAGCTACAATGGGTAATATGCAATTATATAGTGTTGTTGTTACTCGTGATCCGGAAATGAAGGCACAGTTGGCTCCGGCTCATTTTAACCAGCCGATGGTAACTTCTGCTCCAGTTGTACTGACTTTCTGTGCCGATTTTAATCGTTTTAGTAAATGGTGTCGCCAAAGAAAAGCTGAACCGGGATATGATAATTTGCTTTCTTTTATGAATGCAATGACAGATGCATTGCTGGTGACACAGAATTTTTGTACGATTGCTGAGGATAAAGGATTGGGTACATGTTTTTTAGGAACTACCATTTACAATCCTCATCAGATTATAGAAATATTAAATTTGCCAGAATTGGTGATACCGGTTGCAACAATAACCGTAGGCTACCCCGATGAATCTCCTGCTCAGCCAGACCGTTTGCCGATAAAGGGTATTATCCATCAGGAAAAGTATCATGATTATACACCAGAAGAGATTGAGGACATTTTGGCTTATAAGGAATCTCTTCCTGAAAACCGTCATTTTGTAGAAATAAATCATACAGAAACCCTTGCCCAGATTTTTACAGATATCAGATATAGAAAGGCTGATAATGAAGCGATGTCGGATTTGTTGAAAAAAACATTGAAGCAGCAGTTGTTTGATAAATAATTGGGATGTTCTTGTCTGATACATAAAATAAAAGCCGTGGTATTCGAATACCACGGCTTTTATTTTATGTATCTCTTGGTCTTATTTTTGATGTAAACTAGCTTCTATTTCTTCAATTTCAGCTTTGAATGCTTTGTCTACCTCTACCTGATCCTTCACTATTTTACAAGCGTGAAGTACTGTAGCGTGGTCTTTATTACCAATCAGCTGACCGATTTTTGAAGATGATGTATCTGTATGTTTCTTGGCTAGGTACATTGCTACTTGACGTACTTGAACCACTTCACGTTTGCGGGTCTTGGTATGGATGGTAGAAGCATCCACTTTATAATGACTGCATACTTTTTCGATGATATTATCAACTGTAAGTGGTTTGACTTCAGCGCAGCGTACAGCTTTGCGGACAATACGTTGAGCTAAATCCAGATTTATTTCGCGTTTCAGCTGGATAGAATATACTAACAGTGAGTTTACAATACCTTCTAGTTCGCGAACACTTTCGTTTACGTTTTCCGCTATGTAGCAAATTACTGATTCTGGAATAACCAAACCGTCGCGACGGATTTTATTGCGCAAGATGTTTTTGCGTAATTCAATGTCTGGTTTCTCCAATTCAGCAACAAGTCCCCATTTGAAACGTGTCAGCAGTCGGTCTTCCATACCTTGCAGCATGACAGGGGCACGGTCGGAAGTTAAAATCAACTGCTTTCCGTTCTGGTGCAGGTGATTGAATATGTGGAAGAATGTATTCTGTGTCTTGGTTACACCGGCAAACTCTTGGATATCGTCGATAATCAGCACATCAATAGTTTGATAGAAACTGATGAAATCATTGAAGTGATTTGTACGCACAGAGTCTGTGTATTGTACCTGAAATAAGTGTGCAGATACATACAAAACACGCTTTTCCGGATAAAGTTCCTTTATACGTGTACCTATGGCATTGATAAGGTGTGTCTTTCCAACACCTGACGGACCATACAGAAATAAAGGGTTGAATGTACGTGCCGGATTTTGAGCTACGGTTTCGGCCACAGTTCTTGAAAACTCATTACTTGTTCCCTTTATAAAATTTTCAAAGTTATAATTAGGGTTCAAGTGTGGATCTAAGTCTTGCACAGCCGGAGCTTGTAATAGGCTGGGAGCCTTATTACCATTATGTATAGGAGCCTGAGGAGGCAAAGCTGATGAACGCTCTGTCCCTTTCATATCGATGGCTATATGGTTTGTCTTGTCTGTGAGTATAGAATACATCAACTCTGTGCCTTCACCAATTTCTTTATAAATGGCGGCACGCAAGAGCCCCACATACTTTTCTTCCAAATATTCATAGAAGAAAGGACTGGGAACCCCTATAGTCAAGGCTTTATCCTCGTATTTTAATGGAACGACGGGTTCGAACCATGTTTTATAGGCTGTCGCATTAACGTTATCTTTTATAAAGTTTAAGCAACGTTTCCACAATGCAATAGCCTGATTGTTTTCAATCATATTTAATCTGTTATTAATAAAGCGAAACTTCTACGTTTGCAAATTTCGTAATCAATTTTCAGAAAAACAAATGTCTTTTTGTTTGCTTTTTTAATTATTCTTACAATAGGTTGGGAATCAGTGGTTTGTTTGTTGAATGGCTTCTTTAGAAATATTCCCAGATTTGCTCGTTTGCAAGAAGTTGTTTCTCAAATGTTTATATATTTGTTTCTGTCTTTGAATATAATAACTTCTTGATTGCTTTTGCTTGATAATCAAGAAGTTATTATTCTATTTGTTTAGATGTTAGTCTAATTTATTATTTGGAATATTTCTATATAGTGTGTTTATTTATCTTTTTTCCCAAAAAGTGAGAAATGTACATAACGTTTTGGGTGAGACTTTAAATCCTCTAGCAGGCTGGCAGCGTTGGCTGTTGTTGCATTCAGGTTATTATACAAGCTGGAATCATTCATAAGTAATCCTAGCGTATTGTCTTTTCTGTTTAATTTATCTGTAAGCAAATATACATTTTGCAGTGTAGAATCAGCTTTGGCAAGAGTAGATGCATAGTCTACACCTTTTAAATTGTCGGTAATAGTCTTTAAGTTTTCTGTAATAGCAGTTACATTACCTGTCAGCTGAGGAACATCGGTTGACATTAACTTATTCAACTGGGCACTTGTTGAATTTAAAGAAGCTGTCAGCTGTTCTGCATTATGCAATGTTTTGCTCAATGCAGGATCTGCCAATAATTTATTTAATGAACCCAGAATGGAATCCAGTTTAGGAAGCATTTGTTCCATTTTGGGAAGCAGATCTTTTTCTGCTGCTCCTAACAGTCCTGTATTAGCTGTACCTGGTAATGTGTCTCCCTCATTATAATATGTGGTACTTTCGTGATTCAGGATGAGATTCATTTTTACAGTTCCCAGCATTTCTGTTATAAGCTCAGCTTTACTTCCTGTAGGAATCTTCATTTCCTGATCCATTTCGATACCCACAACAACATGTCCTGGCTTTTGGTAATTATATTCTATATCACGTACGATACCAACTTTAAATCCATTAGCGAATACGGGGCTGGATTGAGCAAGTCCGTTAATATCGGTAAACTCTACATGATAATAGCTTTCCGGCTTAAACATATTAATACCTTTCAGGTAATTGATGCCACAGAAAAGTATAAGTAACGCGGCAATTCCTGCTAAACCTATTTTTACTTCTTTTTTCATATTTGTCTGGATTCTATTGTTATCTGTTTTTCTTGAATTCTCTGATAGCTTGATTGATATTCATTTTTTCTCCGTTCTTGAAGGCTATAATGAAAGCATCCTTAAACTTACCGTCTACTTTACTTCGTTTTAAGCGGAGTATGCGGTTGTAATCCGTACTTTCCCCATAAGTATACTTGTAGATTCCGTTTTCCTTATAACGGCTTACAGGTGACAGTCCTTTGAATAATCTGCTTTGTGCAGGAAGTATTCTGTCTGAAGTAAGTATCTGAATTTTGAATACCGGCTTGTTATCTGTTTCTGTTTTCTTTGAAGTAGCTGTAGTGTTCTTTTCAGAAGGCTTGGATGCAACAGGAGAAGGACTTTGCATACTTTCTATGTTTGTTTGCTGTGGTTCTGATTCTGGAGTTTCTATATCTTCTTCTGGTTCACTGACTGGAGAAACTGCAGTTGCACTTTTTCGGCTATGCTGTTTATAATTTAAAAAAGCCTGATAAATGCTTTTGGCCAAAGCAGAGGAACCTTGTTCTGATAACAGATACGCTTCTTCGTTAGGATTGGTGATATATCCCAGTTCTATCAGCACGCTAGGCATTGATGTTTCACGTAGTACCAGAAAGCCAGCCTGATGCACTCCCTTATCTATACGGCGCGCACTTTGGCGGAACTGTTTTTGTATCATTGAAGCAAAGTTTACACTCTGCGACAAGTATTTATCCTGAAGAAACTCGAATATGATGTAGCTTTCAGCCGAATTTGGGTTAAATCCTGCATAACGTTGCTTGTAGTCGTCCTCTATTAAGATTACAGAGTTTTCTTTCTTGGCAACTTCCAGATTTTCTTGTGTACGGTGAAGACCTAGTGTATAGGTCTCTGTACCACTGACTTTGCTATTTCGTGATGCAAGAGAATTGGTGTGTATTGAAATAAATAAATCAGCCTTTGCGTTATTGGCTATTTCTGCTCGTCTGTGCAGTGGAACGAATGTATCCTTTTTACGGGTATATACGACGCGTGTATCATTACAGTTGTTTTCGATGAACTGTCCTAATTTTAATGCGACATTCAGGTTGATATTCTTTTCACGTCCGCGTTTTCCTATGGCACCGGGATCGTTTCCTCCATGTCCTGCATCGATAACTACAGTAAATTGCTTCTGTGCAGCAGCCTGTCCATTTTCTGATTGTCCGAAAATCAGCAGAAAACAAATAATATATAGTATGTGGAATATATTCTTTTTCATATAGTTCATTCGTTGCAAAGTTAATATTTTTTTTGCACTCTGTTTCTATTTACATTGACAAGAATTAGTTTTCAGTAGATAACGCCTATAAAAACAATTAAAATTACAATATGTTTTGATGGTTTTGCGTACTTTTGTCGGTTGAATAAACAGAGTGATTATGTTACAGTTTATAAAGAATTGGACACTTCCTCTTGCAATGCTTGCAGGAGTTATAGGTTATTTTTGTTTTGCGACATTCGATTTTCTGACTCCGACTCGGCCGGTTGTGAAAATTCTGATAGCATGGCTTACACCATTTCTTATTTTTGCCCAGTTGTTGCTGACTTTCTGTAAGGTTGAGGTAAAAGAACTTGTTCCGCAATGCTGGCAGGGATGGTTGTTGCTTGTCCAGTTCCTGTCTTGTTTGCTAGTAGCATGTCTGTTGCTTTTTTTGCCGCTGGATGAATATTGGCGTGCTGCATTGCAAGGAGCTATGGTATGTTTGATTTGTCCTACTGCTACAGCAGCAGCTGTTATTACTGGAAAGCTGGGAGGAAGTGCTGCTGCGCTTACTACTTATACATTGTTGTCAAATTTGCTTGCGGCTATCATGGTTCCATTGGTCTTTCCTTTGGTAGAACCAACTGATATTGCTTTTGGAGAATCTTTTTTGCGTATATTAGGAAAGGTCTTTCCATTGCTGTTGTTCCCATTTTTTACAGCTGTCCTTTTGCGCCGTTTCTTTCCTTCTGTTCACCGTTTTCTTGTAGGATTGAAAGATATGGCTTTTTATTTGTGGGCCTTAGCTCTGATTATTGTAATGGGACAGACTACCCGCTCGGTTGTTGAAGGAAACATTTCTGTGGGTGAAGAACTTCTGATTGCTTTCTGGGCTCTTGTTGTGTGTGTGTTGCAGTTCTGGCTTGGAAAGTATATTGGTGGCCGACACGACAACCGTATCAGTGGTGGCCAGGCATTAGGACAAAAAAATACGGTACTTGCAATATGGATGGCATACACTTATTTGAATCCGGCATCGGCGATAGCTCCTGGGAGTTATGTGGTATGGCAGAACATAATCAATAGCTGGCAGTTGTGGAAGAAAAGAAGGAATGGGTAATTTTTATACTCCTTATTATATATGCTGCATAAGCCGATGGTTATTTTGTTGAGTTCTGTTTCTGGTTTTGGCTTTTGAATCTGTATTGACTGATTTTATCTTATTGGCTGATTAAACAGCAATAGTCCTTAAAAATCAGAATAGGAATAAACTTTTTTGTATATGTTTTTTATTTCTATCAGCAATTTCTATTGAGCTTCTTTTATTGACAATAGTTCGTTAAAAATTCGCCAAGCCTAAGCGGCTTTGGCGGTAAATAAAATGAGTTCTTTGAAAAGTTTGTCAATTAATTGCGTGTTTGGCTCAATCCCAGACACGCAAATAAATCGTTCAAGCATGTAAGCATTGTGTATGACTGACTTGCATGATGATATGGAATATTTTATTCCCATCTTCTTACAGGCAGCTTTGGCAAGGTTTATCGCTGCAAGTGACGCATTGAAGTGAAATGCCAGTTTTCTGAAGTCGGTTGCCTGACAGTTCGTCATTCCGGCATGTTGCTTGGCATCGCGAAAGCAGAATTCGAGCTGGAAACGTGTCCTGTAGAAGTCTAAAACCTCCTTGGCATCCTGCATCTCGTCCGTGGAGAAATACAGCTGCCATTTGTCCGTTCTTCCATCCATAGGATACCATACAGCTAAGCTCACAAAAACGTTTGAGTGCTTTGGAGTATGCTTTCAGTCCATAAAGTTTACCCTTGTTCACTTTATACTCGGTACATCTTGTGATGTCCAGATTTTCAAAATCAATCTTTCCGTCATACAATTTTGGACGTCCGCGTTTTCCTGTCCTATTTTCTAAGGTGGGATAAAACAACACTGCATCATTTCTGAAGCGGCTTATAACGTGGAATCCGTTCTCACACAATGGTTTGATGAAAGTTGCCTTTGAAAAGAACGCATCACATACGACAGTGCCAGAAATACGTTTCAGATGTTCCTGTATGCTGATAAGGTAAGAACTGTACCAGTCTACAAGATTCTTCCCGTAGCTTTCCAACGTTGCGTTATCAGGTGTCTGTACAGAGCCCAAAGTCATACATTCATGGTTGTCAACGTCTATAACTCCAATACCGGTTATTTCCAGTCCACGTTTGTATTCACCGGCACAACCGGACCAGAAATAGCCAATCCACGGCGTTTTGCTGCCTGATTTTGGAATGAAAGACGGATCAACGGCTATCGCCTTGCGACCACCTTTAAGGTGTTCCCTGATGATGGCTTCATTGAAGGAAAACCAGTCAAAGTCATCATTCTCAAAATTGTTCCGGTATGTCTGTTCCGAGAAACATCCATATCGTCCCATTTGAAGGAAATTGACGCGGTTAGGTATAGCCATGAACAATTTCATTGCATCCATGAATACTTTCTGAAAAGATTTGCTTATATTTACAACTGATTCGAGAGCGTTTCTGCACTCGGATTGGTATTGCATAAGGAGTGATTCTTTAGTCATAATTAAAAGTGGTGGAATACTTCTAATTTACTAATAATCAACAAATTATGCAATACTTTTCTGTTGGTTTTCAGCTGTTTAGCATATCTTTTTCATCCCTTTTCTTACTCCTTGACGATTCATTCTTGACAGTATTTCAATGATCTCTTGAATATATTTTTGAACCGGATTATGCCGATTCTATGTTTAATTTTAATTTATCGGTAAAAATTTACCGAAGTATTGTTTATTGATATATTGATGATGTCAATTATATATGTTATAATTATTTAAATACAGAAATAAGGATTTGTTTATTATTAAAATATTTAATTAATATTCTTGCTATTGTTATTTAAATTTATACCTTTGCATAAGGTAATTGCAAAAATAGATGGAATTGCCATTTTGTTATACTTAAATCTTTACTTGCTGTATGAAAAGGATTTCATTTAATTTGATGGGCGTGCTGTGTATATTGTTTTCTACTTGTTTTTATGCATGCTCCGAAAAAAGAACGTTGAATTCTGATTATGAAATCATTCCCAAGCCACTAGATGTAAATTGTAAAGGAGATGCTTCTTTTTTGTTGAAAGACGGAGTTGCTGTTATATATCCTGAAAACAATCGGAAGATGCAGGATAATGCAGAGTTCTTGGTTGATTATGTAGAAAGACAGACAGGAGTAAAGCTGACTTCCCATGCTGGTATGCCGGTAGATGGAGCGATTTGCCTGACTCTTGATCTGAGTGACGATAACGCAGAAGCATATAAATTGATTGTTAATGATAAAAGAGTTTGCATTTCCGGAGCTTCCGAAGCTGGTGTCTTTTATGGCATCCAGACTTTAAGAAAATCTTTACCTGTGGCTCAGGATATAAACGTGAATTTATCTGCAGTAGAGATTTATGATAAGCCTCGGTTTGCTTATCGTGGTGCGATGCTGGATGTGGCTCGTCATTTCTATACGGTAGATGAAGTCAAGACTTTTATTGATATGCTCGCATTGCATAATATTAACCGTTTCCACTGGCATTTGACTGACGATCAGGGTTGGCGTATTGAAATAAAGAAATATCCCAAACTGATGTCTGTTGCTTCAGAGCGTAAAGAAACGGTAGTCGGTCGTTGGTATAGTGGTATATACGATGGGAAACCTTATGGTGGATATTATACTCAGGATGAATTGCGTGATGTAATTGATTATGCAGCCAAGCGTCATATTACTATCATTCCTGAAGTTGATTTGCCGGGACATATGCAGGCTGCACTGACAGCTTATCCAGAATTGGGCTGTACCGGAGGACCTTATGAAGTAAGAACGATATGGGGGGTATCTCAGGATGTTTTATGTGTAGGAAATGATTTTACATTGCAGTTTGTAAAAGACGTGTTGTCTGAAGTTGCTGATATATTCCCGTCTGAATATATTCATATTGGCGGAGATGAGTGTCCGAAAGTTCGTTGGGAGAAGTGTCCGAAGTGTCAGGAGCGAATCAAGAGTCTGGGATTGAAATCGGATGCCAAACATACAAAGGAACAACGTTTGCAGAGTTATATGATTCAGGAAGCTGCAAAATATCTGAAAGAGAAAGGAAAACGTATCATTGGTTGGACAGAGATACTGGAAGGAGGTTTGGTGCCTGATGCTACATTGATGTCGTGGATTGGTGAAAGTGGAGGCATTGAAGCTGCTCATCAGCATCACGATGTGATAATGACTCCCAATACATATTTGTATTTCGATTATTATCAGTCTAAGAAAGTGGAAGATGAGCCTCTGGCTATCGGTGGATATCTGCCTATTGAGAAGACTTATAATTATGAACCGATGCCTAAGGAACTGACGAAAGAAGAGCAGCAATATATAAAAGGTGTACAGGCTAATTTATGGACAGAATATATTCCTGTATTCTCTCAGGTTCAATATATGGTTCTTCCTCGTCTAGGAGCAGCTGCGGAAGTTCAGTGGACTGATCCTTCTAAAAAAGATTATAAAGATTTTCTGCGGAGAGTTCCTCATCTGGTTGCTGTATACGATTGTTATGGCTGGAATTATGCTACACATGTGTACGATGTAAATGTTGACATGAAAGCTGATACGGTAAATCATGTATTGAATGTACAGTTAAGTACGATGGCCGATGATCCTATTTATTATACACTTGATGGTCAGGATCCAACAGAAAAATCATTGAAATATACAAAACCTTTTACGATAGACCAGTCTGTTGTATTAAAAACAATGGCAGTTCATCCGGACCGTACAAGTAAAATATCTGTTGATACCATTCGTTTCAATAAAGCTACCTTGAAACCTGTTGTGCTGTTGCAGCCCAATGAATTCCGTTTTAGCCCTGACGGACCGGTCGTTTTGGTCGACGGAAGAAATGGTAATCACAGTTTCGATACAGGAGCATGGCTGGCTGTAGCAGGTAATGATTTGGAGGCTGTCATAAATATGCAGGCTGAAACTATATTGAGCTCAGCTTCAGTTCATGTATATGTCAGAAAAGATGCATGGCTTTTCGATGCCAGAGGTTTTTCTGTTTCTGTATCCTCCGACAATAAGAATTATAAAGAAGTTGCTTCTCAAGAGTATAAGCAAATGCAGGAGTCTGACTCAGATGGAATTATAGAACATGAGCTTTCATTTGATCCTTGTAAGGCTACATATGTTAAAATAAAGGTAATCAGTGAAAAGAGTATGCCCGATTGGCACTGGGATGCAGGTAAGGCTCCATTTTTATTGGTAGACGAAATAATTTTAAATTAATGATTATATGAAAAAATCACTGTTGGCTCTTTTGAGTCTGGTGCTGTTGCTGGCTGGCAGCTGTACAAAGAAAGATGAAGTAGCTATAACACCTTTGCCGCTTTCATGTTCTTTTGGTAACGGTACGTTCGAATGGAACAAGGACACTCGTGTTTCTTTTGAGGGAAATGAAGATGATTGGGCTATAGTTAAAACGGCATTTACTGAGACTAACTTACCAGTATCGTACGAAGCGGATAATACAAAGACAAATTCTATTCGTCTGGAACTGGTAGATGCTATTGAGGGTATTTCTTCTCCCGAAGGTTATTCTGTACATGTTGGCGAAGATGGAGTTTCTATAAAAGCTTTGTCTGATGCCGGTTTGTTCTATGGTGTACAGAGTTTAATCCAGTTGGCGGAGCAGGGTAAAGGACGTGTGCAGTTTGTTGATATAGTAGATGAACCTCGTTTTCCCTATCGAGGAATTATGCTTGATGTTTCGCGTCATTTCCGTTCGAAAGAATTTGTAAAGAAGCAGATAGATCTGTTATCTCATTATAAATTTAACAGATTGCATCTGCATCTTACTGATGCAGCAGGATGGAGAATTGCTATTGATAAATATCCTCGTTTGACTCAGTTGGCTGCATGGCGTAAAGGAAAGACTTGGAAAGAGTGGTGGAATGGTGATAGAGGATATTGTGAAGAAACAGATCCGGAAGCACAAGGAGGTTATTATACAAAAGATGATATCCGTGAGATGGTAGAGTATGCACGGTTACATTGTGTCACTATCATTCCAGAGATAGAAATGCCTTCTCATTCAGAAGAGGTGCTTACTGCATATCCGGAGTTATCGTGTACCCATGAACCGGGAAAGCAATCTGATTTTTGTGTCGGCAATGAAAAGACATTTGAATTTCTTGAAAATGTGCTGACAGAAGTAATGGAGTTGTTCCCTTCCGAATATATCCATATTGGAGGTGATGAAGCTTCGAAAGCTGCATGGAAAAGCTGTCCCTTGTGTCAGAAGTGTATGAAAGAAGAAGGGTTGAAGGATGTTGATGAATTGCAGAGTTATCTGATTCATCGTATGGAGCGTTTCCTGAACGAACATGGACGCAGTTTGCTGGGATGGGATGAAATACTTCAGGGTGGATTAGCTCCTAATGCAACTGTTATGTCATGGCGTGGTGAACAAGGCGGAATTGATGCCGTATTATCTGGTCATCATGCAATTATGACTCCTGGAGAATATTGTTATTTCGACAGTTATCAGGATGCACCATATTCTCAGCCTGAGGCTATTGGCGGTTATCTGCCGTTGGAAAAAGTATATTCTTATAATCCTGTTCCTGATTCCATTAGTGCAGACAAACAAGATTTTATATTGGGAGTCCAAGCAAATTTGTGGGCAGAATATATTCCAACTGATGAGCATATGGAATATATGCTTTATCCGCGTGCCATTGCATTGTCGGAAGTAGCATGGACTGCACCTGAAAAAAAATCTTGGGATTCTTTCCACGAAAGAATATTAAAGATAATACCGGTACTTAAAGAGAAAGGATATAATACTTTTGATTATGCTAAGGAAATAGGTAATAGAAAAGAATATAGCCAGCCGGTAGAACATTTGGCATTGGGTAAAAAAGTGACTTTCAATATTCCGTATTGGCCTAATTATCCGGCAAATGGAGAAAAAACATTGACTGATGGTCTGCGTGGAGGATGGAATTATAATGATAAACGTTGGCTGGGATTTGCAAATAATCATCGGATGGATGTAGTGATTGACTTGGAGAAGGTTACAAAGATTCATTCTGTCTCTGCTGATTTCATGCAGATTTGGGGACCTTATGTATACATGCCATCAAAAGTTGTCATATCATCTTCTGTTAATGGTAAAGATTATACTCAGCTAACTGCTATTGATCATCAGGTTCAAAAAGATGATTCAGTGTCATTTAAAAAATTCAGTTGGGAAGGTGAAACTGATGCACGATATATCAGATATCAGGCAATGGCTGATTCTTTATATAAAGATGGTATACAGTTTGTCGATGAAATCATTGTGAAATGATAGGTAATTAAATATCTTAAATTCGTTCTTAACATTTTTAAGATATTTAATTATTATAAAATATATATATAATTATTTTGTTTTTATACTATCGATAATGTAAAATAATTATATTTGCATCTGCTTTAAAAAAAATAGGATACCTTTTTTAATAACAAATTAAATCTTAATCTATGAAACGAAGTAAATTATCAAAATTACTCTTGTTCTTGCTGATTGCTTCCGGTCATAATGCAGCATTGTATGCTTCATCAAGTAGCAGTTCAGTATCAAATGAATCGTTGTCATCGAGTTCTGTGGCAAAGGTTACCACAACAGGTCAGGTAGTTGACGCAAAGGGTGAGCCCTTGATTGGCGTAAGTATCCTTGAAGTTGGAACAACAAACGGTACTATTACCGATATTGATGGTAATTTTACCTTGTCTGTGAATGAAGGAGCAACTCTTGAGATTTCTTATATCGGCTATAAGACTCAGACAATGACAGTTCGTCCTCAGTTGGGACAGATTGTAATGAAGGAAGACACAGAAGTCTTGGATGAGGTTGTCGTAACTGCCTTAGGTATCAAGCGTTCACAGAAAGCTTTGAGTTATAATGTGCAGGAAGTGAAAGGTGATGCTTTGACTGCTGTAAAAGATGCGAACTTTATGAATTCTTTGGCTGGTAAAGTTGCTGGTGTACAAATCAGTAGCGGTGCAACTGGTGCCGGTGGTGCTGCTCGTGTCGTTATGCGTGGTATGAAATCTTTGACAAAGGATAACAATGCCTTGTATGTAATAGATGGTGTGCCTATCTTTAATACAGGTTCGAGTGGTGGTGAAGGTCAGTACGGTGATATGGGTGGCTCTGATGCTGTTGCCGATTTGAACCCGGATGATATTGCCAGTGTTAGTATGATGACTGGTCCTTCTGCTGCTGCCTTGTATGGTTCTGCTGCTGCAAATGGTGTCGTATTGATTACTACAAAGAAAGGTCAGACTGAAAAAACTAATATTACAGTATCAAACAGTACAACTTTCTCTAAGGCATATATCATGCCTGAAATGCAAAATCGTTATGGTACAAGTTCTGGTTTGTTTAGCTGGGGAGCTGCTACAGCTAACAGATATGATCCTTCGGATTTCTTCAATGTAGGAACAAACATCATTAACTCAATTGCTTTATCTACAGGTAATTCAAAGAACCAGACTTATTTGTCTGCATCTACAACAAATTCAGATGGTATCCTTCCTAATAATAGTTATAACCGTTATAACTTTACGGCTCGTAATACAACAAACTTCTTGAATGATCGTTTGACTTTGGACATCGGTGCTCAATACATTATTCAGAATAATAAGAATATGGTGTCACAGGGACAGTATTACAACCCATTGCCAGCTCTGTATTTATTCCCTCGTGGTGATAACTTCGATGAAATCCGTTTGTATGAACGTTATGATACAGATTATGGATATATGAGGCAATATTGGCCATATGGTGATGGTGGTATGTCTTTACAAAATCCGTATTGGATTCAAAATAAAATTTTGCGTACTTCTGAAAAGAAACGTTATATGTTGAGCGCTTCTTTAAAATGGAAAGTTACCGATTGGTTCAATATTACAGGACGTGTAAATTTGGATAACTCAGATTATCGTAACCGTAATGAAAAATCGGCTTCTACTCTTACTACTTTCTGTGGTGTGAATGGTGGTTTGGAAGATGCAATGCGCCAGGAACGTTCGCTGTATGCTGATGTTTTAGGTAATATTGATAAAACTTTTGGTGAGTTTAGACTGAATGCAAACTTTGGTGCATCTATCTATCATACTTCGATGGATGAATTGTTCCTTGCCGGTGACTTGATTATTCCGAATTTCTTCCAAATTAATAACATTAACTTCTCTGCTAACTACAAACCGGATCCTCAAGGATACCAGGATGAAATTCAGAGTGTATTTGCTAGTGCTGAGTTAAGCTGGAGAAATCAGTTGTATTTAACATTAACAGGACGTAATGACTGGGATTCTAAATTAGCTTTCTCTGATCAGGCTTCTTTCTTCTATCCATCAGTTGGTTTGTCTGCTGTATTGTCTGAGATGTTTGAACTGCCGGAGGTTATTACTTATGCAAAGGTTCGTGGTTCATATACAGTTGTAGCTTCATCATTTGATCGTTATCTGACAAATCCTGGTTATGAATATAATGCTCAAACTCACAACTGGGAAAATCCGACTGTATACCCGATGGATAATATGAAACCAGAAAAGACTAAGTCTTGGGAAATCGGTCTTAATTTGAAGTTCTGGGAAAACCGTTTCAATTTAGATGCAACTTATTATCGGTCAAATACTTTAAATCAAACATTTAAGGTTGATATACCTTCTTCTTCTGGTTATAATAAAGCGATTGTACAAGCTGGTAACGTACAAAACCAAGGTCTGGAATTAGCTCTTGGCTTCCAGGATGAATGGGCTGGATTTGGATGGTCTTCAAATGCAACATTCACATTGAACCGTAATAAAGTTGTACGTTTGGCTAGTGGTAGTATAAATCCTGTGACCGGAGAAGAAATCCAAATGGATAATATGCCTGTTGGTTGGTTAGGAAAAGAAAATGTTGCTCCCCGCGTTATTTTGACAGAAGGTGGTTCAATGACTGATATTTATGTATACAATCAGTTAACTCGTGACAACAATGGTAACATTAAAGTAGACCAGAATGGAAATCTTTCAATGACATCTTCTTCTACGCCGACTAAAGTTGGAGATTTGGATGCAGATTTCAATTTGGGATGGACTAACCACTTTACTTATAAAGGTATTGATTTAGGAGTTGTTTTATCTGCTCGAGTTGGTGGATTGGCTTATTCAGCAACACAAGGTATTTTGGATTATTACGGTGTATCTGAAGCTTCTGCTACAGCTCGTGATAATGGTGGTATTCCTATTAATAATGGTATGGTTGATGCTCAGAAATACTATCAGACAATTGGTACAGGTGAAGGTGGATATGCTCGCTATTATTTGTATAGTGCAACAAATGTACGTTTGCAGGAATTGAGCTTGAACTATACTCTGCCTAAAAAATGGTTTAAGAATGTAGCTAATGTTACTTTAGGTGTTGTAGGACGTAACTTGTGGATGATTTATTGTAAAGCTCCTTTCGATCCAGAATTGTCTGCAGCTACTTCAAGTAACTATTATATGAATGTGGACTATTTTATGCAGCCAAGTTTGCGTAATATTGGTTTTAATGTAAAAGTTCAATTCTAATTTTAAAGGAGATTCACGTTATGAAAAATTATTTGAAACATATAACATTGGGAGCAGCTTTACTGATGTTGGCAGGAGGTTGTACCGATAAATTTGAAGAATATAATACTAATCAGTATCAGATCCATGAAGCCGATCCTGCTACACTGATGAAATCAATGATTGAAACTATTGTCAATATTCAGCAGAATGATTCTCAGATGATGGATCAGATGGTAGGACAGTTAGGTGGTTATCTTTGTTGTTCTAATACATGGAGTGGAACAAACTTTGGAACATTTAATCCAAGTGACGCATGGAGTGCAGGTCCATGGAATACTCCGTTTGAAAAGATTTATGGAAACTTTTTCCAAATTCAGGAAGCAACAAACTCTACAGGTCATTATTATGCATTTGCTTGCATGATTCGTGCCATTACCATGTTGCGTGTAGCAGACTGTTATGGTCCTCTTCCTTATAGTCAGGTAAAGAAAGGTAATTTCTATGTAGCTTACGATTCTCAGGAAGAAGTTTACAAGCATATTTTGGAAGACTTGGCAAATGCTGCAAGTGTGCTTTATGACTATTATGTAGGTACAAGTGGATTTGCTCCTCTAGGTTCAAATGATCCGGTGTTTGGCGGTAATTATGCAAGTTGGGCTAAATTGGCCAATTCTATGCGTTTACGCGTTGCAATGCGTATCAGCAATGCTTGGCCTGATATGGCAAAGGAAGCAGCTGAGGCTGCTGTTGCCGATAAGGCTGGATTAATTGAAACTAATGCTGACAATGCTATGATGGACTGTGGCACACAGACTAATCCTTATCAATTGGCTGCTGTCAGCTGGGGTGACTTGCGTGTAAATGCTAATATTGTCGATTATATGAATGCTTATAACGATCCTCGTATGCCTAAGTATTTTAATAAGTCGACTATGACAGGCAAAACAGATCAGTATGTCGGTATGCGTACAGGTGATAGCAATTTTGATAAAGGAGCTGCTTCTGCTTTCTCTACACCTGCCATTTCTGGATCTGATAAGTTGCTGGTATTTTGTGCTGCAGAAACAGCATTCTTACGTGCAGAAGGTATTTTAAGAGGCTGGAATGTTGGTAATAAATCTGCTAAGGAATATTATGAAACAGGTATTAATCTTTCTATGGAACAATATACTGTAGCTGCTGATGATTATTTAGCTATAGATCAAGCTCCTGTCGTATCACATGCTAGTGATGATGTACAAAACGCACCGGCTTCTATTACTAATACAGTATCTGTGAAATGGGATGACAACGATAATTCGCTTACAGGTAAAAACTTCCAGCGTATTATTACTCAGAAGTGGATTGCCAATTATCCTTTGGGTATGGAAGCATGGGCAGAATATCGTAGAACAGGTTATCCTGAACTTTATCCTTGCATTGATAATCTTTCCGATTGTGGCGTAAGTAGTATAAGAGGTATGCGTCGTTTGAGCTTCCCATATACAGAAGCACAGAATAATACAGCAAACTATAATCAGGGTGTAGCTGAATTGGGTGGCGCTGACAATGAAGCTACTGATTTGAAATGGGCAAAGAAAAATTAATTGAATATTCAAAAAAGAAATAATCTATGAAAAAGAGATATTATATATACGCATTGTTACTTTCCTTAGCCGCTCCTTTTGTAGCAAGCTGTAGCGATTGGACGGAAACCGAAGCAGAGAGCTTTCCTGAAGAAATTACATCTGAAGAATATTATGCTGCATTAAGAGCGTATAAGCAGACTGATCATCAGGTTGCTTTCGGATGGTATAGTGGATGGAATGCTGAAGGTGCTTTTATGAAAACATCTTTAGCTGGTATCCCGGATAGTATGGATATTGTATCTATTTGGGACAATGGCTTGGATTTATCTGATGCTCAAAAACGAGATATGCAGTTTGTACAGCAGGTAAAAGGTACTAAAATCATATATTGCTCTATTATAGATAATATTGGCAAAGGTATGACTCCTAAATCTGTTACTGCCAACTGGGAAGAAAATGGATATGCCAGTGAACAGGATGCTATTAATGAATTTTGGGGGTGGCCTGAAGATGAAAGCAATACAGAAGCTGTAGAAAATGCAATCCGTACATATGCCAGAGCTGTAGCTGATACCTTGAATAAGTATGGATATGATGGGTTTGATATTGACTATGAGCCCGTTGCTGGACCTTATCATGGTAATATTGTCAAACAGAGTGATAATAATAACTTTTTCATTTTTGTAGATGAATTAGGTAAGTACTTTGGACCTAAATCTGGAACAGGAAAGCTGTTGGTTATAGACGGAGAGCCTCAGAGAATAACAGATAGACCGGAAATTGGACATTATTTCGATTATTTCATTATTCAGGCTTATAGTTGCTCTGGGGATGGTAATTTGAATGGTCGTTTGATTGACGGAAATGTTTGGGGACCTGCTCTGATTTCTACATTTGGCGAAGAATTAGGTGAAGAGAAGGTTACTAATATGACTATAATGACTGAAAATTTTGAAGCAGTAGATATTGCCATGAATGGTGGATATGATTTTACTGATAGTTATGGAAATAAAATGAAGTCATTAGAAGGCATGGCTCGTTGGGTTCCACGTAACGGTTTCCAGAAAGCAGGCGTCGGAGCTTATCGTATGGAAGCTGAATTTGGAACAAATCCTGAATATAAGAATATGCGAAATGCTATTCAGATAATGAATCCTTCTAGTCACACATTATTAAAAAAATAAGAGAAATAATTTATGAAACGGAAAAATTATATAAAAATATGGCTTCTTTCAGCTGTTATTGCTGGATTGGGAGCTTTTACATCTTGCGATAATGCTGAATATGATGTATTAGATACTCATGCATTTATTAAAGAAGCATTGTCTGGTACTAGTTCGAAGGTTAATGTCAGTGTAGATGGTGAAAGTAAAACAACCTTGAACATACATTTGAGTGATTTGTCAACTACTGATAATCATTATAAATTAGTTGTAGATCCTTCTGTTCTGGATGAGTTTAATAGACAGAATGGAACAAGTTACATAACATTACCTAAAGGTCAGTATATATTGCCGGAAGATATATTGATTAAAGCTGGTGAGTACAATGCAGAGGAAACAGAAATTACTTTGGAAGCTTTCTCTGATGAAATGATGAAATCGGGCGAGTCTTACGCTTTACCTTTACGTTTGGTTGCCAAAGATGGAGCTTTGCCTGCAATGGATAATACTGGTAGCTTTGTTATTCTAGCAGAAAGTACTATTCGTTTTTCTGCCCCAATGTTTGTTGGAGGTGCAAAACTATTCTCACAGAGCTATATTGATAATCCGGAAACTTATGCTCAGTATACCATTGAAGTACGTTTCCAGGTGAGTGATACAGATAATCGTAACCGTGCAGTCTTCTCAACAGACGATGGAGGAAGTGATAAAAAGCGTTACATTTTATTGCGTTTTGAAGACCCGAATGCTGAAAATCCTGATCATCCTTTGCATTCTCTGGTTCAGATTCAGTTGCATGATGGTATGTATGTTAACCCAAGTCATCATTTTGAAGTTAACAAATGGCAGCATTTGGCTGTGACATTTGATGGTATGAACTACAAGATTTATGTTAACGGTGTAGATAGTGGTACATTAGCTTGCTCAGATCCTTGTAGAACATTTACTAGTATAAATTGGTTTACCGATGGTGATGGTAACCAAAGTGGCTGGTGGGGAAGCTGTAAGATCTTAGTAAGTGAAGCTCGTATTTGGTCTGTTGCACGTTCTGCCGTTCAGATTCAGAATAGCATGGTACAGGTTAGTCCAAGTTCTGAAGGATTGGAAGCATACTGGCGCTTGAATGAAGGAGAAGGTAAGAACTTTGTTGATGCTACAGGACATAATCATTCTTTAACTACTTCTAAAGATGTTGTTTGGGTTCACGATATTTTATCTACAGATGAATCTACAGCATGGCCTGAATAATTATTTTGTTAACATAAAGGTGCTATCCCGATTTAGAGGATAGTACCTTTGAAAAGAATCTTAATAATATGAAAAAGTTTTTACGATATATATTAGTTGCGGCTATTTCGAGCTGCATCATTCCGTTTTCTTCATGTAGTGATGATGATGAGAATGCGGTAAATGAATGGAATATGACATATGTTTCTCTGTTGCCGACGAATTATCTGAAGCCTATACAAACTGTAACTTTGGAACATTTTACAGGAAAGGAGATTGAGGGTACAGTGGCTATGGATGTGATGGCTACTATACAGAAAGCGGCTAGTAATGATATTACGGTAGATATAAGTGCTACATGTGAAGGAATTAGTTCAGAAAAAATAACAATGTCGTCAAATAAAGCTGTGATAAAAGCTGGTAGTACAAAATCAGAACCAGTTTCTATATCTATCACAGATTGGTCGGATATTGCTTCTGTTTCAGAAGCTGCTGAATATACATTAAATATTAATGTAGCAGGAATTGAGTCAGTTGCTTCGGATGTTGTTCTTTCTGATTTGCATAAGTCACTTTCTGTGAAGATTCAAAAGAAGGAAGAAAGAGAAGAGGATTTATTATTCTTTGGAAAGACTCCGGAAAATAGTACTTTGAATACAGATATCACTAATTGGGTATTTACTTTTATGGATGGAGTGGAAAATGCAGCTGCTAATTCTGTGAATGGTAAAGGAGGCGGTGATGTTGCTACTAATGGTACTCCATTCTGGCTTACTGTCGACCTAAAAGAAGTAAAAAATGTTACAGGTATTCAGACTTCTCACTGGGGAGGAGGATTTTGTCCGACTAAAGTTGAAATCTTTACTTCAGAAAATGGTTCTTCTTGGAAATCTATGGGACAAGTTGCAACATCAGGTGCTTATCATAATATAGCATTTAAATATACAGTTGCAACTCGTTACTTGAAGTATCAGATGATTGAGGTTCCGTCTAGAGTAGATATTACAAAATTCTATATCTATACTGCGAACTAATATTATAGCTGCATTTATTTTTTAGTTACACATTAAGTTATTTAAGAGCAGACTTTTTATGTATTATATTGAGTTTGCTCTTAATTTTTTTAATAAAGTTCTGTATGAAGAAGAATATAATTACGGGATTAGTTCTTTTGGTATGGGGAAGTGTTTTTTATTCGTGTACGAGTGAGAAGACTGTTCAGGCCGATTTTGATATTATTCCTTTACCACAGCATGTTGAAAAAATCTCATCGGATAAGGGTTTTGAACTAGCAGGTACGACTTCTATTGTATATCCTGAAGGTGATGAGGCTATGAAACGTAATGCTGAGTTTTTGTCTGGGTATATAGCTGGACAGACAGGCAAGAAACTGGACGTTACAGATAAGAAAGTAGAGAAGAATGCAATTGTTTTGTCAACCGGACTGGATGATAAGAACCCGGAAGCATATCGCCTGGTTGTTGGTGATAATAATATTAGCATACAAGGTGCTTCAGCAGCAGGAGTATTTTATGGGATTCAGACTTTGCGTAAGGCTATGGCTGATACGGAACATGGAAATGTAGTGTATCCGGCAGTAGAGATAAATGACTTTCCGCGTTTTTCATATCGTGGAGTGCATTTGGATGTTTCGCGTCATTTCTTTCCGGCAGATTCTATTAAGCGTTTTATAGATATGCTTGCCTTGCATAATATAAACAGATTACATTGGCATCTTACTGACGATCAGGGATGGAGAATTGAAATAAAGAAACGTCCGGAACTTACGACTATTGGCTCTAAACGTGCAAAAACTGTTATAGGACGTAATTCGGGAGAATATGATAATGTAGAATATGGAGGGTTTTATACTCAGGATGAAGCCCGTGATATTGTAAAATATGCTCAGGAAAGATTTATAACAGTCGTTCCGGAAATTGATTTGCCAGGACATATGCAAGCTGCTTTAGCTGCCTATCCTTATCTGGGATGTACGGGTGGACCGTATGAAGTATGGCAGCAGTGGGGAGTATCTGAGGATGTCCTGTGTGCGGGTAATGATGAAACGCTTAAATTCATAGAAGATGTTTTGGGCGAAATTGTTGAAGTTTTTCCCTCTGAGTATATTCATGTAGGAGGAGATGAGTGCCCAAAGGTACGTTGGCAGAAATGTCCGAAATGTCAGGCACGTATTAAGGCTTTGGGAATTAAGTCTGATGCTAAACATACGGCCGAACAGAAATTGCAGTCTTATATTATTGGATATGCAGAGAAGTTCCTGAATGAAAAAGGACGTAAAATTATAGGTTGGGATGAAATACTGGAAGGTGGCTTGAGTCCTACAGCTACAGTTATGTCATGGAGAGGCAGCGAAGGTGGCATTGAGGCTGCCAAGATGGGCAATGACGCTATCATGACTCCAGCTTCGCATCTGTATTTTGATTATTATCAGACGATAGATACAGAGAATGAGCCTTTGGCTATCGGAGGATATGTATCTGTAGAAAGAGTATATAGCTACGAACCGGTAGATAAGAGTCTGACACCAGAGGAGGCTGCTCATATTATCGGTGTGCAAGCTAACTTATGGACCGAATATATCCCTACTTATAGTCAGTTGGAATATATGGAATTACCTCGTCTGGCTGCTTTGTCAGAAGTTCAGTGGACTCTTCCGGAAAAGAAAAACTACGATAATTTCTTGCAGCGTCTGCCTAAACTGATATCAGTGTATGATGATAACGGATATAATTATGCCAAGCATGTCTTCAATGTCAAGGCTGAGTATATTACTGATTATACAGATAATTCCATAAAGGTCGTTTTATCAGCTATAGGAGATTCTCCTATTTATTATACGCTTGATGGTAGTGAACCTACAGAAAAATCTCAGCAATATACTGATACGCTCGCTTTAAAAGAAAGCTGTGTCTTAAAGGCTGTTACGATACGTCGTAATGCTAAGAGTGCCGTACTTACAGAAAAGATCGATTTTAACAAGGCTACTGCCAAACCGCTGATATTGTTACAACCAATCAATGAAAAGTATAAATATAATGGTGAATATACGTTGGTTGATGGTTTGAGTGGAACACCTAACTACAGAACTGGCAGGTGGATTGCATTTTACAAAAATGACATGGAGCTGGTTGTCGATTTGAAACAAGAAACCTCTGTCCATAAAGCTTGGGTACGTACTTATGTAGAGATTGGTGAAGAAATCCTGGACGTAAGAAGTATTTCTGTATTGTCATCTGCCGATGGTAAAATCTATAAAGAATTAAAGACTGTCGATTATCCGGCTGTCACTTCAAAAGATAAAAATGGTATTTACAAACATGAAGTGGACTTTGATACAGTAAATGCGCGTTATATCAAGATTATAGCGAAGCCGGAATATAAGATTCCTTCATGGCATTGGGGAAGCGGCCGACCTGCTTTCATTTTTGTCGATGAAGTTGGATTAGAATAAAAATGTTGAAAAAAATATCTAGGTATTAGGTATTTTTTAAGTGGTTGAGGCATTTGACTATATGTTGATTGTCAATGCCGGGTCGTTTATGGGACGTTTGTTTTATGCTGGGAAGTATATATGACGGTTACCATAAACGACCTTTTTGTTCATGCTATCACTCTTGTTTGTTTAAAGTTGTTTCATGATTTGAAAATCGTACTAGGTATAATTTATTACAGGGATTTTATTGGAATCATGCAGATAAAGTAACAAGGCTCTCAGAATATTAATTTCCGGTAATTTTTCATTGAAAATTCAATTGTAAATCACTTGCTGATAAGTATATTTCCGTAACTTTGCCCCAAGCATACAATATATTTATTACAAACTAAAAACGGAACTTATTAGGTATGAAAGAACAATACTGGAAATATTCTCTAATTATTTTCATCATAGGGTTAGGAATATTGTTATTTCGTCAGGCTCAGCCTTTTATGAACGGGATATTAGGAGGATTTACTTTATATATTTTGTTGCGTAACTTTTCCAACTGGCTTCAGACGAAGATAAAACCTTTGCTGGCTGTGTGGATGATAACTATCGGCGTTACACTTTTTATTCTGATTCCGGTGTCGCTGTTCAGTTGGGCTATTGTAAGTCAGATTTCAGGAATGCATTTCGATACTCAGGCCATTATCCAGCCGGCTCATCAGGTTATTGACATCATCGAAGAACGTACGGGATTCGATTTGCTGTCGGAGAAAAGTTTGTCATTTATGGTTGTACAGGCATCGTCTATTGGCCAGAAAATCATGACAGGTGTAAGTGATCTTATTGTAAACTTGGCTGTTGCTATTATGTTGATGTTTTTCATGCTTTGGGAAGGTCGGAAAATGGAACATTATGTATCTACGATCATGCCCTTTGAAGAAAGCAATAAGCGTGAAGTGTTGAATAAAATTCAGCTGATGGTTCGTTCTAATGCGATAGGTATACCATTGCTGGCTGTCATACAAGGAATTATTTCGTTAGGAGGATATTTATTATGTGATGCTCCCAATCCTTATCTGACAGCTTTGCTTACAGCCTTTGCTTCAATTATTCCATTGGTAGGTACTGCCTTAATCTGGATTCCCGTATCCATTTACTTCCTGATAATGGGCGAATGGATCAATGCGCTTATCCTTTTGGGATATGGAGGTATTATAATTTCCCAGTGTGATAATCTGATCCGTTTTCTCCTTCAGAAGAAAATGGCAAACATACATCCGTTGATTACGATTTTCGGTGTAGTTGCCGGACTGCCTATTTTTGGCTTTATGGGAATTATTTTCGGTCCGTTGCTGGTTTCTTTGTTTTTGTTGTTCCTCGATATGTTCCGAAAAGAATATCTGTTGGATGGTACTGAGGAGGAAGGAAAAGCATGAGATCGGTCTGTATACATTCGTCGGAAAGGTTGAACCTGGATGCTTTTTTGCATGAACTGGATGTTCCTGTGCGTTTTGAATTTGAGGGGTATGATGAGGAACGTTCTTATTACTATTTCAGCCGTCCGGGGATTTCCACTACTTTGTTTGTCATAGCAGAAGGTCCGGATGAATATGAAGTTATGATAGACGGACTTGCTTCTTATAGCGATTATAAATTCTTTCCATATCTGGCCGATTGCTTATGTCAGCATCTCAATCATGAATCATTGGTTATTCCCGAGTCGGCAGGTCGAACAGCTTATCGTGTATACGATGAGTCCTGGATTGAAGACTCCATTGGGGAAGAAGTCGCTATGTTAAAGTCCGCCTTGTCTGTGTTTCCCCGCTATTATGTGGGATTTCCGTTGGAAGGTGTAGGATATATTTCCTTAGACTTGCTGGCACAATATGGGGTTAATCTGCATTCTTCAACTCCGCGGATTTATGGCTACATACAGTATATCATGAGAAATGGCTTGCTTCCTCAGGCGACAGATGCAGAACTGGAAGAAGACCGTAATCGGGAAGACCAGGAAACGGAAGTGGACGTTCCCCAGCATATATCGATAGGCAGGGTGAAATCGTGGCAAATTGACGGAGCGGAAACTTGGGAAAGTTATTCTCGTGAAGATACGGAGATGCTGCTTAAATTGGGTGAAGACTATCAGTCGGGCAGGGAAGTTGCAGGAGTCGTTTTGAATGATTTGGGAACCATTTATCAGGAAGGTATCGGTGTTGGACGCGACGGACTGAAAGCTGAGTATTGGTTCAAGCAGGCTTATCTTCAGGGAGACCATTTGTATGCTCCTACTAATCTGGGAGATTTATACAGAAAAGGGTGCGGCGAGTTGCCGTCATCTCTTCCTCTGGCTTTCGAGGCATATAGAAAATCGGAAGATATCTATGCGCTTTATCGTATTGGACAAGCCTACGAGGAAGGATGGACAGGTACACCGGATATGGAAAAAGCTTTGTTCTGGTATCGGAAAGCAGCAGAAAAAAGGCATCATCTGGCAGTACGAAGACTGGAAGAATTAAGCAGTAGTGCCTGCATGATGCCACGCAATGCCAGATAAACGATAAATCCCAGCCATAGCGCATGGTTATGCAATACGTTATGCAGGCTGTAATAAATCAGGAAAAAGCTTCCCGAAGCTACAACCATCGCTTTCAGCATGATATTGGTGGAAGTGGCTCCGATGCAGATACCGTCTAGCAGAAATGCTGCAAATCCTGCAAGAGGGATGGCAAGTACCCAGTAGAAATAATCCCCCGACGTAGAGATAACCGATTGTTCGTTTGTAAGCAAACCTAGAAATTCTTTTCCTCCTATGCCATACAGCAGAGTAAAGGCTAGCGATAAGGCAATTCCCCAGCCAAACAAATGACGGATAGTGCGTTGTAATTCCTGCCTGTTTCCAGCTCCTATATATTTTCCGGTCAACGCTTCGCCTGCATAGGCAAATCCATCCATGATGTAAGAGAATAGCGTAAACAACTGCATCAGCAATGTATTGACAGCCAAAACAACATCGCCGAATGCTGCTCCGGTTGATGTGAAGAATACTGTAACGGCCACCAAGCAGAGTGTACGCAGGAATATATCCCGGTTCACTTGGAACAGACGTTTCATGGCATCATGAGTAAAGAGTTGCTTACGGCTGATGTATTTTCGTAAAGGACGGTAATAACGCAGCCAGAGCAGATAAGCCATGAAAAGTCCGGCATACTGTGCAATGAGGGTTCCCAGAGCAACTCCTTCCACTTTCATGCCGAATACAAATACGAAAAGCAGACTGGCAACTATGTTTACGATATTCTGTGTAATGGCAATAAACATCGGGAAGCGTGAATTTTGCATACCTATAAACCATCCTGAGAAACTATACAACCCCAGTGTGGCAGGTGCTCCCCAGATACAGATATGGAAATACAGCGTGGCAAGTTGTTGTACCTCGGCGCTTGTGTCGATCAGTTCAAAAGCTATCAGACGTATCGGATATTGCAGGATGAGAAGAGCTAGTGCCAGCATCAGGCTGATACCAGTAGAACGCAGCAGGATGCGGGTTACCTCCTTCAGGTCGTGTGCTCCGTAGGCTTGTGCCGTCAGGCCGCTTGTTCCCATCCGCAGGAAACCGAATATCCAGTAAATCATATTGAACAGCATGCCTCCTACGGCTATGGCTCCGATGTAAGAAGCCGAACCAAGATGTCCTACAATGGTTACGTCTATCAGTCCTAGAAGAGGTACTGTGATATTTGAAATAATAGAGGGTATGGCTATATGCAGTATTCGCTGGCTGGTTGGTGACATGTGCTGAGATTATAATTCGAAAGATACTTCTTTAAACATATATTCTCTTCTTTTCCCGCTTTCGTCTTCCAGAATCAAAGCTCCGGATGGCTCAATTCCACAGATGCGGGCGCGGAAACTTCCGTCTTTATCTGTGTAGGGATAGAAACCTTCTTTACGGTAAAGCACGTCCTGATAGCGTGAGGCAATCAATTCGGTTTCTCCGTTTTTCAGAAGTGTGTAGTAGTGAGCCACACGCTCCATCAATTGATGAAGTATTTCCTTACGGTCGTAGCGTTGTCCGGTTATCTGGAAAAGCGATACCGGATTGGGGGCGTCACTTATAAAACGCTCCTGATTCAGATTGACTCCTGTCCCCGAAATAGAACGACTGATGTGTATGCCTGTCAGGTCGTTTTCTATCAGTGTACCACATATTTTTTTGTCCTTCCAGTAAATATCGTTGGGCCACTTGATGCGGATTCCGTCGGTGTATTGCGATAAAACTTCTTGCAGTGCGAGGGCTGTAATCTGTGAAAGATAGAATTGCTTCCGGGCTTCCAGAAAGTCGGGATAAAGTACGAAGCTGAAAAGCAGGTTTGCTCCGTCTTCCGACTCCCAGCTGTTGCCTCTCTGTCCTCGTCCGGCTGTCTGAAAATCGGTATAAACGCTGGTCAGTTCTTCTACGGAAGAATTGTTGCACAGTTCGTCCAGATAACTGTTTGTCGAGGTGGTTTCATGTAAAAAAACAGGTTCTGGAAGATGCTCGGAAAATATGCTGATATTTTCCTGAAAACATGCTGATATTTTATTGAAAACATCACGTTGTTTTTTCGTGAACTTCCCGACGACTTCTTCGTACGAGTGATCTATCAGATCGCGGATGAGGCTGTCGGGCACATCACTGTTTAAGGCGACCTGATTCCAGTACTTTTTATTGAAATGATAAGCTCCTTCTATTCCGTTATAATGTTCGCGCAGTTCGATGGCATAATCCGGATTACATTTCATGCTGACACAGTCTGGATGTTCCAGGTCAACCAGCAGGAACATGCGGTCTACCACTTTAAATACAAGGGTTGTTTCGTCGAAAGGGAAACATTCTGTTACGGCTTTCTTGCTTAAGCAATATTGACGGAGTGCTTCTATATCCATAGCTTTTAAACTTTCTGTTTTTACAATTTTACCAAACGGGAGGCAGAAATGCCTCTTGGATATGTTCTATATGAAAGGGAGGTTCTGTGCCCGTTACTGTAATAATATCGAAGCGGACCGGAAGGTCTATTTCGAATCTTTTGATATATGTATCAGTCGAAATGATGATATTTCTTATTTTCCGGTCGGTGATAGCTTCTTCAGGCTTGCCGAACTCTTCGTTTCGCCGGGTTTTTACTTCAACGACAATCAGTTCACCGTCTTTTTGTGCAACAATATCCAGTTCTCTCTTGCCGGAATGCCAGTTGCGGTGACGGATGCTATATCCTTTGCTCATTAAGTATTCGGCAGCTGCGTTTTCCCCCTCTTTCCCTAGTTCATTGTGTTTAGCCATTTTGTTTTTTGCAAAAATACGCATTTTCTGTTTTGTATTTGGTTGAAGTGTACTAATTTTGTATTTGCAATGATGAATAACGGGAAAAAAAGAAAAAAGGTACCTCCATCGGTTCCGCCACGCAAACGGCGGATGGTGTGTTTGATGAGTGAAGAAGAAGTGCAGATTGTAGACCGTTATCTGGAAACTTACCAGATAAAGAACAAGGCGCGCTGGCTTCGTGAAACGATATTGGCATTCATTCATCAGAATATGGAGGACGATTATCCTACTTTGTTTAAGGAACACGATATGCGCAGATAAGTTTATGGCTGATGATGTTTTTTATATGAAGCAGGCCTTGATTGAGGCGCAGAAAGCTGCCGACAGGGGAGAGGTCCCTGTGGGAGCAGTTGTTGTTTGTCGCGACCGTATCATTGCGCGTTCGCATAACCTGACGGAAACCCTGAACGATGTGACGGCACATGCGGAGATGCAGGCTATTACGGCTGCTGCCAATACTTTGGGTGGCAAGTATCTGAATGAGTGTACACTTTATGTGACGGTAGAACCTTGCGTAATGTGTGCTGGAGCGATTGCTTGGGCACAGACGGGTAAACTGGTATTCGGTGCGGAAGATGAAAAAAGAGGTTATCAGCGATATGCTCCCGATGCCTTACATCCCAAGACGGTGGTAGTAAAAGGTATTCTTGCCGATGACTGTGCACAACTGATGAAAGGCTTTTTCAAAAAGAAGAGATAAAAAAGATAATCCCCGCCGGTGAAGCGGGGATTTATTGTTTTAGATACGTTCGTAATCTACAAAGTGATAAGCATATTCATGCTTTTCGTCGGTAGAATGGCTTTCTCGTTGTACTTCTTTCCATTCTTCGGAATTGATGGGAGGGAAAAACGCGTCGGCTTCCTTTTCTGAATCCTCTATTTCGGTAATGTTTAACTTGTCGGCAAGAGGCAGCGCTTCGGCATACAGACTTGCTCCTCCTATAATATATACTTCTTCTTCCTCTTTACATTGTTCCAAAGCTTCTTGCAGGGAATGAAAACATTCAGCACCGGGAAAATCGTGGCAGCTACGGCTCAGCACGATGTTGCGGCGGTTGGGCAAGGCGCCTTTGGGCAGTGATTCGAAAGTCTTTCTACCCATGATGATGGTATGTCCGGTAGTAAGCGCTTTGAAGCGTTTCAGGTCATTGGGCAGCCAATACAACAGTTTGTTTTCGAATCCGATTCCTCTGTTTTTATTGATAGCAACGATAATCGACAGCATATTTTTTATGTTTGATTATATGGGTTAAACAGATACTTTTCCTGCAATGTGAGGCCATGGGTCGTAGTTTACCAGTTCGAAGTCTTCGTATTTGAAATCGAAGATATTTTTTACATCCGGGTTCAGAAGCATTTGAGGTAGTGGACGAGGGCTGCGGGTTAGTTGCAAGTCTACCTGTTCCTGGTGATTCAGGTAGATGTGTGCATCACCTATCGTATGTATAAAATCTCCTGCCTTCAGTCCGGTAACCTGAGCCATCATTTGCAACAGTAAGGCATACGACGCAATATTGAACGGCACTCCGAGGAACGAATCGGCACTACGTTGATACATTTGCAGGCTCAGACGTCCGTTGGCTACATAGAACTGGAAAAACATGTGGCAAGGCGGAAGATTCATGTTCTTCAGGTCGGCCACATTCCATGCGTTGACAATGATTCGTCTTGAATCAGGATTGTGCTTGATGGTTTCCACTGCTTCCGAAATCTGGTCGATGAATCCTCCTTCATAATCGGGCCATGAACGCCACTGATAGCCATAAATATGTCCCAGGTCGCCATTTTCGTCGGCCCATTCATTCCAGATACGTACACCGTTTTCTTGTAGATATTTTACATTGGTATCACCTTTCAGGAACCAGAGTAGTTCGTGGATAATCGATTTCAAATGGAGCTTTTTGGTTGTTACCAGCGGAAAACCTTCTTCCAGATTAAAGCGCATCTGATGTCCGAATACACTAATCGTACCAGTTCCGGTACGGTCTTCTTTCTTGACACCTTCCGTGCGGATGCGTTGTAGTAAGTCTAAATATTGTTTCATTAGAATGAGTTTCTTTATTTTTATTTGCAAAGGTATAGAAAATATCTTGGGGGAAAATGCTATTTATCTTATTTTTGCAGCACGAAAACCATATCGAACACATTATTTATATGAACCTTCCTTCCGATTTTGTTACACGTACCCGCAGTTTGATGGGAGAAGAACAGTTTGAAAAATTAGCTGAAGCTTTACAGCATGATACTCCCGTAAGTATTCGCTTGAACCGGAATAAATGTAAGTCTGTTCCTGCTGAAAGTACTTCTATCCCCTGGTGCGAAACTGGATATTACCTGAGTACACGTCCTACGTTTACTTTCGATCCCTTGTTTCATGCCGGAAGTTATTATGTGCAGGAAGCATCTTCCATGTTTGTGGAACAGGCTTTGCGCCAGTATGTACACGAACCTGTTGTCATGCTTGACCTTTGTGCTGCTCCGGGAGGAAAATCTACATTGGCCCGTTCGGTTTTGCCTGAAGGCAGTATGCTGGTAGCCAATGAGGTTATGAGAAACCGTTCTCAGGTATTGGCAGAAAATCTGATAAAATGGGGAGATGAAGGAGTCGTTGTTACGAATAATGATCCGGCTGATTTTGCTCCACTACAAGCTGTGTTTGATGTGATTCTGACTGATGTACCTTGCTCTGGTGAAGGGATGTTCCGCAAAGATCCGGTAGCGGTAGACGAGTGGAGTGTGGAAAATGTCGATATCTGCTGGCAGCGGCAGCGCCGTATTCTGACAGATATCTGGTCTTGTCTGAAACCGGGAGGTCTCTTGATTTATAGTACATGTACATATAATCGTGAAGAGAACGAAGATAATGTGTCATGGATTGCCCGTGAACTGGGAGCTGAAATTCTTCCTGTTGCGGTTGGTGAGGAATGGAACATTACAGGGAATCTGACCGGTGGCGAGTTTCCGGTATATCGCTTTCTGCCTCACCGTACGGTAGGAGAGGGATTATTTCTGGCAGTGCTTCGTAAGAATGAAGATGATACGTTAAGTTCCTCAGACTGTATGGGAAAGCGTCTGAAAAAAGATAAAAAGAAAAAAGGACAGAAAGCCGGTGGACAGACGGTGGCATGTCCGAAGGACGTCAAGGCATGGGTAAACCGTCCGGAAGACTATTTATGGACAGTAGATAACAATATCGTAACGGCTTTTCCTGTAGCATATCAGGATTTGTATGAAATGATAAAGTCTACTTTGAAAGTCTTGCATGCCGGAGTAACGGTAGCCGAGCTGAAAGGGAAGGATTGTATTCCCGACCATTCGCTGGCTATGTCGACAAGGCGCTGTGAAGACTGTTTCCCCGTAGCAAACCTGACGTACGAACAGGCTATTGCCTATTTAAGAAAAGAAGCGGTTGTACTGGATGCAGGAGTACCCCGTGGATATGTTTTGGTAGCATATCAGAATGTCCCTTTGGGTTTTGTAAAAAACATCGGAAATCGTGCCAACAATCTTTATCCACAGGAATGGCGTATACGTAGCGGTTATTTGCCGGAAAATCTTAAAATGGTTTTCTGAAAGTACATCCATTTTTCCATTCCGAACACCCGTAGGAAGTCTTCCCTTTGATAATATGCCCTTTGCCGCAGAGTGGGCAGAGGGTACCTGTTATTTCATCTCCTTTTATTTCGTTACCTTCTGTTGATACCGAAAAAAGAGTTTCAGCCTGAGGTGTTTTCTCTTTATTGGTATTGCCACTCGCTTTACGTGTACGTTTAGGTTTAGCTGGAGATGCATCATTTTCGGTATCCGATGATTTTGTTTTCGAAGAGCTGTTCTTCTTTGTTTTTGCTTGCGGAGTTCCTTTTTCGGGTGCATCTTCGGGCATGATAGTTACCCGGCGGTTTGTATTGTCACGAAGTACACTGTATACAATTTCTGTTACCATCTGTTTCAGTTCGGTAAGAAATGTAGCGGCATCGTAACTGCGGCGTTCTATCTCACGAAGTTTCTTTTCCCATATACCGGTCAACTCTGCCGATTTCAGCAACTCTTCGTGAATAAGCTGTATCAGTTCCACTCCTGTCGGAGTAGCAATCAGATTTTTTCTTTCCTTGCGGATGTAGTGACGCTTGAAAAGTGTTTCGATGATAGCCGCACGGGTAGACGGACGGCCGATACCATTTTCTTTCAGGGCATCGCGCAATTCGTCATTGTCAACCAGCTTACCAGCCGTTTCCATGGCACGGAGCAGAGTGGCTTCGGTATAAGGCTTGGGGGGCTGGGTCCATTTTTCCGTCAAATCGGGAGTATGAGGTCCGCTTTCCCCTATGGTAAAGAGAGGAAGTACACGTTCTTCTTCATTTTCTTTTGTTTCTTCCTGCTGTTCTTTGGCAAAAATTACTCTCCATCCGGGTTCCAGAATCTGCTTTCCGGTTGCCTTAAATTCCACTTTATCGACTTCTCCCAATACCGTAGTTGTAGAAAATTTACAGTCCGGATAAAATACAGCGATAAAACGGCGTGCTATCAGATCGAATACACGCTTTTCCATGTCAGTCAGTCCCTGAGGCTGTACTCCGGTAGGGATAATGGCATGGTGGTCGGTAACTTTTGAGTTATCGAAAACTTTTTTTGATTTAAGTAGTTTCTTTCCGGCTAACGGGGCTGTAAAACCTGCATAATCTTTCAGTCCGGCAAGAATATTCGGACATTTGGGGTAAATATCATCACTTAGAAAAGTTGTATCTACACGTGGATAAGTAGCTACTTTCTTCTCGTAAAGCGACTGGATAAGCTGCAAGGTCATATCGGCCGAGTAGCTGAACTTTTTGTTACATTCTACCTGCAATGAAGTCAGGTCGAACAAGCGGGGAGGAGCTTCTGTTCCTTTTTTGGCCGATACATCGGTCACGGTAAAATCTGAATTTTTTACTGTTTCCAGGAATTTCTCTCCTTCCTCTTTAGAAGAAAATTTACCTTTTGTAGAGTTGAAAGTCGTTTCCCTGTATACAGTCTTAAGTTCCCAGTAAGGTTCAGGTTTAAAGTTCTCTATCTCTTGCTGTCGTTTGACTATCAGGGCAAGTGTCGGAGTCTGTACTCTTCCGATGGAAAGTACTTGACGGTTTTGTCCGTATTTTAATGTATACAGACGAGTTGCATTCATTCCCAATACCCAGTCGCCTATGGCACGGCTCAGGCCGGCTTCGTACAACGGCTGAAATTCGGACTGGTCTTTCAGGCTGGCAAACCCTTCTCGAATCGCCTCTTCAGTAAGTGATGAAATCCACAGGCGCTTGACCGGACAGTGTGCTCCTGCTTTCTGCATTACCCACCGTTGAATCAATTCTCCTTCTTGTCCGGCATCACCACAGTTGATAATCTCATCAGCCTGCTGCATCAGCCCTTCTATAATGTGGAACTGCTTTTCTATACCCGGATCGTTTATCAGCTTGATGCCAAACCGGGGAGGTATCATCGGCAAGCTGCTTAAGCTCCATGCTTTCCACGACGGAGTATACTCGTGCGGCTCTTTCAGTGTACAAAGGTGACCGAAGGTCCAGGTTACCTGGTATCCGTTTCCTTCGATATATCCTTCTTTCCGGTTTCTTGCACCTAATACTTCGGCTATGTCGCGTGCCACACTGGGCTTTTCGGCTATGCAGACTATCATCTTTCCTTTCTGATAATATTATGATTATTGTCGGGCAAAGTTAGTCAAAAATACTCATATAGTAATTGTCCGTTGCTTCAATTCGTAATTTATCCTCTTCATACCCTCTGTAAGTATAAAAAAATCTTTTTGGAAGGTTTTCTTATCCGAAAGGAAATAACTTGCTTTCTGGCGACGCAACTTTAAAATTATTACTTATTTTTGCGGCAATAATTATAAAATGTAGTTACAAATGTCCCAATTAACTCCATTAATAAGCGATTTGGCACTGATTCTGATTTGTGCCGGTATCATGACGCTTATATTTAAAAAGCTGAAGCAACCTCTGGTACTGGGGTATATTGTTGCCGGCTTTATCTGTACCCCACATTTTAAGTTTACTCCTTCGGTTGTTGATTCTGCCAGTATTCATATCTGGTCGGAGATTGGTGTAATCTTTCTTTTGTTTGCATTGGGACTGGAGTTCAGTTTCAAAAAGCTGATGAAAGTGGGAGGCTCTGCTGTAATATCTGCCTGTACCATTATCTTTTGTATGATTCTGGTAGGAGTCTTCGTCGGTTGGACTTTTGGCTGGAATCGTATGGATTGTATCTATTTGGGTGGTATGCTTGCCATGTCATCTACCACTATTATCTATAAGGCATTTGATGATATGGGACTCCGGCAGCAACGCTTTGCTGGTTTGGTTTTGAGTATCTTGATTCTGGAAGATATTCTTGCCATTGTCCTGATGGTTATGCTGTCTACTATGGCAGTGAGCCAGAACTTCGAAGGGGGAGAGATGGTATATAGTATATTGAAGCTGCTGTTTTTCCTGATTCTTTGGTTTGTAGTGGGAATTTATGGAATTCCGCTTTTCCTGAAACGGGTTCGTAAACTGATGAGCGACGAAACCTTGCTGATAGTGTCGCTGGCACTCTGTTTTGGAATGGTTTATCTGGCAGCTCTTGTTGGTTTTTCTCCTGCTTTTGGTGCTTTTATCATGGGATCTATTTTATCGGAAACAATCGAGTCGGAGCATATAGGAAAACTGGTTTCACCTGTGAAAGATTTGTTTGGAGCTATATTCTTCGTATCTGTAGGTATGATGGTCGATCCAGCGATGATTGTAGAGTATAAGTATCAGATTCTTGTTATCGTTCTTGCTGTTTTGCTGGGACAGACTATTTTCGGAACTACTGGTGTATTGCTTTCCGGACAACCGCTGAAAACGGCTATGCAATGTGGTTTCAGTCTGACACAGATTGGTGAGTTTGCATTTATCATAGCTTCACTTGGAGTAAGCCTGAAAGTAACAAGTCATTTTCTTTACCCTATAGTAGTGGCTGTTTCGGTAATTACTACATTCCTTACTCCTTATATGATTCGTCTTGCAGTACCGGCATATAATGTGATAGATAAATATATGCCATCCCGTTGGCGTCGGTTACTGGACAGATACTCGTCGGGAGCCTCGGTGGCTAACCATAGCAACAACTGGAAGAAGCTGGTTATAGCTATTATCCGCATAGTCTTGATTTACGCTGTGCTTTCGATAGCTGTTACAGCACTGTTCTTGCATTTTATTGTACCATTGGCTACAGACATGTTGGGAGATTTATGGGGACGGATATTGGGTGCAGCTCTAACGATTGCTGCTATAGCTCCTTTCTTGCGCGCCATGATTATGAAGAAAAACCGTTCGGAAGAATTTAAGTCGTTATGGTCGGACAGCCGGTTTAATCATGCTCCGCTTATTTCAATTATTCTGCTTCGTATTGTGATAGCTATAGGCTTTATTGTATTTATAATTGAAAACCTGTTCCGTGCTTCGGCTGCCTTGATGGTTGGTATAGCTATTATTGTAGTTTGTGCTATGATTTTATCTCGTTTCCTTAAAAAGCAGTCAATTGTGCTGGAACGTACGTTTGTCCGGAATTTGCATTATAAGGAAATCCAGCAGGAGTATTTGGGAGAAAAGCAACCTGAGTATGCTGGAAGATTGCTCGACCGTGACCTTCACTTAAGTGACTTTTTGATTCCTGCGGAATCTGCATGGGCCGGAAAAACATTGAGAGAACTTGATTTAGGTAAAAAGTATGATGTGCATGTAGCATCTATTATCAGAGGAAAGCATAGGCTGAACATTCCTGATGGAAATACTTGTATTTTCCCAAATGATTTGATTCAGGTTATCGGAACAGATGAACAGTTGTCGCTTTTTGCATCGGTAGCCGAGAAGGCAATACATACTTACGACGATGAAGATTTTGGAAAGCATGAGATGAAGCTGAAGCAGTTTGTTGTCGCTAAAGATTCACCTTTCGTCGGACATAGTATTATAGAGTGTGGCATACGTAATAAATATCATTGTCTGGTAGTAGGTATAGAATCGGCTGGAGAAGATGTATTGCGTACTCCTCAGGTGCATATGCCTTTAAAAGAGGATGATGTGGTTTGGGTAGTAGGGGAAGAAGACGACCTGAACCAGTTGTTTGCCTATTGTTGTTGAAAGCAGTTATTATAATTTATTAAATATAAAGTTATTATGAAAAGTGATCCGAAAGAATGTTTGTATTGTCAGAACAATGAAACATTGCATAATTTAATGATTGAAATTGCTCAACTGAGTGTTTCACGTGTATTCCTTTTTAAAGAACAGACTTACAGAGGTCGTTGTCTGGTTGCTTATAAGGATCATGTAAACGACTTGAATGAACTGAGTGATGAAGAAAGAAATGCTTTTATGGCAGATGTTGTACGTGTAACTCGTGCTATGGATAAGGCATTTCATCCGGAAAAGATAAATTACGGAGCTTATAGTGACAAACTTTCTCACTTACATTTTCACCTGGCTCCGAAGTATGTAGATGGTCCCGATTATGGAGGAACATTCCAGATGAATCCGGGTAAAGTTTATTTGAGTGATGCTGAATATCAGGAACTGATTGATGCAATTAAAGCTAACTTATAGTTTTATTACATAAAGAAACCGGATACGGGGTTGCATAAGATGCATGATCCGTATCCGGTTTTGCTTATTCTTCATCTTCATTATCATCGAAGTCAAAATCAAAATCGCCGAGATATTCGGGAGTAAAGAACTCATCCAGATCTCGTCGGTCTTTTTTAGTGGGACGTCCCGTACCTTTTGCACGATTCACGAAACCACTGATTTTACTCATTTCCAATAGTTCGTATTGGTCGGGAGTGGTAACGTTTTCCATGATTTCAGGAACTAGCTTCGCTCCTACGCGTTTTTCTATAGCCTGCAATACCTTAAACGAGTAGGTAATAGGTGGTTTCTTCACTTGGATTACATCACCCGGCTTTATCATTCGTGCAGGTTTGGCCTGGGCACCATTGATACATATTCTGCCCTTTTTACAAGCCTCGGCAGCAATGGTGCGAGTCTTGAATATGCGGGCAGCCCACATCCATTTGTCAATTCTTGCTTCAGCCATATTGCTTTTTATTTGTTATTAAACTGATTCATGGTAATGTTCAGTCCGGCAAGACAAAAGCTCTTGATAATCTCAGCCGCAGTTTCAAGACGTTCGGGCATCAGTTTCATGTCGTCATCATTGAATTTACCCAGAACATAGTCTATCTGTCCTCCTTTGGGAAATTCATTTCCGATACCGAAGCGCAGACGGGCATAGTTTTGTGTACCAAGGGTTGCAGCTATATGTTTCAATCCGTTGTGTCCCGCATCGCTTCCTTTACCTTTTAAGCGCAAGCTTCCGGATGGGAGTGCAAGGTCGTCTACAACGATAAGTACATTTTCCAACGGAATTTTTTCCTGCTGCATCCAATATCGTACAGCGTTTCCACTCAGGTTCATATAAGTAGAAGGCTTCAATAAAATAAGCTGTTTACCCTTGAGCGAGAGTGTTGCTGTTGCTCCGTATCGTCCGTCCTTGAAAACAATATTGGACGCCTTTGCAAGGGCGTCCAATACCATAAATCCTATGTTGTGGCGGGTTTCATGGTATTCAGCACCAATGTTGCCCAGCCCTACAATCAAATATTTCATTGAAAGGGATTTTTGTTGTTTGTCAGATTGTTAAATCAGATTATTTACCTGCAGCAGCCTGAGCACCACGAGCAGCACGAGTCAATTTAACTGCACAAACAACAGCTTCTTTTGCATTCAGCAAAGTCAGACCTTCGTAGTTCAATTCACCAACTTTGATAGTCTTACCCAGACCCAAGTTAGTTACGTTTACAACAAGACGTTCTGGGATCAAGTTGTAAAGAGCTTTCACTTTCAGCTTACGGGTCTGAAGAGCCAATTTACCACCGGCTTTCACACCTTCTGCCAAACCTTCCAACTGTACAGGAACTTCCATTACGATTGGGTTTTCTTCGTTAATCTGCAAGAAGTCAACGTGCAGGATAGCATCTGTTACAGGGTGGAACTGAATATCTTTCATGATAGCGTTTACTATCTTACCGTCGATGTTCAAGTCTACTACGTAGATATGCGGTGTGTATACCAACTTACGCAAACCGTCAACAGTTACAGTGAAGTGAGTTGCGACTTGGTTTCCGTTTTCGTCTTTCTGCATTCCGTACAATACGCAAGGAACACCATTGTTCTGACGCAAGCTATGAGCAGCTTTCTTTCCTGTTTCAGTTCTCAAAGAACCTTTAATTTCGATTGATTTCATTGTTTGAAAATTTTTTGTGTTACTCTAAATTAAGTTGTTTTTGTTGCTTAATTCGCCATCACACGATGTGGTATATCACACGATGAGCTTAAAAAAGCGGTACAAAGGTAGTGATAATCTTTGAGTTTGCAAAATGTGTATGAAGCTTTTTAACCTTTTCTGATAAAAATCTGTTGGAAATGAATGGTAATGAAGCCAATGTTTGTCTAAAAAATGTCAGAATATTTTTCTGGTAAATGTGTGAATGTTAGTTTTCGATATAAAACAAATTCTTCGAAACAATAACTTTTATATTTTTGCGAATGATAATGATTGGTATAATACCTAAATATATTTTGGTTTTATGAAAGGAAAGACAATATTTATTACAGGTGCTACAAGTGGCATAGGAGAGGGGTGTGCGCGTAAATTTACTTCAGCAGGATGCAGGTTGATATTGAACGGAAGAAATGTAGAAAAGCTGGAAGCGCTGAAGCGGGAACTTGTTTTGTCAGGGTGCGAAGTGCTTACTTTGCCTTTCGATGTGCGCGACCGTGAGGCGATGAAGCTAGCTCTTGACTCTCTCCAAGAGGAATGGAAGAATATTGATGTGCTGATTAATAATGCGGGACTGGTAATCGGGCTTGATAAGGAACATGAAGGATCGCTTGATGAATGGGATGTGGTGATCGATACCAATATAAAGGGATTGCTGGCAATGACTCGGATGGTAGTTCCGGGAATGGTAGAGCGTCAGTGCGGACACATTATTAATATAGGTTCGGTAGCAGGTGATGCAGCCTATGCAGGTGGAAGTGTGTATTGTGCAACGAAAGCAGCAGTCAAAGCATTGTCCGACGGACTGAGAATAGACCTTGTTGATACACCTCTGCGAGTAACAAATATTAAGCCGGGGCTTGTAGAAACAAATTTTTCTGTCGTACGATTCCGGGGAGATAAAAGTAAAGCCGATGCTGTATATAAAGGTATACGTCCGCTTACAGGGGATGATATTGCTGAGGTGGTGTATTACGCAGCTTCTGCTCCGGCACATGTACAGATAGCCGAAGTGCTGGTTATGCCTACTTATCAGGCTAACGGAACAGTCTGTCACCGTAATGTGTAAAAAATAAAGCTATATCAAAATAGATTGACGTATGTGTCTGTTGCCCTATTTTGATATAGCTTTATTATCGGAAAGCGTTTTCCGTATTTATTAGAAATCTATGTCTATCTTTATTTCATCTGACTGCAAGTGTTCGCTAGATACATTGGAAAATTGAGAAGCATCTGTTGTATCAGCTACATGGCTTTCTCCGGCTATCGAACCCTGTTCACATTCTATATACTGAATAGTTTCCTGAAGCCCGGTTAAGAACTTCTCGAAGTCTTCCTTGTATAAAAATATTTTATGCTTCTCGAAGCTGACTTGAGGAGAACTTCCCTCGGCCGACACTACTTTCTTGCTTTCTGTTATGGCAAGAAACATTTCTCCTTTTCTGTTTTTCTTTACGTCCAGATAGTAAATACGCTTTCCTGCCTTAATGGCTTTAGAAAAAACAATTTCTTTGTCTACGTCTGTTGCTGTATTTCTTTTCAAGTCTTCCATAATTTGTATGTTATAAAATCGCTTCAAATTTGATGATTTTTTTGAAATATACAAAAGAACTGCCTCTCAAAATTGCGTTTAGATAATTTTTTTGTGTAAAAAAGCGTATTATATTTGCTTTGAATGCTGGAAAATAGTTATTTTTGCAACTCGAAATTGTATTTAAACTATAGTATGATTAACAGAGTTCTTATTCGTCTTAAGGTAGTTCAGATTATCTATGCTTATTATCAGAACGGTGGAAAGAATTTGGATACTGCAGAAAAGGAGTTATTCTTCAGTTTATCCAAGGCGTATGATTTGTATAACTATCTCCTGCTTCTAATGGTGGAGGTTACACGTTATGCCAGCAAGCGGCTGGATGCGGCAAAGCACAAATTAGCGCCGACAAAGGAAGATTTGAATCCCAACACAAAGTTTGTTGACAACCGTTTCATTGCTCAGCTGGAAGTAAACCGTCAGTTGAATGAATTTGCTAGTACCCAGAAGAAAACTTGGGAAAATGAAACAGATTTCGTAAAGGGCTTTTACGAACAGATTTTGCAGAGCGATATATATAAGGAATATATGGCAAGTGAAACGTCATCTTACGAAGAGGACCGGGAACTTTGGAGAAAAATTTATAAAAGAATTGTCTTCAATAACGAAAAGCTTGATGCTGTATTGGAAGACCAGAGTCTTTATTGGAACGATGACAAAGAGATTGTTGATACTTTTGTACTGAAAACAATCAAGCGTTTTGATCCGAAAAACGGAGATAAGCAGGAATTGCTTCCGGAATTCAAGGATGAGGAAGATCAGGATTTTGCACGTCGTTTGTTCCGTCGTTCTATTTTGAATGCAGACTACTATCGTCACCTTATCAGTGAGAACTCTAAGAACTGGGATTTGGATCGCGTTGCTGTAATGGATGTTATTATTATGCAGATTGCGCTTGCTGAAATCTTGAGTTTCCCGAATATTCCAATCAATGTTTCATTGAATGAATATGTGGAGATAGCCAAACTGTATAGTACGCCGAAAAGTGGTGGATTTATCAATGGAACACTTGACGGAATAGTTAATCAATTAAAAAAGGAAAACAAGTTGACGAAAAATTAATATCTTTGTTCGTCTAATATTAATTAAACTAAGAAGAATTTATGAATTTGTTAACTGTATTTTTGCAGGCTGCAGGAGGTGGAGGCGATTACTCTTTCCTGATTATGATGGTAGCAATTTTTGCTATTATGTATTTCTTTATGATTCGTCCTCAGAACAAGAAACAAAAAGAGATAGCAAACTTCCGTAAGAATTTGGAAGTAGGTCAGTCTGTTATTACTGCCGGAGGTATTTACGGAAAGATTAAGGAAATAGAAGATAACACTGTTATCGTAGAAATAGCATCTAGCGTTAAAATTAAGGTAGATAAAAACTCTATCTATGCAGATGCTCAGGCTCAGGCTAAATAAAGAATAAGTCGGTATGTTCGATGTAAAGAACATAAAAAGATATTATAGACTGGGATTACGGAAGATCAGAACATTCTTGCTTAGCGATAAGTGCAGGGAGTGTCTGGTCTTCTTGTTTTTTGTGCTGGTTTCGTTTTGCTTTTGGATGCTGCAAACCTTGGATGAGTCTTATCAGACAGAGTTTAAAGTGCCTTTGCGTTTGAAAAATGTCCCTAAAGAGGTAGTACTTACATCTGATTTCCCTAGTGAGGTACGTATACGAGTGGAAGACAGAGGGACAGTTCTGCTGAATTATATGTTGGGTAGAACTTTTTTCCCTATCTCTTTCGACTTTAATGATTACAAGGATGAAGGTACGCATGTGCATATCTCATCGTCAGACTTGACAAAAAAGATTGCAGCACAGTTGAATGTTTCTACTAAAGTACTGGCAATACGTCCTGATACACTTGATTTCATTTATACGCAAGCAAAAGCAAAAAAAGTCCCTGTCAAACTTGCCGGAACTATTCAGCCCGACCGTCAGTATTATATTTCTAAGATAGATTTTAGTCCTGATTCTGTTATGGCGTATGCACCGCAGGAAATATTGGATACGCTTAAGGCTGCTTACACGGAAAACTTCTTTTGGGAAAACATTTCTGATACTTTGAAGAAGCGGGTAGGGATGAATAAAGTGAAAGGAGTGAAATTTATTCCTGCTTATAATGATTTGTCTGTATACGTTGACATGTACTCTGAAAAAACAGTCGATGTACCTGTTGTGGGTATTAATTTTCCTGCTGGTAAGGTGTTGCGAACATTTCCTTCTAAAGTGCAGGTTACCTTTCAGGTAGGTTTGAGGCACTTTAAAGACGTTTCGTCTGATGACTTTTTTATTGGGGTTACTTATGAAGATGTATTAAGAACTCAAGGGGATAAATTGCCCTTGGTAGTAAAAGGATCTCCTGATTTTGTGAGTCATGTAAGAGTTGTTCCTTCTTCTGTTGATTATCTAATCGAACAGCAAACTGTAGAAGAAGATTAATTACTTAAGGTTATGATTAAATTAGGTATAACAGGGGGTATTGGAAGCGGAAAGTCGTATGTGGCACGTATGTTAAGCCAGAAAGGTTTTGCGGTTTATGATACAGATAGTGAGGCAAAGCGCCTGATGATTTCTGATACAGATATTCGTAGAGAGTTAATAGAACTGTTGGGACCAGAGGTGTATTCTGGAGAAAAACTCAATAAACCATTATTGGCAAATTACTTGTTTGCAACTGAAGATAATGCTGCTCGTATGAACTCTATTGTACATCCTTGCGTGAAGAGAGATTTTCTGCGTTGGGCTGCGGCCAGGTCTAATGATGAACTGGTTGTCTTAGAAAGTGCTATTCTATATGAATCAGGATTTGAAGATGTGGTAGACTATGTAGTTACGGTATATGCACCTTTGGAAATTCGGATATCTCGAGCAATGGAGCGCGATCATTCTACCGCAGAACAAGTAAAAGAACGTATCGCTTCTCAAATGGATGAGGATTTGAAATGCTCTCGTGCAGATTTTGTTGTAATAAATGATGGCAGATCATTACTTCCTCAATTGGAGAATTTGCTGAAAGCCTTAAAAAATGGAAAAGGTGGGCGAGAAGCTTGTGTATGTCGTATGTGAGTTGTATTTTTGTTTTTCGAATAACTAAAAATAATAAAATCGTATGTTGAAAACTATCTTAGCTATCTCTGGAAAACCGGGATTGTATAAACTGATTTCTCAAGCTAAAAATATGCTGATTGTAGAAGCTGTTGAAAATAAGAAAAGAATGCCTATCTATGCTAGTGACAAGGTGATTTCACTGGGTGATATCGCTATGTATACTAACGATGATGAAGTACCTTTGGCTACAGTTTTGGAATCTGTAAAAAAGAAAGAAGACGGAAAGGTGGCTTCTTTGGATTACAAAAAGGCTTCTGTTGAAGAATTGCATGCTTTCATGGCTGAAGTTTTGCCAGAATACGATCGTGATCGTGTTCATACTAGTGATATTAAGAAATTGATCCAATGGTATAACCTGCTTATCTCTAGTGGTGAGTCTGATTTTGTAGAAGCAACTCCTGCTGAATGATAAAGGAGAGAATAATAAGGATATTTAAATCAGGGAAAAGTTAGTTCTTATATGAATAGCTTTTCCCTGATTTTTTTGATGGGAATCTGTTTTTCCTTGTGTATGTATATAAAAAAAGAAGATATTCTTTTTAATAAAGAATATCTTCTTTTGATTCCTTTGTGGTATAAAGTTTATGCTTCAGCAGGAATTACAGATACGAAGCTCTTGTCTTCGCGACCTTTCTTGAAACATACTGTACCATCTACCAATGCGTAAAGAGTATGATCGCTACCCATACCTACGTTTTCACCTGGGTTGTGAACTGTTCCTCTTTGACGAACAATGATGTTACCAGCCTTGCAAGCTGAACCACCGAATATCTTTACGCCTAATCTCTTACTAGCTGACTCACGGCCGTTCTTAGAACTACCTACACCTTTCTTATGTGCCATTTCTTTCTACGTTTTTAATGATTAAGCAATAACTTGTTTGATAGTCAATTCAGTAAACTGCTGACGGTGACCGTTCAGTTTTCTGTAACCTTTTCTTCTCTTCTTGTGGAATACCAATACTTTATCACCTTTTACCAAGTGAGAAACTACTTCGCATACCACTTTTGCACCTTCTACGGTAGGAGCACCTACTGTAACAGTACCGTTGTTGTCTACCAACAAAACTTTGTCAAATTCAACAGTTGCACCGTTTTCAGCATTCTGAATGTGGTGAACAAACAGTTTTTTGCCTTCTTCAGCTTTGAACTGCTGACCGTTAATTTCTACAATTACGTACATTTTAAATATATATTAAACGGGTTTCTTCCGCAAGGTGAACCGTTCTCATTCGGTTGCTTTTCTACCTCCACGGGTTAAAATCGGGTGCAAAGGTACAGGTTTTTGTTCATATAACCAATAGTTTAGCAAGAAATTATCTGATTTTTTTAGAGTTCAGACAAGCTTTTCATTATTTCTACGTGCGGATAAGCCGAAAGTTCTTCTCGGGTTGTAGCCCCATGTAGCACTCCGGCAAAGTCAACTTGTGCCGATTGAGCTGTTTCAGCATCTACAATACTGTCTCCTATATATAATACTTCTTCCTTGTTGCATCCAAATTCTTTTATTGCAAGCAAAACTCCTTCGGGAGAAGGTTTAGGCTCTTTTACATCTTCTCCTCCTACGATGATATCGAGAAAGTTTGATGGAAGTTTCTTGCTTAGTAACTCCATGATGCGATAGCGGTATTTGGTGGAAATAATTCCTATTTTGGCTCCACGTGTTTTTAAGCGGGTGAGCACTTCTTCTGTTTCCGGAAAAAGAAAGGTGTTGACTGTCATATGTACGTCAGCCTCTTTTACGTATTCCTTTTTATATGCTTCCAGTGTATCGGCATCTGTTATTCCTGTCAGGATAGAAAATGATTCCTGTAGAGTCTTTCCGATAGTTCGTTTAATTTCATCATCTGTTATTCCAGTATGCTGATGGCGTTCCAATACATTGCGGAAGCACATTACGATACCTCGGGAAGAATCTGCAAGTGTATAGTCGAAGTCGAATAAATAAACCTTGTATAATTTCATCTTGTTGTTTATAAAAAGTTAGCCAGAACTTTCTTTAAAAGTCGCTTTATGTTCTCTGAAAAGCTTTTAAGGAAAATTCTGGCTAAAGAGATTAATATCCTTTATTCCATTGGCTGGTAGTTCTTTGCTAATCCTCCTTCACTGGTTTCTTTATAAAGTGAAGGCAGGTCATGACCGGTTTGTTTCATAACCTCTACTACCTTATCGAACGATACGCGGTGATGTCCGTCTGTAAATGCTGAATAAATATTAGCGTCAAGAGCGCGAGCGGCCGCATAAGCATTACGTTCGATACAAGGAATCTGTACCAGTCCACATACAGGGTCACACGTCATTCCCAGGTGATGTTCCAATCCCATCTCTGCTGCATATTCAATTTGTGCCGGACTTCCTCCGAATAATTGGCTAGCTGCAGCTGAAGCCATGGAGCAAGCTACTCCAACTTCGGCCTGACATCCAGCTTCGGCTCCTGAAATGGAAGCATTGTATTTTACGATATTTCCTACCAATCCGGCTGTTGCCAGTGCACGCAGGATGCGAGCATCACTAAAGTCACGGCTTTTTTGCAAATGATATAATACAGCTGGCACTACTCCACATGCTCCACAGGTAGGTGCGGTTACAATTTTTCCTCCCGAAGCATTTTCTTCGCTGACAGCAAGGGCATAAGCAAAAACTAATCCTCTTGAACGGAGAGAATCTTTAAATCCCTTAGCGCGGATATAATATGAAGAGGCTTTTCGACGCAAGTTAAGAGGACCGGGAAGAACTCCTTCGGCATCCAGACCTCGCTGGATAGCTTCTTTCATTGTTTCCCACACCTCAGCAAGGAATTTCCATATTTCGGGACCTTCACATTGTTCTACATATTCCCAATAGCTTCTGCCCGTGTGTTCACACCAATAAAGTATTTGGTTCATGGTATTCATATTGTATACTTCAGGCGTGGCATTTTTGTCATGTCCTTCTTCGGCAAGAGCTCCTCCACCTACACTGAATACCGTCCACTCTTCAGTTTGTTTCTTGTTGCTATCGAACGATTTGAAAGTCATTCCGTTAGGATGGAAAGGAAAGAAAATATGAGGTTTCCATAAAATCTCTACAGGAGCGTGAGGCTGAAGAACGTCTAAGATAGCGACGTCGGTCATATGCCCTTTACCGGTAGCAGCAAGGCTTCCGTATAGGGTAACCTGAAAAGATGTTGCCTCCGGATGGCGGGCAAGGAACTGTTCGGCTGCTTTTCTAGGTCCCATTGTATGACTACTTGAGGGACCTGTACCAATGCGATATAATTCTCTTATTGATTTCATAATACAAAGATATGATATTTTTATTTTAAATCAACTACCGTAATACCTGCTCCTCCAAATTGTACATGTTCATCTTGAAAATGCTTGACTCCGGGTACGGTAGCAAGATATTGGCGGATAAGTGTACGCAAGATGCCTGTTCCAGTTCCGTGGAGGATACGTACTCGGCTAACTCCAACCAATATGGCGTCGTCGATAAAATAAGTTACGGCTTGTATAGCTTCATCGCCCCTCATTCCTCGTACATCGATATCTTGCTTGAAGTTGAGCTTCTTTTCATACATACGTTCTTGCGTTTCACTGCTTACGAAAGTTGCTTTTGCTGTATTTAAGCTTTGTTTGGGAGCTTCGGCACGTTCCAGACGTTCAGCTTTTACGTTTGTTTTCATCAGTCCGAACGTGACTACAGCGTTCTTTCCGTTCAGTTCCATAACCTGTCCGACACTGGTCTGTCCTTTAATACGTACATAGTCGCCTGCTTGAATAGGAACAACTTTAGGGACAGGTTGAGCTGCTGGCTGATTAGCCTGCTTATTCTTCTTATCTTTCTTTCGTTCCTGCTTCTCACGCAATTTCTCCATCTTGCGTGTTATTTTTTCTTCTAAAGCTGCTTTGTCTGCGGCTTCTACCTGCTGGCGGAAATCAGTCAATTCCTGACGTGCCATGCGAGTACGTTCTTTTTCAGCCTGAGCTTCCTTTATGGTACGGATAGTGTTTTCTATCTTTGCATTCGATTCTTCCAACAAGTGTTCGGCGTCTTCCTTTGCTTTTTTCAGAATCTCCTTACGACTTTTTTCCAGTTCTTCCAGTTCTCTTTCGTAGCGTGCAATGGTGTCTTCCATTACTTTTTCTCGCTTGCGGATATTCTGGCGTTTAGTTTCCCAGTATCGTTTGTCACGTACGATATCTTGCAGATACTTGTCGCTTTGTATATATTCGCTTCCCACAATTTCAGAAGCATCTGCTATGACTTCTTCCGGAAGTCCGATTTTACGTGCTATTTCTACGGCAAAAGAACTTCCCGGATTACCAATCTGTAACTGAAACAGGGCACGCATCTCGTGACGATCGTACAACATGGCTCCGTTTACCACTCCTTCATGATCTTCTGCAAAATGTTTCAGGTTCTGATAGTGAGTTGTAATGACTCCGAACGTCTTTTTAGCATTAAAGCGTTTCAGTACAGCTTCTGCTATGGCTCCTCCGATTTGTGGCTCTGTTCCTCCTCCAAATTCATCGATCAATATCAGACTCTTTTCATTGCAATACTTCATCATATTCTTCATATTCGTCAAATGTGAAGAATAAGTACTCAAATCATCCTCGATGCTCTGTTCGTCACCGATATCGATGAATATACTATGAAAAATACCCGCATGACTCCGCTCATTCATTGATACAAGCATACCACATTGAAGCATGTATTGCAACAAGCCGACAGTTTTCAAACATACAGACTTACCTCCGGCATTAGGACCCGAAATTAATAGAATCCGTTGCTCCGTTGTCAATGCAATGTCGAGTGGTACAACTTTCTTATTATGTTTGGCAAGTGACATTTGAAGAAGCGGATGTACAGCTTCGAACCAATCTATGGCCTGTTTGCTTTCGAAAGAAGGTTTTACGCCTTTGATGTCGATTCCCAAAAGAGCTTTAGAACGGATAAAATCTATTTCAGCTAAAAACTCATACGACTGTAGAATCGCAGGAACTTGTGGGCGTACAGTTGCCGAAAACTCGGTAAGTATACGGATGATTTCACGTCGCTCTTCTCCCTCCAGTTCACGGATACGGTTGTTGGCTTCTACAACTTCAGCTGGTTCGATGAAGACTGTTTTTCCGGTAGCCGATTCATCATGAACGATTCCTCGTATTTTTCTTTTCATACCCGGAGCAACTGGAATGACAAGTCGTCCATCGCGCATCGTAGGAGTTACATCTTTATCGACGTAACCTTCCGATTGAGCCATTCGTAAAATATTATTCAAACTCCGTGATATGCTTCCCGTCGTAGATGCCAGTTCACGTCGGATACGCAGTAATTCTGGAGATGCATTATCTTTTATTTTTCCGAATTTATCGAGAATGTTGTTTATGCGTGTAATGAGTTGGGGAAAAACCATGATATCTCCCGCAAGCTCATATAAAGCAGGATATGGAGAGTGGGCTTCATCATTGTCAGTCAACTCATCATCCGTTTGTTGCAGGAAACGTACGATATCACGTATTGTTTCCAATGAACGACGCAGGTCGAACAATTCTTGTTCATCCATATACATGCCTTCTACACGGATACGTTTGAGTGATGGGCGTACATCAAAAAAGTACTGACTGGGAAAATCATCTTCTTCTTGAATGATACGTACAAATTCCGTCACTTGCTCCAACCGGCGGTTTATTTCATCGTAGCTATCAGAAAAATCCATTGACTCAACTCTTTCTTCTCCCAATGTGCTAAGACATTTGGTCTTTAAAAGTTGACGAATCTGATCAAATCCGATTTTCTGTTCAAAATTTTGAGGGTATATCATTACTGTATTTTAGTCTGTATAACAAATAAGTTTTCGTTTGCAAAGTTACGATAATGAGAAAAAATAATCAAAAAAGCGGCAATTTATTTGCAGGTTTCAAAATAATGCGTACCTTTGCATCGCTTTTGAAAGGAAGCACTCTTGCAAAAGAGTTTTGGAGAGGTGGCAGAGTGGTCGATTGCGGCGGTCTTGAAAACCGTTGTACCGCGAGGTACCCGGGGTTCGAATCCCTGTCTCTCCGCTGAACTAACCGGACAATACCGGACAGTAAGCAGACAAGTCCCACAAATTCAATGATTTGTGGGACTTTTTTATTTCCTTGTGTCTGCCTTAAAGTACACCTTTTCGCCCCTAAAAGACAAAGTTCGTAACCTAACTCGTACCCCCGACAAACAAAAACGGAAAGGGGGTACAGAATGTCCGAAATTGGCGAAGTCCTGTCGTTATTTGGCTTGCCTGCATAGAGCTCATTTTTAGAGAATTACAATAGTTTTGCAACTTAAAAAGTGAGTTATGAAATCGACATTCAACATTTGCTTTTACGCAAAGAAAGACAAGCAGAAAGCCAACGGTGCGTACCCTCTTTTCGCCCGTATCACAGTGGACGGCGTGGCGAGCCGTTTTAATACCAAGCTGGACGTGCTGCCCTCTATTTGGGACGGCAAAATGGGCAAGGCTACCGGACGTACTTCGGAAGCCAGCCGCATAAACCGTATGCTGGACGATATAAACGCATCCTTGAACACCATTTACCACGAAATGCAACGGCGTGACAACTACGTGACCGCCGAGAAAGTGAAGAACGAGTTTTTAGGTCATAGCGAGAGCCACGAAACAATCCTTACCCTGTTCCAAAAGCACAATGACGATGTGAAGCAGTTGGTCGGCATATCCAAGACAATAGCGACTTACCGCAAGTATGAAGTCACCCGCCGCCACCTTGCCGAGTTCATTCAAAGCAAGTACAACGTATCGGACATATCCATTAAGGAGATAAGCCCGATGTTCATTACCGATTTTGAATTGTATTTGCGTACCGCCTGCAAGTGCGGCTACAACACCACCGCCAAGTTCATGCAGTTCTTCAAGCGTATCATCATCATTGCCCGCAACAATGGCATACTGGTGAACGACCCTTTCGCCAGTTACAAAATCCGGCTGGAGAAAGTGGACAGGGGGTATCTGACAGAGGACGAGATTAAAATCATCCTCAAAAAGAAAATGGTTTCCGAGCGGCTGGAACACGTCAGGGACTTGTTCATCTTTGCCTGCTTCACCGGGCTTGCCTATATAGATGTAGCCGGGCTTACGCAAGACAACATTCGCAAATCTTTTGACGGCAACCTTTGGATAATGACAAAGCGGCAAAAGACGAATACGGATGTTAATGTTCCTCTGCTGGATATTCCCAAGATGATTTTGAAGAAGTACAAGGGCAAGTTACCGAATGGCAAGATACTTCCCGTAATCAGCAATCAGAAGCTAAACGCCTACTTGAAAGAGATTGCCGATATATGCGGCATTAAAAAGAACTTGACATTTCACCTTGCCCGCCACACGTTCGCAACGACTACCACGCTGTCAAAGGGCGTACCCATTGAAACGGTGTCTAAAATGTTGGGACACACGAACATTGAAACGACCCAAATCTATGCCCGCATCACTAACAGCAAGATAGGTAGTGATATGCAGGGGCTTGACAAGAAGTTTGTCGGCATCGAGAAGATTTACAAGGAAGTCGCTATGTAATCTTGATTGTTGGTAACTGGTCACAATTTGTGACCAGTCCTTACTATTATTCCAACATTACTAAATCTCCTAAAATATACGATTATGGACTTACAGATTATCCAAAACAAAATTTTTGAAGTCAGAGGTTGCCGGGTGATGCTCGATTATCATTTGGCAGAACTCTACCAAGTGGAAACACGAGCCTTGAAGCAGGCGGTCAAGCGCAATATCGAGCGTTTTCCCAGTGATTTTATGTTTGTTCTCACCAAAGAGGAAGCTAACTTATTGTTGTCCATAGGGGTATCACAAAATGTGATACCTCCTGATTATAACTTCGGTGTAGCCATGCCTATGGCTTTCACCGAACAGGGCGTAGCCATGCTTTCTTCGGTTCTCCGTTCCAAAATAGCCATAGAGGTGAACATTTCAATCATGCGGGCTTTTGTCCTCATGCGCCAAATGGTAATCGGCTACGAGGAACTGTTAAGGCGCATCGAGGAACTGGAGGTAAGCACCGATGCGCAGTTCAACGAGCTATATCAAGCCCTTACCCAGCTTCTAAGCCAGTCGAAGCAACAGAAAGAACGCCGTCCGGTAGGTTTCGTTACCTATAACCGTGACAAAGACGAATAGGTAACGATTTTCCACCTAACAAACTATATACCAATAAAATACACTCTTCCAACTTGCGGGCAGTCCACCGACTACCCGCATTTTTATATCCTTTTCCAACTGGCACATTCCCCGAAACGCCAGCCGTGCGTGGCATGGCTGACTGTATTTCGTGAAAAGAGCCGTTGGAAACCCGCACAAGCGTACCGCAAGATGAACTTGCCATACCCTTGCCTTTCCCGCCCGCATGGAGTGTTCCCTAAAGGATGAAAGGGAACAAGCACTTTTTCCCTGTTTCCCTATCTGTAAATCTTCCTCATTATGCAGTCCCCCAGCCGGGACAGCCGTTTTTATCATTTCAATAGGCAAAGGTAGTTACGTGTTCTTCACGATTTTGCAAGGTCGAGCCGTTCCGGTTTGGCGAAAAAATCTTCCCTGCTCTGCGAGGTATTTTTTGCCAAAACCCTGCAAACTCTAAACACTACCCTTTTGAGCCTATGTGAAACGAAAACGACCGACCCGACCGGAAGACGCATAAAAAAAAAGTCGGATTTACGGGAAACAGGAAAAAAGTTCAGTGAAACTTCAACTCCCTCACCTCTCAAATCCGCATAAAATCAAAAACTTAAAAATTACAGCAATATGGAAGCAAAGGTATTATCGGAAGCAAAAGTTTATGTAGGCACTTACGGCAAGTATAACATCGGTTCATTGTCCGGCGCATGGCTCGACCTTTCGGACTATTCGGACAAGGAAGAATTTTACGAAGCCTGCCGGGAACTTCACAAGGACGAGGAAGATGCGGAATATATGTTTCAGGACTGGGAGAACGTGCCGGAGGGCTTAATCGGCGAAAGCTGGATTTCTGAAAATTTCTTTTCCCTGCGTGATGCGGTGGAGGATTTGAGCGACACCGAGCAGGAAGCCTTTTTCGTGTGGTGCAACTACAAAAGCCGTGATTTGAGCGAGGAAGATGCGGACGACCTTGTATGTGATTTCCGGGACGAGTATCAGGGGGAATATGACGATGAAGAAGATTTCGCCTATGAAATCATAGAAGAATGTTACGACCTGCCGGAGTTTGCAAAGACCTATTTCGATTATGAAAAGTTCGCCCGTGACCTGTTTATGTGCGATTACTGGTTTGATGACGGTTTTGTATTCCGGGCGGCATAACCAAATACCAATCCGGGCGGGGTGTCAAAGCCCTGCCCGCTAAAAACAACCAAGTGATGAAACGGAAAAGCATTTATAAAATCCTTTGGCGGGTGTTGTTGCTCTGCCTTGCATGGCGGTTCACCAGCGTAGCCGGAACAGGCACGGCGATAACGGCGTATATCGTATTTCGTGCCGCCTGTTTCCTGCTCCGTGTCTGCCTTTCAGTCGTTTATGCGCTGGGCATGGCTCTGCTTTTCCTGTCGTTGCTTTTCTTACTGATATTATAACCATAAAAAATAGGACATCATGCAGTCACTTAACAAAAACGGGGTAAGCATTACCCAAACACCGGGAGAAGAAAAGTTCGTGAAATGCTGTTTAGGGGCTTTCAGGGGACAGATTTATTTTCAATATGACTACCGCCACACGGACGGCGAACTATTCAGCACGGTAGCCAAAACGCTGGACGAGTGCCGCCGCAGGCGTGACGGGTGGATAGAGAAGAAAGAACGGAGTAATAAATAAGTAAATTTTGGGAACATGAAAACGACAGAAGTAAACAAGGAGCTTATCGGCAAGCGTTGCGAGTGCATTTTTACGGGCTTAATGGTAACGGGCGTTATCGAGGACACAAAAGAAAACGAACACACCATAGAGGTAAAAGTCCGTTTCGACCATCCGCACCAATGGGGCGATGATTTGTATAATGATGTATGGGCATGGGGGCGCAAAAATGACGAGTTCGGCACGCTGCACCATTTGCAACTGCTGGTAGATAAGCCGGACTTTCAGATAATGACGGTAGTTTTCGGCGAGCCAATCAACCAAATAGACCGCAGTGTTTTTGAAGATGTTGCAACGTGGGGTGTCTGTTCCCTGCAAGGCTGGGTAAACAGCTATGAAAGTGTCCGGTTTGTAGCCATAAACGACCATACGGCAATCATCACGGGCGAATATAACATGGAGCAGGAAAGGTGTGGTTAGAGAAATACACGTCCATAAAGAGCCTTAAAACCAGTTGATAAAGAACGGCGGCTATTTGCCACCGTTACTTTCTTCCGTGAGCCTGCCAGCGGGTGAAGAAAGTAACAAAGAAGCCGTTCGTTTTCCCTATCATGGAACAGCCCGATTTCCCGGCGGGCTGTTTTTTATTGTATTTTTATATTCTTCCTTTAGAGGCTAATTTTCTATAATGCTCACCTAATGCCGTCAATTTACACGATTTATTTTCCATTGCTGCATTCCACATGTGTGGAGCATCAATAGGCACCAACAGCCCTAACCGATTATATTTTTGTAATATAGCAAATATCTTAGTATTTTCTTCTATTGGTTCAGGCATACCCTCATCTCGACCTTTCATTTCAGGTTCAAATGTTGGGTCTAATTGATATTGATAACCCGGAGTAGGGAATAATATAGATATTTTCCTTAAATCATCCAAAGGAATTAAAGGACTTATCTTTCGTAATGATACAAAACTTCTAACATTTGACTTAAATATAGGTCTTTGTTCCCAAGCCCCTAACGATTGGTCAATATGCGCATAAACACTCCCCGGAGTTATATCTCCGAGAATATTTGCTGCACTTCCACTTAATGCATCAACTAACAAAGTTGTGAAAACACCACTGCCATCTTCTTCGCTTGCATATTGTTCTGCTGTTGACGCTGTAAGAATTGTAGTTCCTTCTGATAGGAAAGCACTATCTTTTACAATTGGAGGATTACCTGCAATTCCAGAATGACAACTATCCAATATTATAATTTTATTAGTTGCTGGTGAATTATTGGCTAATACCAACACTTCGTTTAGAGATAGGCCATCATCACCTCTTTTTGCGTCAGAAGCTAACAAATATCCCCCTGATGCTTCTATATGTCCATGTCCAGCAAAATAGAATAATGCAACCTCTGCCTTGGTTGAAAATAGTTTTTCAACGGCATCTTTTAATTCTCCTCTCTCGATACTATCTTTATCTGAATTTGCAACTAATAATTTACAATCAAAATTGACCGAACCATCAGAATGTCTTGATAGTATAGTTTTAACATTATATGCATCATTCACGCATCCAAACAAATCGCCACCATGCTTATAGTGATTTATACCAACGACTAATGCAATTTTCATATCACAATGAATTGATGAAATTCTTAATATTATCCCACGTCCAAGTCTTTGTTAAAACACCAACGATATTTGTTCTATCATCAGAATAAGCCCAAATACCTAAAATCTTTTTACCTTCTTCTTTTGCACATTGAATTTCCCATTTTTGCCCAGAGGAAGTTAAAGAGTTTTTACTTACCAATATGATTACTCCATCGGAACGTCTTATTCTGGTTCTAACTTTATTCTTCCAATCGGTATCATAAGCTTGTTTCACCGACATATCTACATATTCAAAGGGAGAGTTTGTTAATAAAGACTGTCCTTTCAAAAAATCTCTCATTCTCTCATCTTCAATAGCAAAGGCAATAAATATCGTTTTCATAAAATGAAATTTTTGATTTGTTTGAATACAAAGATACATCAAAATAAACACCCAGCGAAATATTGCAGGGTGTTTGTTAACATATTCATCTAAAAAGACTTATTCATCCTCGCTGCTGTCATTGTTGAAACTAAACGAAATTTGCTGCACCTGTCCGAAGCTATCAATTACATAAATGTCAATCGTCTGCTGGTCTGTCGATGCCGATGTGTAGTATAGCCTGAACGTTTCTTTCTCCAGCAGGTAAAGGTCATTGGGCAGGAACACCGTACCGTTATCCATTTCCAACTTCCCTTTTCCGTCCGGCTGGAAGTACCTGATTTGATAGGTAGTCGGCTGGTAATAGCCGCCACGCACCAGTTGGCAGCGTATTTCGGCGGTTTCCCCGACTTTCAGCCTTTTGGGTACTGGCAGCGTTTCGATGCTGAACGGGTACGCCTGCTGAATATCCAAGTTGTCATTACAGGCGGTGACAAGCACGAGGGCGGCCACGAAGTAGCAGCCCATGATGATTTTATACATTACATTCTTCATATACATTGTTATATAGCGGTCAGTTGATAATGAATTTCAGTCCCAAAGATACCTGCGTGTGGAACTTGCCTATGTCCGAGCCGAACAATGCCCGTTCCCTTGCGTTCAGTAGCAGAGCCACCCGGTCGGTCAGGTAGGCTTCCAGTTCCAGCGTCAGTGCACCGCCATAGATGAAGCAATCTTTATCCAGCAGCGTAGAGCCGTCCGGCAAGAGCTTTTCGCTGCGGTTGCTTGTTTCATATCCGGCGAGTGCCGATAGTCCCAGTGAGAGGAAAAAGGTCTTTCGCCTGTCCGAAAGGAATTTCAGGTAATAGCCGCCCTCTACGGTGAACTGTTCGACTGGTATCTGCATATCCTTGTAGTCATACTTTTTGTGCAGGTATTCCCCGCCAATCACCCAGCGGTTGGCGTTCTTGGTGTAAACGCTGTACGCCGCTCCGATGTGGTAGGCGAAATCCGTGTTGTCGTTCCAATGCACCCCGTCCGCCATACCAGCTGTCACCTGCAAGCCTTTCATGCCCGGCAGGTATCTTTGTGCGTGTGCCTGGTTGAAATGCAGGCACAGCGCAAAGAGTATTCCGATAAATAGAAACCGTTTCATCCCTATTTTATTTTGAGTTCGTTAATCACTTCTGCGTTCACGATGTCGGCGTTCTCCACCCGGATAACCTGATGCCGCCCGCCGTTCTTCTCGTAGAGTTCCACCAACAGCAGCTTATCGTCAGGAATGGTGAACTTCGGCAGGGCGTACACCGTGCGCACGGTCGTTTTTCCGGCAATCTCTATCACCTCGTTGTAGCTGCGTACCGCATCCAGCACCGTTTCCTGAATAGCCGTGCGCTTGGGTACTTTCTTATCGACTATCTTAAACTTGATGAAGTCGGTATCGAAAGGTACGTTGGAACTGTTCTTTGTCTGCGTGTGTACATAGAGCATCCCGTTATAGGTGTAAATCCCTTTGATTAAGAACTGTATGCCGAAACGCTTGCTACCCAAGTGGCGCACTTTCCGGTCGTTGTTCTTGTAGATGCTCCGCATTATCAGTTTCACCAACAGCGGGCTTTCATTGCCTAATTCCCGGAAATAGATGTTCATGCGGGTATGCGAGAAATCGGACGTATCTTCATTTTCCAAGAAGTCTTTCATTTCGATATTGAGCATTTCTGGTTCACGGGCATATTTGGCATTAAATGAAAAGAAACTGCCGTCCTCGCAAATGACGGAGAAGTTCGTTTCGCCCGGAAAGCCCTCTGTCGTGGCTTTTACCCTGATTACGTTCTCCGCACCGTCCGCCTTGCCCGCTATGATGTGGTTGCTTCCCAAATCCACGTAGCGGACGGCGGCGGGGAAGATGATATGCACCGTCTTGGCAAAGGTTACTTCCACACCGTAGGGCGTTACCATTTGTCGGTACGGGAGTTTCCGGGTAATCCCCTGATACAAGTCGTTGCCAGCCGCATACTTCACGGTGTCGGTTTCCTGTGCGTTTGCCGCACACACGCCCAGCAAGAGGGCGAACAATACAAAAATCTGTTTCATTGTTAATTGAAATTTTAGTGGTTGATAAAATGGTTATTGTTGTTTGGCGTAAAGCATGACTTTATAGCCGGCTTTCAGTTTTACTTTTACAGTCCTGAACTTTTTCGCAAGATAGCCGGACGTTCCTTGCAGCAAGCCCCTTGTCACGTCCATAGCCACCTGCTGCCCGGCACTCCGTGCAAAGGAAATGCTTGTTCCCAGCCCGCTTCCGATATTCGCCATAGCTTCGTTGAACGCTTCCTGCTCCATAGAGGACGGGACGGACAGCCCTTTTTGCCCGTCCGTGTCGAACACGGCGAGTTCCACCGGGATGATGTTGCCAGCGTACTCAATCGAGGACACCAGTATGTCGAGCCGTTCGCCCTGCACCTTTGCCGTTCCCGCCACAAGGGTATTCTTCGGCACAACGATGTTTCCCGCCTGCATGGGTTCGAGTAGCCGGAGTTTCACCGCCTGACCGTCCGTCAGCGTTTGGTCTTGGTGTATGCAGGCGGCTATCGTGTTCCTGCCCATAGCGTAGCCCGTGCCTACTGCCGTGTTGAAGCCGTAGTTTCGTGGCTGGCTATAAGCCCGGATGAAGTCGGCATCGCTCACGGGCTGCTGCAATCCCGATACGGTTGTTTCCCGGATTGCCTGCACGGGCTGGGCTTGCGGCATTTGGGTGACAGTCCCGGCAACAGGCACTTGTGCCGTTTGCCCGTTCTGCCCGCCGTCATTCATGTATTTTGCCGCCAGCTCGTAGGACTTTTCCAAGAGTGCCATTTGGTCGTCAGCCGTAGGTGTGGCGTTCTGCTGCTGTTGCAGTCTGTCGGTCAGTTCCGCCACCTGCCGCTTCAAGTCCTCTTTTTCCTCGTCCACAGGGGGCGTTTCGTAGAACGTGCTTAACTGGCGGTTGATGTCCCGGTAAGCGTATGCCGAAAAAGCACCGCCGCCCCTTTGTGGCTGCGCATCTTCTTCCGGCATCAGGTCGATTTCCGCTTGCGGTTCTTCCGTTTCATCGTCCCCCGTGAAACCGAAGTCCTGCAAGGATTGTATCTTGTCCTGCTGTTTGCGACTTATCATCGCCTGCTCGTAAGCCTTTTGCTTGTCGGCTATAATCCCGTCCTCTGCGGGCAGGGGTATGTCGGCGTTGAAGCCGCCCACGCTCTCCACGTTCACGTCCTCTTTGCCGGAGGGGGCGAATATCAGGTACATGCACCCGGCAAAGGCAAGGAACATCAGCGGGAAGACTATCATTTTTCTGCGCTGCTGTATCTGCCGGGGTGTCAGTTCCCGTTTGGGCTTCTTTTCCTTTTCAGGCTTCCCGTCCGCCTGCGGTACGGTCGTGCCGTTCTCATTCTTCTGTACTTCTTCCATATTCCGGTCTGTTTAAGGGGTTGATACTGTTGATTGTGTCATTGCCTTGCAATGGCAGTTGTTTGATATGTTCTATTTGCAGCCTTTGCCCGTCCCGTTTCCCGATATTGTATATTGATGAAACGGTGATGTAGATAGACAAGCCGCCGAAAAATAGGAACATCACGAGGATAACCGCCAGCCTTTTGCCCGGCGTAATCCGTCCGCACATTCGGCGCAGTCGGTCGTCCGCCCAGTCCTGCACCTTTTTGATGTAGTTTCGTTTTCTCTCCATAAGGCTATCTCTTGACGGTTTGCAAATCCTTGTTCTTGGTAATGGTAAACGCTTCGATAATAAAGCCGTGCGGGTTGTTGTCGCTCCGTGTGGCGTTGAGTAGGCGGCACGAAGTCACAAGGCTTCGCACCGTCAGGCTGCTTTCCCGGACAATCAACTGTCGGGCGTAGGTGTTCACCTTGTAGGGGTACTGGTCGAAGTCGCACTTCACGCTGTCAATCTCCACCGTCTGCGTGACGTTTCCGGAAATCACCCGGTTGTAGTAGCCCTTTTCCGCCAAGTCCTTGTAATAGTTGAAAGCGGTTTTGTCGGCGAGGAACAGCGAGCGTTTGATGTTGCTTTCGATAGCCCCCTTGTCGGGTGAGAGTGTGAAGAAAAGCTCATGAAAACGCCGCACGTGCGATTTGGCTTCAACGGGTCTGTTCTGTGCCATGTCCTGCGAGAGTGCCAGCATCAGGCTTTTCCCGTTGTCGAGGACGTATATCTTCTGCCGCTGCTTTTCGGCGAAGCTGTACGAGTTCCACACGGCAAAGCCCGTCACCAGTGCGCACAGGCAGATGAATACCAGCGCAAAGAGCCTGATTTGCCGGAAACTCGTTTCGATGTTCGTTAATGACTTAAATTCCATATACTAAATATTGATGTTGGTTATTTGAGTAGTTTCCCGGTTACTTTCCCGCTTGCCGCACCGACCGCCGCCCCGGCGATTGACCCAGCCCGTGCCACGTTGCGGTTATAGGCAGACGTACCGCCAGCCGACACTATCCAGCTTGCCACCGTTGGAATGGTGAAGTAGCCCACGATGCCGATAATCATAAAGATTACATACACGGTGCTGCTCCCGTCAGGAATGAAATTCGGGTCTGAAAGCTGCTCGATGTCTTTTTGTAGCATCAGGGTTTGTATGCGTGCCAGCACGCTGCTGAACAAGTCCGACACGGGTAGCCACAGGTAAATGGATATATAGCGTGAAATCCACTGGGTCAGCGTGCTTTGGAAACCGTCATAGACGGAAATCGCAAACGCCAGCGGACCCAGTATGCTTAACACGATTAGGAAGAACGTGCGCAGCGTGTCTATAATCAGCCCCGCCGCCTGAAAGAGCATTTCCAGCAGTTCCCTGAACCAGTCCCGGACGGACTTCTTTATATTGTACGCCGCCCTGTCCATATACATACCCGTCATAGTTACCATATCGGAGGGCGACCAGCCCAGTTCTTCCAGTTGCCTGTCAAATTCCTCGTCCGAAGCGAGGTAAGCCGTTTCGGGGCTACGCATCAGGGCTTCATATTCCAGTCGGTCTTTCTGTGCCCGGTATTCGTTCATGTCGAAAGTCTGCGTTTCCATAAGTTGGTTGCACCCTTTCACCACTGGCGACAATACCGTGTTGATAGTCCCCAGCACGAACGTGGGAAAGAACATGATGCACAGCCCCAGCGCAAAGGGACGCAGGAGCGGGTACACGTCTATGGGTTCGGCACGTGCGAGCGACTGCCACACTTTGGCGGCTACATAGAACAGCGCACCCAGCCCGGCTATTCCTTTGGCTACCCCCGTCATGTTGCTGCACAAGGGCATCATTTCATCGTACAGCACCCGCAACACTTGGTGCAGGTTGTCAAAATCCACCGCTGCTAATAACATAGGCATACCGATTTATATGTTACCAGTAGCGTTCATCCGCCGAGCCGTAAAGAGCCAGCACCCGGTCTGTGTCGTTCTTCTTCTTTGCCCGCAGGTAGGACACGGATATGTTCTTTCGGGTGTAGTAGTTCACGAGGTTGCGGTAGTTGAGCAGGCTTTTGTAGGCGTTGTTGATTACCGCCAGCCTTTCGGCATCCGTCAGCGACATACCCGTCACGTTCACTACATTCTTCAAGTCCTGCAACACGTCCGCACTTTCGGAGAGCAGCTTGGCATACCCGGCTGAAATGGCGGTGAGTTCATCCGGCGTGTAGTTCGGGTCAGCCAGCATGTTCTGGTAGTTTCGCACGTAGATTTCGGATATTTCCGCCACCAGTTCAATGGACTTCTTCACCTTGATGCCGCCCTTGACAACGTCGTGTACCGCTTTGAGCGCATCGTAATAGACTTTTCCCTGCTGGAAAATCTTCTGCGCTTCCATGAAGCCGTCCAGCGTGTTTTTGGCTGTGGTGGAAGTCTGCACTATCTGCTTGGTGGTGTTGATGATGCCCTGTGCCAAATTGCCGGGGTCTGACACCACCCACTGTGCGGATGCGTTGCCGATGAAGCAAAGGCATACCGCCATAAGGAGAATTGTTCTTTTCATGTTCCTGATTTTTAAGTTGTTGATGATTGGGGATTACGTTTGCTTTCTGCAAGCCTCTTGATAGCCAGTTCAAGGTTGCCGCCCAGCTTGTCGGCAAGTGCGAACAGTTCCATTTTCTCGCTTTCCTCTGTCGTGAAGGTGTAATATTCTTCCAATGAAACTTCTGTGGCGTACACCGCCGACTGCGTGCCGCCCAGCGAGAAGAAAACTTCCTTGTACTTCCGTCCGGGGTGGTTCGCCATGTTGATAGACAATATCTGCGAACGCTCCTTGTCGGTCAGTCCCAAGAGGTTCTGTATGCTGTCAAACTTGTTGAGATATTTTCTTTGGTCTAACAGGATTTTGCAGTCCGAGTTATTGATGATACTCTCTTTCACGATAGGGGAAGAAATAATATCCTCAATCTCTTGCGTGACTACAATCGCTTCCCCGAAATATTTTCGGACGGTTTTGTAGAGGTAGCGGATATAGTCCGCCATGTTCGCCGATGCAATCGCTTTCCACGCTTCCTCGATTAGTATTAACTTCCTTATTCCCTTTAACTTGCGCATCTTGTTTATAAAGGCTTCCATGATGATGATAGTCGTTACCGGGAATAAAATCTTGTGGTCTTTGATGTTGTCCAACTCAAAGACAATGAAGCGTTTGTGCAACAAATCCAGTTCCTTGTCGGAGTTCAGCAGGTAGTCGTACTCACCGCCACGATAGTACGGTTCAAGCACGTTCAGGAAATTGTTTATGTCAAAATCCTTTTCCCTGACGTTCTTCTGTTCAAGCTGTCGGCGGTAATCATCCCGGACAAACTCGTAGAACGTGTTGAAGCAGGGCGTTACCGAACGGTCTTTGCCTGTCAGTTCGATATAGGCACTCACGGCGTTTGACAACGCCACTTCTTCCGACCGCTTCGGGGCTTCATCATCCCGCTTCCACAGGGTGAGTATAAGGGTCTTGATGCTCTCTTTCTTCTCTATGTCGAATACCCCGTCCTCGACATAGAACGGGTTGAACGCTATCGGGTTCTCGTTGGTGTAGGTGAAATAAATCCCGTCCTCGCCGTGCGTGCGGTTGTGGATAAGCTGGGACAGCCCCAAGTAACTGTTACCCGTATCTACCAGCAGCACGTGCGCCCCCTGCTCGTAATACTGACGCACCATGTGGTTGGTAAAGAAAGACTTACCCGACCCGCTCGGCCCAAGTATGAACTTGTTGCGGTTGGTCGTGATGCCTTTCTTCATGGGCAAATCCGATATGTCGATATGCAGCGGGCGACCGCTCACCCTGTCCACCATTTTGATGCCGAACGGCGAAAGCGAACTCTTGTAGTTCGTTTCTTCCACGAACAGGCAGAGAGCCTGCCCCAAGAACGTGTAGAAACTTTCCTCTGCGGGGAAGTCCGCTTCGTTTCCGGGTATGCCCGCCCAAAAGAGCGTGGGCGTATCGACCGTGTTGTGGCGTGGCTTGCACTCCATTAGCGCAAGCTGGCTTCCCACATCGTTGCGTATGCGTTTGAGTTCTTCCCGGTCGTCACTCCATGCCATGACGTTGCAGTGGCAGCGCACCGATACAAGCCCCTTGCTGTGCGCTTCGTTCAGGTACTCGTCTATCCATTCCTTGTTCACTTGGTTGGCACGGGAATAACGGGAGAGCGATTGCATGTTCCGGGCGGTCTGCTCGAAGTTCTTCAGGTTTTCGGCGTGGTCGTCTATGAAGATGAACTGGTTATAGACGTGGTTGCACGACAACAGCACGCCCACCGGGGCGGCGAATGACAGTCGGCAGTCGCTCCGGTCAGTGGACAGCTTCTCAAACCGTGTGTCCGTCCCGACCTTTCCGGGCAAATCTTCCACGTCCGAAAGCGTGTGCAGGCACAGTATGTCGTCCCCGACACGCATTTCTTCCGGGTACAGCCCGATGTCTTTCAGGCAGGTGGTATCTGTCTGCGATAGCGAGAAGTATTTCTCGATGATGCCCGCCTTTCCGTCCTGCCCGGTGATTTCCGATGCCGCCAGCCGGGTAAGGGTGACAAACCCGCTGTCGTTCATAATCCTTTCAAACTGCCCGACCGCTTCGATGAACTTTGCCGCCGCTTCCTTGTCGGCTATCTCCTGCGGTACAATCCTGCCCCGGCATAGGGTGGAGAAGTCGCTCTGTCGGCGGCTTCTCTCCCTTGTCGTCTTTGTCAGGAACAGGTAGCAGTAATGGTTCAGGAACGGGCGTTCATTGAAGTGCCGTTCAAAGGAGCGGCTTAAAAAACTAAGCTCGTCCCTTTCCGTGTCGGGCTGGTAGTTCTCCTTGATGAAGAAGTCCTGCTTGTGTACTATGGAGTAGTCGGGCAGCACCTTGATTGCCTTGTACCATGCCGAATGTATGGCTTCGTACTCGGCACTGGTGACGGTGAACAGTTCGGGCAGTTCCACCCTGAAAGCCACCGTTATGTCCGCATCCTTTGAAATGATGCAGCCGTTCTCCACCGCCAAAAGGGGGAATTTCCTTTCCAGCGTGGTAGCCTTTAACATATTTCTCATGGTCTTTCTTCCTTTCTTTTTTTGTAGGTGAATAATCGGGGTATCGCCTTTCGGCTGATAATGAAGCGTGGATGCCGTTTGCGTGCGGCGGCTTTCATCAGCCCGTGCGTGCCGTACTTGGCGTTGAGCCGGAACGTCTGCCACACGAGCAGCAGCGAAGCCGACACGATGAAACCGATACATAGCCACTGGTTCACGCCCGCCATGAACAGGACGATGAACACCACGAAGACGGCGAGCAAGCCGCCGCAAAAGATAAAGAGGTACTGGCTTTTCAGCCCCTTGAACTCCACGGGCTTCCCGATACCCCTGTTTACCTGATATTTTTCGGGCTTAGCCCTCAACAACTCGTCAGACATAGCCGCAGGTTTAGAGGAAGAACGAGCGCAGGATAGTGGCGGCTACAATCAGGAAGATGCACGCCCCGAACCAACTGGCGGCGGTCTTTGAGGTGTCGGGGTCGCCGCTTGAAAACTTGTTATATACTTTTACCCCGCCAATCAAGCCGCAGACCGCCCCGATTGCGTACACCAGTTTTGTTCCGGGGTCGAAATACCCGGTGATTAGGTTCGTGGCTTCGGTGATGCCCGCCTGCCCGTTTCCTTGTGCGTAGGCACTTACCACGGCGGCAAGTATAGCCGCCGACAAGAAGATTTTCTTTCTCATTGTGATTTGTTTTTAATGCCGGGCGGCGGGTGGATAGTCCGCCTTTCCCGGCTGGTGAATAATTTGAAATTTTAGTGGTCGGGGATAGTCCCGTTTGTCTGTTTGGTTTTCAGGTTGCCAATCAACCGTAATCACGCTGTTTCATGCTGTCAGGCTTATACATTATTATATTATAGGAAATCGTTCATGTCGAACGCTTCGTGTTCCTTGCTTTTATTGCCAGCTTCGGCAGGGACAGCAGCCGCAGCCAGTTCCGCTTCGTTGCGTCCCAGCAGTTCCGCCACCTTTGCCAGCCCGCCGTTGATGTTCTCCACCACCGCATCGTAGAGGTTCGTCCCCTCAATCCTTGCCAGTGTCCCGGCGGCTTGCCGCTGTTCCGTTTCGGTGGGGTTGTCGGCGTTCGCCGTGCGTACCGCTTCGCCCAGTTCGTCAAAGCTCACGCCCGTAGCCCGCCCGGTATCATCGTCACCGTCCATGTACCCGGCTATTTCCTCGTCCTCGTAGTCGGGTTCGTCATTCTCGTAACCGGGCGTTTCTTCCGGCAGTACGTCAGCCTGCGGCGCAAAAATAGTATCATTTTCAGCCGCTTGCGGGAGGTGTCCCGATTTGTCCTGCGCTGTCTGAAATTGTCCGCTCTTGTATCGGCTTTCACCTATCAGCGTGTAGCCTGAAACCCCGTTTCGTGGAAGCGGCGCATCATCCGTTTTGCCCGGTGATGTCCGGCTGTCCGTGTAGCGATACCACAGCCACAGGGCGATGTAGTACACCAAAAGCCCGGTAAGTATGCAATAGATTACCATAGTCAGACAGGCTTTTGGAAGTGGCTTTCGTACAGGGTGTTTATCTCGTCTTGGTACTGCTCGAAGTGGCGCAGCAGAATGTTTTCCACGTAGCTGCTTACCGTCACCTTTCGCCCGCCTATCACCGTCACGATACGCATCAGCTTCTCATGCGTGGTTCGGCTCACGTACAAGGGCTGTCGGTCTGCCAGTTCCACTTTCTGAAAGTAGGTTTCCCGGTAGTCGCCCGAACCGCCCTTGCGCTTGCGGGGTGTCGGTTTCTCTACTTGCACTGTTTCAGCCTGCCGTCCCTCGTGGGCGGTTTCCGTTTCGCTGCCGGGCTGCGGTTCATCATCCGGCTGGCTCTCCCGCTTGGCGGGTACACCCTGCGAGATAAGTTCCCGCATAAAATCCTCGTCTATCTTCGGCATCCCGCCGCTTTGCTTTGCCATATCATTTTAATTTGATGTAGTACACTATTTCGGTTATCAGTTCTTCCAAGTTGCTTCCCCTTACCAACGGGCGGCTGGCGGGAAAGAGCGTGGAGCGGAACACCGCCTTTTTATCCGCCACCAGTTCCTTTTTGTAGCGTTTGGTATCGGGGATAAAGGTTTTCATCAGCGGCAGTTCCAGTTCCTTAATGGTCTTGTCGTAGGCGGTGTAAAGGTCTGTTTTCTCCCTACCGTCCACCATGTTCCAAAAGAGGTACAGCCCTGCAAGTCGGCAGGCTTCATTCTTCACTAATAACTTTTGGATAGCCATTGCGAACGACAGGCTGCTTTCCAGCACCACCTTGTCGGCTGAAATGGGGGTGAAAATGTAGTCCATGCCCGCAAGGGAGTTTATCACGCCCTCGCTGTTCACCGTGCCGGGCAGGTCGAAAAACACTATATCCGGCACGTGTCCGGCGGCTATATATCCGTCAGCCGTTGCAATCGCCTTTTCGGGCGAACTGCACAGTACCGGGTAGGCTTTCTTCCCCAGCCGGGTGAACTGTTCATACGCCATGCGCTTGTAATCTTCATCCGCCCCGACCTGCTCGGCATCCCGCTTGCGCATCCCGGCAATGGAGTGCTGGGGGTAGTCGCAATCGACCACCGCCACATTGTAGCCTTTGAGGTAGTATAGGTAACTCGCCGCCAGCACGGTAAAGGTGGTTTTGCCGACCCCGCCCTTTTGTGTGGAAAAGGCGACATAAAGGGGTGTTTTCTCGTTTTCCATATTGCTTCCGTTCATTATTGGTTGATAGATTTGTTTATTGCTTTCAATCATTCTTTCCATATTGCAATCTTGAAATATTGAAAGACTGTTTTATTTCAATCTTGTTTTCCTGCTTTCATTCTTTCTTGAAATATTGAAATCCTGCAATCATGTTTTATTGAAATCCTGCTTTCAATCATTCTTTCCTGATTGGAATATTTCTTTCAATCTTGCTTTCAATATTGAAATCCGATGCAAAAAAAGGGAGAAAAAACGTCCCCTGAAAACCTTGTCCCGATTTGTCCTGCGCTGTCCCGTTTTGTCCACCAACCACCTATTTTACAGCATTATAAATCACCGTTACTTTGCAGCGGAGTAACGAACCGCAGGGGGCGCAGGTGTAAAACAGGGCTGGTGAATGGCTGGGCTTACCGTTCCACGCTAACCCCAATCCGTCCGTGACGGATTTCGATTTTCGTCAGAAAATAGCAAGGTGTGTTCTATGGCACATAGAACCGTTTTCCGTGCCTGAAAACGCCTTGCCCCTGTCGGGGGTAAAAATCACTCCGAAGTCGTAATTTTTTAATCCAAAGAAGCATGGAAACAAGAAGAACCAACAAGGGCGGTCGCCCCGCCCTCGCAGACCCGGCGAAGCATCGCCATGTCCTTTACCTGAACGACCGGGAGAATGCCCGCTTCCTCTCGCAATGGGAGCAGTCGGGCGTCACGAGCAAGTCCCGTTTCATCGCCGCCCGGCTGTTCGGCGAGCCGTTCCGGGTGGTGAAAGTGGACAAATCGGCAGTAGAATATTGCGCCCGGCTGACCGAATTTTATGCCCAGTTCCGGGCGGTTGCGGTCAATTACAACCAAGTGGTAAAGGCTCTGAATAGTAACTTTTCGGAGAAAAAGGCACTGGCTTTTCTCTATAAACTGGAGAAAGCGACCACCGAACTGGCTGTGTTGAACCGTCAGGTTATCGACCTGACAAACGAGTGCAGGGAACTATGGTTGCCAAAATAAGCACGGGCGGCAATATGTTCGGCGCACTGGCATACAACCAAAACAAGGTGGACAGCGGGGAAGCAAAGGTGCTTTTCTCCAACCGGATGCTGTTGGGCGAGGACGGGAATTTCTCTATCGGCGAGTGTATGCGCAGCTTTGAAATGCAGATGCCCGTCCAGCTATCCACCAAGAAGCCGATACTTCATATTTCCATAAACCCGCACCCGGAAGACGTGCTGACCGACCGGCAGCTTTCCGACATCGCCAAAGAGTATATGCGGAAGTTGGGCTATGGCGACCAGCCTTATCTGGTGTACAAGCATACCGACATCGACCGCCACCATATCCACATCGTGGGGTTGCGGGTGGACGAGAACGGCAAGCCGCTGAATGACAAGTTCGAGCATCGGCGCAGCAAGCAAATCACCCGTGAACTGGAGCAGAAATACAACCTGCACCCGGCAGAACGAAAGGAACGTGCCGAACGCCCCGAACTTAAAAAGGTGGACTATGCCGCCGGGGACGTGAAGCACCAAATCGGCAACACCGTGAAAGCGGCTTGCTATGGCTACCGCTTCCAGTCGTTCGGGGAGTACAAGGCTTTGCTTGCCGCTTACAACGTGTGCGCCGAGGAAGTCAAAGGCGAGATAAACGGCAAGCCCTATCAGGGCATTGTCTATTCCGCCATGAACGACAAGGGCGAAAAGGTGGGCAACCCGGTAAAGGCTTCCCGCATCGGCAAGTCGGTAGGTTATGAAGCGGTGCAGCGCAGAATGGAGAAATCGGGCGAAGCAATTAAGAACGGGAAACTGAAAGAGCGCACCCGGAAGATTGTAGCCACTGCCATGCAGACCGCCCGCAGCCGCAAGGAACTGGAACGACAGCTAAAGAAGCAGGGCATTGATGTGGTATTCCGTCAGAACGACAACGGGCGCATCTATGGCGTTACGTTCATCGACCACGACAGCCGGGTGGTGCTGAACGGTTCACGCTTGGGTAAGGAGTATTCGGCGAACGTGTTCAACGAACGTTTTTCGGGCGAAACCGGAAAGATACACCAGTCCGAAGTGGCAGCACCGCAGCAAGACCAGCCCACGCATCAGGAACAGCCGGGCTTCACGCCGAAAGCCGACATCGTTTCGGGCATGGCTTCCGTGCTGGGTGCTTTCGGCGGTTTGCTGGGCGGCGGTGCATCAGGCGGTGACGAGCCGCAGGACACCGACCGCCAAAAGAGAAAGAAGAAAAAGAAGCGCACAAGGCGCATCAACTAACTTAAAAACATTACAATCATGCAACAGGAAGATGATTTGAGAGGGCTTGCAAGGGTCATGGACTTTATGCGGGCTGTCAGTATTCTATTCGTGGGAATAAACGTGTACTGGTTCTGTTACTCCACCCTGAAAGAATGGGGAGTGACGTTTGAGGTGATAGACAAGATACTGTGGAACTTCCAGCGCACCACCGGGCTGTTCTCGTCTATCTTATGGACAAAACTATTTTCGGTGGTGTTCCTCGCCCTGTCGTGTATCGGCACTAAGGGCGTGAAAGAGGAAAAGATAACGTGGGCGAAGATACATTGCAGCCTTGCGGCGGGTGTCGTGTTGTTTTTCCTGAACTGGTGGCTGCTGGAACTTCCGCTGCCACATACGGCGGACACTGTGTTTTATATCGCCACGCTGTCGGCGGGCTATATCTGTATGCTCATGGCGGGTACGTGGATGTCCCGGTTATTGAAAAACAACCTCATGGATGATGTCTTTAATACCGAGAACGAAAGTTTCCAGCAGGAAACAAGGCTTATCGAGAACGAGTATTCTGTAAATCTGCCTACCCGGTTCTACTATAAGAAGAAGTGGAACAATGGCTATATTAACGTTGTAAACGTTTTTCGTGCGAGTATCGTGTTAGGAACGCCGGGCAGCGGGAAGTCATACGCAGTAGTAAATAATTACATAAAACAGCAAATCGAGAAAGGTTTTGCGCTCTACCTGTATGATTATAAGTTTCCTGACCTTTCGGAAATCGCTTACAATCATTTGCTTAACCACTTGGACGGCTACAAGGTCAAGCCGAAATTTTACGTTATCAACTTTGACGACCCACGCAAGAGCCACCGATGTAACCCTATAAACGCCAGCTTCATGTCGGACATTGCGGATGCTTATGAAGCCAGCTACACGATTATGCTTAACCTCAATCGAAGCTGGATAAGCAAGCAGGGCGACTTCTTCGTGGAAAGCCCGATTATCCTGCTTGCAGCCATTATTTGGTATTTGCGCATCTATCAAGGCGGCAGGTATTGCACGTTTCCCCATGCCATAGAACTGTTGAACAAGAAATACGCTGATGTATTCACGATTTTGCGCAGTTATCCCGAACTGGAAAATTACCTTTCCCCGTTCGTGGACGCTTGGGAAAGTTCGGCAGTTGAACAGTTGCAGGGGCAGATTGCCAGTGCAAAAATCCCGCTTTCAAGGATGATTTCACCCGCCCTTTACTGGGTAATGACGGGCGATGATTTTTCACTTGACATCAACAACCCGAAAGAGCCTAAAATACTGGTTGTCGGCAACAATCCTGACCGCCAAAATATCTACTCGGCAGCACTGGAATTATATAATTCCCGTATCGTGAAGCTGATAAACAAGAAAGGTCAGCTTAAAAGTTCGGTGATAATAGATGAATTACCAACTATATATTTTCGGGGGTTGGATAATTTGATTGCCACCGCCTGCATATTCCGGCGGATACCCGTTCAGCATTTCCGGTGATATCCGTTCAGTCCCCAGTTAGTATTCAGTGTTGTTGGCAAAGTTAATACTTCTTTCTTAGGCTCTCTCCTTTAAGGTCAAATTTTATTGCCTTATGCACGATTCTGTCCAGACAGGCTTCCGCAATGAGCTCGCTTTGGAACACATCATACCAGTCTGCAACGGGAAGCTGGCTGGCCAGGATGAGTGCCTTCCGGTTGTACCGGTCATCTATGATCTGTTCAAAGTCATGCTGTATCTGGCCGTCCAGCTTGACCATCCCAAAGTCATCGATAATCAGCAGGTCATGTGCGTTCAGCTTCCGGAAGAAGTTTGTTTCCCGTCCTTCCAGATGTGCAAGCTTCAGGTTCTCGATGAGCATGTTCATCGTGAAGTACAGTACCTTCCGGCCGTTCCTGCATGCCCTGTCACCCAGGGCACAGGCAAAGTAGGACTTCCCGGTTCCTGCCGGTCCGGTAATGATGACCGTCATTCCGCCCGTGATGTAATTTCCGGTTGCAAGGTCGGCTGCAGAGCAGGTCTGTATGCCCCTTGCCGTGTCCGTTTCAAGTTCTTCCATCGAGGCTCTCAGACGGAAGCCGGCATTCTTTATAAGACGCTGGATGCGGTTGTTCCCTCTCGTGTCACGTTCGTACTGGAGCATGATCTGCATGCCTTCACGCAGGGTAAGCTTGTCCAACTGATGTGTTTCTTCCAGAGAGCTCCAGCAGCTTGCCATTCCCGGAAGCTTCAGCTCGTGCAGTGTTCTTTCTGTTTCGTTGCTCATAATCATTTATTGTTGTTGGTTTATGTCATTTCCTGTAAAATAGTCTTTTCCGCGCATGTTCCCGTGGTTTGACGGTGTAGGCGCATGGAAGATTACCGTCTCGTCTGCGGATGCATTCATGCCGTTACGTCTGAGTATGGCTTCAAACTTGCTGTAGGAGTAAATACCGTACTCCATGCACTGACGGCAGGTAAGGTCAAACGTGGCAAGGTCATACTTCCTTCTGAGGCTGACTATGGAGTTGCACAGCTTGTAATACACCTCTTCAGGCTGTGCGGTACGTTTGGGGTCAAAGATTCTTTTTACATATTCATGGCAGTCAGGTGATATATCTTTTGCTTTCTCCACATAATAGGCTGCCGAACGCTCCATAATCACCCTGCAGCTGGATGCGAGATGTTCCCTGACTGTGGTATAGCCGTATGTATGGCTGCGGATATGTGAGGCCACCAGTTTCTGCTCCACATAGACCTTGACCCATGAACGCGTAAAGACTACTCTTGCCTGTTTTCCTACATGGATATAGGGGACGGAGTAAAAATGGGTCACCTTGTCCTGTCTCAGCTCCACATGGCAGTTTGCCTGTACTTTCAGATCGGCATACAGGCGCATCTCATAGGGTTCCGGTTTCAAGGGTTTCAGCAGCTCCTTCTCCATGGCATGAAAACGCTCCTCACGGCTGTAGGGACGCTTCTGCATACGGGTCTGGTTGTGCCTTTCCATCAGCTCCCATACGGCACGGTTCAGTTCCAGGAGTGAATGGAAGGTACGGTTACGCAATCTGGCATAGACACGGTTATATGTAATCCTTACGGAGTCCTCTACCAGAGCCTTCTGTGTCGGCGATGCCGGGTCGCATGGCAGTACCACGAAATGGTAGTAGTTGCCCATGTCCTCAAGAGCCTTGTTCAGCTTCGGCTCATGCCGGTCATTGCTGATTACAGCCGATTTGAGGTTGTCAGGAGTCAGTATGGAAGGTACACCGCCCAGATGTTCCAGACACATCCTTATGGCATACAGAAAGTCCTCCGTCTTCTGCGAAGGTACACATACCACATAGGTATAGTCGCTGTAAGGCATGCAGGCGACAAACACCTCCACCTTGACAATTTCTCCGGTTTCGGCATCCACATAGCTGAGCTTGTCACCGGCAAAGTCCACCATGAGCTTTTCACCCGGTTTGTAGGTGTTGGCCAGTACGGCCGTAACATCCTTCTTCGCAACGAGATTCTGCTTCAGATGGTAATAGAACTGTGACTTGCCGTAACCATCGGGATGAGTCGCACGGTATTCATCGAACAGGACCTGACGGCTTACATGGGATTTGGGGTCCGCCAGCAGTTCCCTGTATCTGGGTAGCAGGATCAGAAACTCTTCCATTCTCCTGTCCGTATATGCCGGAGAACCAGCATGGAACATCCGTTCCAACTCGGGATCGTCAATCTCAAGGAGGTCGCTGATGTTCCATCCGTTGGCTTTTACTGTATTCACATAACCGTTGACGGTTTCCTTGTCAATCGGTAACTTGCGGCTTACACCGCGGTTGGATTCTCCGGCCTGCTTGAGCTGGAGTACTTGTTTTATCAGACTCATATCCTTTGTTGTTCCTGCCATGACTGTGCTGTTTCTTGTTAGCTTACCAGCACAAAGGAAACTGAAACCGGGGAAAGAATGAACGGATATGCTCCGGAAACGAAGATATACGCTCACAATTCCATGCACGGCTGAACGGATATACTCCGGAAAATCTGAAAGCATACGTCTAAAGTGAACGGGTATGCTCCGGAAAAAGGGTGCTACAACCTGCAATTCTCGGAGGTGAACGGATATGCTCCGGAAAAATTGAGATTTTAATGTCTGGTTATCCATTTTTTCATCCTTTTAGGGGATGAACGGATAAAAATTACGCTTTTAAGGTATGGTTTTATACCCTAATAAGCTGCCGGAAAGTGAACGGGTATGCTCCGGAATATGTATTTTCACTATGGTTTCCAAAACTTGTTGACATATTCAAGCAAAAATCAAGGTTTCTTGAGTACATATATAGCCACGTTTGTGATTATAATCTCAATCGTATGACTATTGAGGCTAATACAGAAAACATATTAAAACGGCAGGATGAAATACTTGCAAAAATTAATGAGCTGAAACATCCAATAACCGTTATTCCACCCAATATCAATGGGATGTTTATACGGGGACATCATATAAAACTTCGATATGTTGTGGCTATTGTAGCCATTATTTTGACGTGGGCTGTTACCGCCTCTGTTAGTAGTCTGAAATATAAGGAAGAATCCTTTGCACATTATTCCATGTATCGGGTAGTGAAGGAACAACATCAGTACTTAATAGAACAAACAGGGATGAGACTAACTGAAGATACGGAATAGTCATTTGGAGGTAAAGAACAACAGCCCTTATTTTTTTTGAAAACAGAATCCAGATATAAGAATAAACTTACAGCTGAATCCTGTTTTCATTTACACAAAATTCTTTCCATTTACACAAAATATTTTATAGTGCTATAAAAGGTCATATCTGAAAAAGATGTGGCCTTTTTTACTTTACATAATACTATGCTGCACATAACCTTTGGCGGAACTGTGTTGCACGGACGCTGTTCACGCGATAACCTACGCTGATAACTGCATTGAGGTTGTAAAATTGGAGCGAACGGCTTACCTCTCTGGTACCTTCTTGACGAACTACCGAGATTTTCTCGGTAGTTGCTTTTTCGTCCAAGTCTCCACTATCATAAATATTCTTTAGATGAAGCCCTATATTGTCCGTTGAACAGTTAAATAACATACTCATAGCTTTTTGAGTACACCAAATAGTCTTATCCTTATAATAGACCTCAATGCCTTGTTCCTTACCTTCTATCTGGAATATCAAGAACTCAGCAGTGCTATTTCTTATTTCTCTTCGATTTGCCATAAATTGCTTCTCATATGCATGCAACAATACACTAAACAGCAATAGTCAATTTATATATGTTTACCTTTTTGCTTTAATTTGGGCGTTTGGGAGTCTGGTACCTTTTGCGGAGCGTTGACTTTTATTGTTAATGGCATTGGAAAATCTACACCGACAAGAAGTGCTTCTCCTTCTCCAAAACTTGGCAAGAAAGACAGACTATTCCTATTTGCAGCAGATGCAGCATTTTCTACTGCCTTTTTATCTTGTTCATTTATCAATCTATGAACAACAAACGTACCCATTTGACTTAGTGTTCCTAACGGAATATCTCGTGGCATTTGTGTAGCTATACACAAAAATAGTCCATACTTGCGTGCCTCTTTTGAAATTTGTTCAAAGGCATCAAGAGGTTTTGCCGAGAAATATTCATCTGCGATACTTTTATTTAAGAACTGATGAGCCTCGTCCATGAATATAATTATTGGATTATCCTTATAAAGTCCCTTTCTTGCTTCATTTAACAGATAATTTCCTATTGCATTAACTAATATTTCTCTTACTTGGTAATCGAAACTTACTTTTGAAAAATTCAATCGCAAAACACTATTCTCTCCCTTCAAGAATTCTTGTATGCCTTCTCTTAAGTCTTTTGCATCGGGAATAGTGTCTTTTCTAAAACCGAAAATTTTATTGTATTCAGATGTTGACATGACATTGTTAATTCGAGATATCAAACTTATACAATTTGAAACATCGTTTTCATTCCTATCTCCCCACATTGAAGAATTATTTCTATCCGAATCCCAATTACATTCATTAGTAATCTGTGCAGCAAGAAGATTGAAATCAAAATTACATGATTTGTCTTCTATCTGTACAATATGATTATAATAAAAAACTTCAAATGCGCGCTTTATCTTCTTGGCTTTGTATATGTTCCCCTTGATTGGATTTCCTTGTGGATTTTGTTTATAATATAAAGATAACTCTGTATTATTGTCAAGTTTGGACATCTTCAAAGATCTAATAGCTTCCATTAGTTTTGGCACTTGCGTCTTTGAAGACGGATGTAGCAAATAATACAATTCGTCAATTGAAAGATTCTTATAATCGAAAATGTATTCACCTGTACCCAGTTCAATATTCTGTATATTCTCATTGATATTATTATATTCTCCCGTAGCATCAATCAGAATACATTTGTTTTCCGTGTAATCTGATGCAAGTTCTAGAAGTTTTGCCACGGTCCAACTTTTTCCTCCTCCTGTTGTCCCCAAAACAGCACAATGACGACCGAAAAGAGAATTAAGAGAAATATTACATAAGGCATTATTGGATGTTAATTTTCCTAAAGGAGCAAATGGAACATCCTTATCACCTGTTTTTATACCAAATGCAGATATATATGCACCTATTTGTTCGTCAGAACATGAAAAAACCTTAGAACCAACAGATGGATAACGAGAAACTGTTTTGATTATAGACTCAGGTTTGTAAATATCGAATAGAGCAAGTAATTCAACTTTTGCAATTGGATGGAACTGAGTATCTTCTTCATTTATACTTCTATTTGTTATTTCTGTTCTTTCCCCTTGAGGAAGATTCAGTTCAAACACCCTTCCTAAGAAACCGTATTCTTGACCTTCAATAACAACAAAACTGCCAACAGAGCCACCCGAAAAGATTTCTCCATTAAAATAGAATGTATGTAATAATTTTGCAGAAGGAATCTGCAAACGAACATATTGTGGAGTTACCTCACAAACATATCCAACAAATTTGTTATGGTCGAATGGCTTCATAATTATTGGGATTATCTACCTCATAAGAGCTATTATACGGATAGTTTTCTACAAAGGCTTTAAACTTAGAGAAAATTATTGTTACATTTTGAGTGACAGTTCCATCTTCTGCCACAAAATCAGGAACTAAATTATGTGTTATGCCACTTTCTTCCCATTTATCTGCTTCTCCATCTTTGGCGAAGTTTTTCATGCCAAAACAAACAATAAGCAAATGAAAGTTAGGGTTTTGAAGTGCAGCCTCCTTAATAACATTTTGAATATGCTTGTCTTGAAATCCAAAACCTGCAACAATTAACAGAGTTCCCTCTTTTCGAAGGGTACTCTGTAAATGTGACATCATTTCAAAATATGGTTGTTCATAACTGCTTTCATATTTCTCACTTGCAGGATATATGATGCATGGATGATCTGTTGTTTCTTTTTGATATATTTTACCATCTTTCTTTTCCCAATCTATACTACCATGCAATTTAAACAGTTGTATTACATTAGGAACAAAACTTTCTTCGTTCTTAATCCTAGTACGTTCCCTATATACAACGTCATGATCAAAGTTACTTCCATTGAACAATCGTGGATAAGAGAATGAAAAACCATCTATAATGGTATAATTCATTCTTTGAGCAGCTTGCTCAAATAATGTATCATAATTTGTCGTATATAGTTGAACTCGTGGTTCTGCGGGCTTACGCGCTGTTAGTTTTCTAATAAAATCCTGATGGTGTCTATTATTCTCGTCAAGAGGCAACTTGCAAGCATCGGCAATCTTCTTTTCTAATTTACATCTTAAAGAATTGCCTTCGTCGTCTTTAATCTCACCATTCAACTTTTCATACAAAATTGTAAAAGACAAAAAGTCTTCAATATTCTTAGATTCAATAATTGACTGGCATTTATCTTTTAAAATACCATCATTTTGTGTTAATACAGAGCTAATCGCATTTATTTCCTCTTCATAGCTTTGCCATAATTCTGTACGAGTTTTCCCTCCATGAGCCCCATTTTCCATAGAAGTGCCAGCTGCTGTCAAAACTGCAATATTTTTAAGATGACTAGTATATTTACTAATATCATTCGCTATTAAACGAAATGCTTCAGAAGTGGCATACTCCTTGAACTGGGCAACTCCATCTCCATCATTTTGTTGTTGAGGATTATTATCAATATACCAATGTTCCTCATCGTAGGCAACAGATTTGGTTATCGTTTTATATAAGAATATCTTTTCCATTATAATATCCAATTTAATTTACACTCTATCAACGATAGTCTCTAAGTCATTCAACTTAACCAACATGAATGCCATTCGCTCGTTTCCCCAGTATTTATTAGGAATGTCTTTGACACTGAATCGCAACTTTTGCAATTCAGCATCTGTGTCACTCGGCTTTCTTATTCGAATCATGAAATATGATGAGTTGTGTGGCTCACTTGGATAATTCGATTGAATTAGACGCTCTTTCGTCCATACATCATGCTTTGTTCGGACAATCTTGCAGAGGTTACCGACATATATCTCTCCTTTGACATACAAGAGCAAATACTTTGCTTTGTTCCAAGGAGAATCTGCAATTTTATCCAAAGGAATGTTGTACCAAAGATTGTCAAATGTCCATTGACGTTTCTCTTCACTACCAGCAACCGCCACCATTACCAAATCGTCTGGCAACATTCCAACCTTTTCTTCTTCAGTGATATATGCCAATGTGCGTTGTGGCTTGGCTTTAGCCACATGAGTATCAGCTGTCGTGAATTTCATCAAGATGTCATCCAAATGCACTCTCAGCAAGGATTCGCTATTGGGTAAAAGAGGGAATGCACCGATATTCACACTTTCTATACTAGCACTATAGTAACGTCTCTTGATGTATTCATCGTTACCACGACCAGGAAAGAGGATATAGCCACCAATTATTTCTTTGGAGCGATATGGTTCATGCTCTTTGCTATAATAAATAGCGTCACGGTAGCGATGCATCTGATTGATAGCATCAGTTGGGGGGTAATCACCTCCTGGAAAATTTGACATTTCAGCAATATCTTGCTCCTCAAAATCTTTATCAAGCTTTTTGTCGTTAATGACACGATATTTCGCATCATACAAATACGTCAAGACAACTTCTCCAGATGCCTTGCGAATATTAAGCACAATGTCTGGACGTTGCTCTGTTGTTGCTGTATTAATGCTCATGCTATACTCATCCTTACCGCTTGTTCGGTTAAATGTATGCTGATAATGAAGAGTTACTACGTCTCCTTCATGTGCTGCCAGTTGCGCCTTACGTTCATCCTTATCATCGTTCTCTGCTTTGGGGTAATGATATTCCACAATATGCTCCAAAGAGGAATTTGTAAATGGATTGAGCAATGTTCCTTTAGGCTCTGTCACCAGTTGTTCATGTGATGGCTTGTTATAGTCAATACCCATGACATCAGCCACCAACTTCTTCATCTTTATGAAGCACCATAGCTCATAAATCTCCCATATTTGTAGAGTTCCAATGTTTGCAGCTCCATTATACAAGTCAATTCCTCGTTTCAATTTCAACCAATCCTTGTAAATTTGCTGATAACCTAATCGGTTTTGCAGTACAAGACTGTCTTGTTTTATACCATCGAAACGACCTACTGTTTTGAAGAAAGGGTGTTTCGAAAGTTTTCTCAGAGAATCCTGATAGTCTGTCCACATCTGGCGATGACGTTCTGAAAGTTCTTCTTGGGAGGAACTGAGAACTGTCGTTATTACAGAAGAAAGTCGTTTTCCAATACTTTGAAGAGTATATTTCACGAAACGGTTTTCCATCGTGTCGTGTGTAGAATGTGCTTCATTATAGCCAAAGTAATATTCTTCCAGTTTCCCTTCTTTTTTTACTTCGCTATAGCGTTCTTCCATGGCAGGTGTCCAGAACTTAATCTGTTCTGCCTTTCTTGATGTGCGGAAGTTCACAATTTGTGAATGTGGATTCTGTATCACACGTTTTACGTTCTTCACATAGTCATCCACAACGCTTTGAAATGCAGCCATCCATGTGGCATCGGTATTAATCCGTCCTCGACTGAATTGCTGGAGAGTAATGCTCAGATAGCGATAGATGACGTTTTCGTACTCCTCGTTAATCTCCCGTAATAGCGACTTGTAATCGTTTTTTGTGTCGAGTTTGGGTGATACTACATCAAAAGTTACATAGCTATCTTTACGGACACCATTCTTCTGATAGGAGAAATCTAGTTTGAACACTCCAGGCTCATTCAAAAAGTCCAACTCTCCCGTGAGGGATTTTTCTTCCCTTCCATTCAACTCTTCATCAACAAAGAAGCTGTCCTCTATGTCTTTTCGTACATGGCGAATTTCTGGTACAGAGTCTTTATCTACACCATGGAATAGTAAGCGAACTTGATATTTACAAGTTTCAAAGATGACAGGCCATAACTTATCCCAAACCTTGCCCGCTGCAAGTTTTGTTTCTTCTTCGTCTTCAGTTTTCTTCCTTGTAATTGGACTGTATAGGCGAAGTTCACATTCATCTTTTGAGGTATATCGACAATATGTTTCTGGCGCATCAATATCTGGATTGTCTCTCCTTGAATAATTGATGCGACCCTTGAAGCGTTCCCACGAATAGCTTATGTCTTGTGTGCGAACAATTACCTCGTAATCAGGATGAATTAATCTTAAAACCTCTGTCTGCATATGTCCTTTCTATATGATTATGGCCAGAAACGAGTGAACTCTTGATTATTCAATCGGTCAATCATTTCTTGTATCTTCTCTTTGGCTATTTGTTGATGTCCCTTGTCCTTTTCTGTCAGTTCTTCTGCCTCATCATTTTCGGATGTTGTAATGTCGCTTGATATTTCTTTGATGTCTGGAGCCAATTCTTTCAGCCATTCTAAACGATTGTCATAAGGTACATCAACTTTACTTTTATATTCTCTTGACAACGCAAACATCTCTGCATCGCCCTCAATGCGTGGAAGAATCTTCATTAACAGAATGTTATTTACAGATTGTGTAATGGCATCATCCAGTTCCTTGCCTTCATCGAGCATCACACCAACCATAATGGTCAGTTCGTTCAGCACACGATAACTAACCTCAAAAGGAGTGCCTTTCAATGCCTTGTTGATTTCCTCCAACTGTGATGGAAGTTTTTCTACTAATTCTGCTGCGACATCTGAATGTGCCTCTAGAACCTCGTCGGCAGTGACATTTCGACGAGCGAAAGCATTCTGCCATTTTTGTTGCTCTTCGCCAGACAAGTACTCCAAGTTTTTGCTACCACCGAACATATTGCGTAGATTACCTCCATTCATTTCTATGGTCATAGCACGGTCAATCACTTTACGAGAGAACTGATGCGTGGTATCATCCATATTGACTGTACCAATAATTACTACATTGTCAGGAAGGGTTAGTCCTTCGGTCGTCAGGTCTGTACGTTTGCCGACCTCTTCATTAATATCACTTTCGGTTTTAATATTAAAGAGTTTAAGGTAGATCTCCCTGTCGGTCAAATTGCTGCTGAAAAGCTCTCCCGTTTGTGCATTCCTTGTGTGGGGTATCTCTGACAATTCACGGAAATACAGTGTATCAATTATTGGCTCTGTTTTAACCATGGTCATATCAACCTCGCCAGTTTCTTCATTCTTTGGATGCTTGCGAGTTTCCAATATACTCAAAATCTCTGCAAAGTATTGTTCTACAGGCGCCAGATTCATTTCATCAAGACAAACAAAGAATGGAACGGTAGGGAACATCTTGGCCTTTACCAAGAACTTGACGAACTTAGTGAACTGATAACCACCCTTCCCTAATCGGCTGTAATATCCCAACAATTCTGTTGAGTCATGCCAATTGGGTTTTACCTCAATCATACAATAGTTGCCAGGCGTTGTGCCAGCCTTGTCTTGCAAGTATTTTGGACATGACTTAAAGGCAAATTCGCGCACAATCCGGCTTTTCCCTGTCCCGGAAATACCAGCTAGCAAAAGAAACGGTTTAGTTTTAGCTGCAGTAATGATATCGGTATATTTTATATATTCTGAACTTATTTTTAATTCATTGACCATTTGTTTACTAACATTATTAGTTGAGTTTTGGTATGGTCTTGAATCAAAAATGTTGATAAAATTTTCAAAAGTCGTTTTGTCGGGATTACTAGGAGTACCTATATAAATAAATGATGCTTGGTTTATGTCGGCCTTATAGTTGGTACGAGAACATTTAAGAAATTTTCTTTTGCCCAATTTCTCATTTGCATAATCGTAAATACTTCTTAAATCTCTTCTAGACCCCTCAGTATCAAGATTTGTTTCTATGGAGATAATATATTCTTTGGGATTGAAATTGTTCAATCCCCTTGCCATATTATCATCCTTTGTAAAAATTGAAAATAGATAGTAGCGTAATTGATGTTCTTTTGCAAAATGGAAAGGCTTCTTATATTCATCAAGAAAAACTCTAAGTTGGGGTTTGGGTCGATCAGTTCCAGTAATACTAATATTGGTATATGATATTAATATTATTTCCTCATGATTTATTTTGTATAATTCACTCAAATCATCTCTAAAATCAATGTTTTCTTGGAATTCAGAAAAACTGATTTTTTCCCAATCAGGAAAATTACTCTTTATAAATTCTTTAATACGTGTAATAGAGTCCATTTTATTATAATTCGTAATTTGTTATTATTAAATGTGTAGCCTCCGCCTGAAATCTATTTCTAATATTCACGGAATAATTTTTATCATACTCTGCTATGATATTATTTCCATATAAATCTCGAATTAACGGAGTATCACCTATTACCATAAGTGATCTGCATCCTAAATTATAGAAATCCTCAGCTAACCGTCTGTGGTTTTCTTCGTTAAACCCATCTTGATATTGTATATTTCCGTAGTCTGAAAAAATACAATCATATGGTGGATCCAAAAACACAAAATCGTCAGGATTTACTAAATTAAATATATCACTATAATCTGTATTATGAATCTCGGTATTTACCAGTAAAGCATGATGTGCTTCAGTAATAATTTTTGTATTAAGATTTTTGTACCTACCATAAGGAACATTGTATTCTCCTTTTGCGTTAAAACGAATCATTCCAGAAAAAGCTGTTTTATTAATAAAGTAATATAAAGCAGCATCTGAATAAGTCGAAGGTATTAAGCCATTATACATATCCCTTAATTGATAATATAAAGTCTCATTCTCATCTGGTATTCTATCTTCTGGATGAAGTTTCTTTAATTTATCAAATTCCAACCGATTGTTGCTGTAAATATTCTCTAACTCAGCCAATTCCATACTTAATTGCATAAAATCTTGTTGCACACTTCTATAAAAGTTTATCAAGCGTACATTAATATCATTAATTATAGCATTATTTGGCTCCAGATGGAAGAACATAGCACCACCACCCAAAAAAGGTTCTATGTACCTTCCATCAAATTGTGGCATATATTGTATTATTTGTGGAATTTCTTTCGATTTTCCACCTCTATATTTTATTATAGGTTTCATATACTCAATACTTCGGTAAATTTTTACCGAAAGATTAAAAGTTAAACAACAGAACCGGCAAAAGCTGGTTCGGAAACACTAAAGAGGTCATTGAAATGTTGTCAAAAACGAATGGTTAAGCATGAAGAAATGTGCTGAAAAAAGAGAGCTAACCTGCTGATAATAAAGGAGGAAAGTATTGCATAATTCGTTATTTCTTAGTAAATTAGAAGTCTCTGAACTCTTCTGATTATGACTAAAGAAACACTCCTTATGCAATACCAATCCGAGTGCCTGTCGGCTCTCAAATCAGTAGCGAATATACACAAACCTTTTGAAAAAGCATTCATGGACACCATGAAATTATTCATGGCCATCCCGGATCGTATAAATTTCCTTCAATTGGGCAGATATGGCTGTTTCTCAGAACAGACTTATCGCAACCTTTTTGAGCATGAAACTTTCGACTGGTTTGCGTTCAACGGATCTATCATCAGCAAGTATCTCACAGGCAAAAGAAAAGCCATCGCCATCGATCCTTCCTATATTCCCAAATCAGGCAAGAAGACACCTTGGATAGGTTACTTCTGGTCCGGTTGTGCAGGAGAATACAAGCGTGGACTGGAAATCATGGGCATCGGTGTCATTGACATCGACAACCATGAATGCATGACTTTAGGTTCCATTCAGACGCCGGATTGTAAGACCTTGGATAATATGGACAAGAACCTTGTTGACTGGTACAGCTGCTATCTTATCAGCAGAAAAGACAAGCTGCAAAGCATATCCAAAACGGTGGTTGCAGACGCATTCTTTTCCAAGGAAACTTTCGTAACACCTATGTGTGAGAACGATTTCCATGTCATCAGCCGCTTTCGGAATGACGTAATCCTGTACTATCCGACATTGGAACAGAAAACAGGAAAACGTGGCCATCCCAAGTGGTTTGACGGCAGGATTGACTTTGCCAATCTGGATTTGACCCGGTGCAAGGAATACGAGGTGAACAAGGGAAAGCTATACGGATTGAGGGTATATGCAAAAGCTCTCAAAAGGTATGTTTCCTTAGCCATCTGGTATCCGATGGACGGGAGGACAGACAAGTGGCAGCTTTACTTCTCTACAGACGATTCCATGGATGGACGTGAGGTGCTGGATTATTACAGAACCAGGTTCCAACTGGAATTTTGCTTTAGAGATGGCAAGCAGCATGCAGGAATCACCAGCTGCCAGTCTACCGACTTCAGGAAATTGGATTTTCACTTCAATGCATCGCTTGCTGCTGTCAACTTGGCCAAAGCGGCATGTAAGAGGCTCGGAATAACCTATTCCATATCCTCCTGCAAGTCTTTCATACACAATGCTTATATGCTTGAACGATTTATTTGCGTGTTTGGGATTAGCCCAGACCCGCAAGTTATTGACAAACTTTTCAAAGAACTCATTTTATTTACTGCCAGAGCCGCTTAGGCTTGGCGAATTTTTAACGAACTATTGAATAATCCGAAGCAAATATAATTTTTTTGTGTGAGAGTTCCAAATGTTGCTTGTTGGTGCTTAGATTAGTTAAGAAACTATTATCTAATCTAAAGAAATATATCTGACAATGTGAAAAAGACTTAACGGAAGATACGATGAAAGAATAGATTTTGTATTTTCGTAGCCAGTACGAAAACTATAAATTTAATATCGTGAGAAACAGTAATTTGTATTTGGTTAGTTTGGTCTTAGTGGCCATTTTAGGCGGTCTTCTTTTCGGATATGATACCGCTGTAATTTCTGGAGCAGAACAGGCTCTTCAGAAACATTTGGGATTAAATGCTTTTTGGCATGGCGTTACAGCTTCCAGTGCTTTAATCGGGTGTGTAATTGGTGGAGCGATCTCAGGAGTGTGCGCTTCTCGTATGGGACGACGCAATTCTTTGCGTTTATCAGCCGTGCTGCTTTTTTTGTCTGCACTGGGGTCGTATTATCCGGAATTTATTTTCTTCGAAAAAGGAGATACTTCATTTTCTCTGATTCTGGCATTTAACTTCTACCGTATATTAGGTGGAGTAGGAGTAGGTCTGGCTTCTGCTATCAGTCCGATGTATATTGCCGAAGTAGCTCCATCGGAGATTCGTGGTAAGCTGGTTTCATGTAATCAGTTTGCGGTGATTTTCGGTATGCTGGTTGTGTATTTTGTAAATTACATGATTAAGGATGGTATGACCGAAGAAGTCCTGGTATCGGAAGGCTGGCGTAAGATGTTCGTTTCAGAAGCATATCCTGCTGCTGTATTCGGTATCTTATTGTTTTTTGTTCCTAAGACACCTCGTTATCTGGTGATGGAAGGAAACGATTCTAAGGCATTGTATGTATTGGAGCGTATTAATGGTCCTGAAAAGGCAAAGAAAATCTTCGCAGATATTAAGTCTGTTACAGCTGAAAAAACAGAAAAGCTCTTTACGTATGGTGTTGCTGTTATCGTTATTGGTATATTGCTTTCTGTATTCCAGCAGGCTATCGGTATTAATGCTGTGCTTTATTACGCTCCGCGTATCTTTGAAAAGATTGGAGGTGGAGGTGATGGCATGATGCAGACTGTTATTATGGGTATAGTTAACATTACCTTTACACTGGTTGCTATCTTTACTGTAGAGAAATTAGGTAGAAAGCCATTGCTTATTATTGGTTCTATTGGTATGGCTATCGGGGCATTGGGAACTGCTGCATGTGATGAACTCCATGTAAGTGGAATGATTGCTGTATTGTGTATCATTGTTTATTCTGCTGCTTTTATGATGTCATGGGGACCGATTACATGGGTTTTGATTGCAGAAATATTCCCTAACACAATTCGTGGTAAAGCTGTAGCTATTGCTGTTGCTTTCCAATGGATATTCAATTATCTGGTATCTTCTACCTTCCCTGCAATGTACGAAGTTAGTCCTTTCTTTGCGTATTCACTCTATGGAGCGATATGTTTGATTGCTGCTTTCTTTGTATGGAAATGGGTTCCTGAAACCAAAGGAAAGACTTTGGAAGAGATGAATCAGCTTTGGCTTAGCAGAAAAGGTAAATAAACAGTATTTGTTAGTGTCATAAAATTCTTAGAGCAGGAAAATGGAGCTTTCCGTTTTCCTGCTTTTTTTATATATGTTTTCATTAGTGTCCCGTTAAAATCGGGACGAATTAAATATTAATCAAACAACCCCGGGAAAAGGGGATTTAATTGCTCTTTGACATCATTGAAATTAGTCTTATTGAACAACTCTTGTAAAGGTGTTTTATCCGTTAATGAAATGCTCAAAATCTGTAGGACCTCATAGGTCGAACGGCTTAAGTGCAAATCATGTTGGATAATAGCTACCAAACAATAAGTGATAATAGCCACACTTATCTGAATACGGACTGCGTTTTCTGTGGTGCCCCAGAACCTTTTGATTTTAAGGTGCTGCTTCAACCATTTGAAGAACAGTTCTACAAGCCATCTCTTTTTATAGAGATTAGCTACATCAAGTGCAGATATATGTTTGGCATTTGTCAGGAAGGTAAATTCACGATCATCTTCTTCATCATAGAACCTGATAATCCTGAATGATTCCGGATACTTCTTTTCAGAGGTATATCCTGATAATTTCACTTCAGCATCAGATAGTATATTCTTTGGTAGTCTGCGTTTCCATTTGCAGAACTTAAATTTAAGATTCGACTTGGCTCTTACGACAAAGAAAGAGCCAGTAAGATGAATCCGATATAGTTCCTTAAACGAATCATACGCTCTATCAAAAATATAGTATGCATTTGGTTCATAATGAATTGCAGACATTGCTGTTGAGTCATGTTTTGAAGCTGTGGTTACTGTAAAAAAAGCCGGAACCTGAGCCTCAATGTCATAAAGGACATGTGCCTTGACTCCACCTTTTTTACTTCGAATTTAGCCCAAGGAAATGTTGCCAAACATAACGGAATGGTGGTTGAATCAAAAGCGTACTTCTTTCCTTCGATATCCAGAATATGAGTAGCTCGTTTATCACTGGCTTCTTTCATCATGAAGAATGCAAAATCTTCAAAGATTCTGTAATCCCTATTTTGGTTAGCTGATGCAAGTGTGGTTTTGGCCAAGGGTTCACGACCCAATCCCAAATGATAACACTTGGCTTGATGTGCTTCCAATGCAACAATCAGGTCGCGTAGGCTCTCACGATTGCTTAGCTGTCCGAACATCATAGCAAGAAGCTGGTTCCAGCAAGTGAAATGTTTGACGTAACGATTTCCATCGTATTTGTCCACGATTCTTCTGAATTTATTGTTGTTCAAAAACTCTACCAATTGAGCGAAAACATATTTGTCTTGATTCATTTGAAGCCATTTGATTTGGTTTCAAAGGTACAATTTCAAATCGTCGCGCTTTACAAATAGAGTATAATAAGCTATATTTCAGTTATTTCAAAGAACTATTTATCCACTTTTACGGGACAGTAATGATATGTTTTGTTTGTTTGCTATAGTTCACTTGAGATATCCTTATGAACTTCCAGTAAGTTTGGTTTTAAGATCATACGAATTTGTTTCCTAAGAAAAGAGCAGGGAGCTTGATAAATCTGTAATGTGGAGAAGAATAAGTTATATACGGGGTTATTCAAGCTATAGTGGCAAGTAAGGTGTATTATTCTTGTAACTTATTCGATCGAGTTACTTTAAGGATGGAAGAGCTTTCAATAATTGAATTGACTTTTATGAGGGTTGTAAGATCTACTATTTTAGCCTGAATTATTGCTTAATTTTCAGGAAAAATAACCTGAAGTTTTTATTAAAACATCTCGATGTTTTTTTTATTTTCGTACAAATTTGTGAGCTTCTTATACCCCGATTGAACTTGTTTGATCTCTCTAGTGAAAGAGAACTGTATTTTGTATCTCTGTCTTATGTTATGACAGTAAAATATGCTGTGTATAGGGAAGGAGGACTTTTGATATCCTTTATAAAAAACTGCCTCATATAAAGATATATGAGGCAGTAATAAGAATATTAATAATCAAAACTTATTGATTTTTCTTTAGAAGAACAAATAGCGTTGGTCTACAATTTCAGCTTTGTCACGCAATTCATAAATGCATTGTCCTGCATAACGTGCTGCCATATTAGATAATGCAGTTTCTTCTTTCTTAGCGTCAAACTTCTCAGTGCTCTTTTCTTGGTTGTATACCTGAATCATGTAAACTCCGGCATTACCCTTAATAGGTGCAGAAACCTTATTTAACTCAGTCTTAGAAGCGTAAGCACTGATGGCTGGTTCACTAGCACGAGTGACTGAGATAAATGCAGGTGCATTGAATGTTACGTGTTTTACAGTGTCGCTGATAGCATCTTTCATTCCCTTAACCTGTGCCAAAGAATTGAAACCTTTCATTTGTCCCATAATCTGTTCAGCCTTTTTGTTACGGAGAACTTCACTTCTCAGCATATCTGATACTTTATTGATGTTTACGTATCCAGCAGGGTTGATTGCTTCCAAAGCAACTACCAGCAGGTGGTCGTTTTCACCGCATTCATACAGAGGAGAAACTTCACCTGGTTTTGCATCAAATACCCATTTCAAAGCTTCACGAGTAGATTTTACACCACCTACATAGTGTTCATCGCTGCGGAAGTTAGAACGTGGAGTAAGGCTGTAACCAGCTTCTTCTGCATTCTTTTCGAGATTTTCAATAGTTGTGTTCTGAGCAACGAACTGGCTGAATTTATTGTAAGCATTGTTATATGTCTCTTTGCTGAATTCAACAGGACATTTTATAACAGCTACTTTATATTTATCCTTCATAGCCTTTTTGTTCATTACCTGCAAGATAAGATTTGCCTGACCAACTTTGACATTAGCAAGTTCATTTACAGGCTGAGAAATCAGTTTGTTGATGAATGTTGCATTTTCTGCGTCTAATGCAGCACCTTCCCAGCTTTGTGCATTTACCCAATTTGCTTCTCCTGTCTGACCATATTTTTTAGCCAACTCTGCAAAATCAGCTCCTTCTTTCAGTGCATTGTAGATGCTGTCTGCCAAACTTGCTGTCTTAGCTTCTGTATCAGCATATACCTGAATCTGACGGAACTGGATTGAATCTGGAGCTGTTGTCTTAGCAATGATTTTAAATGCATTGTAAGAGTCATCTGCCTGATTGTAATAAGGACCGTAAACTTCATTAACAGAAGTAGAGTCTAAACGGCTTGCAACATCTGAAGGCAATACTGTTTTGTTTACAGGTACGTCTGCAAATGGAATAACAGAACCTGTTGAACGGATAAATGCAGTATAGTCGTTGGTTGTAGTGATCAGCTGACTGCTGTATTCTGTTACTTCTTTCTGAACTTCCTGACGGTCTGCTTCTGAAGGCACAACGCGTACATCGATAAATTTGATATCACGTGTTTCTACAGGCTGTTTAAATGATTCTTTCTTTTCTTCATACAATTTTTTGATGTCATCATTAGAAACAGTAATTGTAGAGTCGCTGATACTAGAATAAGGAATTCCTGCTAAAAGCAAGTCTGACTGTGCTGTATGTCCGTTGAAAACATCTTCTGCTGCTACCGGGTTTGAAATCAATGATTTAGCAATCAGATTCTGGTATTTTTCAGCAAGAACAGATTGTTTCAATGTTCTTTCAACGAATTTCCAGAAATTACCCATTGTCTGGTAATATTCTACATATTGTGCAGGCATTTTGCTTGCATCCAGATTAGCGTAATCTACCAAGAATTTCTTCAACATATCTTTGTCGAAAGCGCCAGTCTGAGGATTACGGAACGGAGTCTGCATCAACAGTGGGTTTGTTCCTTCGTCGATGATTGCCTGAAGCTCTTTATCTGTTACTTTAAGACCCAGTTTTTTTGCTTCAGCAGCTATCAGTTCGTTTGTTACATATGTGTTCCAAACTTGATCCTTGATATTAGTCAGCTGATCTTCGCTTAATGAATTCAGTCCGTTAGTCAGTTTGATTACTTCACTGAATTCGTCTACCATTTTTTGATAATCTTGTGCAGAGAGTGTGTTTCCATTTACTTCTCCGGCGTCTTGTTTTCCCTGATGTGGCTGAAGTATTTTCCAAGCATCACCTGCAATAAATGCAAATAGGGCAAGACCGATTACAATGACCAAAAGAGGTCCTTTGCTTCTGATTGTTTGTAAAGTTGCCATTTAAAGTTATTATTTTTTGTTTATTGTTTTTTCTCTTTTTGTCTTTAGCGCACGAAGATACAAAAAATGTGCTTAGTAGGCTCTTTTTTACTGAAAATTTTTTATTTTAAGACGTTTTAGCTTACTTATTTGGTGACTTTTAGCTTGACTAACTCAATTTTTGTAGCTGTAACTTTTATAATTTTAAATTGAAATTCTCCTATTGTTATAGTTTCGTGTACTTTGGGAAAACTTTGGTATTCGTGTAAAATAAGTCCGCCTACTGTTTGGTATTCATCGCTTTCCGGTAATTTTAATCCAAATTCTTCATTGGCTTTTTCTATTTCCAAACGACCGGAGAAAATATATTCATTTTCCCCAATATTCTTAGCAATACTGGAGTTTGTATCATGTTCATCTTCTATGTCACCGAATATTTGTTCTACCAGGTCCTCCATGGAAACCAATCCGGATGTTCCTCCGAATTCGTCTACGACTATTGCCAATGAACGTTTCTGCTGCATAAGCTGTTTCATCAGCTTATGCGCACTCATTGTTTCTGGTATGATAGGTATGGTACGTATATGCTTGCGCCAGTCGGTAAGTGGTTTGAACATTTCAGATGAGTGTATATAGCCGATGACATTGTCTATATCTTCTTTATATACAATTACTTTACTTATGCCATGTTCTATGAACTCTGCTTTTAGTTCATCAAGTGTTGCGTTCATTTCTACTGCAATAATTTCAGTTCGTGGAACCATGCAGTCGCGTACTCGAATATTCGAAAAGTCGAGGGCGTTTTGAAAAATCTTTATTTCGGTGTCTATTGCATCCTGATCTTGTACCTTTTCGATACTGCTTTGTATGAAATAATCCAGATCTATTTTCGTGAAAGCTTTTTCCTTGGTTTCCTTATTGATTTTTGTCCCAGTAAAATAAAGGAAACAAGTAGAAAGGAAGGATGCAAAACGGCTGATAGGATACAAAATAAGATAACAGATAAATGTTGGCACTGCAAATATACGCAGGGTACTGTTAGGGCTTATTTTGAATAGTGTTTTGGGAAGAAATTCTCCTGTAACGAGGATGATGGCTGTAGAAATCAGAGTTTCTATTGTAACCAGCATGGCTTGGTTGCTGATGATATTTATCAAGATGTATTGCTCTATCAGTTGTGCCATCCAGATTCCGTAAACAACAAGTGCTATGTTGTTCCCTACTAGCATGGTAGAGATAAAATTATTCGGGTTCCGATAAAAAATGGATAAAATACGTGCTTGCATACCACTTCCTTTTTCCATTTCGAACCGTAACTTGTTAGAAGAAACAAAGGCTATCTCCATTCCTGAAAAGAATGCAGAAAAAATCATTGATATAAGTAGTTTTATAATAAGTCCCATATATAAATTGGTACATCTTTTTCTAGTTCTTGGTCGTATCGGCAGGTGTTGTATCTTCTACTGTAAAAATTCCTGTATTATTGAATATCTGATATTCTGTCATTTGCTGGTTGGATTCGAATCCATATCCTGTCAGAACCTTGTCAGGTTGTTCGATACGTATGAATTGGTCGGAATATATTCTTTCCTTCCCCTGATCCCAATACATCAGTTGGGTATCAAATTTATCACCGCGCTGACTGCGGATGTGTACATTGCTGCGAAGTTCCCATAACTTCTTTGGTTCATAGTAATAGGCAGTGTCTGCCTTTATGCTAGCATCGATATGAAAAAGGGTATCGAACTTTTCTAGATAAATACCTTTTTCGAACGCCCAAAATGGCGTATCAACTTCACTGAAAATCAGCCATTCGGCTGTAATAATTTTATAACGGATCATACCAGAGTCGGATATAAATGTTGTAACTCCGGTAGTACGCATGTCTGGTAGAGAGTCTTCTTTGCTGACAGCTTCTGCCAATTCTTTCTTTTTGCTACATGCTGGCAATAAAATAAACATAACAGTTGCCCAAATGGCAACTGTTACGTTTAAAATCATTATATGTTTTTTATTGGTCACTCTATATGACATATAAAGTTATTATCTGATAGTTGTTGTTTCACCAATCCATCCACCGATAGTTACTGAATCACCTTTCTTCAGACCCAGGAAGAACAAGTCTTCATCTTTCGGAGTATATGCTGAATAGCTACCGATCAGTTTGTTAGCTTCTTCTGCAACACTTGGATCTACGCTCTTTGCACGTTGCAATTTGTCGATTGCTGCAAAGTAAGTACATTTATTCAAAGCTGCTTCATCGCCCCAGTTTGGACTTGCTGCATACATCTGAGCAATCAAGATATAAGCTTTACCCATGTTAGCGTTAAGAGAAAGAGCTTTGTTTGCATACTGTCTTGCTTTGCCATATAATTTCTGGCTCATAATAGCAACTGCTGCCTTGTAGCAGTTTTCTGCTTTTTCCATTGGATCTTGTTCCAATTCGATAGCTTGATCGAAATAGCCTACACTCTTATCGATGTCACCTTTCTTGTAATACATGTAACCACATCCCAAAGCTGTTGCTGCTGCCGGTTCGATAGCGTGAGCTGCTTCAGATGCTTCGAAGTAAGCTTCTTCGTTTGTACATTTCAATATCTGCATTACAGCGATAACCTGTTTCAAATAATCCAGATTTGATTTATTCTGTGCAACCTTCGGACCATAGATAGACTGCATGTCTTCACAAGTAGCAGTACCACTATTGATGAAGTAAGCATCTACGTTGTCTTTTGCTGTTTTTAAAAGCTTTTTAGTCTTTTCTGATTTAGTTGCTTTATATGCAGCATCAGCATAACCTGAAACAGCTAGATAATCCTGAATGAAATTTTCTTTGTGGTTTGTATCAGCTTTCAGCTTGCGCAAAGACAAGTCCATCATATCTTGGAACATGAAATAGTCTGCATTTTCTTTTTCCAGATCAACGGCTTCTTTTTCAATGCTATAAGCACTGTTCACGTCGAGATTCTTGCCTGAAAATACAATCATGTCGTGAGCTTTCATACCCAAAATAGATCCTTTTGTGGTCGGAGTACGTACCAGGCCATTCAGTTGGTCAAGATATTTGATACGTTGATCGTGTACGGCCATTAACTCATTCAGATAAGTTTTTTGCTGAGCAGCATCTTTAGATTCAGCAATCAAGGCACGAAGAATTTTTGCACCGTTTGTATAAGTTCCTACCTGTGCCAATGGCGCTTCTGTGAATACAGCTTTCCAAGGAGTATATGCATCCTTGAAGTTGTTTGTTTTTACATATTCAGTATAAATACTGATGTTCTGGAGGCAACGGAGGCTGTCTTCTCCATGTCCAAAACGAGAACCATCTTCCACTCCTTTTTGAGCGAAAACTGCTGTTGCGCTCAATGAAAGCGCAGCCAACATTGTAAACATCTTCATTTTCATCGTATATAAATTTAGTTATTTTGTTAGTTAACTTTCCACTTCATGAACCAATGTTCATTGAATGTCAGACCGATTTTTATGACAAAACGGTTTTCTGACAGCATATTTGGAACAGATGGAGTAACATGAACATATTGACCTGTCACATTTAAGATGGTATTCCGCTGGAATAATTGGAGAGGAAGACCAAATCCTGCACTGATTCCATATTCAGAAGGTCCGTCGCATTGGGGGAGTTTCAGATATGAGCTCTTGTAGTAACCTCCTGCGCGATAACGTATACGTTTCAGATAACTTCTTCCTATAGGATTGGGCAAGTATTCTACACCTGCTGCTATTTTACTGCGATCATTATATGCATCTGTCGAATTTTCATATTTTACTTTCGACCATTTTTCGAGAGAGTAATCAACTCCAAAGGTAAGGCTTTGAGCATGGTTATATGCCAAACCTGCACCAAAGGTATGAGGAATACCATATGAATCATTGATTACATGTTCGTTTACAGAAGAGTAACTGGAGTTGTCTGTTACTTGTATACCTCTAGTATCAGTGGAGTTGAGTGTATGTCCTAATCCATAAACCAATCCGAGCGTCAACTTGTCAGACTTGTTAATCTTCTGAGTATATTGTAAACCAAAGTCAGCAACGTAGCTGTTCACCTTTATATTATTATATACATTAGTCTGGTCACTGCTTACACTAAAACCTTTGGTTGACTGATATTGCAATGTTCCATAGATATATCCGGCATTCACACCGATAGAAAGATTATCAAGCACTTTAAAGCCTAATCCTCCAGTTATTTGTTGCAAACCTCCGTCACCATAGAAAAGATTTGTAGCTGTTACATCTTCAGCACCTTCTACTGGTTGTGTAGTTGTAAAATTATAACCTAAAGTAGAATATGGGGTGAAAGCAATTGCCATACCTAGTCTTGGGTGCAATCGGAACTGCATTGCAATATAGTCAAAACTAGAGTTTTTGGCATTATTCTTTATTCCATTTTCCTGAAAGTTTGAACTTTTAAGGCTCATGCCTACATCAAACATGAATGAGAGGGAATCTACAGCTGTGAACGATGCCGGATTTAACATATTGATATGTCCGCTATTTCGGAGCGCATAGCCAACTCCTCCCATAGCGGCATTATTGGCAAAACCTCGGTCAGACAGTTCTCCCAATCCATATCGTGTATAGGGAGAATTAATGCTAGACTGAGCTAAAGCCGATAAAGAGCCGGCAAGCATCAGAGTGCCGATTAGTGCTTTCTTATTTAACATTGTAATTTAAAATTCTGTTTAAACCTTTCAATACTAAAAATCTATCTGCAAAGATGATACTTTTTAAGTTTGTATCAAAAGAAAATTTATCTCCGCCAGTTAAAAAAACCAAAAGGTCAGGATATTTCTTTTGCGTTAGCGTTATGTAACCGCTTATTTCGAACTCCATTCCTTTAATTACACCGGCTCGTATAGCAGTTTCGGTGCTGTATCCGAATTCGGGTAAATCTCCTCCTTTCTCTATTAAAGGAAGTTTGTCGCAGCACGCGCTCAAGGCCTTGAAGCGAGTATATATACCCGGTGAAATGTTTCCTCCCCAATAACGTCCTTTTGCGTCGATGAATTCATACGTCAGGGCTGTTCCTGCATCAATAACTAGCAGATCTCTGTTTGGGCAAAGGTAATTGGCGCCAACTACGGCAGCCAGTCGGTCCATGCCTAGAGTTTCCGGTGTTTTGTATAAATTTTCTATCGGAACCGGAGTGCGATAGGTTAATTCAAGAAAGGGTACTGATTGTTTTGCCAGTTGCTTGCGTATTGTGTTACTTAAAGTAATAACGGAGGCTATAATCCCTTTTTCAATAGGATATTTATTGCACAGCATTGTCAAACAGTCTAAAGAGTGGTTTGATCCTCTCAGGACCTCTACCACTTCTTCCTTGTCGAATACAGCAAGCTTGGCTACTGTATTACCTATATCGATTACTAAATTCACTTCTTTATTCTGTTATTATGCTGCAAAGTAAAGTAAAAAATGAATAGGTATAGTAATAAAACGATGATTTTATTCAGAAGTTATCAATAATTAGCCGTATTTTTGTGCCCGAAACAGAATAAATGTTGTAAAAAATTGGGTTTTATTTTACTGAAATTTATGTCAAGGCTTAAATATTTCATCTTTTGTTTGTTTATGGGAGTGGCTTTTTCTGTGCAGAGTCAAAGTACGGATAGTATTCGTTTTAGCTTGCTGACTTGTGCTCCTGGAATCGAAATATATTCTTTATTTGGACATACGGCTATACGCTATGAAAATTATACGCGGCGTATAGATGTTGCATTCAATTATGGAATGTTTAGCTTTAATACACCAAATTTTATTTTCCGTTTTGTTGCCGGCGAAACAGATTACCAGTTGGGCATTACTCCTTATTCTTATTTTGAAGCAGAATATGCAATGCGTGGGTCTTCTGTCTACCAGCAAGTGCTAAACTTGACTCAATCGGAAAAGGAACGTTTGCTAACGATTCTGGAAAATAATTATTTACCTGAGAATCGTATATACCGTTATAACTATTTCTATGATAATTGTACTACTCGTGCACGTGACAAGATAGAGGAATGTATAGAAGGAAAGGTCGTTTATCCTGATTCTCTGTCGGGCAAGAGTTATCGTAGTATTGTACATGAATTTACTGCCGGTTCTCCGTGGAATGAATTTGGTATTGACTTATGTTTAGGGGCAGAAGCTGATAAGGAGATAAATAAACGTCAGCAGATGTTCTCTCCTTTTTATATGAAATATTATGCTTCGAATGCTTATATAGTAGATGCTGGAGGTACTCGTCGTCCTTTGATTCTTGATGAAACTAAAATTGTGGATGTTGAACCAGAGGAAGTTCAACCGGGTTTTATTTTATCACCGTTGATGTGTGGAGCTTTGTTTTTAGCATTATGTGTGGTGATGGCATGGGGGCAATGGAAAACTCAACGAATCTGGTGGGGATGGGATATTGTGCTTTATGGACTTCAAGGATTGGCTGGATGTATCATTGCATTCTTGTTTTTCTTTTCAGTTCACCCAACTGTAGGTTCTAACTGGCTGCTTATTTTATTCAATCCGATTCCCTTGTTGTATCTTCCTTTTATGGTTTATAAGGCTGTAAAACGCAAGAAAGACTATTATCATGTCGGAAATATGGTGTATTTAACACTTTTTATAACCATTCTTCCATTTTGTGGGCAAGAATTTAATTTAACAGTATTACCTTTGGCACTCGGTTTGCTAGTGACTTCTGCAAGCCATGTATTAGTTTGGAATAAAAAGTAATGAAAGAACGTATATTAACATCGCTGATAGCGGCATTTGTGATAACAAGTCTTCAGGCACAAACGACTCCTGCTGTGCCGAGGTTGGTTGTGGGCTTAACCATAGATCAACTTCGTTCTGACTATATTGAAGCTTTCTCGGCTTTATATGGTGAAAGGGGTTTTAAGCGTTTGATGAGAGAGGGGAGAGTTTATTGCAATGCAGAATATGATTTTATAAATATAGATCGTTCTTCGGCTGTAGCTTCTATATATACAGGTACTACTCCTTATTATAATGGAATTGTCGGTAACCGTTGGATGGACCGTGCTTCTTTACGTATTATAAAAAGTGTGGATGATCCTGCTTATATGGGAGTATATACTTCTGAAAGCACTTCACCTCAGCATTTGTTGGTTTCAACTTTATCAGATGAGCTGATGGTAGCTACTTGTGGAAGTGCAGAGGTATACTCTATTGCTCCTACCCGAGAAATGGCTGTGTTGGCAGCCGGGCATGCTGCTAAAGGGGCTTTTTGGTTGAATGATGAAACAGGAAAGTGGAGTGGCTCTACTTATTACGGCTCGTTTCCGGAGTGGGTGACTACATATAATGACCGCGACGGTTTGGATTTTCGCATCGGGAATCTTGTATGGGGGCCTTATCTGCCTGTTACGTCTTATAAATATGTCACTTCTGATGCAAAGCAGCTTACTTTCAAGCATGATTTTTCTGATGAGCGAACTGAAAAATATAAAAAGTTCAAAACCAGTCCTTATGCAAATGACGAGGTAAACAAACTGGTTGATGCTTGTCTGACATATACTAATGTCGGGAAAGATAATGTTCCTGACTTGCTTACATTGTCATATTACGCAGGAAATTATGCTCATATGTCCAACGCAGAGTATGCTATGGAAATTCAGGACATGTATGTTCGTTTGGATAACAGCATAGGTGACTTGTTGGATTTAATAGACCGTAAAGTAGGGCTGAACAATACGTTGTTTTTTATAACATCTACTGGTTATACTGACGTTGACCCTAAAGACCCTGAACAATATAAGATACCTGGCGGAGAGTTTCATATCAAGCGCTGTGGGGCTTTGTTGAATATGTATCTCATGGCTATTTATGGGTCGGGGCAGTATGTCGAGACTTACTATGATCGTCAGATTTATTTGAATCATAAACTTATTGAAGATAAAAAGCTGAATCTTACAGAGATATTAAACCGCTCTTCCGACTTTATTGTACAGATGAGTGGAGTTCGTTCTGCTTATTCTTCACAACGTTTGTTGCTTGGTGCATGGACCCCTCGTATTGATAAGATCAGAAATACTTTCAATCCGCATCTTTCTGGTGATATTTATATAGAAGTAATGCCAGGATGGTCTGTTGTGGATGAGTATTCTCAAGTTACGAAGGTGGTGCGCGACAACTACTCGTCTGCTCCTTTGATTTTTATCGGTAATAACATAAAGCCGGAAATCCTTTACACTCCGGTGAAAATGGCGACTATTGCTCCTACAATAGCTCATTTTATGCGCATTCGGGCTCCCAATGCTGCAACAGCTGCCCCTCTGACGGGCATCCGTAAATAAATTATATACTCAGACAACAAAGAAAATCAGTAAATTAGTTATCTTTGTGCGTCGGAATACCGAATAAATAAATCAATTAGAAATAATAAAAATAACAATATACAATGGGATTTAATGAATTTATAAGCAAACTTTTTGGTAATAAGGCTACTCGCGATATGAAAGAAATTCAGCCGTGGGTGAATAAAGTAAAAGAAGTCTATCCGGAGATTGCTAAGTTGAGTCACGATGAATTACGTGCGAAAACAGAGGAGCTGAAAAAGTATATCAAAGAATCAGCTGTTGAAGAAAACAAGAAGATAGAAGAGCTGAAAGCTACTATCGAAACTACAGATATTGAAAAGCGTGAGCCTATCTTCTCACAGATAGACAAGCTGGAAAAAGAAGTTCTTGAAAAATATGAAAAAGCTTTGAATGATGTGCTTCCTACTGCTTTTGCAATAGTGAAAGATACAGCACGTCGTTTGAGTGAGAACGAAGAAATAGAAGTAACTGCTACTGAAATGGACCGTAATCTGGCTGCTCAGGGCAAAGACTTCGTTCGTATAGAAGGTGATAAGGCTATTTGGAAGAATCATTGGGTTGCAGGTGGTAATGAAATGACCTGGAACATGGTTCATTACGATGTACAGCTGTTTGGTGGTGTAGTTTTGCACCAGGGAAAAATTGCTGAAATGGCAACCGGTGAAGGTAAGACATTGGTAGCTACTCTTCCGGTATTCTTAAATGCATTGACAGGAAATGGTGTACATGTAGTCACAGTGAACGATTATTTGGCTAAGCGTGACTCTGAATGGATGGGACCGCTTTATATGTTCCATGGTTTAAGCGTAGACTGCATTGATAAGCACCAGCCTAATTCTGAGGCTCGTCGTCGTGCTTACATGGCAGATATTACATTTGGTACAAATAATGAATTTGGTTTCGACTACTTGCGTGATAATATGGCTGTCAGCCCTAGAGATCTTGTACAGCGTAAGCACAATTATGCAATTGTCGATGAGGTGGACTCTGTATTGATTGATGATGCACGTACTCCGTTGATTATCTCAGGTCCTGTTCCTAAGGGCGATGAACAGTTGTTCGAAGTACTTCGTCCGCTGGTAGAACGTCTGGTAGAGGCACAGCGTAAATTGGCTACTCAATATCTTGCTGATGCAAAACGTCTGATTGCTTCTGATAAGAAAGAAGATGTAGAGGCCGGTTTCCTTGCTCTGTTCCGTAGCCATAAAGCATTGCCTAAGAATAAGCCACTTATTAAATATCTGAGTGAGCCGGGTATCAAGGCTGGTATGTTGAAGACAGAGGAAATCTACATGGAACAGAACAACAAGCGTATGCCGGAAGCGGTAGAGCCGTTGTACTTCGTAATCGACGAAAAACTGAAGAGTGTAGATTTGACAGATAAGGGTGTTGATTTGATTACTGGTAATTCGCAAGATCCTACTCTTTTCGTTTTGCCTGATATTGCAGGACAACTTTCTGCTTTGGAAAATGAAACAGGACTGAGCGATGAAGAAAAGCTTGCAAAGAAAGACGAACTGCTTACTAACTTTGCTATTAAGTCAGAACGTGTTCACACCATCAACCAGCTGTTGAAAGCATATACCATGTTCGAAAAGGATACTGACTACGTTGTAATGGACGGACAGGTTAAGATCGTTGACGAACAGACAGGACGTATTATGGATGGTCGTCGTTGGAGTGACGGTCTGCATCAGGCTGTAGAAGCGAAAGAAGGTGTTAAGATTGAGGCTGCTACTCAGACATTCGCTACTATCACCTTGCAGAACTACTTCCGTATGTATCACAAACTTTCTGGTATGACCGGTACTGCTGAAACAGAAGCAGGAGAGTTCTGGGATATCTATAAACTGGATGTTGTGGTAATTCCGACTAACCGTCCGATTGCACGTATTGACATGAACGACCGTGTATATAAGACTAAGCGTGAAAAATATAAAGCGGTCATCGAAGAAATCGAAAAGATGGTTCAGGCAGGACGTCCAGTACTGGTAGGTACTACTTCAGTCGAAATCTCTGAAATGTTGAGTAAGATGCTTACTTTGCGTAAGATTCAACATAATGTCCTGAATGCGAAGTTGCATCAGAAAGAAGCTGACATTGTAGCGAAGGCTGGTCAGAGCTCGACTGTAACTATTGCAACTAACATGGCAGGTCGTGGTACCGATATTAAGTTAAGTCCGGAAGTTAAAGCTGCCGGAGGTTTGGCTATCATTGGTACAGAACGTCATGAATCACGTCGTGTAGACCGTCAGTTGCGTGGTCGTGCAGGACGTCAGGGTGACCCGGGTTCTTCTGTATTCTTTGTATCATTGGAAGATGATTTGATGCGTTTGTTTGCTTCCGATCGTCTTGCTAACTGGATGGATAAGATGGGATTCAAGGAAGGGGAAATGATCGAACACAGCATGATTTCCAAATCCATCGAACGTGCCCAGAAGAAAGTGGAAGAAAATAACTTCGGTATCCGTAAACGTCTGCTTGAATACGATGATGTGATGAATAAGCAACGTACTGTAGTTTACACGAAGCGTCGTCATGCTTTGATGGGTGAACGTATCGGTATGGATATTGTCGACATGATCTGGGATCGTTGTGTCAATGCTGTTGAACAACCTGATTACGAAGATGTGAAGATGGAAATTCTTCAGACACTGGCTATGGAAACTCCGTTCAGTGAAGAAGACTTCCGTAACAAGAAGAAAGAGGATTTGGCAGAACAGACTTTCCAGGAAGCTATGACATTGTTTAAGCGTAAAACGGAACGTATGGCTGCTATAGCTAATCCGGTAATTAAGCAAGTGTACGAAGCACAGGGACATATGTATGAAAACATTATGATTCCTATCACTGATGGCAAGCGTATGTATAATATTTCTGTAAACTTGAAAGAAGCATACGAAACAGAATCTAAGGCTATCGTGAAGGCTTTTGAAAAAGCTATTTTGCTTCACACTATTGATGATGCATGGAAGGAAAATCTGCGTGAGCTGGATGAATTGAAACATTCTGTACAGAACGCAAGCTATGAACAGAAAGATCCGCTGTTGATCTTCAAGCTTGAATCTGTTACGTTGTTCGATAATATGGTTGGCAAGATTAACAATAACACGATTTCTATCTTGATGCGCGGACAGATACCTGTTCAGGAACCACAGCAAGTGCGTGAAGCTGCTCCGGAACCAGAACGCCCTCGTCAGCAGTATCGTGAAGAAAAGCAGGACTTGAATGATCCGGATCAGCAGGCAGCAGCTGGACGTGATACACGCGAAGCAAAACAGGAGCCATATCGTGCTGAAAAAACAGTAGGTCGTAATGATCCTTGTCCTTGCGGTAGTGGCTTGAAGTACAAAAACTGCCACGGACGTGATAAAGTGTAAGTTTTGACTGAGAAATAAATAAAGTTTGAGAATGTCATTCTTCGAGTGTGAACTCGTGGGATGACATTCTTTTTGTATGCTCGGCATGAGTATTAGCTAACGGGTGCAAGTCCCCAATGAGCCCTAATAGCGGGAATCATACAGCCAAAAGCAAGGGTGTCCATCGCGAGTTGGAATCTGAAAGAAGCTGGCGGCAAACATCTGGTCTGACGAACAGAAACTTCATATAAGGCATATGACCGTGGGTAAGGTTGCGAAACAAACTAAAGCCCTATAGCTATTCGGGACGGTTAGTGTAAATGGAGCAGACATAAGATTGAAAGTTAATACCCTTATCCGAGGAGGTCTCACGGACATATGGTGAGGATGAATGATTCGAAGTACCATGATGGAGTAAAGCTTGCCGTGAGAAGTCAGCAGAGGTCGTAGTACCCAAGGCATGCATGCCTATAGGGAAGGACCAAACTTTATTTAAACGGCATAACTGAAAACTACCGTTTGTTGGAACGAATGCATAAAACCAAAACAGAAGTATTGGGCTACCTTTAAAGAGATAGGACGGAATCCGAAGGGTATAAAGGAGCGCAGACCTACAAATGGATGGTTGAAGAAGATGTCGTGGAAGTGTCTTTCGAAGAATACGAAAGGCATCCATAGTAAAGAACCGCCGTATGCCGAACGGCACGTACGGTGGTGTGAGAGGTCGGAAAACGAAAGTAGGAAGAAAACTACTTCGTTTTCCTCCTACTCGATTTATTTTCTTTTAAAAGAAAAGGGTATTCTTTCTTTCCCTTTACGCTCTCTGCAATATTTTTCTTTGGTGCTGATAAATGCTTATTTATTTGTACAAAAATGATGAAAGTTTGTACAGAAAAAAATAAAATATCACGATGTTTTCTTGAAAAGATGATGAAGTTTTTTTCGTTTATTGGTATTGAATGTCATCTGTTAATGAGTGATGTTACAAATCTTAATATGTGTATCTAAATTTTTTCGTTTAAATTCTTTTTTATAGCTTTGTTTCGTTAGAGTTTTATTTAAATAGACTATGATGAAAATATATACTTTGTGTGCTGTTGCACTGATGTGCTGCCTTGCATCTTGTAGTTCGATACAAACTTTGACGTTCGATCAGTTGTGTCCGGCTACAGTGAATTTTCCCGAACGAGTTAGAAATGTTGCGGTCGTTAATAATATGCCTGCTACTCCAGAAGCCAAAAGGACTTTGCTGACATTGGGAGAAATGAATGGAAATGGTAAGAAATCGGCAGAAATGCTGGCTTCTTCATTGGCCGATTCCAAATATTTTAATCAGGTGATGATTTGTGATTCGGCTTTAAATGATACTCATTTTGCGGGTAGACGGATTCTTACTCAGAAAGAAGTGCAGCAACTCGCTGGTGAACTTGATGCTGACCTTATTTTTTCATTGGATCAGGTCGGTATCCAGACTGAGCGTGATGAACTTGCTTATCCGGGGATTGCTGCATCATGGCCGGTTATTAAAGCAAAAGTTACTCCTGTTTTAAGCATTTATCTACCGGAGCGTGAAAGACCGATACAGGTGATTGCTAAAACAGACAGTTTGCAGTGGGATGCAGGCTTGGCTCCTTCAGACAGGCAGATGCAGGAGGAAGCAGCTTCATATGCTGCATATATGCTTACCCAGATGCTGGTGCCTTACTGGAAACAAACAGAACGTATATATTATGACGGTGGTTGTGTAGAAATGCGTGATGCAGCTGTTTGTGTAAGAGAAAACGACTGGCAGGGTGCATACGATTTATGGAAATCACTGTTCGATCATAGCAAATCGAATAAGCTGAAAATAAAGTCAGCTTTTAATCTGGCTTTGGCTTCTGAAATGCAAGGTGATTTACCTCAAGCTGAAAAATGGATGAAAGAGGTTGAAAAACGAGTAACTGCCGGGTCAGACGAAGAAGCAGTGTGGAAGTTTTATGCCGCACAGTTGGCAGAAAGGTCGAAAGATTTTCCTTATTTAAATGCCCAAATGGGCCGTTTTGGAAACAAATTCTAGCATTATCTGTTGCGCGAAAGATTTTTTTTGTACATTTGAGGTAATAAAATTCGATAAACATGATGAACATTAGTGAACAGTCGCACGCTTCTATAGCTTCTGCTTTGGAAGAAGCTCTCAGCAGATATGCTGTGAAAAATGATAGTTCGGTAGTAACAGATATTCATTTGCAGCCAAAACAAGATAGCGGAGAACTAGTTGTCTTCAACGATGATGATGAAGAGCTGGCACGTGCCGTTATTGCTGAATGGGTGGATTATGATGGAGAAGACTTTTATACAGAAGTCGAGCCATTGCTCCGTGCGGAAGTTACAGCATTGAAAAATGAAAAAGGTCTGGACAAGCTTTGCCTGATGAAGCCTTATTCGTTTGTACTAGTAGATGAAGAAAAGGAAACTGTTTCGGAACTTTTGCTTATAGACGATGAGGACACTTTATTGCTAAGCGACGAGTTGCTGAAAGGACTTGATGAAGAACTGGATGCCTTCTTGAAAGATTTGCTGGAAAAATAATCAGTAAATCTATCTGCTTCTAGAAAAAATATCGGTGACTTATCAAATTTAATACTATGGGGGAGCGCATTACCTTTCGTAAAAATGAGCGTCTGCATACGATTAATCCCCGTTGGAGAGGAAATCCAATTGTTAAGGGGAAGTTTTTCAATCGTCAGCATCGCTGGCGTCCGGGAATGGGTAGTGTGCTTAAATGGCGTTTTTCCCCCAATCCGCAGCGTAAGGAAAAAAGAACGATAAAATGGAATCCGAAGGTTCATTTTCTTCGTTCTTTGGATGCTGTAGTGGGTAATACATTGATATGGCTTGGTCATAACTCTTTTTTCCTGCAGGTAGGAGGAAAGCGTTTTATGATAGATCCTGTATATGGAAGTATTCCTTTCGTAAAGCGTAGAAGCCAGTTTCCTGCCAATCCTTCCATATTTACTAATATTGATTATCTGCTTATCAGCCACGATCATTTCGATCATTTGGACAAACCGAGTGTGGCTCGTCTTTTTGCCGATAATCCGCAGATGAAACTGTTTTGTGGTATTGGTACGGGTGCTTTGATAAAGAGCTGGTTCCCGACAATGGAAGTGATTGAGGCTGCGTGGTATCAACAGCATCGTGATGGCGACTTGCGATTGACGTTTCTGCCGGCACAGCATTGGAGCAAGCGTGGAGTAAACGATGGGGGAGAACGGTTGTGGGGGGCTTTTATGATAGAAGCCGATGGTATTACAATCTACAACAGTGGTGATACAGGATATGCCCGTCATTTCAGCGAACTTTCGGAACTGTTTCCACATATCGATTATTGCATGATAGGAATAGGTGCGTATAAGCCGCGTTGGTTTATGAAGCCTAATCATATATCACCCTATGATGCACTTACGGCTTCGACAGATATGAATGCCCGTATCACCGTACCGATGCATTACGGTACGTTCGATCTTTCAGACGAGCCTTTGTTCGATCCTCCTCATGTCTTTGCAGCAGAAGCCCGTAAGCGAGATATGCCCGTTCTGCTTCCTGAACTGGGAGAAATTGTCAAGCTCAGTCACCAGCGCTAATGCTGAGAAATTTTTATTTTCCCGTTTCTTTAGGTGCTATTATCAGATTATCTTTGGGTACGACGATGGTCCGTTGGGCTGTCGAGTCATTGTTTATGCTGGTTACTTCGCCCTTTGTGGTAAAGTATACATAATTTCCCATGTCATAAAAACGGTAAACTTTTACTCCATCGTGTTCGAACAGGTAACTTATAGTATATGTATCGTTATTCTGAGGTGCTTTGTTCTGAATAGGTATTCCTACGCCACAGGAGGAGAATATCATGGAGCACAGAGAAATAAGGCCTGTATAAAATAAACTTGCTTTCATGCTTAAAAGTTTGGGGTTATTCGTTTTCACAAATATATCCAAAATTCTGATTATACAGGAGTTTATGGCTGGAATTTATTTTTATAGCAGTATGCTGAAAGGAGTTTATCTGAGGAAATGAATGGGGAATAAAAAAACTTGAAGCAGGTTTGATGTATTCCTGCTTCAAGTTTATTATAGAGGGTATTTAATTTACTTTTTCAGTGCAGCAATGCTTTCTTTCAATGCGGCAATCTTAGTTTCAGCATCAGCTTGTTTTTTACGTTCCATTTCAATAACGTTTGCCGGTGCCTTGCTTACAAATTTTTCATTGTTCAGTTTCTTCAATACGCTCTGTAAGAATCCTTCCTGATACTTCAGGTCTGCTTCCAGCTTCTTCAGTTCTTCTTCTACGTCGATAAGATTACCCAGCGGTATGAAGTATTCTGTTGTGCCTACCATGAATGAAGCAGCACCTTCTGGCTTACTTTCTACTACAGTTACAGCAGAGAGGTTTGCCATCTTCTTCACAACCTCTGCATATGCCATCAGCTGAGTGTTTTCTCCAAGTACGAGCATTTCGAGTACTTCTTTCTGTGCAATGTTTTTCTGCAAGCGGATGTTGCGGATACCTGAAATGATTTCTTTCAGCTGATCGAATGCATTGCAAAGTTCGTTGGCTGTCTGTAAGTCACGACCGCAGAAAGTTTCCAGCTGAGCAACCATGATACTTTCTCCCGGTTTGCGATCGTAGATATGCTGCCACAATTCTTCTGTGATGAATGGCATAAACGGATGAAGCTGACGCAACAGAACATCGAAGAAATGTAATGTAGATTCGTATGTCTTTTTGTCGATAGGCTGACCGTATGCAGGTTTTACCATTTCCAGATACCAGCTTGAGAATTCATCCCAGAACAGTTTGTAAACCAGCATCAGCGCTTCGCTCAAACGATATTTGCTAAACAAGTCGTCCATTTCGGCAGAAACCTTAACCAGCAGGTTATCGAACCATTCGGTTGCCAGCTTAGCATATTCCGGCTGTTCGATGTCGGCGACTTGCCAGCCTTTTACCAGACGGAAAGCATTCCATATCTTGTTGTTGAAGTTACGTCCTTGTTCACACAGTGCATCGTCGAACAAGATATCGTTTCCGGCAGGTGCAGAAAGCATCATTCCCATACGTACACCGTCAGCACCATATTGCTCTATCAAATCCAGCGGATCGGGTGAGTTACCCAATGATTTTGACATCTTGCGTCCAATCTTATCGCGTACGATACCGGTGAAATATACATTCTTAAACGGCATATCGCCCATGTATTCATAGCCGGCCATAATCATACGTGCTACCCAGAAGAAAATGATATCCGGACCAGTTACCAGGTCGGAAGTAGGATAGTAGTATTTGATTTCTTCATTACCCGGATTGTTGATACCGTCGAAGAGTGAGATAGGCCACAACCATGAAGAGAACCAAGTATCCAGACAGTCGTCATCCTGACGCAAGTCTTCTACTTTCAGATTTTGGTTGCCGGTTTTTTCTTTAGCCAGTTCCAAAGCCTTTTCAGGAGTTTCGGCTACTACAAAGCCACCTTCTGGCAAGTAATAAGCCGGAATACGGTGACCCCACCACAACTGACGGCTGATACACCAGTCTTTGATGTTTTCCAACCAGTTGCGATATGTATTTTTATATTTAGCAGGGTAGAACTTCAGTTCGTCGTTCATTACAGGAGGCAAAGCCATGTCTGCAAAGTGCTGCATGCGCAGGAACCACTGCATAGAAAGTTTCGGCTCGATAGCTACGTTGGTGCGTTCAGAGAAACCTACCTTATTGGTGTAAGCTTCTACCTTTTCTAGCAAGTCGGCAGCAGCCAGGTCTTTTTCAATCTGTTCACGAACATCAAAGCGATCCATGCCTACGTACATACCAGCAGCTTCGCTGATAGTTCCGTTGTCGTTGAAAATATCGATAGAAGGCAGGTTGTATTTTTCTCCCAGCATATAGTCGTTTACATCGTGTGCCGGAGTTACTTTCAGACAACCGGTACCAAACTCAATGTCTACATAGTCATCTTCGATAACCGGAATGACACGTCCAACCAGCGGAACGATTACTTTCTTACCTTTCAGCCACTGGTTTTTCGGGTCGTTTGGATTGATACACATTGCAGTATCACCCATAATTGTTTCAGGACGTGTAGTAGCTACTACTGCATATCTGCCTTCCGGATCGCCTTCTACTTTGTAGCGCAGATAGAAAAGTTTACTGTGTTCTTCTTTGTAAATAACTTCTTCATCGCTGAGGGCAGTCAAAGCTTTCGGGTCCCAGTTTACCATACGTACACCGCGGTAAATCAACCCTTTATTGTATAAGTCAGCGAAAACTTTAATAACACTTTCGCTACGTTTTTCATCCATTGTGAAAGCAGTGCGGTCCCAATCGCATGAAGCACCCAGTTTACGGAGCTGCTTCAAGATAATGCCTCCGTGTTCTTCGGTCCATGCCCATGCGTGTTTCAAGAACTCTTCGCGGGTAAGGTCGGTTTTCTTTATACCCTGTTGAGCCAGTTTGTTTACTACTTTAGCTTCTGTTGCAATAGAAGCGTGGTCTGTTCCCGGAACCCAGCAGGCATTTTTGCCAGTCATACGGGCGCGGCGTACCAGAATATCCTGAATGGTATTGTTAAGCATGTGTCCCATGTGGAGCACTCCGGTTACGTTTGGCGGCGGAATCACGACGGTATACGGTTGGCGTCCGTCGGGTTTAGAACTGAAAAGTTTATTGTCCAGCCAATACTGGTACCATTTCCCTTCCACATCAGCGGGATTGTACTTACTTGCTAATTCCATTTTTCTATATCGTTTTTAAATGTTTGTTTTTATACGTTTTAGGTTGCAAAATTAATAAAAGTAGTTGGATTTCTGATATTATGCCCCGAAAAACGTCTTTCTATGGCTGTATAAAATTTTACCCCTTCATACCAGTCAGCGTATGAAGGGGTAAAAACGGCTGCATACCTGGGTTGGTATGCAGTTTTTTATAAAGAATATAAACTTTTTTCTTAGTTACCTTCCGTTTTCTTAAATCAATTCGTCGGAAGTGTATCCCTGAGGCAATGTGCGGCAGTTATAGCCTGAAGCCATAATTTCACCGTAAGCTCCGGCAGAACGGAGTGCGATAAGATCGCCTCGTTTCACACGGTTCAGGTCGATAGCTTTGCCGAAAACATCAGATGATTCACAGATAGGACCTACTACATCATAAGTTTCGTTCGGTTCTTCGGAAGTAATGTTCTCTATCTTATGGTAAGCCTGGTAGAGAGCCGGACGGATAAGGTCGGTCATACCTCCATCGACAATAGCAAACTGTTTGTTTGTTCCCTGTTTTACGTAGATAACTTTAGTGATAAGACTTCCGCACTGACCTACTACAGAACGTCCTAATTCGAAGTGTAATGTCTGTTGCGGACGCAGCTTCAGATGTTTATGATAAGTAGCAAAATAATCAGCAAAGTCGGGGATAGGCTGGCGGTTCGGATGAGCATAGTCTATACCAAGTCCACCACCGACATTGATATGTTCTACGATGATCTGGCGTGCGTAAAGTTTTTCCTGCAAATCGTTTATGCGATTACACAGAGCTACAAAGTCTCCCATATCCAGAATTTGTGAACCGATATGGAAGTGCAAGCCTACAAACTTCACATTGTTCATTTCGAGTGCACGGTCTATCACCTTATCCATGTCTTGCATGCTGATACCAAACTTGTTCTCTGCAAGTCCGGTGGTGATATTGGCATGGGTATGTGCACCGACATCCGGATTGATGCGGAAAGCTACTCGGGCTATTTTTCCTTTTGCTGCTGCCAGTTCGTTGATTACTTCCAGTTCTGGAACAGACTCTACATTAAAGCAGAAAATGTCGTGATCTAGTCCCAGGTTTATTTCACGGTCGGTTTTTCCGACTCCTGCATACACAATTTTGCTTGCTGGGAATCCTGCTTTGATTGCTGCTGCAATTTCACCTCCACTTACACAGTCTGCTCCCAGTCCATGCTCACGGATAATGCTCAACACCTTTGGATTAGCATTAGCTTTAATTGCATAGTGCACACAAAACTTATTGTATTTGGCAGCCTCTGTACGGATTACGTTTAACGTATCTCTCAGCAGGTTTGCATCATAATAATAAAACGGGGTTTCCAGTTCGCGGAATTTATTGATGGGAAATGTTCCTTTCATATACTGTAAAGAATTAAGTTGTAAAAAAAACGGACGATGCGATTCAAGTATAACCGTATCATCCGTTTTCTTTGATTATTTATTATTAAATAAAACGTCGCTTAATGATTGCAGTGCTGTCTTCTTATCCGATTCTCGAATCAGGAACGAAATGTTGTAATTGCTTCCTCCAAACGAAATCATACGTACAGGAATGTTACGCATTGCCTGGATAGCTTTTGCTTCAAATCCGATATTTTCCCATTCCAGATCTCCCACAACGCAAACGATACACATGTCATGGTCTACGGTTACAGTACCATATTTCTTCAGGTCGTTTACGATTTCATTCAGATGTTTGGTATTGTCAATAGACATCGATACACCTACTTCAGAGGTACAAACCATATCGATGGGTGTCTGGTAGCTTTCGAAAATCTCGAATACTTTACGCAAGAAACCGTGAGCCAGTAACATACGGCTTGACTTGATCTTAATAGCAGTGATATTGTCTTTTGCTGCAACAGCTTTAATCTTACCTTTTTCAGTTTCGTTTGAGATAAGTGTACCCGGTGCACTTGGTTCCATTGTGTTGAGCAGACGTACCGGAATATTAGCATATTTGGCAGGTTGCACACAAGTCGGGTGCAGAATCTTAGCTCCGAAGTATGCCAGTTCTGCAGCTTCTTCGAAGTGAAGCTGACGTACCGGAGAAGTTTTGTCTACCACGCGCGGATCATTATCGTGCATTCCGTCAATATCAGTCCATATCTGGATTTCTGAAGCGTTTACAGCTGCACCGATAAGAGAAGCAGTATAATCACTACCTCCACGTTGCAAGTTGTCTATTTCTCCGTAAGCATTGCGGCAGATAAATCCTTGTGTAATATATATTTCCTGTCCAGGATTTGCTTCAAGCTGTAAAGCCAATTTCTCGCGGATGTAGTTTAAGTCGGGTTCGCTGTTTTTGTCTGTGCGCATAAATTCCAAAGCCGGAATCAAAACCGCTTTCACGCCTTGTTCGCAGAGATAATTAGTTACCATGTTGGTAGAAATGATTTCTCCCTGTGCAAGAATAACTTTTTCTTCGAACAGTGTAAATATATCCTTTGTGAAAGATCGGATGTAGTCGAATACCGATTTTACGAACTCCAGAGTCTTCTGTTTATACTCTTCGGTAGAGAAAAGTTCATCAATATGCTGTTTATATTTTGCTTCCAGCTTATTGACTACTTCGTTTGCTCCTTCGGGATTTTTCTTGTATAGATAATCCGAAATTTCAACCAGTGTGTTGGTTGTACCCGACATTGCAGACAATACTACTATTTTCTGCTCGCCATCAGTAATTAATTTGGCAACATCTTTCATTCTCTGTGCAGAGCCTACTGATGTTCCTCCAAACTTTAAGACTTTCATTTCTAGTTTCGAATTTTAATTGTTCTATAAAATACTCTTTCTTTTGGGCGCAAAGATACGAATATTTTATGGTTCTTTTTAATAATGATAATAAAATCTCTAACAATTTGTCTTTTTTAGTATTCACTTGCTTCGCGCAACTGATGTTGTCCGCAACAGTATACTTTTCCTGGAAACTCGCTTAAAAGGTTCAGGTTGTGGGTTGTCATGATGATAGCCGTACCCTGTGTACATATTTCCTGAAGCAATTTGACGATGTTTCTGCCTGTCTCTACATCCAGGTTTCCGGTAGGTTCATCAGCCAGGATTATTTCAGGCTTGTTCAATATAGCACGTGCTATGACGATACGCTGCTGTTCGCCGCCTGAGAGTTCATTCGGCATCTTGTAGCCTTTGTTTTCCATGCCTACCAGACGTAATACTTCTTCAATGCGACTTTCTCTTTCTGAAAATAGCTTCCAGCCTGTAGCACGCAGTACGAAATCCAGATTATCGTATACAGTACGATCGGTCAGAAGCTGGAAATCCTGAAATACGATGCCCAGTTTCCGTCGCAGGCTGGCAATATTTTTTTGCTTGATGGTACGCATATCGTAACCCAATACAGTTGCTTCTCCTTCGCATATATCCAGTTCACCGTATATGGTTTTCAGGAAAGTCGACTTACCGGTACCCACTTTTCCTATCAGGTAGACGAACTCACCTTTTTTCAGTTCAAAGTTTACATTGTTCAGTATGCCTAGCTCCTGCTGGTTGATATCTACATTTTTATAACTTATGAGTGGTTGGTCTTCCATAAAATCAATGTTTCTTCCAGTTTTCGCTGTGGCGTTCTTTTAATTCGCGTGCTAAATCTTCAATGCGGTAACCTTTCGATGTCAGCAGTACGATAAGGTGATAAAGCAAGTCGGCTCCTTCATAAATCAGGCGTTCGTCTGTTCCGTTGCATGCTTCGATGATTGTTTCTACTGCTTCTTCGCCTACTTTCTGAGCCATTTTGTTGACTCCCGATTTGAAAAGACTTGTCGTATAAGATTTCTCAGGCATTTCTTCATGACGTTTGTCGATGAAGTCTTGCAACTCTTTCAGGAACATAATATCCTGTTCGTTCTTTTCACCCCAACAAGTATCTGCTCCTGTATGACAAACTGGTCCTGCAGGATTTACCTTTATCAGCAGCGTGTCATTGTCGCAGTCGGCCGCAATGGAAACTACATGCAGGAAATTACCGCTTTCTTCACCTTTTGTCCATAATCTGTTTTTGGTGCGGCTAAAGAATGTGACTTTTCCAGTTTCCACTGTTTTATTGTATGCTTCTTCATTCATGAATCCCAGCATCAGTACCTTTTGGGTATAATTATCTTGAATGATGGCAGGAACAAGTCCGTTCATCTTCTCAAAATCTAAATCCATATTTTATATATTTTAAAGTTAAACTCTAACGTTGATTCCTTCTTTGCAAAGGTATGCTTTTAATTCGGGAATAGGAATCTCACCGAAATGAAAAACGCTGGCGGCTAGTGCTGCATCCGCTTTTCCGATAGTAAAAGCATCTCTAAAGTGCTCCTTGCTTCCTGCTCCTCCCGAAGCGATGACGGGAATGGTCAGTATTTGGCTCAGTTGGGACAGGGCATCATTGGCGTAACCGTTTTTTACTCCATCATGGTCCATACTTGTGAACAATATTTCTCCTGCTCCGCGTTCATTGGCTTCCCGAGCCCATTCAAAAAGATTCCGGTCCGTTTCTTTCCTGCCGCCGTTCAGGTAACATTTCCACCCGTCTGCTGTTTGCTTGGCGTCGATTGCTACTACGCATACTTGAGAGCCAAAGTGAGAGGCTATGTCATCTATCAACTGTGGATTGCGGATAGCCGAAGAATTGATGGAGATTTTATCAGCTCCGGCGCTGAGCAGACAATCTACATCGCTTAATTCATGGATGCCTCCTCCCACCGTGAAAGGTATGCTGATATGTGCAGCAATACGTTTTACCAGGTCGGTAAAGGTTTTTCGTCCTTCGTGACTGGCTGTTATATCCAGATATACCAGTTCGTCAGCCCCTTGTTCGCTGTATATCTTTCCTAGCTCTGCAGGATCACCGGCTTGTCGGAGATTTACAAAATTCGTTCCCTTTACGGTTTGTCCGTCTTTGATATCCAGACATGGGATAATTCGTTTTGCTAACATATATATTGTACTATTTTATTTAAAGATAACGGCTTAACTCTCTCAGTGAAATTTTACCTTCGTACAAAGCCTTTCCTACAACTACAGCAGGTATACCTGATTCGTGTAGCTTCAGAATATCATCAATATTGCTTACGCCTCCGCTTGCTATCAGATGTATATCGGGAAAGGCAGCCATAATATCTTTGTAAAGTGGAGTAGAGGGACCTTCCAGCATTCCATCGCGGCTAATGTCAGTACAGAGCACTTTGTTGATACCTTTTTCTATATAGTTTTTAAGAAACGGCATTAGTTCTTGAGTACTCTCTTCCTTCCATCCGCTAATAGCTATCTTGTTGTCTTTTACATCGGCTCCGAGTATTATTTTCTCTTCACCATATTTTTCTAACCACTGGCAAAATAATTCGGGTTGTTTTACGGCTATGCTTCCCAATGTAACCATCTGAGCTCCGTTGTCGAAAGCAATGACAAGATCTTCATCACTTTTTACACCTCCTCCGAAATCGATTATCAAAGATGTCTGACTTGCAATTCTGTCAAGAACTCGATAATTTACTACATGATGTGAAGCTGCTCCATCCAGATCGACTACATGCAAGCGGCTTATTCCGTAAGCTTCGAATTCCTTGGCAACTTCTACCGGATTTTCGTTATATACCTTTTGTGAGTCATACTTACCTTGTGAAAGACGTACACATTTTCCGTCAATGATATCTATGGCAGGAATAAATTCTATCATAATATTATTTATATCGTTGGAGAACAATGTTTATAAATCGAGAAAATTTGTGAGAATTCTTTCTCCGTTTTTACCACTTTTCTCAGGATGAAACTGTGTTGCATAAAAGTTATCTTTATGCAATGCAGAACTGTAAGGCAGAATGTAGTCTGTCTGAGCAGCCGTGCAGTCGTTCAGAGGAACGTAGTAACTATGTACGAAGTAGACATATTCTTCGCGGTTGAACCCCCGGAACAGATCACTATTGGTATGTGAAATTGTATTCCATCCCATGTGTGGAATTTTGTCCTCATGTTTTAGAGGTTGGAAACGTTTTACTTCAGCATCAAATATACCCAGACAGTCTACATTTCCTTCTTCCGAATGTTTACACATCAGCTGCATGCCCAGACAAATTCCCAATACAGGTTGTTTCAGTTCTTTTATAAGTCTGTCAAGTTGATTATCCCGTAAATATTGCATGGTATTGCGTGCTTCTCCTACTCCAGGAAAAATAATCTTGTCTGCCTTTAGCAGCAATTCCTTGTCTGCTGTTATGACAGGAGTTATTCCCAGACGGCGTAGGGCATAATCTACGGAAAATATATTGCCAGCATTGTATTTTATGATAGCTACATTCATTCTTTTATTTTATTTGTATTTTTGCAAAAGTAACGAAATATTGTGAACTTCCTAATATTTCTGACAAAAAGTTCATTGTATGCATCTGGTTGTAACAAGTTTTCTCTAAAATGTGCAATATTTAGGCTTTTAAGCATGTCTGTTGGTGAGAAAAAATAAAGAATTTACAAGCAAACTATTGCAGATTAAGGAAAATGTACTACCTTTGCAACCGCAATCGAGAGAGATAGCAAAATTAAGAATAAAAATAATGGTGCGTTAGTTCAGTTGGTTAGAATACATGCCTGTCACGCATGGGGTCACGGGTTCGAGTCCCGTACGCACCGCTGAGACTCAAGGACAACTGAGAGTCTAAAAGCGACAAAGTCCACAATTTCAATGAATTGTGGACTTTTTTTGTATTCTGCAAGTGCCAATCCAAGGACATCAAATAGCCCACTTCGGACAAAGTTCCGTTACCAAATCGTTACAGAAAAATTGCCGTCTGATTATTGTAACGATTTTCATGCTAACTCACTGATTTGTCCGCTGTTGTCTCAATTTTGTCTGCTCATAATCCAATTAATAACCTTTCCTTTGTGGCATTGTGTAACGATTGTAACAAAGGATATAAAAACAGATGCATTTATGAGCAAAAGTACATTCAAAATTCTCTTCTATCTGAGAAAGAACTACGTAAACAAAGAAGGTAAGGCGAGCATTATGATTCGTATCACCGTAAACGGGGAAATGTCACAATTCAGTTCAAAACTGGATGTGGAGCCTCGTCTGTGGGACACCAAACTGGGACGTTTGTCAGGGAACGGAACGAAAGCAAGGCAGGTGAACAACATGCTTGATGACATACGTACCGCATTGAACAACCACTACCGCTATATAGAATCAAGGGATTCCTTTGTGACTGCCGAGAAGGTAAGAAACGCTTTTCTCGGATATGAGGTGAAGCAACAGACCTTACTGGAGCTTTTCAAACAACACAATGAGGATGCAGAAAAACTTTGCGGCATCAGTAAGGCTCCTGCTACTCTTGTGAAATATGACCGAACTTACAGGCGGTTGGAAGAGTTCATGAAAGTAAAATATAGAATATCAGATATAGCGCTTCGGGAAATAGACCATAAGTTTGTGACAGATTTTGAGTTCTATCTAAGAACAGTGAGCCGATGTAATGAAAACACGACAGGAAAGTTCATGCAGATATTCCGTAAAATTGTTTTAATAGCCAAAAATAACGGATGGATAACAGTTGACCCGTTTGCCAATTATCATATCCACATGAAAGCTGTGGACCGCGGTTATCTGACGGAAGAAGAATTGGAACGCATTCTGAAAAAGGATTTTCAGTCACAAAGGCTGGAACAGGTACGGGACATATTTATATTCTCGTGCTTTACGGGGCTTGCTTACATTGATGTTTATAACCTGAAAAAAGAAAACATTTGTACATCATTTGACGGTAGCAAATGGTTGAAGCTACATCGTCAGAAAACTGCCACTCCGGTAAACCTTCCACTTCTGAAAATTCCGCTGGCGATATTGGAAAAATACGAAGGAAAGTTAAAAAACAATCGTGTGTTACCTGTATTGAGCAATCAGAAAGCAAACTCTTACCTGAAAGAGATTGCTGATTTGTGTGGAATTAAAAAAAATATTACCTTTCACCTGGCAAGACACACATTTGCGACAACAACCACATTGTCTAAAGGTGTGCCGATTGAAACGGTATCAAAATTATTAGGACATACGAATATAAAGACTACCCAAATATACGCGCGTATAACTAATGAAAAGATACGTGAAGATATGAAGGTTTTAGCAAGTAAACTTACCAGTATAGAAGATGTTGCATTGAAGAGTAATGTAATATAGACGATTGGTTGTTCTTGTTTCAAACATTCCTGATTAACGGTAAGAACAAAAGATATGCTATGATAAAGATTGGAAATTTTGAAATCGAATATGACCGCAATGCTCCGGAAAGGGTTGCCGTGAAAATAGAAACGGACAAGAACGGAGAAGTATGGCTTTCGAAATGTGACATCGCACGGGCATACGATGTGTTCGTACAGTCAGTGAATGCCGGACTGAAATCTCTGGCAAAAACAGGGGATTTTGACGAATACACGGATGTACGAGTGGAACATTTCATCTATAACGGAAAAAATTGCAGCACTGACCTTTACGGATTGAAGACTATCGTCGCACTGGGATTCCGCATGAAAGGACTGAAGTGCGAGGCATTCAGAAAATGGGCGGCACGGAGGCTGGCGGAGTCATTTGAGGCAAAAAAGAATACGGTCATTCTCTGTATGACCGGTGAAAAGAGAAAGGGCTTGAACTGAAACCGCCGGATATGACGGATATGCGTGTCGGGGCAGTCTTTTTTGCAGGAGGCTGTCCCGACACGTGTTTGTATAAGCTAAAAAATGTGAAACTGCAAAACATACTTATCTGTAAACCGATAATAATGTGTAACTTATCTCCATCTTAAACCTGTAATTAAAGATAGAAACGGTATGGTGGAGGAATTTGACCTGCTTGAAGAGGTGGAAGTGCAGTTCTGCGATGAGGAATGCACGGAGTCGGTATGGCACGGAGTGGAATACAGCGAAAGCTTGTTTTGCCGGGAGAAACCGAAGTCGGAACTGACGGTAGTCATCAAAGAGGAAGGCATGATGTACTTCCTGACTACTGACATGAAGGAGTTTGCCGGCCTGTGCCGGAAACACGGGTGGTACATCGTCTCGCACCAGCGGTTCAGCGAGGCGATGGAAATCGGCATGTGCCTGATGGAAGCCGGGAAACATGCGGGATGGTACTCGCTGGGCAGGTCGAAGGAAACGAATACCATGATGAGGGACGTGCTGAACTTCACATTTGAGAGTGGGAAGCGACCGGACTTCTATCCGTATGAAACGATATTCAAGGGAGAAGTGCTTATAGACGGATGCAAATGTCATTATCTGCATGACTATCACCCCACAAAGATGGAAAAGACGGACGAACATCAGAAACGGGTAAGCAACCTGATTTTCCGTTTCAAGGAGGGTGGACACTGCGGCGAGCTGGTCGCACGGATACTAGCACTTTGTCTGAAACATGCAGGATTCAACGGAACGAAGGAAGACACGGTACTGATACCTATACCCGCATCGACAAGGGAAAGACAACGGAAACGCTTTCCGGTAGTATGCTACTACCTGTCGAAATGGCTGGGCATTACGGATGGTTTCAAGGCCATCTGGATAGAGGAAGACCGCGAGCAACTGAAAGGAAAGGGAAAGGATAAGGACATACTGCGGAACCTGCAATTCACACGGCGGTATATCAGAGGAAAGAATGTTGTCCTGCTGGATGATGTACTTACAACCGGGGAGAGCTTCAGGCAACTGCAACGGAAAATGAAACAACTGGGGGCATTGTCGGTTATCGGAGTGTTTCTGGGGAAAACAGTGTAGCTTGATTCTATTACATATTTAATGACTGATCGATTAGGCGGCTTCATCCGTGCTTCATGCCGGGCGGAGCCGCCTTTTTTTGTGCCCGTATGTGAAGAAACAGGGCACTTGTGGAAAGAATTACAGGAAATTTCGGGAAAATCATTCCCTACTATGGAAATACTATGGATTGTGCCTGCACGGAGTTGCGCACCTTTGCAGCGTAACCAATACGGAATAATATGGAAATAGTAACAATGGACAATGAGGTCGTGAAAACGATGATGGAGAAGATAGACCGGATAGCGGACTATGTTTTCAAGAAAGACAACGTGCCGAAGGAGGAAGTGGAAATCCTGCTGACGAGCGAGGAGGCGGCGGACCTGCTGAAAATCAGCACGAGGACACTGCAACGGATGCGAAAGGACAAGACTATTCCCTACATGATGGCAAGAAGCAAGTGCCGGTACAGACTGACGGATCTGGAGGAATGCGTGAGACGGAAAATTGTCCGCTGCAATCCGAAGACACTGGAGGAGTTCAAGCATAACTACCTGATGACAAGAAAGGAGGCAGACGATGGAAGCGGTTGGTAAGGACCTGTTTGAGGAATGGATGCAACGCATCATGGGACGGATTGACCGGTTGGACGGTATCATATCGGTACTGATAAACAAGGATGCTTCCGGGGTGAAGTACTTGGACGGGGAACGGATGTATGACAACCAAGACCTGTGCGAGATGCTGCGTACCAGCAAGCGGTCACTCCAACGTTTCCGCAGCGAATACGGACTCAAAAGCCGGCGCATCAGCCGCAAGAGCTATTACAAGGAGTCGGACGTGTTGGAGTTCATCAGCCGGAACATGGAAGAAGTTGTACTGGACGGCGGGAAAGTGCTGAAGATAAAGGAAGGCACAGGGAAGAAATCACCGGGCAAGACCAAAGAGAAGAAAGGAGGCAGGCGCACGGCAAGTCGCTTATGATAGGGAATTTTCAAGACGAAAAGAAAAAATGCCTGTATGGGTGGTTGCCGGCAGGCTTGTTCAATAACCAATAAAAAATCAATCAATGGAACAGAAAAAGAAAAAGGAAGAGGACGTGCTGGTTGTCCGCGACGAGAAGACGGGCGAAATCAGCGTGGTTGCCGGACTGGACGGCAAAGGTTATCCCAAGAGGATACCGCCGAAAGCGGAGCACTCGCAGGAGTTTTTGCGCTTTGACCGCCACGGAGATGCGATAGACAATTTCTTCAGGAACTTCTACCGCCAGTGCAAGGAACCGACGCGCTTCGGTTTCTACAGGGTGGCAGCGGACATGGTGGAAGCACTGCTTCCGGTTATCAAGGACCTGCTGAGAGACCCTGCGGCAAACGCAGAACTGCTTGCTCCGCACAAGGTGGATACATCGGCGTACCAGCAAGCTGAGGAACAACAGGCTGCGGAAGAGGTGAAAAAAGAAAATGCCGAGACGGAGGCTGTGGAACAGCAGGCTGCGGAGGAGGCGAAAAGAGAAAATGCCGAGACGGAAACTGAGGAACAGCAGGCTGCGGAGGAGGTGAAAAGAGAAAATGCCGAGACGGAGGCTGTGGAACAGCAGGCTGCGGAAGAGGCGAAAAGAGAAAATACGGAAGAAGACAATGTGGAACAACAAACAAATGAGAAAATAGAAGAAATGAAACAGGAAAATCTGGAACAGCAACCGCAGGCAGCGGAAACGCAGGCGGTACAGGGACAGGAACCGGCACAGGACGGGCAACCGCAGGCGAAGACGCAAAGACCGAACCTGATAGCGGACGGCGACGTGGACTGGAAGGAACTGGAACGGTTCGGGGTGAAAAAAGAGAATCTGTCTGAAAAGGACATGAAAGCTTTGATGAACTATGGCAAGACAAATCTGGTGACGGTGAACCCGACCTTCGGCGGTGATAGCTATGAGCTGCAAGCCCGACTCTCGTTCCAGAAGACGGAAGACGGGGCATTGAAGCTCACTCCCCACTTCGTTCGCCACGAGCCGAGGCTTGACATTCCCCATAACGGCTATACCTTCACAGATGAAGACAAGAAGAAACTGAAGCAGACAGGCAATCTGGGCAGGCTGGTAGATGTGGCGGATACGAAAACCGGGGAGATGCGTCCGTCGTACATCAGCATCGACCGCCTGACGAATGAAATCGTGGACATTCCGGCAAGCAAGATACGCATCCCGGACAGAATCGGACTGACGGAACTGTTAAAACCGGAACAGGAAATCCTGCGTGCGGGGCTGGCACTGCCCAAGGAGGTGACACTGAAGGGCGGGCGCAAGTTTGAAGCCGTGTTGCAAGTAAGTGCGGAGAAACGCGACGTGGAGTTTGTGCCGGAATATCTGTGGCAGGGGCAATCGCAGAGACGTGGAAACGGACAGGAGAAGAAACAGCAGAGCCCGGAAGCCCCGGATGCTCCCGGACAGCAGCAGAAGGAAGACGGGAGTCAGGAGAACGGACAACGACGCAACCGCTCGTGGACGAACGAGGACGGCAGCATCCGCCCGATAGGGAAATGGAAGGATGACAAATTTACGGAACAGCAGAAAGCAGACTATGTGGCGGGGAAAGTTGTGGTACTTGCCAACGCAAAGGACGACCAGGGACAACCCTGCACGAAGTACCTGAAGTTCGACCGCGAGAAAGGCAGACCGCTGACCTATTCGGAAAACCCCGACCTCGCGCAGACCGTTGCCCCGTCGAATGAGAGCCGCACGCAGCTCGCCGTGAACAACGAGGGCAAGACCAACGAGGCGACCAAGCACCTGAAGGAGCCGCTTACGCAGGGACAGACCGCCCCTAAGGACGACGCCCAGCAGAAGCAGCAGACGAAGAAATCCAAAGGCATGAAGGTTTCCTGAGTGCCGCCACTGAATCCATAAAAAATTAAAAGAGAATAAACAACGGAATGAAACGGGGCCTCATGCGCCATGTACCGCATATCCCACGGATAACCGGCGTACCCCGTTCCACTCCACAAGAAACAATAGTATCAACGACTAAAACAGGAAATATATGATTACCATACTGGCTGAAAAACCGAGCGTGGCGCGTGAGATAGCACGCATCACCGGAGCGACAAGAAAAGAGGAAGGATATTATACGGGAAACGGCTACCATGTGACATGGGCATTGGGGCATCTGGTGCAACCCGCCCTGCCTGACGGGTACGGCTTCAAGGGCTTCCGCAGGGACAGCCTGCCCGTGATACCGGAAGAGTTCATGCTGATACCCCGACAGGTAAAGACGGACAAGGGCTATAAGGCGGACGCGGCAGCGGTGAAGCAGATAAAGGTGATAACGAAGCTGTGGCAGGAAAGCGAGGGCATCATCGTGGCAACGGACTGCGCACGCGAAGGGGAACTGATATTCAGATACCTGTATGCCTATACGGGCTGTACGCTGCCCTTCCGCCGGCTGTGGATAAGCTCGCTTACGGACACTGCCATCCGCAAGGGATTGAAGGAACTGAAGGACGGGCATGAATATGACGACCTGTATCTGGCGGCAAAGGCACGCAGCGAGGCGGACTGGCTGGTGGGCATCAACGGCACGCAGGCGCTGACCGTCGCCGCCGGGCGGGGAACGTATTCCGTGGGACGCGTACAGACACCCACGCTGGCAATGGTCTGCAAGCGGTACCGGGAAAACAGACGCTTTACGCCGGAGCCGGTACACCAGCTGCATTTCTCCGTGCCATCGGCAAATGCGGGTACGGTGGTGAAATTCGCTTCCGTGAAGAAATGGCAGGACAAGAACGAGGCAGCTATACTATATAATAAGGTAAAGGCGAAGATGTGCGCCACCGTCACCAAGGTGGAAAAGAAGGAGAAGGTGGAGAACCCGCCGCTGCTGTACGACCTGACCACACTGCAAAAGGAAGCGAACACGAAGCACGGATTCACGGCGGAACAGACGCTGGAGCTGGTACAGAAGCTCTATGAAGCGAAGCTCGTCACCTATCCGAGAACATCGAGCCGCCATATTCCGGAAGATGTGTTTGCTGAAATACCGCTGCTGTTTGAACGGCTGGCAGGACACTCCACACTTTCGGATAAAATCGTGAACTTGGACGGACTGAACCGCCGGAGCGTGGACGCCTCGAAAGTAACCGACCACCATGCCCTGCTGGTAACGCCGAACCGACCGCTTGCCCTCTATAAGAACGAGCAGATTATCTACGACATGATTGCCGGACGCATGGTAGAGGCTTTTTCGGAGGAATGTGTGAAGGATACGGCTACCGTAGTAGCGGAGGTGGTGCCGGACGCAGGCGAAAGATGCGAGGGCCTGACGTTTGAGGCGAAAGGCTGCATCGTGCGCAAGGCAGGCTGGCGCGGCGTGTACGGAGAGTATGGTGAGGACAACGGGAATACGGCATTGCCGGACTGGACGGAAGGTGACACACTGGTGATGGCGGGATGCTCGATGAGTTCGGGCATGACCCGACCGAAACCGCTGCATACGGAAAGCTCGCTGCTGGCAGCGATGGAAACCGCCGGGCGTGATGATGTGGAGGATGAGGAGGCACGCCAGGCCCTGAAGGACTGCGGCATCGGCACACCCGCCACCCGTGCCGCCATCATCGAAACGCTGATCAGAAGGGAATACATGGTGCGTGTGAAGAAATCGCTGGTGCCGACGGAGAAAGGACTCGCCCTGTATTCCATTGTAAAAGACATGGACATCGCCAATGTGGAGATGACCGGACGCTGGGAAGCGGAACTGGCGGAGATTGAGAAAGGAAAGACCCCGCACGAGGCTTTCATGAGGGACATAGAAAGCTATACCCGCAAGATTACCACAGACCTGCTTGCGTGTGACCGTATTTTCGGACACAAGGCATCGGGCTGTACCTGCCCCAAATGCGGCAAGGGCACGATGCAGTTCTACGGCAAGGTGGTGCGCTGCGACAACCCGGACTGCGCCCTGCCCGTATTCCGCCAGATAGCCGGAAAGACGCTCACCGACGGGGAGATGACCGATTTGCTGGCAAAAGGAAAGACGGAAGTCCTCGGCGGCTTCAAGAGCAGGCAGGGCAAGCCGTTCAGCGCGGCGGTCGCTTTCGATGCGGATTTCAACACGAACTTCATCTTTCCCGAAGCCAAAGGCGCAAGAAAAGGCACGAACATGAAAGGAAAACGAAAATAATGCGTAACTTCGCCACTGGTTCATGTCATAATCTGTTTCAATCCGTTGATACTCTTTATTCACATGGATTTAGTGGCGGCACCCGGAGGGATACCGGGTGCCTTTTTCTATCCTTTCCAAAATCATTCATCCACTAAATCCATAAGAAAATGAAACAGAACAAGAGAACCGCTCCGGCGGAACTGTCCTACTACGGGCTGTACCTGCTGGACTACCTGAGAAAATACCATCCCGACAAAGTATCCGACACCGGTCTTATCTCCGGGCGCGAGGAAGCCGCCGCCGAGACCTTCGAGAAGGCAAGGCTGGAGGGAAGCTCCACGGAAGCCGCACAGGAGGAAGCCATGCGCGTCCTGCTCGAAGGACTCCACTTCTCCCCTTACGCCCTGCTGCGCGAGGTGGTGGAAAACGAGTTCGCCGACGAGGTGGCGGCATCCGACCGCGAGGCGTTCTGCCGGAAACTCTTCCCCTATCTGAAAAACCTGCTCGGCGGTTACGACACGCCGGACGACACCTTCGCCCTGTCGCCCGACCACGACCTGCTCTACACGGAGCTGACCGGAACCGTCATGCTTTATCTGGAGTCCTATGGCATTCAATAGGAAACAGAAACTGAGGGACAACATCGAGGCGATACGGACGGCATTCACGCTCGACCGGGAAGGGCGCACGCCCACCGAAAGGGAGCGCGTGCTGCTGGGGCGGTACTGCGGCTTCGGGGGACTGAAGTGCATACTGAACCCGGCACGGGAGCTGACGGATGCCGTACACTGGGCGAAATCCGACCTCGAACTGTTCGCCCCTACGGTGGAGCTGCACCGTATCATCCGGGAAAACAGCCGGGACGACATGGAGTACAAGCGTTATACGGATTCGCTGAAAGCCTCGGTGCTGACGGCGTTCTACACCCCGCAAGCCATAACGGACACCATAGCGGATGTGCTGCACGACCGCAAGGTGCGCCCGAGGCTGGTGCTGGAGCCGTCGGCAGGCATGGGCGCGTTCATCAGCCCGGTGCTGTCGAACAACCCGCAGGCGGAGGTGACGGCATTCGAGAAAGACCTGCTGACGGGCAAGATGCTCGGACACCTGTACCCGCAGCAGAAAATACGCACGGAGGGCTTCGAGAAGATAGAGAAACCTTTCCTGAACCGTTTCGACCTTGCCATCTCCAACATACCCTTCGGGGACATCGCCGTGTTTGACGCGGAATACGAGAAAAAGTCGGTCATGCACCGGATAGCGGCGAAGAAAGTGCATACGTATTTCTTCCTGAAAGGGCTGGACGCGGTGCGCGACGGCGGTGTCGTGGCATTCATCACCTCGCAGAGCGTACTGAATACGGAAGGCAACGGAGGCACGCGCTACCTGATGATGAAGCAGGCGGACCTGTTGTCCGCCATACGTCTGCCGAACAACCTGTTCACGGAAAACGCCAACACGGAAGTGGGTTGTGACCTGATAATCCTACAAAAGAACATCAACAAAATGGATTTGTCCGAAGAGGACATGCGGTTTACCCGGACAGTCAGAAGCAACCATACCGGAGTCGTTACCAATGAATATTTCCTTGACCACCCGGAACGCATCATCCATACCGAAGCGAAAAAGGATACCGACCCCTACGGCAAGCCCGCCATGATATACACGCACAACGGCGGTGTGGAAGGTATTGCGATGGATTTGTATAAAATGCTGTCGGAAGACCTGTCGGTACGGCTGGACTTGGAACGCTACAACGGCATCAAGGGCGAAAGACAGGAAGCACGGCAAGAGATGCGGCAGAACATTGCCGTACAGACCGAGGGTATTGAGACGAAAAGAGAAAATTCCGCTTCGGTTGCGGAAGAACGGACGGAGGTGAAAAAAGAGAGCGGATTGCCGGATGCAGGTGCAGCGGACCGGACAAAAAGGGAAGCAAACAGTGTGCAGCCGAAAGTACAAGCCATGACCGGCGTGTCGCAAGAAGCGCAAAGCAGACATCCGGAAGCCCCGGTTATGGATTTGTACGACCTGTTCGGCTACACGCAGGAGGAAAGGCGGCTGGCGGAACGCGGACTGAAGCCGGAGCGGAAGAAGGGCAGCAAGTCCAAGCCGAAGAAACCGGTACAGGCATCGCTGTTCGTGCTGCCGGAGGACGGTACGGGAATGGAAGCGGACAAAGGAAAGACGGAGGCAGGTGCCGCCATTACCCCGGAAGAGGCAAAGGAAATGGAGGAAATCATCCGTGGCACAGCAGAGGTGGAAGCTGCCCCGGTTGAAACGACCGCACCGAAAGCAGAGGACAAGATACCGCTACAAGAGGACGGTGACCCGGAGGACGCCGTTTACCGCAGCCTTGACTGGGAAACAAATCCGCCCATCAACGGATTCTATGAAACGATGATGTCGCTCACGCCGGAACAACGGGCGGAACTGCGCCGGCTGGGAAAGACGAAGATGGAAGCCAATGCCGTCAAACGGACAGTCGGGACATCGGAGGCGCAAAGAGAAAAAGTCCATGTGGGGAAAACAGAAGAACCGCAAGGTACTGCTGCTACGGCGGTCTATCCGATAGAAAACGGATTCGAGGCGGAACGCGACAGACGGATAGCGGAAGTGGAGAAAGCCCTCCGTGCGGAGGAAGCCGCCCTGACACCGGAAGAGAGGCAGCGCAAGCGGGAGGAGGAAATGATGCCCCGTCCGTACAGCCGACCGCTGGAGCCGCACCTGAAGGACGGCTCGTTGGCATGGGTACATACGCAGGGCGTGCGCTATCAGGTGGGCGTGCTGAAGGACGTGACCCGCTACGGGGCAACCTTCCATCCGCTGGACATGGAGGTTATGCAGAAGGAGAAAGCGCAGCTGTACATCTCGATGCGCGACACCTACGAGCGGCTTTACGCACAGGAGGCGGAACGGCAGGAGGCAAACGACATGCTCCGCCGCCACCTGAACACCTACTACGACGAGTTCACTATGCGGTACGGTTGCCTGAACGCCAGGCAGAACGTGAAGCTGCTGATGATGGACGCCTCCGGGCGCAACATGCTGGCACTGGAACGCAGCGAGGGCGGTACGATGGTGAAGGCGGACATATTCGACCATCCCGTTTCCTTTTCGCAGGAAACGACCGTCATGGCGGAATCGCCGGAAGAAGCCCTGTCCGCTTCGCTCAACCGCTACGGCGGGGTGAACCTGCCGTATATGGAATCCCTGTGCGACATGGTACGGACGGACATGCTGGAAGTACTGAAAGGCAGGGTGTACTACAACCCGCTGGCGGGGAACTACGAGATAGCCGACCGCTTCATTGCCGGTAACGTGGTAGTGAAAGCGAGGGAGATGGAGGAATGGGTAAAGGGACACGAGGGGGACGAGATGATGCCGCAGGCACGGGAGGCTCTGGAGGCTTTACGCGAGAACATCCCCGAACAAATCCCGTTTGAAGACCTTGACTTCAACTTCGGGGAGCGGTGAACAGATATGCATAAAGGCTATGCTTCTATATCCGATTACGCTTATCTTGCTTCTGAAACAGATTTCGCAGAAGATGGTTCATTGTATCCTGTCGTTGAATATTGGTATGAAGATTCAGATATATCATTTTCCATAAGAGTCAGTTATGATATGGGCTTAGCTACAATTTCATGTGCAGAGAGCCTTTCATTGCCTTATATTTATAAGCTGAAAAAGAAATAGAGTTGTTAACAAGCACCTGTGCCACCTAATGGTGGCAAGCTGCATCCCATTAGTAGCAATAGTGCGATTATAAAAGTCAAAATATGGAAGAAGAAGTAAAACAATATTTGCATATTCGGTATCAATGGAAAGGGCAGCCGATAATTGATGCAGATTATCTATTAGATTTATATTTCCGGGCAAATTATTACCCAACAGATAAACTAATAGACTTCCTATGCTATTTTTATGGATACAAAATTACCTTCCCACAATCAGATGTTGATTTCCAAGTGGAGAAGGTGTTAAAGGATTATCCATATAAATATCTGCATCCTGTATTAACGAAAAAGCTATCGGTTACTTCCATTGTTCCATTTGCCGAAATATATACAGGTCACATGGTATTAGTCTCAGATGAAAATGAGAATATATATGGAGTGTATGATGATGAAATATTGTTATACGGGAGAAATTATAATAAGCTGATGAACCTTTTATATCGCAATGAGGATAAAGGTAAACTAAGCTACTAACGAGCCAAGATAGCCGCTAACGCAGCTCCTTGTCAAACCATTACTAACAATAGTACGATGAATAAAACTGTCCAATCCATAGTATCATTGACTGCTTTCAGTGCTTTATTGATAGTCATAACATTATTTTGTGGTGGCTTAGGTTTTGGTCGTCTGTTCAGGATATATGGCATTATGGAGTATTGTTTTTTAGGTTTACTTATTATTACAGATGTAACTGTAATCTACAAGGTCTATAAACTATACGCAATGCACCCAAAAGTGATAATGTTATTGCTGGGTCTGGAATGTTGCTCTGTCATTTTGTGGCTTGCCTTTATCTGTATAGACCAAAGTCTATTAGATTGGCAAATTACAAACTTCATATTGCAAGCTGTCAACTTAGACGGCTTCACGGGAGATGAAGGAGGATTGAATATGCTCGCAGTTTTATGCGGCATTATTTATCCTCTTTTGGGGATTGGGTGTTTATTCACCGGATTGAGATTTATAAATAAGTTAGTAACAACGAAAGATAGCATCTAACGATGCTCCTTTCTAACCATTAGATGTAATTACTCAATAATATGAAAACGATAGAAACGATAAATAAGCATTTTAATACTCTTGGTGGATTATATAATATAATTCAAGTTTCGCAAGTACTCAAATAATGTAATAAAAAAGGCTAAAGAGTTTGATAATTCGATGATTATCACTATATTAATGTCGCCAAACAAACGATATAGCACCCTTTAGCCATGAACAAAAATAGATATATTATCGGTGAACTCCAAGAGTTTTTTGCAAAGAATGACTCTAGCAAGGCAATAAACAGCATATCAACCATTATGAACAGCATAAGGATACAAAGCAAAGTCATCGGGTCAGTTAAGAATCCGAATTGCAAATTCACCTGTCTTCAGGTGTTGCAGCTGCTTGTTCTGTTCCCGTTCTTTTCAATTAAGAATGCTGCCAACTATTCGTCTTCTGCCCTGGGCAAGATGTTTGTCTGCCACAAAGATATGTTCTATCGTTTCATGAACGACGGCAACATCAATTGGCGACGTATAATCTACTCGGTTTTCAGGCAGGTGTATTCACGTGTGAAACGTAGAACGACATTGAAGTCGGACATCAGGTGTGTCATCATCGATGATACAGACCTTCCGAAGACCGGATTCAAGACCGAGAAGATTGGCAAGGTATTCTCTCATACCCAAATGAAGCCTATACTTGGATTCAAGGCAATGTTCCTCTGTTTTACGGATGGTGTATCCCAGTTTCTCCTTGACTTTTCTCTTCATGGAGAGGAAGGAAAACGAAGCGATAAGCCACAGGGTTTATCCAAGAAACAGACGGAAGCTCGCTACTGCAAGGAACACTCAGAGGATAAGTGTATTGCCAGGCGTAGCGCTGAGTATTTTGCAAGTAAGATTGAGACGGCCATCAGTATGCTCAAACGCTCAATCATAGAGGGCGTACGTTTCGATTATCTTCTTGTTGACAGCTGGTTTACCTGCTTTGAGCTTTTGAAGTTCGTAGTCTCAAGGCACTTTGGATGCCACCTTATCGGAATGATAAAGATGGGCAAGACCAAGTATGAGACAGATCTTGGAAACAAGACAGCGCCTGAGCTTATCAAGGCTCTCCAGAAATCCAAGAGCGTAAAGTATAGCCGCTCAATCGGTTACTACACAGCAACTGTCTCTGCTAAAATCTCCGGCATTAAGGTCAGTCTGCTCTTCTACAGAAGAGGTAAGAACGGCAATTGGAATGCTCTGCTTACCTCTGATCTTAAACTTGATGCAAAAGAAGCCTTCAGACTTTATTCAAGAAGATGGGTTATCGAAGTGGCTCATAAAGAGATGAAGCAAAACCTCAAACTCGGAAAGAACCAGTGCAGAGACTTCGCCGGACAGATTGCAGGCATATCATTGTGCGTACTACAGTACAATATACTCAGTTATGTCAAACGCAATGAGTCATACGAAACTATCGGAGGACTCTTTGCTGAAATTTCAAAGAACTCTGTTGAACTTTCAGTAGCCGAAAAAATTTGGCTGCTGATCGTAGAAGTTATAAACGTCATTGCCGAGGTACTTAACTGTGATGCAATGGTTCTGACAGAACAAGTAATATCAAACGATAAACAAATCAAAGCAGTAAAGCAGGCTTTCGACAGGCTGACACCAGCCGCCTGAGGAGCTACACTTTACTTGCGAAACTTAAGTAATATAAGCCATGAAAAGTCATTAAGTTTGCATGACCTTGAAAATGAAATCAGGTCAATTGAGAATTATCTAAGGAAAGATATTCCCAAACTTTTAAGGGATATTCTGATAAAATATCATGGATATAGTTTTAATAATGAAGTTGGGTTTAATGTAACAACGCATATCCCAATATTGGGTAATTCTATTTTCTTAGAGTTTGGGCAGTTCCTTTCTTTGTATCAAAAAGATTTATTCGATATATTAGAAAATAATGATGATCTTTTCAGAACTGATTTTTTGCCATTTGCTGAAGCTACTCCAGGTGATTATATTGCATATAGTATGCAAGAACAATCTGTGTATTTCATTTCACATGATTTTTCCGAGAATGAACAATCACATATTAAGATTGCAGATTCATTAAAAGATTATTTTCTGCATTTATGTGAGCGTACAGAAGAAAATGAGGTATTAGAAAAAAAGCCCCAAATTATATCTGTAAACTATTCAGATGAATTATTGGCTGAAATTCAGAAGTGGAAAAATGAAAATACATCTAACAAGAAAAGATAACTCCTGAACGGTGTTCCTTTTCAAACCATTAGCAAAAACAGAAAGTCTATGAACAAAGATTACCTTAAAAATGATAGAACGATGATAAAAGAACTTACTTCTTTTCCCAAGCGGGCACGTACCATCAACTGGGAAGACGGCAAACTGATTTTTGATGGCGATAAGGTGATGCTCATGCCCGAGCTATCTGTGGAGGTGATGCAACAGATTGGCGCTTATCCTGCTTTGGTGGGATTTCATGTCAAGCATTACCCTTTGACGGACGAACAGATTCAACCGCTGGCAGGTGCCAAGAAAATGGTCAATGTAGGGATCGAATATGCGGAGCTTACCGACGCATGCTTTGCGGTATTTGCCACCATGCCCACTTTGGAGTATCTGCTCTTGGCAGGAAATTCTGCAATTACGGGAAAGGGGTTGTCCATGATGCAGGCAAGTAAGGTGGCTCTGTTGGACTTGAGTGCCACGTCGCTGGACGATGAGGGGTTGCATCGGGCTGCTCAGCTTCCTAAGCTGAATCATTTGCATGTTCGACAAACTCAGATCACTTATGAAGGGGTGCTTGGCATTGCTTTCAATAAACGCCTTTCCTTGCGTCCTGGCGACCTCTTTACCCAGGAGCAGATGGAGCTGTTCGCCTCGTTGCAACGAAGCCAGGCGAAGAAGAAGTTGGAGGTGGACGCTGATGCGGTTCATCAGGCGGAACAGGTGCTGTATGCTTTCTTTGCCGCCATGACTCAATGGGAGAAATATACCGACCAGACAGATTTTGATGCGCCGGATGTGCGACCGAAGTTGCAGCAGATCTGGCAGCAGTATGTATCCGAGAAGCCACGGATGGGGTATCGGCCGCTCGCTTTGTCGCTTTCTCCAGAGGGGACGTATGCCACCTTCCGCCTGGTTGATGCCGAACAGGTTTCCCGCAACAAACTTTACATCTATGCGCAGGATGAAAGAATCAATCTCGACTATCGTTTCTGTATGAAACGTGTGGGGGAAGCATGGAAAATCGATGCAGTACAGATGCGGACAGACGGGTGGAGGCGTTGTGGATTGTAAAAAGAGGAACTTGAACGAAATTGCATTCGGGAATGATATTTTCAATTTCGGATAATAAACGGTATTTTATTCATAGACCTAACCCAATATTAGAATGGGTATAATATTTTGCTAACAAACCGGGATAACGCTTACAGCGTTCCCCGCTAAACCATTAACGATAATAATTATGAATACAGAGGAACTTTATATTTGGCGATATGGGATAGATAAACTTCCTAAAGGATTATTGGAATATGGTAAATTTGATGTATGTGATACTTATGATGAAAGTAAAAGACAACGATTTCAAACTAAATGGAGATGGATGTGGAAAGACAAGAATGGTTGGGAAGAAAACTTGCCTCCCGTCTTATACCTCGTATGCAACAAGAAACCGGGAATTTTGCAATTTGATTTTTGTGACCAGTGGAGCATAAAACTAAAAATCGTATCGGAAGAGTTTTTGTCTTTACTTCAAGAAAATGGATTCATTGATAAATATGATATTGCAACTGTCAAGGTAGTAAACAAGAAAAACGAATCTCTAACGGATAAAAAATACTACGCTTTACGTATAAACCATTTTGACAATGATTCTTTCCATTTCGGGAAAGGTATAACATTTCATCAAAATGATGTAGAGAAAAAATTAGGAATTAGTTTTACAGTATATCCTGATATGAAACTGAAAGACAATTCCATCAAACAGAATTTCTTTGTTTTGAATAGCATAGAATATGGTGATGGAATAATATTCCGAGAGAGTGCTTTGGATAAGGTGTTGAATCTGTATAAACCTGAAATTTACAAATTATCAGACTACTCCAAACTATGGATAAATAAAGGCTTTTATCCATATGGGAATGAGTTTATGATTGTGAAATAAAATCGTTAACAAGGTCGAGATAACAGCTTAATGCTGTTCCTCACCAAACCATTATACACATAAAAGAAATGACAGATAGCGAATTTCAACAAACCAAGAGAATATTACTCGAACAAGAAAGAATGAATAAAGAATATACACAACTTGCCAATTATATACAGGAACGACTTTCTGTACAAGTAATCAATGTGACTTGTACAAAAAGAGAAGATTCAATTAATCTAACTCTTTGGTTCAAATATGAAAATGAGGCAAATTCTTTTTATAAAGAACGGTTTGTTGTCGATTCTCGAAAAAGAAATGCAATATTAAAGCAATTCAAACAAATTGCGAATGTAGAAAATAAATCCGATAGCATTTGTCTATCTTATCAAGCATTTGAAACATTAGCAAAAGAGGAAGCAAATAACAGCATTACTCAACTTGAAATATTAGAATTGAAAGAAAAACTGCATTGTAATGATTTATGGGAAATTTCTCGCTGTTTGGCTAATGTTGTTTTTTTCTTGTATGAGGATAAGCAAGTAAGGCAATATAAAGAAAGAGGATTTATAGATATATGGTCGGAAATGTATTTAGATTTGTTGAATCGCTATGATGAATTTGGATTTTTCACAAAAGAAAACTTTCATATAAAATTGGATAGTAAGGAAAATTTTGATAATAATTTTAATAGTAATTGGTATTATTACTATGTATAAAATGTGTATAACATGCGGCTTAACCTCCCGAAAAGGTCGATTAGCCACCAAACATTATCAACCATAAAACGTAGAAATATGTACGAAGAATTTTTAGAAAAAAGCCTCAATAGTAAGAGGCAAGCAGTAGATGATACTTTTATTGCTAAATATGCTGATTTGTCTTATCCCGAACTGAATACTTTATGGCAGGAGGTCGGGTTGGGAAGTTTTTGTAATGGACTGTTTAAGCTCATCAATCCGTCCGATTATCAGGATGTGATAAACTCCTGTTTTGAAAAGGAGGATGACCAATCATTTCTACCATTCATGTGTACGGCTTTCGGCGATCTCTTTGCCTATGTAAAGAATCCGAGACTGAATAATTACGTTGTTTATCTGAATGTCAGATACGGAACATATTTAATACTTCCCGCCAATCTTCGTGCGATTTTTAATAAGGTCATGGTAAACGAAAGTTTCTTAAAAGGTTGGTTTGATTTAGAAAATTATCCTGTAATACAAGAAAAACTCGGAACTCCAGACTATGACGAGTGTTTCGGATATTCTCTACTTTTGGCTTTGGGAGGAAGTGAGGATATTGAAAACATCAAGATAGTCAAGACTATTCCGTACATTGACATTTGTACCCAAACAATCGGCGAATTTGAAATT
>NZ_DS981458.1:21138-64960 GCF_000154845.1 Phocaeicola coprocola DSM 17136 | reverse complement strand
GAATTCCAACAAAGGGTCAAGGATTCGGGGATCGTCATTTTCTGTTGCTGTAGAAAATGGAGTTTCTTCCGTGCAGGCGATGAGTCCGAAGCTCATAGCAAGCATGATTAATAGTATGTGGTATATCTTTTTCATATCTGAATCTAATTAAAAAATGATTGTTATTTTGTTGCATCTTTGTCCCACCATACCGGAGTGTACCAGTTGTCTGTTCCTCCCATGCGGTTTAGAGCTTCTTCGTAACTTACTTTATTGTAAGATGATTCCAGAACCGGGTAGCAAAGGCGCACCGGAATTTCAGTACCGCCGGTCAGATATTGTCCGAAACCGTATTCAGCAGGTGATTTCAATTTCGGATAACCAGAACGGCGTATGTTTGCCCAACATTCAGCCGGATTGGTGAAGTGGAGAATCCAGGCCTGTGTATTGATGGCTTCTTTTTTCTGTTCGTCAGTATGTCCGATTCCGTTTTGATTTATATATTCTTCGAATGTTTCATCCGAAACCTGGTCGCATCCATAGCTTTCTGTCAGGAAATCGATAGCTGCACGTACTCCTGTTCTGTACAGTTCGTCTATAGACTTACTTCCTGTATTCCATCCTTTGAGAGAAGCTTCGGCCAATAGAAATTCAACTTCTGCGTATGTCATGACTACGCCGGGGTTTGTACTTTTCAGAAAGTTGTTAGCCAGTTTAGGTTCTGTTTCACGAGCTACTGTTGTGCTTATGGAAGGATTGGTTTCTGCAAGCTCCTTCAAAATATCGCTGTCATATCCACTAGGCCACGGATCATAGCTGAATGCTCCCGGTTCGCATGGCTGGAAAGCGATACCTTTTTCCAGCATTTCGTTTGTCAGATCGATGCGGTTATCGGGGCTGGTAGAACTCATCAGGCCATCGTAATAGCAGCGTCCGATCATAAACGTACGAGGATCACCTGTGTTATACAACTGATTGAAGAGAGTAGAACATAGATAGCTTGGGTTATTGGCCGGATCGTTACCGAACAACAGTTGTGACAAGGCATTTCCACGGTAGTCTGTATAGGCTTCTTGTCCGAAACTGAATGATTTTTCCATGTATTGGATAAGTGCATTGTCATCATTGCTTTGGAAGATGCCGCCTTCGTCTTGCAGGGCTGCCTCAAACTCTTCCTGAGCTTTTTGAGGAGCGACATTGGAGATACGCATGGCAAATCTCATTCTCAATGAATTGGCAAGTTTTTTCCATTTGCTTACGTCGCCGTTGAAAATAACATCACCTGTAATTTTGTCTTTGCTGACATCCATGTTGTTGCCGGCAGTTTTGAGTTCTGTGAAGAAATCGTTGTAGATTTCTTCCTGTGTATCGTAACGTGGGTTGAATTTCTCTTCCAGAAAGCCTTTGCCTGCTTCACTGCAAGGTACATCTCCATGAATATCTGTAATGACCGACATAAGGTATACTCTGTAGATACGTACTGCCGAATTGATATTTACTTTTTCAGCATTATCGGCTGTACGATATTGAGCATCTGTCAGATTTTTGATAGCTGTGGTATAGAATGTTGTCCAGACACGTCCCATTTCATTATTGTCGACAGTATGTCTGCCTCCATAGTTTGTTGTATTCCAACATCCCATAAGTTGTTGGTTGAATGCATACAGGTAGTTTCTGTAAATTTCTACCATTCCTAGATCACCGTAAGTCTGTAGCTGGGCTGTGGTAAGCTGTGCATTCGGATCGATAGTTGAGGCTTTCGACGGATCTGTATTCATATTCTCCATATACTCATCGCTACATGCTGTAAAGAATATGATGAATGCCGCCAATATCAGGGTAAAATATGATTTATAGTTTTTCATACGTAAATATTAAGCGTCCTACACACAAAGTAGGACAGGTTTATACTAAAATTGATATAAATCCGAGGTTTTGGATAAAAGAAAGATTAGCACTTATGAGAACACAAGTGCGGCTATTGTACAATAATAAATAGCAACAGCTAAGAATTTAAAAGTTTCATACACGTGTACATAAGTCACAATCTTTGGCGCTTAGCTGTTGAGACCAATTTCATTGTCGGGCTATGGTAATTCCAGTAAAAGTCGGCCTTTGGTCTATATTATTAGTTCAGTGTTACAGCTTGTGGAACTTTAGTAAGTGAGACATTGTATCCAAGCTTTTTAAGTTCAGAAGACAAATATACCTTGCGTTTCTGCTCTATCTTGGATTGCATATATTGTGCTCCAAGTTCATGGTAACGGGACCCTGTACTCAGTATCAGATAAACGGATATCAACTGAGAATGTCCCACTGCAATCAAGGCACGTTTCTTTCCTCTGCGGGCAGCTATACGATGGTATCTCTCACTAAAAAACGTATTCTTTGTACGGGTCGCAGCCCATGCGGCTTCTGTGATTACCGCCTTTACCTGTTTGTTTCCGTGAGTGATTCGTGCGCTTTTTTTTTACCCGCACTCTCGTTGTTGCCCGGAGAAAGACCGGCCCAGGACGAAAGATGCTTTTCAGAAGGGAAGTGGGACATGTCAAGACCTATCTCAGAAACCAGATCCTCTACAACCTTGGTGCTAAAACCGGGAATCTCCCTGAGAAGTTCAAGGACATTCTCGTACTTGGACAACAGTCTCTTTATACGTTCGGACAAATCATCAACCAAAGTCTGAGTCTGGTCTATATCCTTTCGGATCATCTGAAGAAGATAAATGTGATGCTCTTCAACAAAACCGGTACACGCCTCAAGCAATTCTTCAGGACTGGCTGACAGTTTACCGTGATAAACTGAATTTATATCATCAAGAGTAAGGACTTTGCCTTCACAAAGCATATCAATAAGAGAAGTAGCTGTCGTACCGCTTGTATTACTTACTACACTTGAAAGCTTGATGTTGCAGTCTTCAAGAATACGCATCATACGGTTCTTCTCTGAAGCTATCTGCTGAATAAGCTTGTTCCGGTAACGCGTCAGGTCACGAAGCTGACGCTGCTCCTTGGGAGGAATATAGCTCGGTTTGAGAAGACCTGCCAGAAGAAGCTTGCAGATCCATTCGCTGTCCATCTTGTCTGTCTTGTGACCCGGAACATTCTTAATGTGACGGGCATTGACTATCCAGACATTGGGAATGGAATCTTCAAGAACCTTATAAACCGGCTTCCAGTAAACACCGGTACTCTCCATTCCCACATGCGTTACACCATTGGACAATAGCCATTCTTTCAATTCATTCAAAGAACTCGTGAAGGTTTTGAATGAGCGGGTCTCGCGTTGGATGCCTGCTCCGTCAATTGTCGCCACCACAACCTTCAGGTGGACGTCGATACCGCAAGCGCGCTGTATCAACTGAGGGAATGTCACTTCTGCCATAACTGATACATTTTAGGGTTACACTATACAAAGGTAACTTCAGCTTGACTATTTACATTCTCTTGGGCGTGATTTTTTATCTCATGGGTATTTCATTGTATTTCTTCTTTAATATATTACGTAATGAACTATCTTTAGAATTTGAGATTGACATTGAATCCGTAACTTCTGCGTGATGGGAGTGAACCATATTCCAATCCCATACCGGTTGTATTGTTATAGTTTGAATCCGGATCAATATTTGGAATATTCTTCCATACGATAAACGGATTACGTGCAACGAATGAAACTGTGAGTCCTTTTACTACGTTTTTCAGCCATGACTGAGGTACTCTGTAGCTTAAGGTGATTTCACGGCATTTGATGTATGAATTGTCGTAGATAAACATTGACGGAGCATTTCGGCAGACACTCATCCAGTAATCTTCCGGGTTAATGTAAATATCATTCGGACGATAAGTTCCGTCACCGTTATCAATTACACCCGGAGCAATGAAACCACCGGTAGGAGTCCAGTCGGGAGAACCTTTGGCAATACCTGCGGCCTGGCGTTGTTCTTCCGAGCGATACCATTCTTCACGGCCTGCGAGTGTTTCTTTACTTTTACCAGATTCATAAGAAGCACGGGCAGACATAGAATAGAGGTCAGCTCCGACTTTGATATCGAAAAGAGCAGAGAGAGATAAGTTTTTATAAGTAAGCGTTGTTCCAAGACCTCCGGTCCAGTCCCAGGAAGCATTACCCAGTACATGATTGCTCTTGTCGTACTGTGGAAGTCCGGTCTGCGGGTCTATAAGAATATCTCCGTTTTCATTGCGTTTGAAGTCCGGTCCTACGATGGCTCCGAAGTTCTCGCCGACTTTTGCTGCAACTTGTACATCCAGCCATGCTGCTTTTTCAAGTTCGAACATGTCCATGCCATCTACCAGTTTCTTTACTTTATTGCTGTTCTTTGAAAAGTTCAGGTTCAAATCCCAGGAGAAATCCTTAAGTTCTATCGGACGTGTGTTAAGTGCGATTTCGATACCTTTATTTTCAATTTCACCAGCGTTGATCAGGCGGTAGTTATAACCGGAAGTCCATGAACTGGCCATACCCATAATCTGATTCTTACTGTTTTGAGTGTAGTAAGTAAAGTCGAGTCCGATACGGTTCTTCAGGAACTTCATCTCCAGACCAAGTTCGAAAGAGTTGGTCTTAGTCGGTTTCAAGTTTTTATTAGGCATTGTCGAATTATTGATGTATCCGATGGTATAGCCCGGGTAGGTAAATTTCGATTTGCTGTAAACCAGTCCCAACTGATAAGGATCGGTGTCGCTACCTACTTGTGCCCATGATAAACGGAACTTTCCGTAAGGCATCAGGTCACTTTGTTTTAGTAATTCCGAGAATACAAAACTTCCGGAGAATGACGGATAAACATATACATTGTTTCCGATAGGCAGGGTAGACGACTGGTCGCCGCGTAAAGTTGCATCGAGATAAACCAAATGTTTCCATCCTACGTTTACTGCACCATAAACCGAATTGATTTGTTTACGGTAACTGTTCTGTTCCAAGCTGGTTTCATTGAAGCTCATCAGGGCTACTACATCACGAATCTGCATATCCTGGGCAGTAGTGACGGTAGTCTGATTATTGACCTTGTAAACGTTTCCTCCCAATGTTGCATTGAAATCGAAATCTCCCCACGTATTGTTATAGAGGGCAAGTAGTTCGAAGTTGTACATGCGGTTACGGAAATTACTGTTCTGCAAATAACCGGCTTCGTATCCCGGGGTAGTAGGAGCTTTGAAATCTTCGAATATGAAGTAGTTCAGTTCTGCACCGATTGTACCTTGCAGTTTCAGGTGTTTGTTAATGTTCCAGATTGCTTTTCCATTGAAACGGAACTGGTCTTTCTTCGAATTGTTGGAGTTTTTGTAAACGTCCCAGTAAGGATTTACGTTGTATGGGTCCATACCATTCCAGTTGGAATATTCACCGTTTTCATCCTGATAGTTTTTCAGCCATTCCTGATCGTAGGTTGTTGCCAGAGTCATCAGGTTCTTTCCGATGTTCGATTTGCTGTCACCCAGTGCCGGGCGATTTTTTACAGCTTCGCGAGTATAGTTGGCACTGAAGTCAACATCTACCTTTCCCAGACTGGTGTTGGTACGCAGGTTGAAAATGTCACGGCTCATGTTCGACTGAGGAACAATATCTTTGTTTCTCATATCGGTATAGGTGAAACGTACACCTGTATGTCCGCTGTTGGCACTGATGATAGCTGTATTGGTAGCTGTCAGACCTGTTTGGAAGAATCCGGAAGTATTGTCTGGAATGATGAGATAAGGACGTGCTACACCGTCAAAATATGTCAGCATATTACTGCCGTCAGCTTTTGGTCCCCAGCTTTTGTTCGTATTTGAAATGGCATCGATGCTGTATGTTCCGTTGCTTCCCATACCATATACCTGCTGTATATCGTTCCATTTAGCCAACTGGGTATCGAAGGTGAGTGTACCATTATATTCTACACTGAATTTCTCTTTTCCATTGGCTTTTTTGGTTGTAATGAGGATAACTCCATGACTGGCACGGCTACCGTAAAGAGCAGATGCAGCAGGACCTTTCAATACAGACATGTTTTCGATATCATCGGGATTGATACTGGAAATTCCGTCACCTAAATCGAAACCTCCTGAAGTACCAGCACTACCATAGTTGGTATTATCAAGAGGCACACCGTCGATGACATACAACGGCTGGTTGTTTCCTGTCATTTCTGTACTACCACGCAAAATAACTCGTGTTGATCCGGAAGGACCTCCGGCTGTCTGGCTGACTACAAGTCCCGGAACGCGACCTGCCATTGAGTTGATTACGTTTGTTTCCTTGGCTTTTGTAAGCGATTCACCTTTTACCTCATCAACTCCGTAGCCCAATGCCTTACGTTCTCTTTTGATACCTAATGCAGTTACTACTACTTCATTCAATACCTTACTGTCTTCAGCCATGACAATATTCAATGGCTTTTTACTTGCTTCTATTTCTATCGTTTTGTAGCCAATGTAACTGATAACCAGTGTTGCACCTGGAGCTACGTTTAATGTAAACTTTCCATCTAAGTCGGTGATGGTTCCGTTGGTAGTATTTCCTTTTTCTATAACTGATGCTCCGATAACGGGACCGGTAGCATCGGTTACAGTTCCGGTTACAGTGTGGGTCTGTTGCTCAACAGCAGAATGAACTGGTTGGGTAATTGCTTTCATCGGTGAAATTCCACCTATAAAACAAAGTGAGAGTGTGCCACATAATAGTGTGTACCTGCAATTTTTTGTTTTCATAGATTTGTTTGTATTAAGATTAATAAACTTTTATCCAGTCGATATACATGTTTACCTTCTCTCCGTCTTTCAATGCAGTGATGGCATTGACATCTGTGATGCCGGTAAAACTTCCACCTACAGCCAGATTGAACAGGATGTAGAAGTTATGGTGAAAATATTCATAACGTCCGCTGACTTTGCTGATGTCGAAAGTGTAAAACTTGGTTCCGTCTATGCTTACAGTCAGACTGTTTTCATTCCATTCCAGCAAGTAGGTATGATATTTCCCATCTTGCAGACTCTGTGAAACATTATCGGCATGATATTCCTGACGATGTCCGCTTTCGTAGTCGGTTCCATAGTGGATGGCTGTGTTGAGATAGGTTTCAGACGTACCGTTGATTATACCGTTTTCCTGTCCCATTTCCATAATATCGATTTCTCCGCACTGAGGCCAAGGCATATTATTGTCGCCCATCATCCAAAATGCAGGCCATAGACCATTTGCTGTTTGGGGAAGCTTGATGCTTGCTTCTATCTTACCATATTGAAAACTTTTTTTACCTTGACTGTTTACTCTTCCGGAATAGATTTTGTCTCCTTTCCGTTCTGCCGTTAAAATAAGTACAGATCGTCCTTCATCTGTCCCGGTCGATACATGTGCTGCATCATATATTTGCAGTTCTTGATTTACCCATCCGGCTTCGTGTTCTTCTTTGGTCCATACATTGCTGTCGAATGTTTCGAAGTCATCTTTAAATACAACTTTTTCCTGAGATTCTTCCTGCGGATTCATGTTTACTTCATCGGATGAGCAGGACTGATACATTGAGCACATTGCCAGTGCCAGTAGAATTTTTACTTTTTTCATATTACAGATATTTATGGGTTAAGATCATTATCGGTTCGTAGGGAGCCCGGTTGTAGCTGCGGTGACTAATACGCCGTGTGGCTGTTGAGCTCTGTGCAAAAGTGGGGATTGTATGCAAATAAGATGGTCAGATAGCTGACATATAAGGTTTGATTGCTGACATTTCTACTGGAAGTGATAGTTTTATGACTATCTGAAACAGCTTTATGCCGGTGAAAAGAGTCGTTTTTGAGAGAAGAAGGCATAAAAAAAGCCGGTAAACTGTTTTTTTACCGACTTTCTTATGTAAGACTAAATGAATTTCTTATTGCTTGTCTGATGATGAGGCTGAACTGTCCTGCTCATATTTGCTGGGCTGAATGCCAAATTGTTTTTTGAATAGCATGCTGAAATATTTTACATTTATAAATCCTGTATCAGTAGCTACTTCTGTCACGTTTTTGCCTTGCTTCAGCAGTTCGGCTGCTTGTTGTAATCGGATGATACGGATAAACTCTTGCGGAGCTTTTCCTGTCAGCGATTTGAGCCGGCTGTAAAAAAGAGTACGGCTCATAGCCATTTCCTGACACAGACTGTTGATATTGAATTCTGCATTGCTGATATTCTCAATGACCAGTTGAGTAGCACGTATCACAAATGCATGGTCACTTTCGGAAAGTGCCGGCTGGTTATCAATGGTGTCATCACTTTGTTGAGCTGGCTGGTCAGGAGTTGATGTGGTATTGTTTCTGCCATTTTCTACCTCTTTGAGAGCTTGTCGCATGAAGAAATCTCGCTGACGATTTCTGTTTTCTATGAATCCGCGTACCTTTAACTTTAGTATTTCTGTACTAAAAGGTTTGGGGATATAATCGTCTGCGCCTTTTTTCAATCCTTCTACTACGGCATCATAATTGGTTTTGGCAGTGAGCAAGATAAAAGGTATACCGGCTGTATCCGGATTTTCTTTTACCATTTGACATAATTCGTCCCCCTGAGTCCCCGGCATCATTACATCCGATAAGATCAGATCGGGATATTCATTCGACAGATAATCGAGAGCTTCTTTCCCATTTGCGACATCAATGACACGATAATAGTGTTCAAAGGTCTTGCGTAGATAGTAGCGCAATTCTTCGTGATCTTCTACTATCAGCAACGTATCTTTACCTTCCAGTTTCTCTTCAACCTCTTTCTTCTCTGGTGAAGAATATGTAGTATTTTCGTTTTGTTGTGAAGGTGATGATAGGTGTGAAGTAGCCTGAAGTGTTTGTGATACGGCAGCTGTATTATGAGCTTTCTGTAATGTAACAGAGAATGTTGTACCTTTGTTTACTTCTGATTCATAAGATACTTTTCCATGTAGCATCTTTACAATACGCTGTACCTGCAATAAACCGAATCCTGTGCCAGACTCGTGTGATTCTCTGGCATTTTCAGCCCGGTATACACTGTTAAATAAGTGTTTTCTGGCTTTGGAGGGTATACCGATGCCATTGTCTTTTACTTCGATGATAACTTTTTGCTTATTATATCGCAGACTTATTTCTATATTTCCGTGTGATGGAGTGTACTTGCATGCATTGGAGAGTAAATTGTCGAGTAACATTTCCATTAGATGTCTGTCTGCCATGGCATATACATCCTGATCTGGTAATGAAATATGCAAATGCAACTGTTTTTTGTCGCATAGTGCCTGGAAGCTTGCACATTCTTCAACAAGCAGTTCACTCAGATTTACAGGTTCCAGTGTGATAGACTTCTTGTGTGTATCTACTTTCTCAAACTCCAGCAGTTGTGTGATGAGAGTGTGAAGCTTGCGCGTGTTGTTACGTGCCATATCCAGCAGCTGACGTGCATCGACAGATAGTTCCTGTTGTTTTCCTAAATCTTCCAGTGGGGCCATAATCAGTGTAACCGGAGTTCTGATGTCGTGAGCCGTATCTATGAAGAATTTGATTTTGTCTTCATCATATTGCTTCTGAAGCTGGTTGCTCTTGAAGCGGAGGATAAAGTAAAAAATACCTCCTACCAGACAGATATATACTATCCATGCATACCATGAGTTCCACCAGGGCTGTGCGATTTGTATGGGTAGTGTCTGCTCGGATATAATTTCTCCATTACTTTTTCTCAAACTGCGTACTTTGAGTGTATATGTTCCGGGAGATACATTGGTATATCGTACAGATCCGTTTGAAGATAGATTACTCCATGACTTTTCGTATCCGTCTAAAATATACTGATAAGCAATGTCGTGCTGGAACCGATAGTTTATAGATTCGAACGTAACGACAAACGAATTGTGGCTGTATCCCAGATGGACGTCCTTATCGACTAGCATCTGATAGATGCAGGGATGTAGCTGTCTGGCTTCATGCGGATTGAGATATTCAACTCGTAAATCGGTAAATCGCAGTGGAGCTTGATAATCTACCATCATTACTGCGTCGGGAGAAATAAATACAGCTCCGTTAGTGCTTCCGTATGCAAATCTTCCATCAGATAATTGGGTATACGATGATTTATTATATACTTTGTCTATGTCATAGATATAATTCAAATTTGATACCTGGAAGTCTTTAACAATAGCCAGTCCTTTTCCTGTACTTGCCCATATACCTCCCTGGGAATCCCGTTGCAGACTGTATACGTCGTCAGACAACATACCTTCGTGGGTAGTAAATGTTTTCAGCTCGTGAGTATTCATGTTATATAAACTCAGTCCTCCTCCTTCTGTACCTAACCATACCGTTCCGTCATCATTAAAAAGCATGGAAATGATGTAAGCACTGGCATTTTGCTCATTGAGATCTTGAGTGGTAGCATAAGGTTTGACAGTTCCACTCTGTTTGTCTATTATGCAGAAGCCGTTTACTGTGGCTACTGCTATCTGATGATGGTTTATAGCCATAATGGAGTGTATCCAGTTCACATCGAACACCTGTTTACGTTGTCTTGATTTGTCCCATTTAACCAGTCCGCCATCAAGTCCCCCAATCCACAAGTCGCCGTCATAATCTTCGGTGATCGAGAATATGTAGTTGGTAGTCAGTTCTCCTTTTCCTTCTGTGAGGTGTGTGGTTGTTTTTCCGGACTTATCTATTTGATACACACCGTCTCCGTAGGTTCCGGCCCATATATTGCTGTCTTTACCTTTGCACAACGTTACGGTAACGGTTGATTTCAGTATATGTTTCCAGATGCCGGAGGGAGTTAAAATACTGATTCCGTCGTCAGTGGCAAACCATATATCACCGTTGGTATTTTCTTCGATATCATTGACATTATCGTTTGCCAGCGATTGTGGATTACCTCTTTCATGGTTGAGGATAGTTATAGGATATTTCAGGTAGATAGCAACAGATACTCCTCCCGTATAACTTCCTATCCAGATATTTCCCTGATGATCGCGGGTTACGGCATAAACTCCATTTCCTTGCAGGTAGATATCGCTGTTATCTTCTGTATTGATAAAAAGATTACTTCTTTTAGTTTCCAGATTGACTGTATGTACACCTCCTCCATCTATTCCGATCAGTAGGGTATGGTCGTCGTAGGCTGTGATGGCCCGGATGGGACTGGAAAAGCAGGAGTTCTGTTTTTCGATGTGTTCTACTATGCCAGTTGTCGGATCCAGTGTCCATAGTCCATTATTGAATGTTCCGATCCAAAGCTGTTTATGTGCGCTATCATAAAAAAGAGTTTGTACGTTTTTGTTCTCTGTGAGAACTTTGGTGTGCCGAGGATTTGAACATGATATATATAACACTCCGTTGGATGTTCCTGTAAATAGAGAATCTCCTACACAGATAATGTCATTGATGTACTTATTCGGAATAATCTGTGAAACAGCTTCATCGGGAGCTTTTTTGTATAATCCTTTACTTAACCCCAGCCATAATGTTCCGTTTGGGCCCATACAGAGCTTATTCAGGATAATTTCTCCCTTGATAGATTCGCCTAAATATAATTCTTGTTCGAAACTGTCTGTATCAGGCCGGTATCGATAGATTCTGCCAGTGTGATCGTATGCCCATAATCCGTACTTTTCGTGATACAGTAAGCGGATTCTGCGTCCAGCCATATCACCATAATAGAAGTTTCCCTCTAAGGTATAGTTTTTTACCATCTGGCCATTGTATCGGTCTATACCTGCTTTTGTTGCAATCCACATTGCATGATGGTTGTCTTCTACGATTGAAAACACTCGTTGGCTGCTAAGTCCTTCTACGTGACCGATATGTCTGATGTTGAACATCTTGTTTGTCAATTCAGCCTGAGCAGTAGTACTTATAGCCCATACAAGGAGAATAATGATATATTTCAGTAAGATTTTCATGCGGTAAAGTTTATCAAAGACATGAGGTCGTTTTTCATAAGTATGATATACTGATTTTGTTGGTGATTCAAGGATTATTGTAAAAATAGCTGTATGCAAAATCATTTGTCATATATTGCAAAAATAATTAAACTAAATCAAATATGAAAAACGCATGTGAATATAACTTTTCTATTTTGCTGTATAGTTACTTTTGTCGGTCTTTCATGATTTCTTCTGCATGATCAAGTGCCCAATTGGTTAACATTTTCAATATTGGCATTAAACTTTCACCTCGTTGAGTCAACTTATATTCCACGCGAGGGGGAACTTCCGGATAAACGGTGCGTTTTATCAGTCCGTCTGTTTCTAAAGAGCGTAATGTAACAGTTAGCATTCGTTGTGAGATCTCTCCGATACTTTTCTGTATGTCATTGAACCGCATAACTCCGTTGGTATGGAGGCTTATTAAAACCAGCATTGCCCATTTGGTACTAATGCGTGCGATGATATCTCGGATAGGACATATACCTGAATGATGAAAGTTTTGCATATATTAACAGTTTGTAAATGCTTGTTTTATAATAATACTTACACTGGTGTAAGTGACTGACGTTGATGTGCCTTCTTGTATTATCCGGGTAAGGTCGATACATTTGCAACACAAAAGTAATAAAGTTACTAATAATAACTAATGTATATTTAAAAAAAACTAGAATTATGGCAAAGCGTGTTGCAGTATTAGCCGTCAATCCGGTAAATGGATTGGGGCTGTTTCAGTACTTGGAAAGTTTTTACGAAAACAAAATTGAGTATCGTGTCTATGCCGTAGCGGAAACGACTGATATTCGTACGAATTCAGGTATCGCACTTCGCACAGATGATACTGTAGAACATTTGAAAGGGCATGCCGATGAGTACGATGCACTGGTCTTTTCTTGTGGAGATGCGATTCCTGTTTTTGGAGAGCATGCTTCAGAAGCTCCTTATGTTGCTATGATGCAGGTTATTAAGGAATTTGCAGAAAAAGGTAAACTGATGGCAGGGCATTGTGCTGCTGCACTGATGTTTGAAATAGCCGGTGTGACAGAAGGTAAGCGACTTGCCCTTCATCCAATGGTAAAATCGGCTATAAGCAAAGGGATTGCTACGGATGCTGAGTATGAAATTGATGGCAATTTCTTTACGGCACAATGCGAACATACCCTGCCTTCGATGATGCCTCAATTGATTGAAGTACTGAAGAAATAAATCGATTAGGGTTGTATTTTATCCCACCCGGCAGCGTTATACCATGCGATAGATGACTGACAGTATCTGTCCCACGTATAACTGATATTTCTGCCGGGGAAATACATACCCATACCGCAGAAACGTTCCGGAGCTATTTTTAAAGTTCCCAATGGATATTCTTCTCCATCTAAGCAATCTTTGGCAATGACAGCCTTGTTGATGCTGCTCTGTACATTGGCAGATACGACACCTCCGTTCAGTTGCGAAATGAAGTCGACTACATCGAACGAAAAATATCGATATTCGCCGTAACCGTATTGCTGGACTTGTGTATAATCTAAAGTCTGGAGTTCCGACTGATGGCTGAGGAGTTCTGCTTGTATGGCTTGGGCTACTTCTCCCATTGCTGTACAATCAACTGCGGCGTACGTACCCCACCAGTTGTTTTCCTTATTAAATTGTGCTGTTTCACTGCATATCTTTGCATAATCAATCACATCCTCATAGAGATTGATGAAGAAACGATCGTAAGGAAAACCAGCTATAGGGGTTTCCATTACAGAAGCTACGCAGTAGTGAGTTGCATTGCGCAATTCATAGAAAACTTCTGCTGTACCCATCATGCAGGCATCGAACAGTGTAAATTCGAGATTGCCGCTGGGGAAACTTTGCTCTAAGGTTGTTGCCAGTTCTGGAATATTAATGGCATTGCTTGTATCACCATCAATTCCAAAGGAACGTGAATATTGTGCATTAGTAGAAGGAAGCCATCCGGTAGCGTGGGAGCCCAATATCAAGCCGTACGATTCTGCTGGAGCAATGTCTTGCATGATTCGTAGGTTTTCTTTCATAATATCGGAATTGGTAGCGATGCCGAGTTGTGCCTGATGATGTTTTGCCTGCGCTATCACATTTTCTATGGTTAGTGAAGAGCCTTGTAAAATTTCCTGACCATTTATTTTCCCGTAACCGTCAGTCTGGAATTCCAATATTTCCGCAGTTTTTATGTATTGATTTTTGTTTGAAGGTTTATAATAAACCATTAGGGTACAAGTATCTTTGGCGGTGGATAGACTTTCATACATCCATTGTAGGTTCTTCATAATACATGCATCAATATTATCAAAAGGACTATTTGCTGCCATATAAGCAAGTACCACACGTTTGGCACGTGCAGATTCGTGGTATTCGGGAATCTCATCGGAACAGGCGTTTAAAACCAGTATCGAAATGAGATATAGCAAGACTTTCTTCATGCTTAATAATATAATTCGGCTTTCTTGAAGATAAATTCAGGATCAACCTCTAATACCACGATACTTTTATTCTTCTGATATTTTTCCTTCAGCTTGTTTATTTCTTTTTGCAGATTTTTCTTTTTCCGGTTGAAATAAACGAAGCAAGTGCGGTTTTTTAACTGTTTGTTTGACTCCAGATAATCTTTAAGCTGCATGCTGTATTCTGCACGTCCGACAAGCAGATCCTTATCATCAACAGCAGCACTGTCTACGTACTGTATATTAGTAAAGTAAACCAAAGAATCTGAAAATGATGCAGAAACTCCTGTAATGTAAACACCGTATTTATGTTTGTCTTTTGGTGATTTTGCCAGCGCAGGGAAAATTGCAGACGCAACCAATAAAAGGCAGAGTAATTTAAGATATTTCATGATTTAGTTTATTTTAGGTCACAAAAATAGATATTTGCGATAATATATGAAAAAGGAATAGAGAAAATTAACAAAGAAAAACGCATGGATATAAAAAAAGATGCAATAGTGTGGCGCTCTGCCCACTGTTGCATCCTGTTTTGTTTTCGGAAACGATCTTTATCTTATTACCCTAAATAAGATTTGAGCAACTTGCTACGAGAATTTTGTCTTAATCTTCTGATAGCTTTTTCTTTAATCTGGCGTACGCGCTCACGTGTGAGGCCGAATTTATCGCCGATTTCTTCCAACGTCATTTCTTGCGTGTTAATACCGAAAAACATTTGGATAATATCCTTTTCTCTTTCGGTTAGCGTAGAAAGTGCTCTGTCGATTTCCCTCGAAAGTGATTCATTAACCAGCGAACGGTCCGCCATTGGAGAGTCGTCGTTTACAAGGACATCCAGCAAGCTGTTGTCTTCTCCTTCTACGAAAGGAGCATCTACAGAAATGTGGCGTCCTGAAACTTTCAGCGTATCTGAAATTTTATCTACCGGAATCTCAAGTTCGTCTGCTAGTTCTTCCGGTGAAGGACGACGTTCGTTTTCTTGTTCGAACTTGGAGAATGCCTTACTGATTTTGTTCAGTGAACCAACTTGATTCAACGGTAAGCGTACGATTCGCGATTGTTCTGCCAAAGCTTGAAGAATAGACTGGCGGATCCACCATACAGCATAACTGATAAATTTAAATCCACGAGTTTCGTCAAACTTTTCAGCAGCCTTTATCAAACCTAGATTTCCCTCGTTTATCAAGTCAGGAAGGCTCAAGCCTTGATTTTGGTACTGTTTGGCTACTGATACTACGAATCGCAAGTTGGCACGTGTAAGTTTCTCCAAAGCAATGCGGTCCCCCTTACGAATACGCTGAGCGAGTTCTACTTCTTCTTCAACCGTAATCAGGTCCTCGCGACCGATTTCCTGCAAATACTTATCAAGAGAAGCACTCTCTCGGTTAGTGATACTTTTGGTAATCTTTAGTTGTCTCATTATTATACACCGAATTTGGCTACAAAAATACTAAAAAACTTTCATATAGCGATTCTTTCATTAAGAAAGATTAAACATAAAGCTAAAAATATTCGGATAATTTTCAGGGATTTTGTCGTGTTTTTATTGAAAAAACGTCAGATTTTTTGAGAATGAAGACACTTTTCTCTTTTATTCTTTAAAATTCAGAGTTAATTGGATCCATTTTTCTTTATTGCTTTCTGTAAATTGAGATTCTTCTTCTTTGGGGTTAGAAACGGAGAGTCCGAGAAGCCGTATAGGATGTTGCTCGTAGTCTACTTCCGCAAGTAATTGTTTGGACAGCGGAAGGATATCTTGCAAAGTATGCAACTGTTTGTTAACACTAATACTGCGTGTAATCTGAGTAAAATCGTGAAATTTTACTTTCAGTGTAAGTGTACTGCCTTGAAAATCTTTGGCTTTAAGCCGTTCTGCCAATTCGCATGCGACATGGTACAGTTCTATGATAACAGATGATTTGAGTGATATGTCTTTTTCGAGTGTGTGCTCACATCCTATTGATTTCCGGATACGTATAGCTTCAACCGGACGGTTATCTATGCCTCGGGCAAAGTCGTAATATACTTGCCCCATTTTTCCAAATTGCCTTGTCAACATTTCTAGTGAACAGTTACGAAGCGTACTTCCATTGTAGATTCCCAATGTATGCATCTTTTTGGCTGTGACAGGTCCTACTCCCCAAAAAGCTTCAATCGGTAATCCGGCAATGAATTCTTCAGCTTGGTCGGGGTGTATAGTACAAAGACCGTCTGGCTTGCGCAAATCGGAAGCAACTTTGGCCAGGAATTTATTATATGATATTCCGGCAGAGGCTACAAGGTTTAACTCTTTTCGTATCCGGATTTTTATTTCCCGGGCTATATCTACAGCCAGTTTGATGTCTTTTTTATTTTCTGTCACATCCAGAAATGCTTCGTCAAGTGATATCGGTTCAATAATGTCTGTATATTCGTGAAAAATTTCGTGAATCTGTGCCGATACACTTTTGTATACATCCATACGCCCTTCTACGAATATCAGTTCTGGGCAGATTTTTAATGCTTTTACCGATGACATAGCCGAACGCACTCCATACTTGCGTGCTTCGTAACTTGCAGCAGCCACAACTCCTCGTTTCTCTGAATGTCCGACTGCTACAGGCTTACCTTTTAAATCTGGATTGTCACGCTGTTCTACAGAAGCGTAAAATGCATCCATATCTATGTGTATGATTTTCCGGCTCGTGTTCATGTTTTGACGTAAAAGCTCTTTCATGCAAATTTAATGAAAGTTTTTTGGGCTATCATAAAAATCATTTGTACTTTTGTGAGGCTTTGAATAAACTAGCGAGAACAGTCATTATGATGAAAGATGAAATTAAAAAGGCATGTGAGATCATGCAAAAAGGCGGTGTGATACTTTATCCGACTGACACCGTTTGGGGAATAGGCTGCGATGCAACCAATGAGGAAGCTGTAAAGCGAGTATATGAAATTAAGCATAGAGCTGACAGTAAAGCAATGCTGGTACTTGTAGATAGTCCGGTGAAGGTCGATTTTTATGTTAGTGATGTACCTCCTGTTGCTTGGGATTTAATCGAAATGACTACCAAACCTTTTACTATAATTTATGATGGAGCACGTAATTTAGCTCCTAATTTGCTTGCAGAGGATGGCAGTGTGGGTATTCGTGTAACAAATGAAACCTTTTCGAAAGAATTATGTTTCCGCTTTCGTAAAGCGATAGTTTCAACTTCTGCCAATATCAGCGGCCAGCCTGCACCTGCTATTTTTTCTGAGATAAGTGAGGAAATAAAGAATGCGGTAGATTATGTAGTTGATTTTCGTCGTGAAGAAAATGGTCATCCTAAGCCTTCCAGTATTATTAAATTAGGTAAGGGCGGTGTTGTGAAAGTTATAAGAGAATAAAAAATTACGCGTTCGATGAAAACTTCACAAGATAAGTTCGATTTGCTTCAACGTTTTATCCGATGGAGGGAAAAACATATTACAAATAAGCAGTTTATTTTAATATTGAGTTTTCTTGTTGGTATATTTACCGCATTGGCTGCTTATGTGTTGAAGTTTCTTGTAGAATATATAAAGGAGTTCCTGACAGAGAATTTTGACCCTATGGGGGCAAACTGGCTTTATCTGGTATATCCGGTAGCGGGTATTTTTATAACCAGTTTGTTTATCCGTAAGGTGGTACGTGATGATATCAGTCATGGTGTAACTAAGATTCTTTATGCCATATCGCGTAAACAAAGTCGCATTAAACGGCATAATATTTGGTCGTCGGTTTGTGCTTCTGCCATAACTATCGGATGTGGTGGATCTGTAGGAGCTGAGGCGCCGATTGTATTGACAGGATCTGCTATAGGCTCTAATTTGGGAAGTGTTTTCCGTATGGATCACAAGACCTTGATGTTGCTGGTTGGTTGTGGAGCGGCTGGTGCTGTATCTGGTATTTTTAAAGCTCCTATAGCTGGATTAGTATTTACGCTGGAGGTGTTGATGATAGATCTGACGATGGCTTCACTTCTTCCGTTGCTGATAACGAGTGTTACCGCAGCTTCTGTTTCGTATCTGCTTTTGGGTACAGAAGCAATGTTTCAGTTTCATCTGGATTATCCTTTTTCGCTCGAACGCATTCCATATGCCATCGCTTTAGGTATATTTTGTGGCTTGGTTGCTTGGTATTTTACTCGTTCAATGAACTGGATAGAAAATATATTCCGCCGGTATTCCAATCCTTATGTTAAGTTTGTTATTGGTGGAGCTATGCTGAGTATTCTGATATTTCTTTTTCCACCATTATATGGTGAAGGATATGATACCATTAGTTTGTTGTTAAACGGTGAAACCTCGGAAGAGTGGAATACTGTAATGAACAATTCATTGTTTTATGGTAGCACGCATCTGTTGGTCGTATACCTTATTTTGATAATCTTGTTTAAGGTTTTTGCTTCTAGTGCAACAAATGGAGGTGGTGGTTGCGGTGGTATTTTTGCTCCTAGTCTGTTTTTGGGATGTATATCGGGGTTTGTCTTTTCGTATGTATGTAATGAGTTCCATATCGGAAATACATATATTCCGGAAAAGAATTTTGCTCTGATGGGAATGGCTGGTCTGATGTCGGGAGTTATGCATGCTCCACTGACGGGTATTTTCTTGATTGCAGAACTGACAGGTGGATATGATTTGTTTCTTCCGCTAATGATTGTTTCTGTATGTGCCTATCTGACTATCATCGTATTTGAGCCTCATAGTATTTATTCTATGCGTCTGGCAAAAACAGGCGAGCTGATAACCCATCATAAAGATAAGGCGGTATTGACACTGATGAATATGGAGAGTATTGTGGAAACAGATTTTCTGAAAGTACGTCCTGATATGGATTTAGGTGAGATGGTGAAGCGTATTTCTCAATCTAGCCGTAACCTTTTTCCTGTGGTTGATGTAAATGATGAACTAATTGGTATAGTAGTTCTTGATGATATTCGTAATATTATTTTCCGTCAGGAATTATATCACCGTTTCCGGGTAGAAAGTTTTATGAAGCCTCCTAAAGCACCTATTATTAGTACAGACTCTATGGAAGTTGTGATGAAGAAGTTTGACCAGACAGGGGCCTGGAACTTACCTGTAGTTGATGAGGATAATAAGTATATTGGGTTTGTTTCGAAATCAAAAATGTTGAATACCTATCGTCAGGTATTGGTGGATATTTCAGCTGAATAAAAAGTACAAGACTTATGGATAAGAAGGATTTGAGAATTGTATATATGGGAACTCCCGAGTTTGCAGTGGAAAGTTTAAAAAGACTGGTAGAGGGAGGATATAATATAGTAGGTGTCATCACGATGCCTGATAAACCGATGGGGCGTCACGGAAGTGTATTGCAACCGAGTCCGGTAAAACAATATGCGGTTTCCCAAGGTTTAAAAGTGCTACAGCCTGAAAAATTAAAAAATGAAGAGTTTGTAGCAGAACTTCGGAGCCTGAATGCTGACTTACAGATTGTGGTCGCTTTTCGTATGTTGCCTGAAGTCGTATGGAGTATGCCGCGTTTGGGTACGTTTAATCTTCATGCTTCATTGCTTCCTCAATACCGTGGGGCAGCTCCGATAAATTGGGCTGTGATAAATGGAGATACCGAAACTGGTATTACAACCTTTTTCCTGAAGCATGAAATTGATACAGGAGAGATTATAGATCAGGTCCGTGTACCTATAGCTGATACTGATAATGTGGAGGTTGTTTATGAACGTTTGATGCGTTTGGGAGGTGATTTGGTTTTGAAGACTGTGGATGCTATTCTGGAAGGTTCTGTAAAAACAATTCCACAAGAAGAATTGGCTCAGGTTGGTGAACTTCGTCCTGCTCCAAAGATATTTAAAGAAACCTGTCGTATCGATTGGACAATAGGCGTGAAACGGATCTACGATTTTGTACGTGGTTTATCACCTTATCCAGCTGCATGGACTGAACTTTATCAGGAAGGGACTGATCCTGTTATGCTGAAGATATTTGAAACTGAAAAATTATTCTGTGAACATTCATTGGCTCCGGGTACTATTGTAACCGACTGTAAAACATATTTTAAAATAGCATCGTCTGACGGATATGTGAATGTTCTTTCGTTACAGCTGGCTGGTAAAAAACGTATGGAGATAAATGATTTCTTGCGTGGGTATCGCCATACAGAAAAAGCATATGTGAAGTAATAAAATAAAAAACCATTCAGAACAGCCCGAAAAGAGGGAAGGGGCTGTTACTGAATGGTGCAGAGATATAAACTTAGAAACAACAAGACTCAATATAACGTGACGGATTTTGTTCTGTTTGTGTACCTTGAGAGTTTATTTTAACTATCCATTCTGCACGACTGTTTGCCCCGCTGTCATAGATAATCTTAAATCCCTTACATTTAGACTCATCATAATCAGGGATGCTTTCCAGTGTATATGAAACAATTCCCCACAATCTTTCAGAATAAGTATCTCCTTGATTATTGTGACGGAATTCTACCTGTAGTAACCCATTTTCATCCAGTTGAGTTTCAGAATTTAACACTAGGCTGATTCGGTGGCTGATGTTTGTACTTCCATAATATTCATATTGAATGTTCAGATGTTTCTGACTGATAGAAGCAGCTGTAATTTGAATAGGACTATTGCCAAATACATCTTCTATACCAATTCGTAAGTCATCAGCTTTTTTGGTTAATACTTTGTTTACTCTTACTAGTTCTACCTGCATACCTGTTTTTCCTTCTTTAGTTGTGTTTTCTGTATATTGAAAAACAGCAAGTATTCTTTGCCCCGTAGAATCTGTTTGGGTGGAAGTAATGAATCCGGGGTTAGTCGGAATTAATAATCCATATGAGTCAGATTCTATTGTTATGTCGTTTTCATCTGCATTGACAGTTCCCAGTGTCGGAAAAAAGGTTTCGGGTTCATTATCATCCAGACACGAGGAGAATAATGTGCAGCAGAGTAATATTCCAATAATTTGTTGTAAACAGTTTCGTCGTTTCATGGCTGTTGCTTTTATAATCCGTTTATATAACGGATAAATTTACTTTTTACTGCATCTTAAATTGTTAAAAATAATTTAGAATAAAATTTATTTCTCTTTATGTGCAGTATTTTTGCCGCAAGGACATTTCATATTAAAATGCAGATGAAAGCCGATATGTCAGAGGAAGAATTGTCGTTGCAATGCCAACGGGGAGATATGCGGGCACGCCACACGCTGTATGAGCGCTATGGTGGGTTGCTCATGGCTATATGCCTTCGCTATATCGGTGACCGTGAAACTGCAGAAGATATTTTGCATGATGGTTTCTTGCGTATATTTCAATCTATCAAGCAGTTTTCTTATCAAGGTGAAGGCTCTCTCAAAGCTTGGCTTTCGCGGGTGATGGTAAATGAAGCATTAGGGTACTTGAGGAAGAAGAATACGCAAGTGCAGCAAGAGGTATTGATGACTGAAATACCTGATGTTCCTGATACTGATGACAGTGAGTTGGATGATATACCTCGTTCTGTGTTGATGAAGTTTATATCAGAACTTCCTGATGGTTATCGTACAGTATTCAATTTATATGTATTTGAAGATAAAAGTCATAAAGAAATAGCTTCTTTATTAGGGATAACAGAACATACTTCTTCATCGCAGTTCTATCGTGCAAAAAGCTTATTGATAAAGAAAATTAATGAATATAGAAAAAGGAAACTAGAATGAAAGAGGATGATAAATGGGTAGAAAACCTTCGCAATAAACTGGAGGATTATTCTGAACCTCTTCCCGATGCTTTGTGGGAAAGGTTAGAGGAGGAGTTGTCTGCGCCACGCGTCATTCCAATGTGGAGGACACGTCGCTTTGTTGCAGCTGCTGTTTTGGTCGTAGCCGTTTCGTCGTTGACGTTTTGGTTTATAAATTCTCCTACTGCCGATTATATGCGTAGTAATGAGGCGTTGGTTGAAGAATTAGACTTTTCATCAACTCCTGATGATGAGGTTTTATCTTCTTCTGAAAAGATATTTTCATCAGATAATTCAAAAATGGATTCTTCGGATCCGGTCGTAGCGTCTTCTCCGGCTAAAGTCTGTTTGGCGAAAATCGAGACACCTGAAAATCACAATCAGGAGGTTATTGCTGAAAGTGAAATAATGTCTATAAAGGAAGAGTATAAGGTAGAGGATAAGGAACAAGAAACCGGCAGTACGAATTATGACACTGATAAAAAACGGGCGTATCGTACTTTGGAAGCAGACCGTCGTCAAGTTAAGCGAAACCAAGAAATGCTGGCTATGGGGAAAGGTGAAAAGGACCGTAAGTGGTCGGTTGGTTTGTCTGCAGGAAATACTCCTTATTCTTCATCTCGCTCATTTGGAGGTATGAGCCGTCTGAATAGTCGGTCGCTTTATGCTACTCCTATAAATATGGGAGCCGTTTCTGAAAGTGATGAACAGACTGCTTATAGTCAGGTATTGCTTAATAACCGTGATTGCAGTTCTACTACAGATGTGAAACATAAAATGCCGGTAACGGTAGGTCTCTCGATAAAGTGGAATATTACTCGCGAATGGGCATTGGAAACTGGAATGAATTATACAATGCTTTCTTCGGAATTGCATTCCGGTTCAGGTTCATATATCGAAGAACAACAGAAATTGCATTATATAGGAATTCCTTTAAAAGTACATCGCTCAATATGGAATAATCGTTGGTTTTCATTTTATGCATCAGCCGGTGGAATGGTTGAAAAATGTGTATCAGGAAGTATGGATGCTGTATATGTAAACGGAAACTCAAATCGTGAAGTTGAACACACTTCGTTAAAAGTTAATCCTTTGCAATGGTCTGTTTCGGCAGCCGCAGGAGCACAGGTGAATTTTACTAAACATTTAGGATTATATGCTGAACCTGGTATTGCATATTATTTTGATGATGGCAGTCAGATTGAAACGATTCGCAAAGAACATCCATTCAATTTCAATCTTCAGTTTGGTTTGCGTTTCAGCTTTGAATAGAGCTGTTTTTGTTGAACCTTACCTCTTATCTCGATAAAAATACTTATCTTTGTTCTTAGGAATAAGTTTTTAAAGTATGAAGAATGAATTGAAAATATCGCCTTCTCTCTTATCTGCAAATTTTGCTAATCTGAAAGAAGATATCGAGAAGATAAACCATAGTGATGCAGACTGGTTGCATATAGATATAATGGATGGGGTTTTTGTTCCAAATATATCTGTTGGATTCCCTGTCTTGAAATATGTGGCAGAGCTGAGTGAAAAACCATTGGATGTACATTTGATGATAGTGCAACCGGAGAAATTTATTCGAGAGGTAAAAGAACTGGGCACCATGATGATGAATGTGCATTATGAGGCGTGTACTCATTTGCATCGTGTGGTGCAGCAGATAAAGGATGCAGGTATGCGTGCAGGAGTAACGTTGAATCCATCCACTCCGGTGTCAATGCTTACTGATATTATCAGTGATGTGGATATGGTGCTGCTGATGAGTGTTAATCCTGGTTTTGGAGGACAGAAATTTATTCCTCATACACTGACAAAAGTACGTGAGCTTCGTGAACTGATAGATCGTAGTGGCTCTCAGGCACTGATAGAGGTCGATGGTGGTGTAAATCTGGAAACTGGTTCACAGCTGGTTGAGGCAGGAGCGGATGTGTTAGTTGCTGGTAATGCAGTTTTTAAAGCTCCCGATATGGTTGACATTATTCGTCGTTTGAAGGAGCTAAAATAATAAAATGGTGAGTTCTCGTTTCACATTTTATCCTTTGTTCCGGTTGTCGGTAGCACTGGCAACCGGAATTTTTTTATCTGATGTGTTTGCTTTAGATGGAACTTACTTGTATGCACTTTGTTTTGTTTTTGTTCTGTCTGTTCTTTTGTCTTCTATATTTTACTTTTCGAAGACTTATCGGATTCGTTTCTTGTTTGGGATATCTGTTAGTCTAAGTTTTTTGCTTCTAGGAGGAATACTATTTGTTATATCATTGGAAAATATACATCACGAGTGGGATTCTGATAAAGCGGTGTATGTTGCTTCCGTATGTGATATTCCTCGTGTGAAAGGCAAGACTATTCAGGCAACTGTCAATGTGGAAAAAGTAAAAGATGTTGCTACAGGAAGTTGGAAACCGGTAAATAAGCAGGTACTTCTTTATTGGATGCCTGATTCTATGCAACCTCCATTACAATGTGGTGATCGAATGTGCTTTCGTGCACATGTCGGGATACCTATGTCTGATGCAGATTTTACGGGATTTGATTATGGACAATATCTTCAGCGACAGGGGATAAGTGGAACGGCAATAGTCTACTCCGGATATTGGCGTAAACTGCTTCAGCCGAGTACTCCAACATTTAAGATGCAGGCTTTGATGCTTCGAGAACAAATCGTTAAAAAGTTTCGTACATGGAATTTGGAAGATGATGTGTTGGCTATAATATCGGCACTTACTATAGGTGATAAATCAAAACTTACTCGTGAGATAAAAGCTACATACAATGCAGCTGGGGTTAGTCATATTCTTGCGCTTTCTGGTTTGCATATTGGTATACTATCGATGATTCTTTCGTGGCTGTTCTATCCTTTACGGCGGGTTTGTGGCGGAAAATGGATTGCAAGTTTTCTCATTGTCGGACTTTTGTGGGGATTTGCTTTCTTGTCTGGGCTGGGTCCTTCGGTAATAAGGGCGGTCACAATGTTTTCTGCGTATGTGGTAGCTTCTATCTTTTCAGAGGATCGCTTCTCGGGTTTTTCAGCTTTAACTTTGACAGCTTTTATAATGTTGATATACCAGCCCATGTATTTGTTTGATGTCGGTTTTCAGTTATCATTTATGGCTGTATTGGGCATTTTCTTATTTTATCCATTAATTGATAGTTTATTTGTAGTGCGAAATAAAATTGTTGCTTACTTGTGGAACATTATTTCTCTTTCTCTTTCTGCCCAATTAGCAACACTGCCACTTATATTATACTATTTTGGAACGTTTCCGGTTTATTTTTTGCTATCTAATCTTGTTGTTGCTCCAATAGCTGTTTTTATCCTGTCGGCTACGCTGCTGGCATTGGCACTTGGGGTATTTCCTGTAGCCGCAAACTTTGTGGTACAGGGATTGGATTTTGCGGTACGGACTTTGAATGAGGTAATGGAGCAGATACAACATTGGTCGGGAGCACAAATTACATCTGCCTATCTTTCGGTATGGCAGGCATGGTTACTTGCTGTTGCAATAGTGACTTTATGGAGGTATGTTGTCTGTCGTAATGCACGTAGGCTGATTGTATTTCTACTGACTGTAAATGTTTTGATAGTGTCCTTTTTGTGGAAACAAAGGGAGCTGGCTGGTGCTTATATTTATTTGTCTCGTGCTGGAGTTTATACCAAATACGACAGAGATATTAATGAGTTGTCTTCTGCATCATGTATCTATAAGGTTAGAGATATTTGTATTGTTTTGGTCGATAATAATAAATGGAGAAAACAAAAGGCACTTTCTCCTTTGCATGTAGATTATGCTTATATATGCCGTGGATTTTATGGTTCTGTAGCTGATTTCAAACGGTTGTTTCAGATAAAACAAGTTGTTTTAGATACTTCGTTAGAAGACTCATATCGGGAAAAATTGAAACGAGAATGTGAAATCTATGGGTTGAATTATATCGATATGTCAGAAAAAGGTTCTTACGCTATTCTTCTGTAGATTAAGAATTAATTTGTATTTTTGCCATTCAATTTAATTCGTTTTTTTATGTTGACAAAAGTTATACTTCAAGCCAATATTGATAAGGTTGCTAAATATTTTGAACGTGCTGACAAGATAGTTATTGTAACTCATGTATCTCCTGATGGTGATGCTTTGGGCTCTTCGTTAGGATTACTTCATTTTCTGGAAACACAAGAGAAAAATGTACATATAATTGTTCCTAATGCTTTTCCTGATTTCTTACGTTGGATGCCTGGAGCAAAAGATATTATCCGCTATGACAAATATTCGGAATTTGCCGATGAACTTATAGCTGAAGCCGACGTAATTTGCTGTTTGGATTTCAATGCTTTATCGCGTATTGACGCAATGGCCAAACCTGTTGCTGCTTCTGCTGGGCGTAAGGTGTTGATCGATCATCATTTGAATCCAGAAGACTTCTGTCGTGTAACTATATCTCATCCTGAGATTTCTTCAACCTCTGAATTAATTTTTCGTTTGATTTGTCGGATGGGTAATTTTGAAGATATAACTCGTGAAGGAGCTGAATGTCTTTATACTGGTATGATGACTGATACGGGAGGATTTACTTATAATTCGAATAGCCGTGAGATTTATTTTATCATTAGCGAATTATTATCGAAAGGTATCGATAAGGATGAAATTTACCGTAAGGTCTTCAATACATATTCGGAAGATCGTTTACGCCTTATGGGGTATATTTTATATGATAAAATGCAGGTCTTCCCTCGCTTTCATGCTGCATTGATATGGCTTACCAAAGATGAGCAGAGTAAATTTCATTATGTGAAAGGAGATACTGAAGGATTTGTCAATATTCCACTGCAGATGAAGGGAGTTTGTTTTTCAGTTTTTCTCCGTGAAGATACTGAAAAAAATATGATAAAGGTATCATTGCGATCTGTAGGAACCTTCCCTTGTAATAAAGTCGCATCCGAATTTTTTAACGGAGGTGGACATCTGAATGCTTCTGGTGGAGAATTCTATGGAACGATGGATGAGGCTATTGAACTCTTTAAGCAGGCATTGGTGAAATATGAGGACTTGCTTAATAAGTAAAATCAGGAATTGATTTGGACTATATATTTCTTTTTTAAGCAGATCAAAGAATATACTGTCATAATTCAGTCTTAAAATGAAACTTAACTTTAAATGAAAATATGAAAAAACTAAAAGTACTGGTTTGGAGTATGTGTCTTGTGTTAGGGGCATGTGCAGTGAAGCCGACTACTGAAGTGTATACGTCGGAAAGAGGAACACAGTGGGAATGGAATAAAGGTACAATTGTCGTGCATACACCAGAAAGACCTGCTGGTCAGAAAAGTGTATTGGGACTGACTGTACCCAAAATGGACGTCGTTCGTGTTGGTTTTGTTGGGCTAGGTATGAGAGGACCTGGTGCTGTTGAACGTTTTACACATATTCCCGGTACTCAGATTGTTGCCTTATGTGATTATGAGCAGAAACGCGCAGAAGATTGCCAGAAATACTTGAAGGCAGCATCTCTGCCTAAAGCTGCAATTTATTCAGGTGAGAAAGGCTATGAAGAGTTGTGTAAACGCGATGACATCGATCTGGTTTATATAGCTGCCGACTGGTTACATCATTTTCCTGTTGCAAAATGTGCCTTGGAGCATGGTAAGAATGTTGCTGTAGAAGTTCCTTCAGCTATGAATCTGAAAGAATGCTGGGCTTTGGTCAATTTGAGTGAAACAAGTCGTAAGCATTGCTTTATTTTGGAGAACTGCTGTTATGACTGGTTTGAGATGAATACCTTGAATATGGCTCAGCAGGGAGTGTTGGGTGAGGTAATTCGTGCGCAGGGAGCTTATATCCATAATTTGGAAGCTTTTTGGGATTATTATTGGAAAAACGGTAAAGAAGATAAGTTAGGATGGCGTCTAGATTATAATATGAGACATCGTGGTGATGTGTATGCTACTCACGGACTTGGTCCTGTAGCACAGGCTCTTGACATTCATCGTGGCGATCGTATGGCGACATTGGTGGCTATGGATACAAAGTCGGTAGTAGGTAAGTCTTTGGTGGAAGAGCGTACAGATTCTGTATGCAATAACTTTCGTAATGGTGACCATACGACAACGCTGATTCGTACTGCTAAAGGAAAAGTTATCGAGATACAGCATAATGTAATGACTCCACAACCTTATAACCGTTTATATCAACTGACTGGTACAAAGGGATTTGCTAACAAATATCCGGTTGAAGGATATGCACTTGACGCTAAACAATTGGCAGCTTCGGGAGTACAACCTAAATTGGACGATCTTAGCTCACATGGCTTTTTGCCGCAAAAGGAAATGGAAGCTTTGGTAGAAAAATATCAGCATCCTATTCTGAAAAAATATGGAGAGATGGCAAAAGAAGTTGGTGGACATGGAGGTATGGATTTTATTATGGACAGTCGTCTTGTGTACTGCCTTCAGAATGGATTGCCATTGGATATGGATGTATACGATTTGGCTGAGTGGTGCTGCTTGGCTGAGTTGGGAGAACTATCTATGGATAACGGTTGTGCTGCTGTAGAATTTCCTGATTTTACACGTGGAGAGTGGAATGTAGTAAAAGGTTATAAGCATGCGTTTGCTAGTCCTGAGGACGAAGCTGCAACTGCTAAAAAAGCCGCTGAAATTACTGCAAAACTGAAACAGCAGGGAGCAAAAGAATGGGCAAATAACGAATAATCAAGATAGCGTGAACTGATGGAGATTTTAACTAGCATAATTTCTCATTTCCCCGAGGCTGGTGAAGTGAAAAAAATAAGTCCGTTGACTTCCGGTTTAATAAATAAGACTTATCTCGTGCAGACACTTGATGATTCTGTCTCTGATTATATATTACAGTGCATCAATCATCAAGTCTTTACTGATGTTGATATGCTTCAGCATAATATAGAAGTTGTAACAGCTCATATCCGTAAAAAGTTAGAAGAAAAACAGACAAAAGATATAGATAGGAAAGTGCTTCGCTTTTTGAAGTCGGATACCGGGAAGACATATTATTTTGATGGCAAAAAATATTGGCGGATGTGTGTCTTTATTCCGGATTCCCGTACACTGGATGCTGTTACCCCAGAATCTTCTTATCTGGTAGGCTTGAAGTTTGGTGAGTTTGAGGCAATGCTTACAGATTTGCCAGAACCATTGGGGGAAACGATTCCTGATTTTCATAATATGAAATTTAGGATGCAACAATTGCGTGAAGCTGTGCAGAAAGATGCTGTAGGACGTATGGAAAAAGTACGTTGTCTCGTGGATGAGATAGAGCGTGATACTGATGAAATGTGTTGTGCAGAACGTCTGTTTCAAGAAGGAAAATTACCAAAACGTATTTGCCATTGTGATACGAAAGTAAGCAATATGTTGTTTGATGATAAAGAGGAGGTATTATGCGTAATCGATTTGGATACAGTTATGCCAAGTTTCGTATTTTCCGATTTTGGTGATTTTTTGCGTTCTGCAGCTAATACAGCTCCTGAGGATGAGCCGGATTTGAATAAAATACATTTTAAATTCGATATATTCAAGCATTTTGCTAAAGGGTATATTGAGTCTGCTAAACATTTTCTGACTCCTTTGGAAATCGAACTATTGCCTTATGCTGTGACTTTGTTCCCATATATGCAGGCTGTGCGTTTTTTGGCTGATTATATTAATGGTGATACTTATTATCAGATTAACTACGCCGAGCACAATTATGTACGTGCATTGGCACAATATAAATTGTATAAAGAAACGAAAAAAAATGTGCCTGAGATGAAGGCTTATATAGAGACATTGGTAAAGTCATGATTTATTGATTGCTTATAGGTATATCAATGTGTGTTAAGGGCTGTTAATGCACTGTTGCCTTTTGAAATATATGAAGCAATTTGCTATTTTTGCGCCATAAATGATATGAAAATGAAAAAGATAAAACTGTTTTTTGCGGTATTCTGCACACTGGTCTTCTGTTTGCAAAGTTGTGATAACGGTAAGACTTATGCTGAGATGAAGGAGGAAGAAGCTGATGCTATCAACGCTTGGATTCTGAATCATAATTATCAGGTAATTAGCGAGAAAGATTTCTATAATCAGGATACAATTACGAATGAGAATCAGTTCGTATTGTTCGAAGAAAGTGGTGTCTATATGAATATCCTGCAGCAAGGGGAAGGAGATTCTAAATTGGCTGATGGATATTATGAAATAGCATCCCGTTACATAGAAGTTGCTATTCAAACTCGTGATGAGATGTTTAGCGCCGGTGATACACTTTCTGGAAATATGAATTTGTATAATTATCCTCTTTATACAGCTAACTCAAGCTGGAGTTTGCCGCAGTATATGCTTTATCCAGAGGTCTATAAATTGACGATAAGTGGTACATCATATTCGGCTGCATTTACTGAAAGCTATCAGATGTATTCTATTTATGGTACGACCTCAGTTCCTTCAGGATGGTTGATCCCATTAAAATATATCAAACCATCTCGTACCGTATCTTCTGATAAAGTAGCACGTGTACGTTTGATTGTACCTCATGGACAGGGAACAAGTCAGGCTTCACAATATGTTTATCCTTGTTATTACGAAATTACATACAATTTAGGTAAATAATGACACTTATTAAATCTATATCAGGTATCCGAGGAACGATCGGAGGAAAAGCGGGGGAAGGATTAAACCCACTGGATATCGTAAAATTTACTTCTGCTTATGCGACTTTGATTCGTCGTACTTCAACAGTGAAAAGTAACAAGATTGTTGTAGGACGTGATGCTCGTATTTCTGGCGAGATGGTAAAGAATGTAGTTTGTGGTACATTGATGGGAATGGGCTTCGATGTAGTGAACATCGGTTTAGCTTCAACTCCTACTACAGAACTGGCTGTTATAATGGCTGGTGCATGTGGAGGTATTATTCTTACTGCAAGTCATAATCCCAAACAGTGGAATGCATTGAAACTGTTAAATGAGCATGGAGAATTCTTAAATGCAGCAGAAGGTGAAGAGGTGCTTCGTATTGCAGAAGCGGAGGCTTTTGAATATGCTGATATTGATCATATTGGTTCTTATATAGAAGATAATACATATAATGAGAAGCATATTGAAAGTGTATTAGCTTTGAAATTAGTTGATGTAGAAGCTATACGACGTGCGAATTTCCGCGTAGCAATAGATTGTGTTAATTCTGTAGGTGGTATTATTCTTCCAGAATTGCTTCATCGCTTAGGAGTACAGCAGGTAGAAAAGTTATATTGTGAACCTACGGGAAATTTCCAGCATAACCCAGAGCCGCTTGAGAAGAATTTGGGAGATATCATGAATCTGATGAAAGGCGGAAAAGCAGATGTGGCATTTGTTGTCGATCCGGATGTAGACCGTCTTGCTATGATTTGTGAAGATGGAACGATGTATGGTGAAGAATATACATTGGTAACTGTTGCCGATTATGTTTTGAAGCATACACCAGGAAATACGGTTTCTAATTTGAGTTCTACACGTGCTTTGCGTGATGTAACCCGTAAATATGGTATGCAATATAATGCAGCTGCAGTGGGTGAAGTGAATGTAGTTACGAAGATGAAAGAAACAAATGCTGTAATCGGTGGTGAAGGAAATGGTGGGGTGATTTATCCAGAATCACATTATGGACGTGATGCACTGGTTGGAATTGCTCTTTTCTTAAGTCATTTGGCGCATGAAGGCAAAAAGGTTTCTGAGTTGCGTGCTTCTTATCCCAATTATTATATTGCTAAGAACCGTATTGATCTTACACCGCAAACTGATGTTGATGCAATATTGGCAAAAGTGAAAGATCTCTATAAAGCAGAGGAGATAAATGATATAGACGGTGTAAAGATTGATTTCCCGGATAAATGGGTTCATTTACGTAAAAGTAATACAGAACCGATTATTCGTGTCTATTCAGAGGCTGCGACAATGGAAGCTGCTGATGAATTAGGAAAACAGATTATGGATATCGTATATAGTTTAGCGAAATAAAAGCGAGGGAAAAAAGTGTGATGCGAATTTTCGTGTCACACTTTTATTTTGTCCAAGAAGAATAGATTATCTATATAAAAATAAAAAAAGACACCCAGGAGTGGAAGCCTCCCAAATGCCTTATATCTGCGCTTTTAAGCTTTGTAGCGGGACCCGGGATTGAACCGGGGACCTCATGATTATGAATCATGCGCTCTAACCAGCTGAGCTATCCCGCCATTTGCAATCGATTTTTTGAGTAGCGGGACCCGGGATTGAACCGGGGACCTCATGATTATGAATCATGCGCTCTAACCAGCTGAGCTATCCCGCCATTTTGCAATCGATTTTTTGAGTAGCGGGACCCGGGATTGAACCGGGGACCTCATGATTATGAATCATGCGCTCTAACCAGCTGAGCTATCCCGCCATTTGTTTTTCGTTTGCGGGTGCAAAGGTAAGTTAAGTTTTTGAATTGTGCAAGATGCTTGAGCGTTTTTTGGGGATTTTATGTGTATTTCTTTAGTCTGTAAAGATTTTTTCGAGTCATTTGGCGAAAAAATATCTTTCATTATCTAGTATATGAAAAAAATAGTTTATTTTGCCTCCGTAATCTTTAATACCTTAATAAAACAATAGTATGGAATCTATGAAAAAGAAAATACGTATTGAGTATCCACTCAATCCAGCTTCAGGAAGTATTTTATGGGGGGCTATCAGTACTCCTTCTGGTTTGCAGAGATGGTTTGCTGATAATGTTTCAAAAATAAATAAGACTTATACCTTCAAATGGGGGAAAACAGAAACACGTAATGCTGAAATTCTTAATCAGCGTACAGAATCCTTCATTCGTTTTCATTGGATAGATGATGATCCCAAAACATATTTTGAGCTGAAAATTCATTATAATGAACTTACTAAAGATCATCTCTTGGAAGTTACCGATTTTGCAATTCCGGGTGAAGAAGAAGATACCAGAAACCTGTGGAATTCTCAAATAGAAATTTTAAGAAGGATATGTGGGGTGTAATTCCAAAAATAATGTAAAAACATCATTACCTCTCCGTTTTTTATGCTACTTTTGTGCGCTGATAATGATAATATAAGGAATGCTACGCATAAAAAAACTTGATATATTTGTATTAAAGAGCTTTTTGTTGCTCTTTGCGGGAACTTTTTTCATCTGTTTATTTATCTTCATGATGCAGTTTTTATGGAGATATGTAGATGAGTTGGTGGGGAAGGGATTGGAGATTAATGTACTTGCACAGTTTTTCTTTTATTCAGGATTAACCCTTATACCTTTGTCTCTTCCTCTTGCCATCCTGTTGGCTGCATTGATGACTTTTGGTAACTTTGGAGAACGTTATGAATTGCTTTCAATGAAAGCTGCGGGTATTCCCTTATTACGTATAATCCGTCCGGTTGTATTGTTTTGTGTGTTTCTGGGGGGAATATCTTTTTTCTTCCAGAATATTATCGGTCCACGTGCTCAAAAGCAATTATGGACATTGCTGGTTTCCATGAAACAAAAATCACCGGAAGTTGATATTCCGGAAGGTGTTTTTTATAGTGATATCGATGGATATAATATTTATGTAAAGCATAAAGATCGTAAGACTGGTCTGCTGAAAGATATTTTGATTTATAATTTTTCAGATGGTTTTGAAAATGCCCATATCATTTGGGCAGCAGAAGGAAAACTGGAGTTGACAGCAGACAAGCAACATCTGTTCCTGCATCTGTATAATGGTGAGCAGTTTGAAAATCTGAAGTCACAGTCTGTTATTTCTCGTAACGTACCTTATCGACGGGAAACTTTCAAGGAAAAGCATACATTGATTCAGTTTAGTTCGGAGTTTAATATGGTGGACGGAAGTTTTCTTGACCGTCGTTCGGATATTAAGAATATGCACGAAATATCTGTTGCCATAGACTCACTTACAACGCATGCCGATAGTGTAGGACGTTCTATGTATAGCGATATTATGTCTACCACTTACCGGGGAGCTGTTCTGACTCCGGCAGATTCTGTAAAAATAAAAACCGAGAATATTGCTGTTATCAATACAGACAGTATTTATAATTCGATGACTTCACAGGAAAAGTTAAAGGTGCTGACAACAACAGAGAATCGGGTGAAGTCGTTGTCTACAGATTGGGATATGAAGAGTTTCCTTACCAAAGATACAGACAACAGCATTCGCTCTCACCGTTCAGACTGGCATAAAAAGATAACTTTATCTTTGGCATGTATCATATTCTTCTTTATCGGAGCACCTTTAGGGGCTATTATCCGAAAAGGAGGGCTTGGAATGCCGGTTGTTATTTCTGTATTGATCTTTGTCATCTATTATATTATCGACTCTGGAGCAACCCGTGTTGCAAAGAGTGGGGAAATGAATATCGTTTTAGGTACTTGGATGAGTACAATAGTCTTAGCCCCCTTGGGAGCATTTTTTACCTATAAGTCAAATAAAGACTCTGTTGTGTTTAACTTAGACGTTTATGCAGCTTTCTTCAGAAAGTTGTTTGGCATACGTCAGTCTAGACATATGTTTAAGAAAGAGGTTATTATTCATACGCCTGAGTATGCAAAAGATATTGAAATATTGGATGAGATAAGTAAAGACTGTCAGACATATCTGGAAACTCATCGATTGAAAGGAATGCCTAATTACATTCAGATTTTTACTAATAACAAGCATGATGATGCAATAGCTGAAATTAGTAAAAAAATGGAAGCGCTTATTGAAGAGCTTTCAAATACTAAAGATGCTGTTTTGCTGAATCTGATGAACAATTATCCTTTCTTGTCGGTTAAAGCACATAAGAGCTTGTTCGATAACCGATGGCTGAATCTGCTGTTTGGTATTATTGTACCAGCCGGATTATTGCTTTATCTGAATATCTGGCGATACAGGCTTCGTTTGGAAAAGGACTTGAGAGTGATTATAAAAACCAACCAAAGTATAATAGAGCAAATAGAAAAACAACAATTATATTTACAAAAATAGCATTATGAATAAAATTAAATTAGATACCATTGAAGAAGCGATAGAAGATTTCCGTAAGGGTGAGTTCGTTATTGTCGTTGATGACGAAGACCGTGAAAATGAAGGTGATTTGATTATCGCTGCAGAGTTGATTACTCCGGAAAAAGTTAATTTCATGCTGAAGCATGCCAGAGGAGTACTTTGTGCACCTATTACTATTTCGCGTTGTAAGGAATTGGATTTGCCACATCAGGTTTCGAATAATACTTCTGTTTTAGGAACACCGTTTACCGTTACAGTCGATAAACTGGAAGGTTGTAGCACAGGAGTTTCGGCTGTCGATCGTGCTGCTACCATTCGTGCTCTTGCCGATCCTGCTTCTACACCAGAAACATTTGGACGTCCTGGACACATTAATCCGTTGTATGCACAAGATAAAGGAGTATTACGTCGTGCCGGACATACTGAAGCATGTATTGATATGGCAAAACTTGCCGGATTATATCCAGCAGGTGCTTTGATGGAAGTAATGAATGAAGATGGTACAATGGCCCGTCTTCCGGAACTTCGCAAAATGGCAGACGAATATGGCTTTAAACTTATTTCTATAGCCGATCTGATTGCTTACCGCTTGAAACAGGAGTCATTGGTAGAAAAAGGTGTAGAAGTAGATATGCCTACAGAGTTTGGACATTTCCGTCTTATACCGTTCCGTCAGAAAAGTAATGGATTGGAACATGTTGCTTTGATTAAAGGACAGTTCACTCCTGATGAACCTGTATTGGTACGTGTTCATTCTTCATGTGCAACCGGTGATATTTTCGGTTCATTACGTTGTGATTGTGGCGACCAGCTTCATAAGGCTATGCAGATGATTGACCAGGAAGGAAAAGGAGCTGTTATCTATCTTATCCAAGAGGGTAGAGGTATCGGTTTGATGGAAAAGATGAAAGCATACAAGCTACAGGAAGAAGGCATGGATACTGTAGACGCTAATATTTGTCTGGGTCATCAGGCTGACGAACGCGATTACGGAGTTGGTGCTCAGATCTTGCGTGAAGTAGGTATTCATAAAATGCGTTTACTTACCAATAATCCGGTAAAACGTGTAGGACTTGAAGCTTATGGATTGGAAATTGTAGAAAATGTGCCAATCGAGATAACTCCAAATCAATACAACGAGCGTTATCTCCATACTAAAAAAGACCGTATGGGTCATACCTTACATTTTAACAAGTAATTTTTATTATTATGGAAACAAATAATTTAGTAAAGACTTATGCCTCTAAGGCTGTGCAGTCTGCTTTAATGCGTAGTGTGTACACATGGATGACTCTTGCTTTGGTTATTACAGGGTTCGTATCTATGTATGTAGCCAAATCGTATACACTTTTGTCTGTAATTATGCAGAACTCTATGGCTTTCTGGGGACTGATTATAGCAGAATTAGGACTAGTATGGTATTTGTCTGCCCGAATTAATAAGATGTCTTTTACTACTGCTACTGTCCTGTTTATCGTTTACTCTATATTGAATGGTGTGACATTGGCATTTATATTCTTGATTTATACCATGAGTTCCATTGCCACTACCTTCTTTGTTACTGCAGGCACATTTGGGGTGATGGCTCTTTTCGGATATGTTACGAAGAAAGATCTTACTCGTATCGGAAGTTTGTGTATCATGGGAGTAATAGGTATCATTATTGCTTCGGTAGTAAATATGTTTCTGCATAACTCGATGATGGACCTGATTATTTCCTGTATAGGAGTATTGCTTTTTGTCGGGCTGACTGCTTACGATTCACAAAAGATCAAACAGTTGCTTACTGCAGATGATATAGAGGTAAATGAGACAACACAAAAGATTGCTTTAATGGGAGCGATGACTTTATACCTCGATTTTATCAACTTGTTTTTGTACCTGTTGCGCTTGCTCGGTGACAGAAAGTAAGATGAATTCTTTTTTATTTGAAAGAAAACGACTTATTTTGCATAAAATTTTGAACTAAATAAAACAAAGGCAATGAATCAACTATCAGATCGTTTGAATAGCTTGTCACCTTCGGCGACATTGGCTATGTCACAAAAAAGTAGTGAACTTAAAGCACAAGGTGTTGATGTTATTAATTTAAGTGTCGGTGAACCCGATTTCAATACTCCCGACCATATAAAAGAAGCTGCAAAGCAAGCAATCGATGAAAACTATTCACGTTATTCTCCTGTAGCCGGATATCCAGCTTTGCGTAATGCTATCGTTGCTAAACTGAAAAATGAGAACGGTTTGGAATATACTGCTGCTCAGATTAGTTGTGCAAACGGTGCAAAACAATCTGTTTGCAACACAATCATGGCTTTAATCAATAAAGGTGATGAAGTTATCGTGCCTGCTCCTTATTGGGTTAGCTATCCGGAAATGGTGAAGCTTGCCGAAGGAACTCCTGTTATTGTACGTGCTGGTATTGATCAAGATTTTAAAATTACTCCGGCACAGCTTGAGGCTGCTATTACTCCTAAAACTCGTGCACTGATACTTTGTTCTCCTTCTAACCCGACTGGTTCTGTATATTCACAGGAAGAACTGAAAGGATTGGCAGAAGTGTTGGCTAAACACGAACGTGTTATTGTTATTGCTGACGAAATTTACGAGCACATTAACTACATCGGCAAACATCAGAGCATTGCTCAGTTTGCAGAAGTTAAAGATCGTGTAGTTATTGTAAACGGTGTGTCTAAAGCTTATGCTATGACGGGATGGCGTATTGGTTTCATTGCCGGACCAGAATGGATTGTAAAAGGTGTGAATAAATTGCAGGGACAATATACTTCAGGACCTTGCTCTGTTTCACAAAAAGCTGCTGAAGCTGCTTATACTGGAACACAGGCTCCGGTAGAAGAAATGCGTAAAGCTTTCGAACGTCGTCGTGACCTCATTGTGAAACTGGCAAAAGAAATTCCTGGATTCGAAGTAAACTTCCCTCAAGGTGCTTTCTATTTATTCCCGAAATGTGATTCATTCTTTGGAAAGAAAGACGGTGATCGTGTTATCAATAATGCTGACGACTTGGCAATGTATCTGTTGGAAGTAGGTCATGTAGCATGTGTAGGTGGTACTTCATTCGGTGCTCCTGAATGTATTCGTATGAGCTATGCTACTTCTGATGAAAATATCGTAGAAGCTATGCGTCGTATTAAAGAAACATTGGCTCGTTTGAAATAATTCTGGAATATTATTTCTGCTTATAAGTCCTCCGCTATCAGTGTGTCAAACATTGATAGCGGTTTTTTCGTACGCCCAGCATGGGCGTGCGCTATAGGGTGTAAGTCCCGAACGAGCCCTGATAGTGGGAATCGTTAGCCCAAGGCAAGGGTGTCCTTCGCGAGGAGGAACCTGAAGGAAGCTGGCGGCAAACTCTCGGCTCTACGAACAGAAACTGATTATAAGGCTACATTTGGAGGACAAGTTTGCTAAACAAAATAAAGTCCTATAACTATCCGAATCCCTATGTAGTAGAATCAGAGGGTATATGAGATGAAAGCGTACGTTCTTATCTGGGGAGGTCTCACGGACAGATGCACCACAACTGTATCTGGTTGAAACAAGATTTGTCGTGAGAAGTCAGCCGAAGCCATAGTACCTGTTACTCACCATAATGGGGAAGGGCTGAACCTTAATTATGTAAGATACCTGAATGTTACCTTATGATGGGAAGAAAGCAGAACATAGAAACTCTATCCGACCAATCGTCGCAGAGGGTGGAACCTGAAGTGCTGATTGGTATGCAGACTTTCATTGGGATAACTGAAAATCATCTTACAGCCATTAAACATGAAAAAGGAGAGTTATTGGAATACATTCTTTCCCCTTCTAATCTAAACCTTGCTTATAAACAGGTAAAGAGTAACAAGGGTAGTGGCGGCATTGACCGTATGGAAGTGGACGAGTTGCTTCCTTATCTTCGTTGCCACAAGGATAAGCTAATAACTTCCATTTATGATGGTAACTACCATCCGAACCCCGTGCGTCGTGTGGAGATTCCCAAGTCGAATGGGAAGACACGTAACTTGGGTATCCCCACGGTTGTTGACCGTTTGATTCAGCAAGCCATCTCACAAGTGCTTCAACCTCTTTATGAACCTCAATTTTCACCAACCAGCTATGGTTTCCGCCCTCATCGTAGTGCTCATGATGCGTTATTAAAATGTGGCGAATATATCTCTGCCGGTTATGTGTTCACGGTTGATATGGATTTGGAGAAATTCTTTGATACAGTCTGCCATAGTAAGTTGATAGCAATCCTGTCACGTACCATCAAAGACGGTCGTGTCATTTCTCTGATTCATAAATATCTGAACTCCGGTGTACTTATAGGAGGCAAGAAAGAGGCCAGTCCGGTCGGAGTTCCTCAAGGTGGTCCATTGAGCCCCTTATTAAGCAATATAATGCTTACATTACTGTCCCGTAAAAGTGGATAAATAGTTCTTTGAAATAACTGAAATATAGCTTATTATACTCTATTTGTAAAGCGCGACGATTTGAAATTGTACCTTTGAAACCAAATCAAATGGCTTCAAATGAATCAAGACAAATATGTTTTCGCTCAATTGGTAGAGTTTTTGAACAACAATAAATTCAGAAGAATCGTGGACAAATACGATGGAAATCGTTACGTCAAACATTTCACTTGCTGGAACCAGCTTCTTGCTATGATGTTCGGACAGCTAAGCAATCGTGAGAGCCTACGCGACCTGATTGTTGCATTGGAAGCACATCAAGCCAAGTGTTATCATTTGGGATTGGGTCGTGAACCCTTGGCCAAAACCACACTTGCATCAGCTAACCAAAATAGGGATTACAGAATCTTTGAAGATTTTGCATTCTTCATGATGAAAGAAGCCAGTGATAAACGAGCTACTCATATTCTGGATATCGAAGGAAAGAAGTACGCTTTTGATTCAACCACCATTCCGTTATGTTTGGCAACATTTCCTTGGGCTAAATTTCGAAGTAAAAAAGGTGGAGTCAAGGCACATGTCCTTTATGACATTGAGGCTCAGGTTCTGGCTTTTTTTACAGTAATCCACAGCTTCAAAACATGACTCAACAGCAACGTCTGCAATTCATTATGAACCAAATGCATACTATATTTTTGATAGAGCGTATGATTCGTTTAAGGAACTATATCGGATTCATCTTACTGGCTCTTTCTTTGTCGTAAGAGCCAAGTCGAATCTTAAATTTAAGTTCTGCAAATGGAAACGCAGACTACCAAAGAATATACTATCTGATGCTGAAGTGAAATTATCAGGATATACCTCTGAAAAGAAGTATCCGGAATCATTCAGGATTATCAGGTTCTATGATGAAGAAGATGATCGTGAATTTACCTTCCTGACAAATGCCAAACATATATCTGCACTTGATGTAGCTAATCTCTATAAAAAGAGATGGCTTGTAGAACTGTTCTTCAAATGGTTGAAGCAGCACCTTAAAATCAAAAGGTTCTGGGGCACCACAGAAAACGCAGTCCGTATTCAGATAAGTGTGGCTATTATCACTTATTGTTTGGTAGCTATTATCCAACATGATTTGCACTTAAGCCGTTCGACCTATGAGGTCCTACAGATTTTGAGCATTTCATTAACGGATAAAACACCTTTACAAGAGTTGTTCAATAAGACTAATTTCAATGATGTCAAAGAGCAATTAAATCCCCTTTTCCCGGGGTTGTTTGATTAATATTTAATTCGTCCCGATTTTAACGGGACACTAATGTAATGCTTAATGAGTTGGACAAGGAACTGGAGAGACGTGGGCATTTGTTCGTTCGGTATGCTGATGACTTGGTCATCTTTTGTAAAAGCCGTCGTTCCGCCCAACGCACATTGGATAATCTGCTTCCCTTTATTGAAACGAAACTTTTTCTAAAGGTGAATAAGGATAAGACCCATGTTGCTTATATGCGTGACATCAAATTCCTTTCCTATGCCTTTGGTCGTAGAAATGGCAAATGCCAATTCTACATCCATGTCGATAGTATCAAGAAGATGAAGATTAAGATACGTGAACTCACCAGCCGTAATAACGGCTGGAGCTCCGAATATCGTAAACAACGTTTGACTTGGTATATCCGTGGTTGGCTCAACTATTTTAAGTTTGCAGGTCTCAAAAGTAGGATAAAGGAATGGGACGGCTGGCTCCGTCATCGCATACGGATGTGTATTTGGAAGTCTTGGAAACGAGTCCGAACCCGGTATCGAAATCTGAAGAAGCTTATTCCCGATGAGAGCCGTGTGCGAATGGCTGCCTTTTGTCGTAAGAAATACTGGCGAATGGCAAGTCATCCCACTGTACAAGCGGCTTTGTCGGATGAGCGTTTGCTTCGAGCTGGTTACCCTACTTTTAAGATGTACTATCATCCTGTGTTTAAAGGTTAATTAGGGAACCGCCGTATGCCGAACGGCACGTACGGTGGTATGAGAGGTCGGAACGGGAATTAATCCCGTTCCTCCTACTCGATTATTAAAAACAATACAGAAATCATGAAAAAATATTTGCTGACAGCAGGCTGCGGTTTTGCTTTGTTGGTTGTATCGTCTTGTAATAAAGAAGAGATAGGAGCATATACTCCCATACCTAAGCTGCACTTAGGAGAACCTTTTACTTATAAATGTGACGTAAGCAATTATGTGCAGCTTGAATACGACTCACTGGGGCAGGCAGCTATCCTGAATTTTTATAAAGAAGAAATAACAGAGTTGGATGATGTACATTATGATGAACATACCTGTACGTTTTCCTTTCATAAAGGAGAAACGGCAAAATATAAAATCAGTTGGGATTATACTTCACGGTTAAATGTAATCCGTTTCTTATATGGTCAGAACGGTATGTGGTACCGGATGAACAATGATAAGAACGAATATATACTTACTGCCAATGATGGAATGACTGTACGTGTTGTAGCCTATCGTGCCAATTATGATTCCCTCAGCTTTACTATCAATAATTTTTGCATTGAGGAGTACAATGATTGATTAAATAAAGTGTTTTTCTCAATATAACTTCCCCTCCGTATCAGTCTACCCATAGCATGTCGCTCATGATGCCGTCGGAAATAAAAATGCCTTTTTCTGTGAGTTTCAAAACTCCTTCAGGCTGTTCCAGAGTACCTTGCTGTAAATGCGGGTAGGCCATACGGAGGCAATAATCGTACAGCTTGCTGCCAAATGTTTTTTTCAGCATGTCGAGATTCATCCCCCACATCGTACGTATGGTAGTAATTACAAAATCGTTATAGCGTGTATATAAATTCAGCTCTTCTATTTCAGAATAAGGCTCTCCCTCGTTTATATTGGTGATATATTCGTCTAAAGAGGATATATTCCATTGTCTTGATACGCCATTGTATGAGTGTGCAGAGGGACCACATCCTAAATACTTCTTTCCGGTCCAGTAACTTGAATTATGTCGTGAGTACATTCCCGGCAGACAAAAATTGGATATTTCGTAATGTTGGTATCCTTTTTCTTTCAGTTTATGAATGAGTAGTGTGAATAAGGATACGCTCAGTTCTTCATCAGCCTCTTCCATCCGATGCTGTTCACGCAATTTCCAAAGTGCAGTTCCTTCTTCATAAATCAGGTGATAAGCCGATATGTGTTCCGGTTTCATACGGATAGCCTGATTCAGATCTGATTCCCAGGTTTGCATGCTTTCTCCCGGCAGTCCATACATGAGGTCGATACTGATATTCTTAAATCCAGCTTTTCTGCACCGTTCGAAAGCATCAATAGCTTGTTGTGCAGTATGCCTCCTATGTAGCAGGCGTAAAATATCTTCTTGAAAAGTTTGGATACCCATACTCAGTCGGTTGAACGGAAACTCACGTAGCATACTGACGTAGGAACTTGTCAGGTCATCAGGATTTGCCTCAATGGTTATTTCTGCATTCGGCTGAATATCGTAGAGTCGGCCGAGTGTCTGAAAAATAAGCTCAAAATCTTTATATTCCAGTTGCGATGGAGTTCCTCCACCCAGATAGATTGTTTCTATTTTTTCACCTTCCAGATAGTTTTTTCTTTCTTCCAGTTCACGGCACAAAGCGTTGATATAACTGGATTTTTTTTCATTTTGGGTAGTAGAATAAAAGTCACAGTATATACAGCGACGTTTGCAAAAAGGGATATGAAGATAAATTCCTGCCATTTGTTTTTCTATTTTTCGGATCACTACTGTCCACTAAAAATGGACAAGGTTAAAAATTAAATAAATTCGGTTCACTTGAATCATATCGGTCTTTGACATTTTTGAAATTCGATTTGTCAAACAAGTCACTGAGATGTGTTTTGTCGGTCAGAGAGATTCCGAGTATTTGGAGAATTTCATAGACGCTACGTTCTAATTTCATATCGTGTTGGACTATTGCTACTAAGCAGTAAGTGATTATCGCACAATAGATTTGTATGCGTACAGCGTTTTCCGATGTTCCCCAGAACTTCTTAATCCTGAGGTGGTGTTTTATCCATTTGAAGAACAGTTCAACACTCCATCTGTTTCTATAAAGCGATGATATAAACTCTGCAGATGCGTCAAGATTATTTGTCAGGAAGATGTGTCGTGTACCGTCTTCAGGATTTTCAATGATGAGTTTTCTAAGTTCCTCAGGTAATCCTTAGAACTTTTATAACCGTAAAGCATCGATGACATCGATACTACACTTCTGCATCTTCGTTTCAGGTTTAGGCTTGATCCGTACATTTGGTTTTGGCT
>NZ_DS981458.1:13941-21038 GCF_000154845.1 Phocaeicola coprocola DSM 17136 | reverse complement strand
AACAGTCTCTTTATACGTTCGGACAAATCATCAACCAAAGTCTGAGTCTGGTCTATATCCTTTCGGATCATCTGAAGAAGATAAATGTGATGCTCTTCAACAAAACCGGTACACGCCTCAAGCAATTCTTCAGGACTGGCTGACAGTTTACCGTGATAAACTGAATTTATATCATCAAGAGTAAGGACTTTACCTTCACAAAGCATATCAATAAGAGAAGTAGCTGTCGTACCGCTTGTATTACTTACTACACTTGAAAGCTTGATGTTGCAGTCTTCAAGAATACGCATCATACGGTTCTTCTCTGAAGCTATCTGCTGAATAAGCTTGTTCCGGTAACGCGTCAGGTCACGAAGCTGACGCTGCTCCTTGGGAGGAATATAGCTCGGTTTGAGAAGACCTGCCAGAAGAAGCTTGCAGATCCATTCGCTGTCCATCTTGTCTGTCTTGTGACCCGGAACATTCTTAATGTGACGGGCATTGACTATCCAGATATTGGGAATGGAATCTTCAAGAACCTTATAAACCGGCTTCCAGTAAACACCGGTACTCTCCATTCCCACATGCGTTACACCATTGGACAATAGCCATTCTTTCAATTCATTCAAAGAACTCGTGAAGGTTTTGAATGAGCGGGTCTCGCGTTGGATGCCTGCTCCGTCAATTGTCGCCACCACAACCTTCAGGTGGACGTCGATACCGCAAGCGCGCTGTATCAACTGAGGGAATGTCACTTCTGCCATAACTGATACATTTTAGGGTTACACTATACAAAGGTAACTTCAGCTTGACTATTTACATTCTCTTGGGCGTGATTTTTTATCTCATGGGTATTTCATTGTGATTTAATTTATGAGGTTTATTTCCAAAATACGTTAGTTATTTCTGTTTTAGGCTGCGAGTTGGCATAAGCAATGCTGATGTCTCGCATAGCATTGATTCGTTGCCTCTCCAACGATATATTGTCTGCCCATTTCCGCATCATGAATTTCCACTCTTCGCCCATCTGATTCTTTATCTCATTGGCAAGTTCCATAGCATCATCATAACATGCGGCATCGGGATAAATTTCTGAGAGGTAGATACTGGCCGTTGCAGCACCTTCACTATTAGGAGCCGCAATCCATGCCGCACGAGCTTGGGCCAGATTCTCATTGCAATGCTGATTTACAAATTGTTGATATACATTCATCAACTCTTTATTGATAGCATCGTACCCTTTACAACACTCTGGAACCATCATAAGATTGTAGATGGCTGCATCATAATTTTTCATGGCAGCCAGAGCCTGAGCTCCTTTTATGATATTCTGATAGTTATTATCATAATAGTCCATTATCTTTTGTTTTCCGTGTTGTACGAAGTTTCGAATCTCAACGTTAGATACATTTACTTTTTGAAATGTATTGATGAGTGCTTTCGTCTCGTTGTCTCCGATGCCCTTTATTTCGTTAGAGTATGTAGCATAGACCTTTTGAGCCTTCAAATCAACAACATGCATTGAGATACTAACATTGTAGATTACCTTTGTTGGTGCTCCGCTCACTATCTGTTTATCAATAACATCATATCCAAAGGCTAAGGCGAACTGTGAATTTTCCATTCCACCAATACTTCCTGCCTTAGATGTAAGCACACGCAAACGATTGGTCAAATAGTTTACCACTTGTGGGTAATAACTGCCATCTGAGGATTGAGCAACTAAAGGACGCAGTGGAATGTCGCAATCCTGAGCATACACAAAAGTTGACATGCAAAACAGCATGAATGAAAATGCGAACTTCTTCATAGTTACTTTTCTCCAATTATTATTTGGGTATAGCCTAATGAAGGTGAATTGTTCTTCGACTCTATGCCATATTTCGTTCTTAAAAATTTACGTAATTCGTTCGCAAATCCACTTGCATCTTGAGGCATGCCGTTTTCTTTTAGTAGTGGAATTCTCACATTCTCAAAGAGCATGATGGACTCTGTTGTCTCAGAAGTAAGAAATTGGTGCTTGACAGTGTTCTCTGCCATCCAATTCTCAATAATCTCTGATAGTTCTGAACCGTCATACTCACTTTCAAGGTCTGTCCCTGATCCATTGTCGAAAACTCCGACTTCAATAACAACTTCTCTACCATTCTCTCTGCAGTCATCAAAATGATATTGTAAACGAGAGATGAAGTTGTCCATGTGTCCAACGACAGCCTCCTCCAACAACACTGGTATTTCCGAGGTAAATGTAGGAGTACCCGTACCATCTGCACCTGCAACTTGTTTCCCAGTATAAGCATCAAGGGCTCGTAGATTGTATGTTACACTGTGCTTTGGACCAACGGTGTTGTATGAGAAGTCTACCTCGACAATAATATCTGCTTTTGCCTGTCTGTTGAGTTCATCCAAGGCTGAAACAGCCAAAGAACTGCCAGGTGTTTTCGATGTAGTAAGAGTGTTCCTTGCAGTTCGTCTTGTATTATTCTTGATAGATTGTGACAAATCAGCAAGCGGGAACCCTCGATCAGACATGAGGTTGTTGATTTTGGAGATTACCAACATGAGTTCCCTACTATCTTGAACAGCCTGTTCATAATTTGGCGTTCCCTTTATTTCTCCTTGATTTTTATACACATTCCAAAAACCACGTTCTTGACACCATGTGTCCATAGGAACGACCATGATTTTGGGATTCTTACCTTGGGCAAAAGCCGTGCATGCCACTGCGAGCATTAAGAATGCATTAATGAGTCTTAATTTCATATTCCCTTGTTTTATAAACCTAACTTTCTTACGATACCAGCTTTCTCGAGATCTTTTCTTAACGATTCTTTAGCAACAACCACTATTGCTTTCACCCGAAAGCGTTTACCTGCCTTAACGATTTGAATCGGATGGGTTGAGTTCGTATAAGTATTGAATTGCTCGTTAATCAGTTTGTCAAAGTATTCACTATGCTCTTCGGCTTCAGATGGTGATGCCAAAATGGGCTTTTGAGAAATTCGCTCTACTGCAAACCCTTTAAACAAGCAACCATGAATAGCACACTTCTTCGCTATGTCTATTGTCGCTTCCTTCTTTTTGTCAACCATTGTAGAAACTTCTACTAAGTAATATCCTTCCTTTGCGATTGCTACTCCTACTATGTCATATTCATAGTTTGGTAATGCCGATTTTGCGAAACAGATGGAAGTTACCCATAACGCGAACAACAAAGATGCAAACCTTTTCATTTTCTTAGAGCATTTTGGTTATTATTTCTTGTATTTCATTCTCTGAAAAATAGTCCTTTATGAAATATACAGGCTTGTCATTTCGCCAAACCAAAATATCCATTGGATGCCCATCATGCATATAGTCACTTTGCATCTCAATGTTATTTTGGGCAAGTTCTTTAACCTGCTCATCTAACTCTGGGATGCCATTTCGCAGCAGTTTGTTGTCTCGAGTGATTATATGATTGTTTTCAACAAAGTACTTATAAAGACAGCTATCTTCTGGTAATTGGAAAGAGCGAACAATAGATTTGAAGCTGTATGATACTTTGATAGTAATGCGAGTTCCAGTCTTGGTATTCTCCATTTTTTATGTCCTTAAATACCTTTTCGAAACCCTAGAAAAGAATTAAACTTAGATTAAAGGTAACCACAAAACGCAAAAAACGTAGGCCTCCATCACTACTCGCCTGCCTCTTCGGTCCTAGGATAACCTGCTTGCTGACTTGTAGAATGTCTGCCTACGCTGGTATGTTGCACGTACCTCCGGAAAAAGTGTACCTTGAGGATATAATATACCCTCACGTGCACACCCCGGGATACTTTTTTGTTGCATACCCGTAGCATTCATTTCTGACATTGTCCTCAGCAAGCTGTTTGAATTTCCTAGGCTCAAGAGGCCTAAAGACAAAGCATCGATGACGCTTTTACATTATGTAGTGTCCCACCCAGCCGCGCATCCTTTTTAGATGGCACAGCGTAGGCACGACGCTGCAAAGTTACACATTTTTTATCATACCTTAAATCCGCAACTCCATTCCCGAAGTGCTACCTACATAAAGAGAAATGGACTTTTGATTCGTAAGATAACCATTAAGTCCTCGCGTCCGTTTCAATGCGCATACCATCCCCTTACCCCATAAAGCGACTTGAGGCAATACGCAATCAGTGGCCATCAAGTGATGTAAATCATCCGGAAGAAGTTTTGAAGGCTTCTGCATATGCATGGTTGTCGGTGTAGATATTCAGCACACATTGCCTTGCGGTCTTAATCCACTTGGCAGGTACTGAAATGAATTTGAAGACAAACGTCTTGATACGGCTGGTTTCCTTGAGCCCGAACTTCTTCACTTCAATCCTTTGCATGATGGCCTTGTAGAAATTGCGTATCAGTGCCGTCAGGAGCAGGAACACGGTATTTTCCGCCATGAAAGATTTAGGCAGTCTGTCCCATCCAAACCCATTGTTCATGTCATCAAAGACGCGTTCCTTGCCACCGCGCATGTTATAGAACTCCACGATGTCCCCTCATGGATGATTCGTAATCGTTGGTCAGGATGCAGCGGTATGTATATTCCCCCTCCCACAGGTCCGGTCCACTGCCCATGCGTCTCTGTCTCTGGATTACCAGGCGATACGGTTTGCCCTTCCACTTCTCAACGAGAATGGAGTTCAACTCAACACGATGCCGTTTAATCTCTTCCTTCTTCCACCCTCTGAGCGCGAAGATGTCATCATAGAGCGAGCAGCAGCGGTTGGCGCGTATGTAGAATGTCCTGCAATGCTTCCTGACCTCATCCACAATGTCTTCAGAGCATGAGCCGCAGTCGGCCCTGAAGCGTTTGACTGTCAGCTTCTTCTCTTCAAGTCTCTCCAAAATCCTCTTTAGCGTGTCCTTCTGGTGAAAGCGTACATTGGTGTTGCCGTCGCTGTTCTCTATGCCGACAATCATGTCGCCGATAACGGCCACACCGGACCTGTAACCAAGAAATTTCTTGTACGTGGGCTTTGCATCGTACTTCTCCGCCTCAATGAACTGGTGGTCAAAGTCAACGTCATACTCCCCGCCCTCTTTCAACTGCCCTGTGGACAACAGGCAATTCAGGAGCAATGTGTTGAGTGTGTCTGCCGTATTGAAATCATAGGACTTTCCGGCATCAGACGTGTATGAGATGTTTTCCCGGGTCAGTTCGTTTATTGCCCTAAGGATGGTGTCGGCGCTACAGGTGCGGAGTGTGGGGTGAAGGGAAAGATGACTCATTAAGTGGGCGGTGACATCCTCAACGCAAGAACCGCCGCAGAAGTAAACGCATAGGAGGGAGCGGATGATTTCGCTGTATTGATAACCATAGAGTTTGCATCTCAACCCAAGTGTTGAGTCAATTGTAGAGGAGAGAAGGGAGGTAAATTGCTCCATGATTGGAAATATGCCTCCAAAAGGAGTGAGTCTTTCGGATTTTATTGCTACCTTTGCCATGCCTGTTGCGGTTTTCTTTGTCTTTGGATTCGCAACACTAAGGTAAGTGAAAACGCTGACATGGCAAAAACCTGGGCAACAAAATGTTGCTCAGGAACTTATAAAAATAATTATCAATTATGTTGCGGAATTAAGGTCATATACACATTAGTGTCCACTAAAAAATCATAGAAGTTCTTTGAAATTATTGAAATTCAATTTGTTATAGGAGATTTTTGGGAGAACGGATTTGAATTTACTTTTGTGGTAATTTTCAGACCGTTATGCATAAAGACCCATATATTTTTGCCCAATTAGTTAAGTTCCTTGACCGAAGTAAATTCAATCGTATCGTTACAAAGTATGAAGGCGATAAGTATATCAAGAGCTATACCTGTTGGAATCAGCTGCTTACGATGATGTTCGGTCAGCTATCCAATCGAGATAGTCTTAGAGATTTGATTGTGGCTATGGAAGCTCATGCTGGAAAACTTTACCATCTCGGAATCGGGAAGTCTGTAACTCGGAGCAATCTTAGTAAGGCTAATGAGCAACGTAACTACCGCATCTTCGAAGAGTACGCAACATTCATGATTGCCGAGGCCCGCAAGCGTAGAATCAATAAAATATTCGAACTTGACGGTCATGTTTATGCATTTGACTCTACAACGATTGATCTGTGCCTGTCAGTGTTTGAATGGGCTAAATTTCGCAAACATAAAGGCGGAATAAAGTTGCATACGCTCTACGATATTGAAGCGGAAGTACCTGCATTTGTGCATATTACACCTGCCAATATTCACGATTCAAAGGCTATGCCTGAGATTCCATATGAATCAGGAGCGCATTATATATTCGACCGAGGGTATAACGATTTCAGCAACCTTAATACAATAAATCGTATAGGTGCTTTCTTCCTTGTACGAGCCAAAACAAATGTACGGATCAAGCCTAAAACCTGGAAACGAAGATTGCCAGAAGGTGTAGTATCGGATGTAATCGGATGCTTTACGGTTTATAAAAGTTCTAAGGATTACCCTGAGGAACTTAGAAAACTCATCATTGAAAATCCTGAAGACGGTACACGACACATCTTCCTGACAAATAATCTTGACGCATCTGCAGAGTTTATATCATCGCTTTATAGAAACAGATGGAGTGTTGAACTGTTCTTCAAATGGATAAAACACCACCTCAGGATTAAGAAGTTCTGGGGAACATCGGAAAACGCTGTACGCATACAAATCTATTGTGCGATAATCACTTACTGCTTAGTAGCAATAGTCCAACACGATATGAAATTAGAACGTAGCGTCTATGAAATTCTCCAAATACTCGGAATCTCTCTGACCGACAAAACACATCTCAGTGACTTGTTTGACAAATCGAATTTCAAAAATGTCAAAGACCGATATGATTCAAGTGAACCGAATTTATTTAATTTTTAACCTGTCCATTTTTAGTGACAGTAGTGATCCGAAAATACGAAAAAAATGTGGCCGATTTATCTTCATATTCCCTTTTTAACGTCCCTCCCTGTATATTCAGTTTCTTTTATTCACCTCCCCAAAATGAAAAAAAACCCAGTTATATCAGCGCTGACAGGAAACAAAAAAAAATAAAAGCATGGAAAAAAAAGTATATACATGAAGCCCATTTCCTTGGTC
>NZ_DS981458.1:0-13841 GCF_000154845.1 Phocaeicola coprocola DSM 17136 | reverse complement strand
TATGCACAAATGCAGGTACTTCCGCTTCAATATCGTAGAGCGTATGCAACTTTATTCCGCCTTTATGTTTGCGAAATTTAGCCCATTCAAACACTGACAGGCACAGATCAATCGTTGTAGAGTCAAATGCATAAACATGACCGTCAAGTTCGAATATTTTATTGATTCTACGCTTGCGGGCCTCGGCAATCATGAATGTTGCGTACTCTTCGAAGATGCGGTAGTTACGTTGCTCATTAGCCTTACTAAGATTGCTCCGAGTTACAGACTTCCCGATTCCGAGATGGTAAAGTTTTCCAGCATGAGCTTCCATAGCCACAATCAAATCTCTAAGACTATCTCGATTGGATAGCTGACCGAACATCATCGTAAGCAGCTGATTCCAACAGGTATAGCTCTTGATATACTTATCGCCTTCATACTTTGTAACGATACGATTGAATTTACTTCGGTCAAGGAACTTAACTAATTGGGCAAAAATATATGGGTCTTTATGCATAACGGTCTGAAAATTACCACAAAAGTAAATTCAAATCCGTTCTCCCAAAAATCTCCTATAACAAATTGAATTTCAATAATTTCAAAGAACTTCTATGATTTTTTAGTGGACACTAATGTTTTCGGATACAAAAATAATGAAGAACTTATAAATATGAAAATATACCTCGTCACGTACGTGGTGAGCTCTTGTCACGTACGTGTGAATATCTCGTCACGAACGTGATAAGCTATAGTCACGAGCGTGATAAGGTAATTTGATGCTGTAATTCTTCTCTGAAAGCCATGATGGGTATCCGAAGTAAAACAGATTACAAAATGTCAGCAAAACAAACTTTTCTATATATATGTGAAAAATATTCAGAATAAGAATTGTTTATGTGTTAAAGTTATTTTATATTTGCATATAACACAAAAACTAATTCCTTTTTTCGGATAATATCTTAAATATTTAAAAATATGAATGGTCGTAAGTGGATGAATCTTTTAGCTGTACTGAGCGTGGGAGTCTTGCATGCGGAATCAGTTTTTGCCACAGTAAGTTCTACAGTCAAAAGTGTGGAAGTGCGACAGGCAAATCAGCAGAAAAATGTTGTGAAGGGAACGGTTACCGATGAAAGCGAACTTCCTGTACCTGGGCTTCGGTAGTAGTTGTAGGTACTACGGAAGGAACTGTAACCGATATGGACGGAGCTTATTCTCTTGCATTGCCGAGAAATAGAGCTGTGTTGCGATTTTCGTTTATAGGCTTGAAATCGGTTGAGTTCTAAATGTTGTTTTGAAATCAGATAATCAGGTGCTCGACGATGTGGTTGTCATCGGTTACGGAAGCAAGAACCGTAAAAGCCTGACAAGTTCTATTTCGTCTGTCAAGAAAGACGATTTGAATAAACTGTCGGAAACATCATCTACAGTTCAAGATATGCTTGGCGGAACGATAAAAGGTGTGCTGGTGACACAAAACAGCGGTGAACCCGGTGAGACGATGACGGTCAATGTACGTGGTATTACTTCCCCTTATCCGATTTCTACCTCGCTTACGGCAAATAACGCTCCGCTTTATGTAATAGACGGTGTGCCGATGTTTGTCGACAGTAATGCACTGAATCCACTTATGAATATTGCACCGAATGACATTGAAAGCATTGATATACTGAAGGATGCTTCGGCTACGGCTATTTATGGTTCGCGTGGAGCAAATGGTGTAATTATAGTGACTACCAAGAATGGACGGAAAGGAGAGAAGGCTACTGTGGAAGCCGGATATACATTGAGCATTGCAAATCCGGTAAAGGTCTTTGAACCGTTGAACAATCAGGAATTCCGTTCGTTGCAGGAAGAAATTTTGCGTAACACGATGGATGCGTACAATTATGATATGGCGAATTTTACCATGACTACGCAGTATAGCATGATGTACGATCCGACAATCTTGATGGCTTACGGTAATTTTGAAGTCGACTGGAATACGTTGATGTATACTAAATTCCTGGGACTGAACGAAAGCGCATTTGGTAAGGAAAATATTAATTGGGAAGATGAAACAAGAAATAAAAATGCAATAACCAATCAGTATAATGTTTCTGTTCGTGGCGGATCTGAAAAAACAGATTATTCGTTTGCTTTCAATGCCATCGATCAGGAAGGTTTATACAAAAATGACAATCTTGAAACTTATAGCGGACGTTTGTCTGTCAATACCGACATAACCAAACGCATACGTATGGGAGCTTTGCTTGGCTATTCTTACTCAAAGCGTACTAGTCCTAGTCAGGAAAGTATCATGGCTCCTGATACACATCCGTGGCTGGTTCGTCCGGATTTGCCCGTCTATGATGAGAATGGTGATTATACCCGACTGGATAAAGGATCGTTGTATTTTATGCCGTCAGGGTATGTAAGTGGCCCGAATCCGGTTGCTTTGCTGAACCGTAAAGCAAAATATGAAAGCGACCAGTTTATGGGAAATGTTTATGTCGACATAGAGCTGCTGCGTAACCTGAAGTTCCATTCCGATTTTACGCTGGCTTCTTATAATTATGACAATAGTTATTTTTCGCCCAGTTATTTGCAGGAAATTTGGGTAGGAAGTCCTTATTATGCTCAGCTTACCACAAACAACTCGAAGTATGCCAGTACATCGATAAATTTCCGTTTAGATTATAACTATCATACAGGCAAACACTTATTTGGTGCAATGGCTGGATATGGAGCCGACCGTTCACGCAGTACTGGTGGAACAAATATGTATCAGGGCTTCCCGAATGATGATAATTTGGATAATGTGGGTTCAGCACAGTCTGTATTGATGTATTCCGACTACGTTGCAAAGAGTGGTTTGAACTCTGTATATGGACGTCTGTCGTACGATTACGACTCACGTTATCTGCTGGAAGTGAGTATGCGTGCCGATGCTTCATCTAAATTCGGTCCGGGAAACCAGTGGGGAGTCTTTCCGGCAGTTTCTACCGGATGGGTAATAAACCGTGAAGCTTTTATGGAAAAGGCATCCTGGATAGATAACCTGAAGATGCGTTTAAGCTGGGGACAGACCGGATCTACGAATGTTTCCGATTTTTCATTCCGCCAGTTCTATACATCCAGCCAGTATGGAGAAAGTTCGTCTGTCAAGTTGCAGGATTTACTTCCTAACCGTGGTATCCATTGGGAAAAGACAAATGAAGTGAATTTTGGTCTGGATTTCTCTTTCTTTGGCGACCGCTTGTACGGAAGTTTGGATGCATATTATCGTTATACCGATGGTGCACTGGCTCCTGCTCCTCATATACTGGAATCCGGAATGTCGAATTATTACGATAATATAATCGATATGTCAAACCGTGGAGTGGAAGTTTCGCTAGGTGGTTATCCTGTTCGTGGTAAGGATTTTGCCTGGAATACGGATTTGAATATTTCGGTAAACCGTAACCGTATAGAGTCGCTGAACAATGCACAGATCAATTCGTACATGCAGGATGCTTTTATTGTGGGAAAACCGGCAGGAACAGTGAAAGGTTATATAGTTGACCATATTGTTCAAAATATGGATGAAGTGAATGAACTGAATGCAAAGGCTGTAGAAAAAGGTTTTGCTGAGTATCAGTCTGGTATCGGTGTTGGAGATTTTCTGATGAAAGACACTGACGGAAATGGTACGATTACATCCGACGACCGTCAAGTCATAGCAACTCCTGAACCTAAATTCTTCGGAGGATGGACCAATACGTTTACTTATAAGAATCTTTCTTTGTCTTTCCTTATGCAGTTCTCTTGTGGAGGAGAAGCTGTATATAGTAACTTAGGAGAGGAAATCAGCGGCGTTTTGGGACAAAGCGTTGGCAGAGAGCTTTACGGAAACACCTGGACACCGGAACGTACGGATGCTAAGTATGCACGTCTGGTTGCAGGTACAATGAGTTATAATTATATGGCGAACGACCGTTTTGTTTTTGATACATCTTATTTGAGAATGAAGAATATTACGCTGTCGTATTCATTGCCTAAGGCATGGATAAATAAATTGTATTTAAGTAATGCTTCACTCTTTGTGACGGCTACCAATTTATTTACGATTACTCAATGGCCTGGACTTGATCCGGAAACTGTTGCTACTGGCATTACAAGTATGGGAACTAACAACGACCCTTATCCGTTGAGCCGTTCCTTCTCACTGGGAGTTAAGTTACAATTCTAAAAAAAGACTATTTATGAAACTGAATATAAAATCTTGTTTAGTGGCAGGCATGTTTTCTCTGACAATGGCTTCGTGCAGCCTGCTGGGACCTATTGATGATATCCATCCCGAAAATGTGTTGGATGATGAAACTGTCATAACCGATGCCCGTTCGGCCGAAATAGCAGTAAATGGTATCTATGAAGGCTGGAGAGCGAAAAGTTCTATTTACAATGCATTGTTTTTGCGTACCGGAGTTATGCAAAGCTCGAGTGTAAGTGGTGCCAGAAGCTTTTTGACTGGAGATATACAGGATGACAATGTAATTGTGGAAGAAACTTATATCTTCTTGTATTACATAATCAATCAGGCAAATTCGGTGCTGGCGGCTTTGGATAAGGATATAAAAGGACGTTCTGAAGAAGAAAATCTGAATTATCAGAGAGAAGCGAAGTTCAACCGGGCGATGGCAAACTTTATGCTGCTACGTTTGTATGGTGAATTTTGTAACATGGACTCTCAGTATGGTATCGTGCTTCATGACGCTCCTGTGCGTGACAATACCCCGAAAGCGAGAGCGACTGTCCGCCAGTGTTACACATCTATTCTTGATGATCTTAAAGAGGCTGAAGTGTTACCGGTAAAACATTCTTCTTTGGGAACAGTAGCCATGTATTATGGAAATTATCTGTCGGCAAAGGCTTTGAAGGCAAAGGTCTTATTGTCTATGGGTAATTTTGATGAGGCATATAAACTGGCCGATGAGGTTATAACAAAAGGGGCTGATGAGGGTATTATGCTTGAGCCTGTATATGGTGATATTTTTAGCAGCTTCCAAAGTACGGATTTATTGTTTTATCCATATACGATGAACAATCAGCAGACTGTAGCTGGATACCGTTACGACTGGAGTGCCGGAGCAGGAAACACCTTGAGAAAAATAGCAGCTCTATATCCGGAAGATAAACGTTATGCATGGGCTTTTGATGCAGAGAATATGATTTCATCGTATCGTATGAATAAGTATCAGATGAATGATAATGTGGATAAAGTTCCGGGAAACTCTTTATATATGCTTCGCCTGTCGGAGATGTACTTGGTGAAGGCTGAGGCTGCGATACGTAAACCGGCTCCTGATTTTACTGCTGCTCGTGAAGCATTGCGTCCGATAACCGATCGTGCAGGATTTGCTGCGGACTTTGTTGATAATGTAGCCGACAAAGATATGCTGATGACAGTCTTTTATCAGAAATATCTGGAGCTGTTCGGTGAAAATTTTGAAGATTGGTTCGACATGATACGTTATAACAAACTGGACGGAACTGATTGGGTTGCATTGGGATATGTTAATTCATGGACCAGACTGGCTCTCCCTATTCCTCGTTCAGCTATTGCTGGAAATGATTTATTAGTTCAAAATCCTTAAATGAAGAATAATAGTTATGAAGAAAATTTTTTTGTTGGGCATGGTAGCTGGTTTGTTGGCTTCATGTCAGAGTAAAACGGATGGGTATACCATCGAAGGTACATTAACAGGTGATGCAGCTTCAGGAAAAGCTTATCTGGAACGTTCGGTATACTTGTCGGATCCGGTTGTGGTAGATAGCACTGTGGTGCAGAATGGCAGTTTTACTTTTTCAGGAAAAGTAGAGCGTCCGGGACTTTATTATGTAATAATCGACTTAAACAAGCCGGGCGAAGAGCCGGATTATCATAATAAGATGTTTCGTACAATGCTTTATCTGGAGAACTCAGACATTACTTATAAGGGAGATGTAGCTACATTGCCAGGAGTTTATTATGCTTCCGAGCGTGAGAGTAAATCTCCAGAGATTACCGGTTCGTCAGTTCACGATTTATTTGTTACGATGAATAAGGAGATTCAGGTATATTCTGATACTTTGAATACTTTGATGGAACGTTATGCAGATGAATACTTGGTACCGGAGTCGGAAGGAAAGGATGTGAGTGCCGTTGGTATGGAAATAGCTCGTGAAGAAATGAAATGGAAGGATAAGCTGTTACAGTATCAGCTTGACTTTATCAAGAAACATGCAGACTCTCCGGTAGCGATGGATCAGGCAATGTATTATCTTTCGGGTATGGAATTCTTACCTGATGTTAAGGAGATTGACCAGATGCAGGCTTTGTTTGAGAAACATTGGGCAGGAACTGCCGAGCTGGAACATTTTACAACTGCTGCATCAGCGGCACGTCCGTTGGCTGTAGGACAGAAGTATAAAGATATCGATGTTTTAGACCGTAACGGAAAGACTGTAAAACTTTCTTCTATGATTCCGGAAAACGAATATGTCATGCTGGAGTTTTGGGCAAGCTGGTGTGGACCTTGTCGCGGAGAAATACCTCATTTGCGTAAAATACATGATAAGTACAAGGATTTTGCTATTGTAAGCATTTCACTTGATGAGAAGGAGTCTGAATGGCAGAAAGCCATGAAAGAAGAAAATATGAGCTGGACACAGGGACGGATAGAAGGAGGTATTTATGGAGCAGGTGCCAAAGAATATAATATCCAGGCTATTCCGATGTGTCTGATTCTTGATAAAGAAGGACGCTTCTATAAGACAAATATGAGAGGTGCATATTTGGATGTATTTTTAGATGATTTATATAAGGCGAATTAACCTCTGTAAGGTTATTTTTCTTGAAATGTTCCTCAGTAACTGGTATGTGCTGGGGAACATTTTTTGTTTGTTCTCAAAAAAACGATTATCTTTGCTTCCGCAAATTGTATGCAGATGGATAAACAGTTACGATATAATGACTTTGCCGGTTTTTTAACGAAGCAGTTTCCGTTCAAGGTACAGAAACTTTCGGTTAATGCGGGTTTTACTTGTCCTAACCGTGATGGCTCAAAAGGGTATGGAGGGTGTACATATTGTAACAATCAGACGTTTAATCCGGAATATTGCCGTACAGAGAAAACGGTAACCACACAGTTGGAAGAAGGCAAGCTGTTCTTTGCCCGCAAATATCCTCAGATGAAATATCTTGCCTATTTTCAGGCGTATACAAATACTTACGGAGAATTAGAACAGCTGAAGCGAATGTATGAAGAGGCTTTGGATGTAGAAAACGTTGTGGGGCTGGTCATCGGTACGCGTCCGGATTGTATGCCCGATTCGTTGTTGGACTATCTGGAAGAACTGAACCGCCAGACTTTCCTGCTGGTTGAATATGGCATAGAAAGCACTGATGATCATACACTGGCACGGATAAACCGGGGACATACATTTGCATGTACGGAAGATGCTGTACGTCGTACGGCCGGAAGAGGGATCTTGACAGGTGGACATGTGATATTGGGTTTGCCTGGGGAAGATTCTGAAAAGTTGATCCGTCAGGCTGAGGCCTTATCTCAGTTGCCACTGACAACGCTGAAAATGCATCAGCTGCAGCTGATAAAGGGTACGCGTATGGCCCATGAATTCGCACAACATCCGGAGGATTTTCATTTATATACGGTCGATGAATATATTGATTTGGCTATCGACTATATAGAACACCTTCGGCCGGATTTGGTTTTGGAGCGATTTGTTTCGCAGTCGCCCAAAGAATTGCTGATAGCTCCTGACTGGGGACTGAAAAACCATGAGTTTACAACCAGACTGAAGCGCCGGATGGAAGAACGTGATGCATGGCAAGGAAAGCATTGTAGTAAAAAATATAGTATAATTAATTCGGATAACAAAAATGGAAATTAAAGGAAAAGTACATTACGTAGGTGTGAACGACCGCTCAAAAGCGTTGTTCGAAAATCTTTGGCCGCTGCCTTATGGTGTGTCTTATAACTCATATCTGATTGCCGACGATGAAATGGTAGCGCTGGTAGATACTGTTGATGTAGCATTTTTCGAAGTTTATTTGAAGAAAATTCGCGCCGTTATCGGTGACCGCAAAATCAATTATTTGATTATTAATCATATGGAACCCGACCATTCTGGCTCTATTGCACTGATTAAGCAGTATTATCCTGATATCGTATTGGTTGGAAACAAGAAAACTTTCGATATGGTAGAAGGTTATTATGGAGTAGGTGGTGACCGTTATGTTGTAGGTGACGGTGATTTCCTGAAATTAGGACATCATAATTTACGTTTCTATCTGGTTCCGATGGTACACTGGCCTGAAACAATGGTGACTTTCGATGAAACAGAAGGTATCTTATTCTCTGGTGATGCTTTCGGATGCTTCGGAGCACTGAATGGAGGATGTATCGATAAGAATATCAATACAGATATTTATTGGAATGAAATGCGTCGTTATTATTCCAATATTGTAGGAAAGTTTGGAAATCCGGTACAGAAAGCTTTGCAGAAATGTAGTGGACTGCCTATCAAGATGATCTGTTCTACTCACGGTCCTGTATGGGAAGAAAAGATTCCTCAGGTTATCGATATGTATGATAAAATGAGCCGCTACGAAGGTGAAGAAGGTGTGGTTATTGTTTACGGTACAATGTATGGCAATACAGAAGAACTTGCAGAAACCATAGCTGAAGAATTAAGTGCCCAGGGTATCAAGAATATTGTAATGCACAATGTTTCGAAAACTCATCATTCATTTATCTTGGCAGATATCTTTAAATATAAAGGTCTGATTGCAGGATGTACTACTTACAACATGAACTTATATCCCGAAATGGAAGCTTTGTTGAGCAAGGTGGCTGCCCGCGAGATGAAGAATCGCGTAATGGGATATTTCGGTTCGTTTACATGGGCTAGTGCCGCAGTCAAGAAAATCGGTGAATATACAGAAAAGCTTAAATTCGAGGTTGTTGGCAATCCGGTAGAAATGAAGCAGAGTATGAAGGAAGATACTTGCCGTCAGGCTAAGGAACTGGCAAAAGCTATGGCAGACCGTTTGAAAGCTGACCGTTGATTGTGCTGGTAGAAAAAGAGAAGCGTTAAAGCTAAAATAAGTATATAGTAAACTTATATACTCTGGTATACAAACATAAAAGAACTGTATCAGGCTCTATTTGATGAGCTATGATACGGTTCTTTTTTATTTATTTTTCGAAGATATATCGGTGGTTTTCTCCCCATTCATCCAGTATGTCTATCAAAGGCAATACACTTTTGCCTAATTCTGTCAGTGCGTATTCGCTGTGGGGAGGTAGTTCTGCATATATTTTCTTTTCTATGATGCCGTGTGCTTCGAGCTCTCTCAGATTCTGATCTAGCACGCGAGAGATGGCCTCTGGTATTTCACGGTGAAGCTGGCTGGGACGTTTGGGAGTTTCTCTCAGTGCATCTATCAGGCAAGGCTTCCATTTTGAACCGATAATTTCCATTGTAATGCGGATTCCGCAAGAAAGATCAAGAAGTGTTTTTCTTTTATACATGCATGTTATTTTTAGTTTACTTGCAAAGATAGTTCTTTTTATTTGCTTGATAATCAATATATGGATAAAGTTGTTGGTATCCGATTATTTTATCGTGTATTGCAACGGCTGATAATATCCTTTACTTTTGCTGTAAAAAGAGGCACGTGTTAGAGCCGTAGTAGTTATATAAAAAATCATAGTATGAATTATAGAGTTTTTGGAAAAACTGGATTTAAAGCGAGTGAGGTATCTTTAGGAACTTGGCAACTTGGTTCTAAATGGGGAGATCCTTTTGATGAGCAGGTAGCTATGAATACATTGCAGGTTGCATACGAACAAGGGGTAAATCTGATTGATACGGCTGATATTTATCAGGATGGAATGAGTGAACATACTGTCGGGAAGTTTCTGAAAGGCAAGAAAGATAAAGTGTTTGTAGTAACCAAATGTGGTAGAAAGCTTAATCCACATGTTTCAGCGGGATATAATGAAGAAAATATCGTGAAATTTGTGGATGCTTCACTTAAGAATATGGACGTTGATAGCCTTGATCTGGTTTTGCTTCACTGTCCGCCTACTGAAGTATACCGGAATCCGGAGATTTTTTATGTTCTTGATAAATTGAAACGGCAGGGTAAAATCTGTCATTATGGTGTCAGTGTAGAAAAGGTAGACGAAGCACTGGAAGCATTGAATTATGACATATCTGCCATTGAAGTTATTTTTAATATGTTTCGTTTGAAGCCGGCAGAAGAATTGTTTCCGAAAGCAAGTAAACAAAATGTCGGAATCATAGTCCGTGTACCTTTGGCTAGTGGACTGCTGACAGGAAAATACTCAGAAGAAACAACATTTGGAAAAGCTGATCACCGCTGTTACAACAGAAACGGAGAGCTTTTCGATAAGGGGGAAACTTTTTCAGGAGTAGACTATATGACAGGCGTGAAGGCTGCACGCGAGCTGAAACAGCTGTTGCATACAGATAATCTTGCAGCTCGTGCTTTAAGATATATTCTGATGTATCCCGAAGTCAGTACTGTCATTTCGGGAGCAAGTTCTCCTGCTCAGATAATGGAAAATGTCAAAGCTTCTTCTTTGCCTCCTTTTTCACATGAAGAAATGGAGGTGGTACGCCAAGTATACGATAAGCATATCCGTCCTCTGGTACATCATTGCTGGTAACCAGTTGTATTTTTAAAAGCCTGAAATGAATAATCACAGATAAAAAAGTCATTGCATTTTAAAAAGTGCTATATTTGTGATTATGATACAGAAATTATATTCCAAGAATAACGATTCCGATGTGTTGCAGCACATTGTGGATATATTGAATGACGGTGGGATAATCATTTATCCCACCGATACCATGTATGCTATGGGTTGTCATGCCCTGAAAGAACGGCCGATCGAACGAATCTGCAAGTTGAAGAATATCGATCCGCGTAAAAACAACCTCTCTATTATTTGCTGCGACTTGAGCAATATCAGCGAATATGCCCGTGTAAGCAATGCTACCTTTAAGTTGATGAAGCGAAATCTGCCCGGACCGTTTACATTTGTCCTTAATGCAGACAGCCGGTTGCCTAAGATATTCCGTAACCGGAAGGAAGTAGGAATTCGTGTGCCGGACAATAATATTATTCGTGAAATATGTCATTTACTTGATGCACCTATTCTTACCACTACTTTACCCTTGAATCCGGATGAAGATGTCGAATATGTTACCGATCCGGAGCTTATAGACGAGAAATTTGGTTCGGAAGTTGATTTAGTGATAGACGGAGGCATAGGAGGCGTTGAACCTTCTACCGTTATAAATTGTTGTGAAGATGTGCCCGAAATAATTCGTCAGGGCAAAGGGGTATTGGAAGAATAAATATTAATCAATTTAAAATAAAACAACTATGTTATTATCATCTTTATTGAATGGAACTTTCCTGAGTGCAGGTTCTAAGGGAGTAGATGTAGAACAGCTGCTGTCGAAGTTGCTTGACTGGGGTATTGAGGTAGGAAAAGACCTGTTAGGAGCAATCATTATTTATATTGTCGGCCGCTTTATCATCAAGCAAGTCGGACGTTTGCTTGCACGCATTCTGGAAAAGAGAAAGCTTGAAATCAGTGTGCAGACTTTTTTGAGAAGCCTTGTCAGTATATTGCTGAATCTGATATTGGCTTTTGCTATTGTTAGCCGTCTGGGAGTAGAAACTACCAGCTTTGCAGCCTTGCTGGCTTCTGCCGGTGTTGCTATTGGTATGGCTTTGTCTGGAAATCTTTCCAACTTTGCAGGAGGATTGATTATTCTGGTATTTAAACCTTTTAAGGTAGGCGACTATATAGAAGGCCAGAATGCGAATGGTACTGTACGCGAAATTCAGATATTCCATACTATTCTGACAACAGTAGATAATAAAGTCATCTATGTTCCGAATGGTGCATTGAGCAGCAATGCCATTACAAATTACAACAAACAGGAAACACGTCGTGCTGAATGGGTATTCGGAGTAGAATATGGTGAAGATTTCGAAAAGGTAAAAGCCGTATTGCAGCGTATTATCGATGCAGATCCTCGTATATTGAAGGATCCGGCTCCGATGATTGCTTTGGGAGCTCTTTCGGCAAGCAGTGTGGATATTAAGGTCCGTGCGTGGGCTAAGACAGCTGATTACTGGGATGTATATTTTGACATGAATAAAATCGTGTACGATACATTCAATAAGGAAGGTATCGGATTCCCGTTCCCGCAGCTTACTGTTCATCAGGCAAAAGACTGATTGTGATTTTTACATAAAAAAACGGAAAAAGCATTTCCTCTTCCTTTGTGTGGATGGGAAATGCTTTTTTGTTTGAATGAAAGTTATTTGCAATATCGTTCTATCAGTTGGCGTGCTTCATCTTTTCCTGAGGCGAAACTCATTGTATCAATGATTAGCTGACGGTTGTGGCAGTCGTATATGTGAGGCGCCATGACTTGCAGGAATTTTATCCGTTCATTGTCGAAATCACATATAGAAAGCAGTTTGACACATTGCTTGCATGTAATATTTCTGCCATTCATGCCTGTTTGCAGTATCTTTAGCTGATCGAATGAGAAAGCATCCTTTACCTTTTCATATAATACATTGATTTCACCGTCACTATATATCCGACCGCTGTGATGCTTCTTGTTCAGTATGTTTTTTGCTTTTTCCTCTCCCGATATAAAAGTCATTGAATCAACAATCCGGTCGGTATTTTCCCGGTCGATAATGGTTGGTTCCAGAATGACCAATGCTTCCAGTCTTTCATCGTCGAAGTTGAATATTTTCATCAACTGTACGATTTCATCACAGGTAAAGTCTGACTGGCGTGCGGCTTCTCTGAGTATTTTCAGACGTTCGTCTTTGAAAGGCTTGTCTTTTACCTTCTGATACAATTCCTGAAACCATGCCTGATCGTCTGTCGGATAAGCCAGCGAAGGTCTTTCTTCAACAGGAGCAGGCGGACAGATAGCTATAGGCGGGTAGGCAGGAGAGGGGGTAGCTCCTGCGTATGAATTGAATGAAATGACTTTATCGTGTTGAAAATCGAGCAGAATGGTTGTTACTGCTCCGCTGAAGTGTATCTTATGAAATTCCCATTGCTCTATTCCATTGTAGGAACGTTTGAACTCGGGATTTCCCAGTAGGTCAACGACTTCACGTTTTGTCATACCTGTATGTAGGCTTTCTGCCAGGCGGGAACGCTGTAAGGAGGTATCTAAAACTCCGCAGCTGGTTGTAGTCAGTAGCACGATTGCCATAATGACGACTTTCATAAAGTTCTTCATATCCATTATTCTTTTTGGTTGGTGTTACAAAAATAGACAATAAAATGAATGATAGACGAATAGAAAATCCTATAAATATGCAGGCAAATTCCTATAATGAATAGGGAATTTCCCTATAAAGGATATACTATCTGTATTACTTAGGGTATATTTCCTTCTGTCTTGCTTTTTTTATTATAAAAAACCTGTTGGCGGAATTAAAATAGCGCATATTTAACTCTGCCAATAGGCTTTTCATTTTTGTAGTTAATATATTGGAGGATTGTAAGTGCGCTAATCTTCCCGATAATCCGGGCAAACAATCCATCTGTATCTTTCGCATAATTCCTTATAATCATAAACTGGTCACACAATTGCGAGAATATGGTTTCAATTCTTTTTCTCGCTTTGGCAAAAGCTGGGAATGTTGGCTTCCATTCTTTTTGATTACATCTGTATGGTACCTCCAATCTGATATTGGCAGTTTCAAACAGATCCAATTGCACTTGGGCACTTATATATCCTCTGTCCCCTAT